>NZ_JAGZRH010000006.1:0-135114 GCF_018381775.1 Veillonella sp. | reverse complement strand
TGAATTATGGTTGGTTTTGACTTTGTCAAAACCCGCACTCTGGCATATGTTCAATCATATGATTGATTACCTATCATTGTTCAGTTTTCAAAGATCTGTACCAGTTTCCACTACCTTCTTTCGAAGTGTTTCATCAACTGGCGACTTGATTATTCTATCAAGTCCAGCTCATTACGTCAAGTACTTTTCAAAACTTTTTTCATAAGTTTTTTTGTGCTCATCGTTTGTGCTGTATCCTAACGACTTGTATAAGTATAGCACAAATAAAATAATCGTCAACATATAAAAGCCTTGATTTTACAACTTCATTTTAAATTCACTACACCTCATCATAAGCATGCCTTAATTCCTTATTTATTCAGGTTTTAAATTGTATAACATCTTTTTTTCCAATTACTTTAGTTCATTTTATTTTTAACTAACTTCCTCTAATTACTACTAAAAACTAAAAAAATCCTTATAGAATACTGTCAAAAGTATTCTATAAGGATTTTGGTTGTATCTAAATCTGCAAAGGTAAGCTTTCACAAATTAAATCCCCATATAACTACATTTCTAATGGAGTGTATTTTTTAATCCATACATGATATAGACCGAGCGCAACTACCATAATTAAAGCAGTAATAATATAAAGGTATTGATATTCTAATGTACTTGATAAAAAAGAACCTCTCTAGATTGCATTCTAGAGAGGTTCAATACTTTCACCATTAGTATAGTAAAAGCAGTTCATATATTATTGTTGATTAATATATTATTGTTGATTGCGGATATCGTTTTTGTTGCGACTCTTCCACATAACCCATAAAGATGTAGCTACACAGATAGAGGAGTACGCACCACTAGCAAAACCGATAATCATACAAAGAGCAAAGTTCTTTGTAGTGTCCCCACCGAACAGATAAAGAGATACACAGGCGAACATAACTGTAGCCAATGTATAAAAACTACGGTGAATACTTTGTGTAATAGATGCATTCGCAAGATCTGCAAATGTATCAGAACGTTTATGTGTATGTGTATTTTCACGAACACGGTCAAAGATAACTACAGATTCATTCATGGAGTAACCTACAACTGTAAGAATAGCAGCCAAGAAAGACGCATCAATTTCCAATTGGAAATAAGAGAATACACCAAGCACCATGATTAAATCGTGGAAAATAGCAACAAGAGCAGAAATAGCAACTTTATATTCAAAGCGATAAGAAATATACAATGCTAATGCTGCGAATGCTATAACAAGATTTAACAACGCATGTTCTGTAACCTCAGAACCAATTACAGCACCTACAGTTTCAATACGTTTAACTGTATTGTTCCCAATAGATTTAGTCAGAGACTCTACAACAGCGGCACTTTCACTAGACTCGAGATTACGTGTACGAATCATTACGTCTTCGCCCGCTGTTTCACCAGTAGTATCACCAGAAAGCTGAATTTGTGCATTTTCAAGATTATATTCTTTCAAAACGTCACGAACTTGACTAACCTCTACAGGTTGATCAAATACAACTTCAACAATTGTACCACCAGTATAATCAATACCAAAGTTAAAGCCTTTAGTAAAGATAGAAATCAAACTGATAATAACAAGTGTGGAGGAAATAGCAAACCACCAACGATGATGTTTAATTACGTCTAATGTCATTTGCGTTTACCTCCTTTCAAAGATTTTGGTGCAAATGCGTCAGCACTTGTGCTTGGAGAGATATTCGCACCAAACCAGAATGGATGGTTCGTAAAGTTACAATCAATAAGTAAGCGCAACAAGAAATGACTCACTGTAATCGCTGTAAACATACTTACAACAACACCTACGCCTAAGCTGATAGCGAAGCCTTTTACCGGACCAGAACCTAAGATTGTCAAGATACCAGCCGTAATAATAACGGATACGTTCGCATCTGTAATTGTTGCTAAAGCACGACTAAAACCAGCTTCCATTGCTACACGCATGGATTTACCAGAGAATACCTCTTCCTTAAATCGTTCAAAAATAAGGATATTAGCATCTACAGCAACACCCATAGATAAGATAATACCAGCAATACCTGGCAATGTCATTGTGGCATTAAAGCCTTTACCTAATACAAGTAATAAGAGCATTACATATACAAGTAATGCGATATTAGCTACGATACCAGAAAAGCGATATAAAATAACCAAGAAAATCATGATCATTGCAATACCAGCACTGAAGGCTACAACAGATTTATCCTTGGAGTCTTGACCTAAAGAAGGACCTACTGTACGAACTTCCAATACATTAATTTTAACAGGCAATGCACCGGAACGTAATAAAATAGCTAAGTCTTTAGCTTCTTCTAAGCTTTGACTACCAGAAATTGTGGCTTTACCACCTGTAATTGCTTGTTGCACTACTGGATTAGTCAATTCTTTACCATCCAATGTAATGGCAATGCGACGGCCAATATTTTTAGATGTTAAGTCCGCAAATTTCTTAGCCCCTTCATCGCTTAATTCAATAGCAACGAGTGGTTGTTTATTTTGACCTAACTCTTCTTTCGCATCTTTTAAATCATCACCAGTCATAACAGTTTGACCTTGGTCATTTTTAAATTCCAAAACTGCTGTTTTACCGATACGTTTAATCGCTTCATCAGGATCTTTTACACCTGGCAATTCGATGATAATACGACGAGCACCTTCACGTTGTACCAATGGTTCAGATAAACCCATTTCATTAATACGACGCTCTAAGATTTGCTTCGCCCGTTCCACTGCATCATTGTCAGCTTGACCAGTTGCAGAATCCTCTGCTTCCAATACGATATGCGTACCACCTTGTAAGTCTAGGCCTTGTTTTAAAGAACCTGCTAAAGGTTGAATGAAATACGCAAACAATCCAATGATGGCAGCAATGACTACTAAAAACTTGATAATAGCTTTACCGTTCAAAATAGTTGCTCCCTTCTACTACTATACGCAATGTATAACGCCTTGCTCCGTTACAATCTTGTTCATCCGCTGGTCCAATCCATCCATAGGGATTGGTTCATTCCAAATTTGGACACTCCAACATATGCCCATATATGTACTTGGTGAAAGTTTCTTGAGAAATCGATCATAATACCCATTCCCCATCCCCATGCGACCGCCTTGGCGGTCAAAGCCAGCACCAGGCACTAAAATCAAATCCAAGTCATGTGGATTAATAACCTCGTATGGCTCAGAGGGAATGCGTATATTTAACACACCCCGAGTGATAGATTCTAGAGACTTAAGACGAACCGCAATCATGGTTGTCTTATCGGTACATACTGGAACATATACGGATTTACCATGTTCTAAAGCATGACGAATCACATCGTCTAAATTGGCCTCCTTGGGCATCGCCAAATAAGCCATAATGGTATTAGCTGATTTATATTCAGAACTATTGATGATTTGCTCCGTCAATATAGGTGTCCATGTATTACAATCAGCAACGGATAAAGCAGCGCGCTGGGACTTGCACGCCCGGCGCACTGCTTCCTTTGTATTCATTATTTTTCTTCCTTGTTTTTCTTGGAAAGTACGTTAGCAATTGCAGAACGCGCAAATGTTAACTCCACTTTTTCAGATACTTGAACCTTTACTTTTTCATCATCAAGTTCAACGATTTCACCATAAATACCGCCAATTGTAACGATTTTTTGGCCCTTTTTCAAGCTACCTAACAAGTTAGCCCGTTCTTTTTGTTGTTTCTTTTGTGGACGCCACAATAAGAAATAAAAGATTACAACCATTAATAGAATTGGCCAGCTCGTTTGCAACACTTGTAAAATATCTTCCATGTTATCCTCCTATACAATAAATATGTATTCTTTTCTAGTATAGCCACCTAATATAAATTTGACTAGACTTAATTACTACTTTTTAAAGCTATCCCAAAATTGCATTCTAAATTGAGGGAATCGATCTTCCAAGATAGCTTGTCGCATTTGACGCATAAACTCAAGTAAGAAGTAGAGATTATGGTATGTTACGAGACGCAATGCTAAAATTTCTTCCGCCTTATACAAGTGACGAATATAAGCACGGGAATAATTTTTACATGTATAGCACTGACAGCCTTCTTCTAAAGGCCCCCAATCATGAGCAAACTGCGCATTTCGAATGTTAAGGCGCCCCTTCCAAGTCATAGCCATCCCATTTCGAGCAACACGTGTTGGATATACGCAGTCAAACATATCAATACCACGTGCCACACCTTCCACAAGACAATCCGCTGTACCAACGCCCATCAAGTAACGAGCCTTGTTAGTTGGCAACAATGGTGTAGTATATTCCAAAATCTCGTTCATTAAATCATGAGGTTCCCCAACGGATAAGCCGCCGATACTATAGCCTTCAAAGTCCATAGCGACTAACTCTTCCGCACTTTGTTTACGCAAGTCTTTATACATGCCGCCTTGAACAATGCCAAACATACCTTGACGGTCATGAGCCTTACGAGCCTCTTGGCAACGATGAGCCCAACGGGTCGTACGAGCTGTAGAACGCTTCGCATAGTCATGATCTGCTGGATATGGAATACATTCATCAAAGGCCATCGCAATATCAGAACCTAATTGCTCTTGTACCTTTGTGGCAACTTCTGGAGATAAAAACTGTTTAGAACCATCAATATGTGATCTAAAAGTTACACCTTCTTCAGTAATCTTACGCATGTCGCCTAAGCTAAATACTTGAAACCCACCGCTATCAGTTAAAATAGCTTGATCCCAATTCATAAACTTATGCAATCCACCCGCTTCTTCCACAAGCTCAGGACCAGGACGAAGGAATAAATGGTACGTATTACTCAAGATGACTTGAGAACCCATAGCCTTTAATTCTTCAGGTGTCATTGTTTTAACAGTTGCCTGTGTACCTACAGGCATAAACATAGGCGTTTGGAAGGTACCATGTGGCGTATGCAATAAACCTGCACGTGCCCCCGTATGAGGACATGTCTTTTGTAATTCATAAGTAATACTTGGCATAGTCCCTCCTAACGAATAAACATAGCGTCGCCAAAGCTAAAGAAGCGATAACGTTCTCGAACAGCTTCTTCGTAGGCTGCTAAACAATGTTCACGACCGGCTAATGCACTGATCAACATTAACAATGTAGATTGAGGCAAATGGAAATTCGTTACCAATGCATCAATCATCTTAAATTTATAACCAGGATAGATAAAGATTTGAGTCCATCCACTAATACCTTGTAGTATACCGTCATCATTCGTAGCAGACTCGAGTGTACGTACAGATGTAGTACCCACCGCAATAATACGGCGTCCGTTTCTCTTAGCTGTATTAATACGGTCAGCGGTTTCTTGAGATACAACGAAGAACTCACTATGCATCTCATGATCTTCAATCGTCTCTGCCGATACAGGTCTAAAAGTACCAAGACCAACATGCAAGGTAACAAACTCGAGCTCAACACCTTTCGCTTTTATCTTTTCTAATAATTCAGGCGTAAAGTGAAGCCCTGCCGTTGGTGCTGCAGCGGAACCCTTTTCCTTTGCATATACAGTTTGATAACGATCTTTATCTTTTAACTTCTCATGAATGTATGGAGGCAATGGCATTTCACCAATTTCTTGTATCACATCATCAAATACACTATTGCAAGTGAATTCAATGATACGACCGCCAAACTCCGTTTTATCTATAACGGTCCCACTTAATCGGTCATCAAATTCGATAACTTGACCAATAGGACACTTTTTACCAGGTTTAACAAGGCATTCCCACCGGTTTTCACCGCATGGAGTGAGGAGCAATACCTCTACCTTGCCACCAGAACCTTGCCGTTGACCATATAATCTCGCAGGAATAACCTTTGTATTATTAAATACAAGCACATCCCCTTCATGAAGTTCATCTAGCAAATCGTAAAAATGCTCTTTATGTGCAATCTCACCGGTAACCTTATCCAAGGTTAAAAGTCTTGCAGTATCGCGAGGTTCTACAGGATGTTGAGCAATTAGTTCCTCTGGCAATTCATAATCAAAATCTGTAACTTTCATCGTAATCCTTATTAGTACATTTTCTTTAATGTAATGCCACTATAGTAGTGACGCAAAATAGTTTGGTAATAATTTGTATCCCCTGGGGTAGCACGTTTCGCCATCTCTGCAGCACCCCATTGAGACATACCAAGACCATGTCCCCAACCGTGGCCTTTAATATAGACAGTATCATTATTGCCCGTAAAGTTATGATATGCCTTACCCGTGTCTTTAGCAGGGTTATGATTTACATAAAAATCAAATAGTGTAGATTTTAAACCTAAAATACTACGCAAGGAATCGCCATCTACCGTCGTTTTCCCAGAGGTGCCTATGAAAGTAGCACTTTTGATACGACCAGACACGCCTCGGTCAGATGTTTGTTGACCAGGCTTGCCAAGAGGAGTCAATTGAATGCTCTTCAATTTACCCACACCTTTACTTGCTGCATTGAGCTTACTTTCAAGAGCCTGGCGAGAAGTTGTAACAGTCCAATTTGATGTAGATGTGCCAGTACTAAAATCCTTTACACCTTTCAAATATGGTACATCACTGCCCCACACATTAACACTATCCTCAGTATAGCCACCACCATCAGAATGGAATAAGGCATTAATAGGGCGTTGATTATATAGCATAACCATACCCTTTGTCTTATTGACCGCATTAGTAGTAGCCTGGGTTTCACCACTAACTCCATTATAGACTTGATGATCTGTGGACGTACTCACATCATACAATTTCCCTTTGTTTTCTTCCATTGTATGAAGCGCATAAGTGCGAGCTGCTACAGCTTGTGCTTCTAATGCTGCTGCAGGCCAAGACGGAACGACTTCCTGTGGAACTACGCCATAAAGATAGTCTTCAAGAGGTACAGAGTTGATGACCATCATTTTACCATTATTAGCACGTAATGTAAGTCCACCGCGATAACCTTTACCTTCAAACAAGAATGGCGCATCACTATTAGCTGGTTTTAAGGTAACTACACTATCAATGGCCTTGCCATTAACAACAATTTTACCACCTCGAATGCCAACAGAGGTACCATGATTTGCGCTAATTGTACTAACCTGACCATTATTACTATTTAACACAACCATATTGGCAGTAGATGTCACCTTAGCATCGGAGCTACGGCTCCCTAATAGAACACGTACATTTGGTACATGCTCTATGCGCTCCGTAGCAGGCGTTACTACAGAACCCACCTTATTGCGCGTAATAACTGCCGTATTAGCTTGAATGCTATTTGCATTAGATGTTTTTACAACCTTAGATGCAGTAGACTTAACACCAGTAGATGTAGTTTTTGCTACAGGTTTTGGAGCTACTGTTTTCTGAGCTTTCGTTGTAGCACTAGATGCTGCAGGTTTAGCAGCTGGCTTCGACGACACTTTTGACACAGGCTTTGGAGCCGGTTTAGTTACAAGTGGTCGAAAAGTTGACTTCTTAGTCGAATTTACTTTCGATACATTTATTGTAGATACTGTTGATTTCGGCATTGGCTTTTTAGTTACTACTGTACTTTTATGTTGCAATGTTGCCCCTTGAGCAACAGAAGCACCGCCAATATTTACACCTAAAAACAACGTTGCCATTATCATCAATTGTAATCGTTTCGTTTTCATTTTTATTTCCCTGTCTGTGAAATACCTAAATGCTCATAAGCAAGTTTAGTGGCCACCCTCCCACGTGGTGTGCGTCCTAAAAATCCTAATTGCATCAAATATGGTTCATACACATCTTCGATGGTATCTCTCTCTTCGCTGATAGCCGCCGCAATAGTATCGATACCTACTGGACCGCCATCATACTTTTCAATAATACACTCCAACACACGTCGATCGATTCGATCAAGTCCTTCTTTATCTATATATAAACGTTGTAACGCATCATCTGCAATGTCTTGAGTGATAACCCCATCACCAATAACTTGTGCAAAATCACGTACCCGTTTAAGTAGACGATTTGCGATTCGCGGCGTCCCCCTTGAACGACGCGCAATTTCGCTAGCCCCAGTTGGCTCAATACCAATATTGAGTATTTCTGCGGCCCGAGTCACAATAAACTCTAATTCCGGTTGTTTATAATATTCCAACCGGTTAATAATACCAAAGCGGTCCCTTAAAGGTGCCGCCAAAGCCCCGGCCCGTGTAGTGGCACCTACCAAAGTAAACTTTGGCAAATCGATGCGTACCGTTCGAGCGCTTGGGCCCTTACCGATGATGATATCGATAGCATAGTCCTCCATTGCAGAGTACAATACTTCCTCTACACTACGAGACAAGCGATGAATTTCATCGATAAATAGTACATCGTGGTCATCTAAATTTGTTAAGATGGCAGCCAAGTCACCAGACTTTTCAATGGCAGGCCCAGAGGTTATGCGAAAATTAACACCCAATTCATTCGCAATAATCCCTGCCAAAGTAGTCTTCCCAAGACCTGGTGGACCATAGAGCAATACGTGATCTAAGGCTTCACCACGTTGCTTAGCCGCCTGAATATACACATTTAGATTACCTTTAGCCTCTTCTTGACCTACATACTCATTAAAGAACTTTGGTCGTAGACTATATTGCCACATATCTTCTTCGTGCTCGCCATTTCCGACAAGGCGTACTTCTTCGTTCATCCTTATCGTCCTTTCCCAAGCTCAATCAAGCTGACTTTAATCAACTCAGATACATCGCGCTTACCATCATCTAAAGACTCTACAATGTCAGCCACATCTCGTTCTGAATAGCCTAGCGACACAAGAGCCTCAATGGCCTCTCCGGCAGCACCACTAGCAGCAACGCCAATAGGCTGTATAGCTGCTGGAGATTCTGCAGATATATGCGTCATCTTCGCTAACTTATCCTTTAATTCAAGAACAAGTCGCTCTGCAGATTTCTTCCCAATGCCAGGTAATTTTGTTAATTGCTGTATTTGGCCATTAATAACAGCTAATTTGAAAGCCTCCGGCGTCATACCAGACAAAATGCCAAGTCCCACCTTAGGCCCTATACCGGAAACAGAAATGAGTAAAATGAACAACTCATACTCCTCTTCCGTCCAAAAGCCATAGAGCTGCATTGCATCTTCCCGCACATTCAAATACGTAAATAGCGTTGCCTCATGACCTTCAATCAATTGTTGACGCGTAGTGGTCGGCACATAAACGCGATACCCTACGCCATGTACATCTACGTAACAAGACTCTTTAAAGAGATGTGTTACGATGCCCCGTACATACCCTATCATTATACCAACCTCTTCAATCTATCATTGTGAGAACTATGGGCCGTACAGATGGCAACAGCTAATGCATCTGCCGTATCATCGGGCTTAATTTTCTCACGAATCCCCAAAATATTCATGGTCATATAAATAACCTGATTCTTATCAGCCTTACCGTATCCTGTAACAGCTTGCTTGATTTGTAGCGGTGTATATTCATAAATAGGAATACGCTGTTGTTCAGCTGCTAACAAGATAACTCCACGTGCTTGCCCAACCTTAATCGCCGTCGTTACATTGCGATTGAAGAACAATTCCTCTACGCCGAACTTATCCGGTTTAAATTCCTCTAGAATATCACTTAGATCATTAAATAAAATTTCTAACCGTTGTGAATCAGTTAATTCCTTAGGAGTTGTAATAGCCCCATAGGCTACTGGCGTTAATTTGCTGCCCTTCACGTCAATAATGCCATATCCACATATAGCCGTGCCTGGGTCAATACCTATTATTCGCATCTCAACCCCCTAGTTTAAAAATGAGATAAGCTGTCGCCTACCTCCATTACATAATCTATTTTATTATAGCACAATACCACATCGAAGTTCATGAATTTCAATATAAAATTTATAAGAAATCTATTAGTATTCTTAACATTTACAAAAACTCTAAATTTCATGAATCAATAAAAAAGGAGCACCCCTCAGAGTACTCCTTAATATTATTCTTCTTCGTCGTCTGGCAAAATACCGTTATGATATACATTTTGTACATCATCAAGATCATCCAATACGTCTAGCATTTTTTGCATTTTTACAGCATCATCACCAGTCAATTCAATTGTAGTATCTGGAATCATTGTGATTTTCGCTACTTCTGTTTCAATGCCCGCATCAGCAAGAGCTGCTTCTACCGCATCATAATCTTCAGGAGTAGTATAAATTTCAAATACATCGTCTTCGGACTTAAGGTCTTCTGCGCCCGCTTCAAGAGCTAACATAGTCAATTCATCTTCGTCATGACCTTCTTTATCGATAACGAATACGCCTTTAGATTTAAACATCCAGCCTACACAACCGCTTTCACCAAGGTTACCACCTTGTTTAGAGAATGCATGGCGCACATCTGCTGCTGCACGGTTACGATTATCCGTCATAACTTCTACAGTAACAGCCACACCTGCTGGACCATAACCTTCATATACGATTTCTTCGTATGCGTTCATATCCGTAGCACCAACGCCTTTATCGATGGCACGTTGGATATTATCCTTAGGAATGTTATTTTCACGCGCTTTTTGCAAAGCCAATTTCAAACGCATATTACCTGTTGGGTCTGCACCACCCATGCGTGCTGCAACAGTAATTTCACGACCGATTTTTGTAGCCAATTTAGCTTTTAATGCATCGGTTTTACCTTTTTTATGTTTAATATTTGCCCATTTTGAATGTCCTGACATAGACGCCTCCTATTTATTCCACCATGCTTCGCCCCGCAATCGATCAAGAATGATTGATACAGCACTACGCACAGATAAATGATTGTATTCACCATGGCCATATATAGGTTCTAAAATATAGTCAAAGCTTTCCATCGTTTCTTTTGTCATACCATAACCGGTACCAAATAATACTAACACAGGGCGACCTTCATTTTCAAGGTGTTCACGCATCCGTGCATAGGAAATTGTATTATCATAAGTTCTAGCATCGGTAGTTGCTACGATAGGTTTTACCCCTTCCAGTTTCTCGATAGTACGCACCGCAACAGCGATAGAATTAACGAGTTCAACGCCTGTGAAAGCATCTTTTCTGTCCGGATTATAGGTACTACCAAAGCCAGATTTCCAATGCTCCATAATGGTAGCTGCTAATTCTCGTTGAGCCGGTATATTATGAATCACAAAATATTTAGATACATCATAGGTAATAGACGCCCGTGCAATATCGTGAATATCATAATTGGTAATGGCCGTCGTAATGACCTCTTTATGCTTGTTCATAATCGGATAATGAACAAGTCCAATATACAAATTAGCCAATGCCTTATATCTCCTATAACCTAACAACAAATAGAAACTATAGTAATACTAGCCTAATAACTTTATGCTCCTAACCCTATAATTTATGTACCGTTAATCATTCTACATAGTTTTTAATCAATAACTAAAGGTAAAAAATAGGCTTCTGTGCCAGCAATTTCTTCAGGAGAGAAACGGGCTCCCACAGCAGAGGCTTGGTCGCCAAGCATAAAACAAGACAGTGTCAAGCATCCTTCTTTTGTACCACTATCTACAGTATGAATAAAACGTTTTTGCTTAATAAAATCTTGGTACATAACCTTTTTACTATCACGACAAACAATGTCATCATAATTATCTACAAACTTTTCCATAAAGACCTTTGCTTGATCGCCATGTTTTTCTACGACTTGTATATTGCGTCCCTCCCGACCCCAGATTTCCTTTTGAATATAAAGGCCTTCATCGAGGTTAGGAAAATCACTTTCAAAATAGGACGGAGTCAAATAACGTTCAATAATATCTCGCTCAGGACCTGTAAAAAATTGATTAGTTAAGTATAAGGCATACACCAAGGACATAAATGACTTATTTTGCAAAATGATCGCTTCTGGAGGATTAAATAAATTAAATCGCCCCTCATTATATAAATCTAAGAACATTTCACCTAACGGTTCTCCCGTTGATGTCGTCTCATCGATTAACAATTCCATCGGATGCAAACGATACAGGTTTGATGCATGACTGCCATCAGGAAGTAGAATCCCTTCATCATCAATTACCATGTCATAAAATGATAAAAATCGTACATCCGCTTCAGGACAAGCTGTTTTCATCGTATTCATTAAAAACTTAGTTGTTCCTAAATCTTCTAAATAATCATGAAAGCAAGCAAACACAAATGGATTAGCTACACTACTTTTTACCGTAGTATATTTACTATTATCCCGAGAGGTACGTTCATAAACACGTTTCAAAAAACGTTCTAGCTCGTCCCTAGCCCCTGCATTAGGATGCGCTTTATCAAAATAACGGGCGCCTACCTCATTAGCATAATAGCTTTCAATCAAAAAACAGGGGGTATCCGCATTAATTTCTACCATGCGCAATCGCCCCTGTGTATCGAGAACAAAATCAAAGCGCGATAGCCACGTTGGTAGGCCTAACGGATTTCCTCGGTGAAGATAAGGAATCAGATTTTCCGGCATATCCATATTGAGGGCAAACTCATCAGGTGCCTGCTGAAAGACCTTAGTAGCCTTATAAAATATTTGGAATAACATACGAGATGCATGTCGTATTTCATCGTAAAACTCAGCAGGAAAAGATTGTACTGAAAGCGTTGGATATCGATCATCATATCCTTCATACTCTACAAAAGGTAGTATGCCCCGATCTAACTCATCAATATAGGATAGCATAGTATCGCCTCCCATCACGAGCCACCAGACCGTGAACCAGCACTACCAAAGCCCGACTTTTGACCTATAGAAGAGGCTTTTTGACTTCTTCGCTTCTCATAGTCTTGATAAGTACGACGCCCCAAAGAAGTACGCACATTTGAACCTGATGCTGTATAAACAGAAGGCTCCTCATACGGTTTTAATGGAGCCGCTACGCGATAGGTCATGGTCCGTCCATCCATATGTGCTGTAGGTGGATTAAAGCCATGGAAAATATAATAACCTGCTGCAATGCTAGGCAAAAGCCCGGCCAAACCAGCATCCCATACTAAATTCCCAGTAGTATCACGGTGAAATGTAACAGACCGATTATCATCATATAAAGCTGTTTCTTTACCATCGCCATGATTTAATAAAGAATAGCGATTTCCTTGATTATCCTTTAATCGAACTTCCCCATCATTTGCTTCCGGGTAGATTTTATCACATACGGCATAAGCGATGTCATTCCAGTATGAATACACACCAACGAGGCCCGCCACAGCGGCAAAGGCACTCGTTATGTATATGGTTTTCTTACTTGGCTTATACATAGGACACTCCCTTAGTGCACAGCACCACTAACAACGAGAGCAAGGCCTACAAAGATACCAAATACGAGAATACCCGCAGCTGTATTACCACGCATAATCTCTTCAGATAAATTATATTTACGATGCCATAAATTAATAAACATATAGCCTGTTACAAACAATACAATCCCTAAAATAGCATATACGATACTTGCTACTACACCGTGCAATAAAGATGTATCTGCTGTAGTAACTACTGGAGACATAATAACAGCACGCAATATTTCACCAATACCGATAAAGGAACCTGCAGATAGCCATGCTACAGCACAATTACCACGTTTAATTTCTTCACTAAATTTACCAGGTACAAAGAAATCAATAACAGTGTTCGCAGTTAACATTAAGAAAATTCCAAAACAAGCATAAAAAATCGTCAATAATACATCAGGAATAAAAATCATGATAAACCTCCTACTATTGTCCCTTTATATTCATAGTCAACGGTTAAACATATAAGCCTTGTCGGCTTCATTAAGATTGTCTACCTTAAGGAATTTATCGCGTCCCCCGCTATCTTTATAGCGAACCATATAGGCATAGGAATCAAGTACATGTGTCTTTCGCATTGTACTATTAATGAGCTCCTGTTCCTCTGGCGTCAACTTTCCTGGTTCACATACCTTAACGCGGGTTTGGCCATCTACGTTAGTAATAATATAGGCAGACTTAGCATCATAGAATACAATGACTTCACGACCTTCTTGTAAGCTCTCGCCTTCATTTTTAATATCTCCGTCCAAAGCTTCGATTAAATCTAAGGCTGTACTCACAGGATCTAAACTAGAAGTATATACATACTCATTATCTGAATCCGCCTTAGTATAATAGACGGATGTATCATGCATATGCTCCTTTGCAGTATAAGGGAAGCCAAAGGTACCTCGTATACCATGCCAAGAAAGGTCAGAATCCCAACTAACAAGGCACGTTAAAAATAATGCGCCGCATCCAAGAGCTATGGCAATTCCTTCTAATCGTTTTTTCAAACGTTCTTTACGTTTCTTTTTACGAATAGCGTCTGCTGCCGCATCATTACAGAGACGAATATTCACCAAAGGGACTCGCGCCCCTTCGGCAAACATTTTCTCCCCTTTGAACCAGTTTTCTTCAAAGAATACGCTAGCGCCCCCTTCACAGGGCAATTGATATTCCTTATACCCAGCTCGATCACCTACGGACGCACCACTATCACCATCTACATCTACCACCTTTTCCAAACCGATTTGATGTAATGTAAAACCTTTCGGTGCACGCTTACGATAGGATGTTCTAGATACAGTACACCATTCATTATCATTGTACTCAATGGTAACCCATATTTTATCAATTCCTTCGACAGCCTCTAGGCCATATTCATGCCAATAATCACCAGGAGACTTTTGCATAGACGGCTTAGCCTTATAGGCTTGTTCCTGATCAGCTTTTGGAATAATCTCATTATATTTAATTTTTTCTGTTATTACATAACGGCTGCCCTGAACCTCAAGGACATCGTAACAATTAAACTCCATAAACAACCTCGTTAGAGTAGCAATAACCAATATATGTGTCTATACTACTCCCTCTCCTAAACGGGATTTAATGAAATTAAGCTTTAAAATAACCTACACGTTCATGAATCGTTTCATTTTCAATAATAGAAATACCATATTGTTGCCCTATAGTAGCTGTTACAAGCACCTTAGCAACATCAGTAGTTTTTACAGGCTCTTGACTCATTAATATATGTGCTTTATTGATGACCCCAAATACAGCACAGCTAATACGCTCTACCAATTTAGGTTCTTCTCGAATCAATGTAGCTGGACGAGCAATAACAATCGCTTCAAAAGGCAACTCTAAAATAACCTCTTCTAATTGTCCTTTCATGGACATATAGAAGAATGGAGATTTTGGATTTGCGCCCAAAGAGGATACTAAACCATATTTTTTCACACCATTTTGAGCTGCAATGCGCGCCATTTCATACTGATACGTATAATCTACGGTCCATTGTGCTTCTTTAGAGCCCGCTTGTTTACGGTTTGTACCCATAGCAGAGAATAAAATATCCCCTGTCACTAAGTGTGCCCATTCACGAGGTTCATCAAAATTAACAATATGAACTGTTACCTTTGGAGATGTATATGTTACTGGACGACGTACAAATACATGAATGTCTTGAATCTCATGATTATCAATTAACGTGTCTACAATATGACTACCGACTGCACCAGTGGCGCCTAATACTAACGCTTTCATTCTTCACCTTTAAGTCTTACAGACTCTTCCTCAACTATCTCTTTTAAAAGCTTAATCTCTTCTTTTGTTAATGGACGTTCCAATAAATCTGGACGTAACAACCGAGTTCTTTTAAGTGCTTCTTTTTGACGCCAAGTAGCAATATTTTTATGATGACCACTTCTCAATACATCTGGTACAGTCCAGCCTCTAAATTCAGGGGGCTTTGTATATTGAGGGCATTCTAACAGAGGTTCATAAAAAGAATCCTCCTGTGCCCCACTCGCCGCGCCTAGTACGCCGGGGATCATGCGCGCTACTGCATCGGCTACAACCATAGCTGGCAACTCGCCACCAGTTAATACATAATCACCAATAGAAATCGTTTCATCTACTAAATGTTCTTCTACACGGTAGTCAACACCTTCATAATGGCCACAAATGAGGACTATTTGATCGTACATAGCTAGTTCACGAGCCTTCTCCTGTGTGAAAGGCTGGCCTGTAGGTCCCATGAAAATAATTCGACGTCGTATACTTTCACTGGGATTACCAATAAGACTCATTTCATCACACATCTCATCGGTAGTATAGGTACTGTTAAGAGTATTGTCATATTGAGCAATAACAGATTCCACCGCTTCAAAAATGGGAGGTGCCATCATGAGCATACCAGCCCCACCACCATAAGGCGTATCATCAACTTGACCATGTTTATTGTGACTAAAATCTCGAGGGTTAGTTACACCCATAGACAATCGTTCCGCTTCGATAGCCCGTTTTATGATGGAATGACTAAAAAAGGCATCAAAAAACTCAGGAAATAAAGATACGATATCGATACGCATAGACCGTCCCCTACACTTATTAACTCACATAAACTCATTAGCATTATCTATATATAGCTATATTATATAACTTTTACCATAATATACCTATATGTAGATAAAATAAAACCGCCTAAAGGATTATATCCATTCAGGCGGATCTACGATCATTAATTTATTTTCCACATCGATGTCTTTAACGACCTCTTCAATGGCTGCAAATAATTGATCTGGTTCCCCATCTTTGGAAACCACATAAACATCATTAGCACCAGGTTGCAATACATCAGTCACTGTGCCAAGCACATTCCCCTTTGTATCTTGTACTTCAAGACCAATGATATCAAAGATGTAGTAGCGACCTTCTGGTAATTCTACCAAATCTTCACGACGTACTTGAATCTCTTTCTTAGCGAATAATTCAGCCGCGTTGCGACCAGGGATTTCCTTAAAGGATGCTAGTACAAATTGTTTATGAAATCGTGCGGATGCAACGTGGTATTCTTTACCATCGATGTAACAGGCATCCATATGCATGAACCGTTCTGGAAAATCGGTTCTAGGCATAATACGAAGATCACCCCGCACGCCGTGCGGGGCGATGATAACACCTATTGTGATGAAATCGTTATGCTTCATTATTGACGAAACGCAACGATTTTACCGTCTTCTAATAGGATTTCAGCGCCCATCATGGCATCCAAATCATCCCCGATTTTAACGGTAACTGTTTGCTCTAATGTGCCTTGAGGAATTTCAGTTCCCAAAGACAATTCTTGAGCATCTTTCAATTTAGCTGTTACTTCTTCTTTGAAAGCCAAGCGTTTATTTTTCTCTTCGTCGATTTGTTGACGAATCGCAGTAAGACTTGTAGCATCAACTTTAGCCGCATCAGCCAAAATACGTTGAGCTTGGAACTCAATTGCTTCCAAATCTTTATTCACCATATCAAGGCGAGTTTCAAGATCGGATACAATTTTCGCTTTCAAGTCTTCTGTTACTTTTGCTTTTACTGCTACAGGGACACGTAATGTCATTTCTTCCATTGGAATACTCCCTTTTAGACAATATCGACAGATATCTTTTTGTTCTCTTTAATAGCCGCCGCTTTCACCACAGCGCGAATCGCTTTCGCAATTCGTCCTTGCTTTCCGATGACTTTGCCCATATCCTCTGGGGCTACGTGAAGTTCGTAAACCTCCATATTCCCCTTTTGGACCATGGTAACAGATACGGCATCAGGCTGCTTCACTAATGATTTCGCAATTAATGAAATTAATTCTATCATCACAGTATGCCTCTCTATTAATTACTTTTTAGCGTCAGCAAATTTTTGCATAACGCCTTGTTTTTTGAACAAGGAGCGAACAGTGTCAGTAGGCTGAGCACCTTTAGCTAACCAAGCCAAAGCTTTTTCTTCGTCTACATTAACGATAGCTGGTTGTTTAGTAGCATCATATTGACCAATAGTGTCAACAGGACGACCTTCACGTGGAGCACGTGAGTCAGCAACAACGATACGGTAGAAAGGAGCTTTTTTAGCACCTAAACGAGTCAAACGAATTTTTAACATATGAAATTCACCTCCTTATACTGATATAGGTGGACAGGTTCAGCGCCCCTGCCCATGTATTACATAAACGGTAATTTAGGCATTCCTGGGAAGCCGCCCTTACCGCCACGTAAACCTTGCATGCGCTTCATCATCTTCCGCGCTTCTTCAAATTGTTTCAACAAGCGATTAACGTCTTGCACTTGCGTACCAGACCCCATTGCAATACGCTTGCGGCGAGAACCATTAAGAATATTTGGATTTTCTCGCTCTGCTGCCGTCATGGATGTAATGATGGCCTCGATGCGGCGCACCTCTTTACTATTCAAATCAAGGTCTTTTAATTGATCCTTAATTTGACCCATACCTGGCAACATACCAATAATATTTTGTAATGGCCCTAACTTTCTCACTTGATTCATCTGTTTCAAGAAGTCATCCAAGGTGAAATTGTTTTTCGCCATTTTCTTAGCCATTTCACGAGCTTCTTCTTCGTCGATAGCGCCTTGAACATTTTCGATCAATGTTTTGAAATCGCCCAAATCGAGAATACGAGAAGCCATACGGTCTGGATAGAATACATCGAAACCATCCATTTTTTCGCTCACACCAGTGAACTTGATTGGCAAACCTGTTACAGCTTTGATGGATAACGCCGCACCACCGCGCGCATCACCATCGAGTTTAGTAAGGATAACACCATCAACGCCTAATTTTTCATTAAATGTTTGTGCTGTTGTTACCGCATCTTGACCAATCATGGAGTCTACAACGAGTAAAATTTCATGAGGTCGAACAGCTGCTTTGATGTTGGCTAACTCGTCCATGAGAACTTCGTCAATAGCCAAGCGACCAGCTGTATCGATGATAACAACATCTTTCAACATATGCGTGCTTTGCTCTACGGCGCGGCGCGCAATGTCTACTGGATTAGCGCCAGGTGTTTCATCAGCAAATACAGGAATGTCGATTTGCTTACCTACAACTTGCAATTGAGTAATCGCAGCTGGACGATATACGTCGGCAGCTACGAGCATTGGATGTTTACCTTGTTTGCGAAGGTATACTGCCAATTTACCAGCTGTTGTAGTCTTACCAGCACCTTGTAAACCAACAAGCATAATAATTGTTGGTGGCTTGCTGGAAATCATGATGCGACTTTGTGTACCACCCAATAAGGCTGTCAACTCATCATTTACGATTTTAATAACCGTTTGTGCTGGATTTAAAGAACCGAATACCTCTTCACCGAGGGCCTTTTCCTTAATGGACTTCACAAAGTCCTTCGCAACCATAAAGTTAACGTCCGCTTCTAATAGTGCTGTACGTACTTGACGCAACGCAAGATTGACATCATCTTCTGTAATTTTGCCTTTCCCTTTCAAGGATTGAAAGGCTTCTTGCAGTTTTTCTGACAAGCTATCAAATGCCATAATATCCCTCCATTTGCGCCAATACTTTTTGTACCTTGGTTTCAGCTAACACCTCTTCAGGCAAGTTCTCTTTCAACTGTGAAAGCAAACCTTCACGTTGTTCATATTGTTCTACCAAGTGCAATTTTGATTCGTAATCGTTTAAAATGTGTCGAGCACGCTGTAAGTTATCGTATACAGCCTGTCGTGATACGCCTAATTCCTCAGCAATCTCACCAAGGGACATATCATCTTCGTGATGAAGTTGTAAGGACATCCGTTGCTTGTCCGTCAATAGTGGCCCATAGAAATCCAAGAGCAAACTTATAAGTACTCGTTCTTCCATTTCGCCACCTCCATCACTGTCAAGTCATATTACTTTACATATGGTACAGTATAAAAAAAGATGTGTCAAGTAGAAATACTTAACACACAATTATAGTCTTGTACTCAACTACTTTTATGTTCTAAGATAATTACTTTAATGATAATAAATTTTATTTTTTACTTTTATATCTATAATAAAGTGCTATAATATAGATATCTAATATTTTCAATATAAAGACAGGAGGTATTTTATGAATACCAAACAATATGACCTTATCGTCCTAGGTTTCGGCAAAGCCGGTAAAACATTAGCTGCTAAATTTGGCTCTATGGGTAAATCTGTAGCTATGATTGAAGAAAACCCACTTATGTATGGTGGCACATGTATTAATATTGCATGTATCCCAACTAAAACGATGATTGTAGCCGCATCAAAAGGCTTATCTTACGATCAAGTATTAAACCAACGCGAAGTAGTTACCTCTCGTTTACGCAACAAAAACTTCGGTATGTTAGATACCAATGAACATGTCGATGTATATACTGGACATGGTGAATTCATTAGTAATAAAGAAATCGCCGTTACAGCTGGGGAAGATAAAATCATCTTATGTGGTGAAACAATTATTATTAACACTGGTGCTGTAGCGATTAAGCCTAACATTGATGGCATCGACACAGCAACAAGCTTCTATAATAGCACAGAAATTCAACAATTATCGCCTCAACCAAGTACACTAGGCGTTATCGGTGCTGGTCCTATCGGCCTTGAATTTGCTAGCTTATACGCTAAACTAGGTACAAAGGTAACAGTATTTAATATTGAATCTGGTATTTTAAAACGGGAGGAGCCGATCGTACAAGAATTAGCTAACGAATACTTGACTGAGCAAGGTATTACTATTCTTAACGATGTAACATTAAACTCTGTATCTAATGATGGCAACAAACCTGTTATTACTGCAAATGGACAAAACTATACGTTTGATGCTGTTTTATATGCTACAGGTCGCAAACCAAATACAGCTAACATCGGTTTAGAAAATACTGATATTACCACTAACGAACGCGGCGCTATCGTAGTGAATGATACGTGTGAAAGCTCCGTTCCTGGCGTATATGCAGTAGGCGATGTAAACGGTGGTCCTCAATTTACCTACATTTCTCTCGATGACTTCCGCATTGTATTTGGTGCACTTACAGGAAATAGTCAATACACATTAAAAGATCGCAAAAATATTCCTTATACAACATTCTTAACACCTCCACTCGCTCGTGTAGGTCTTACAGAAGAAGATGCTATCAACAAAGGATATACAGTTAAAACTAAAGAAATGCTCGTAGCTACCATGCCAAGAGCTCATGTAAATGACTATTTAAAAGGTGCTTTTAAAATCGTTGTAGATGCAGAAAACAATTTAATTCTCGGTGCTACACTTTATTCTCAAGGTGCTGAAGAGTTGATTAACCTCATTAAAATGGCTATGGATAACAACATTCCATATACATATTTCAAAAATCAAATCTTCACACATCCTACAATGGCAGAAAATTTAAATGATCTCTGTAATTTCTAGGTAAGAATAGTAACTACATAATCTAATATAATAAATAAAAGAGTCTCCCATAACTGGAATAGATAAGTTACGGGAGACTCTTTTATTTATGCCTAATGATCAATTTTGGATTATTAGTTAATATATTTAGTTCTTTGTAAATAATCTACGAACTACAGATTGCAATTTAGGTGTCAATACGATAGCCACCACAATACCTGCAGCACTGGTAATCAAGGAGTATTGAATTTTGCTAGCTGCAACAGCGGCACTTTCAAGAACAAACCACCATGCTAAGAAATAGCCAAATGCAGTCCAAATTGTACCAATAATAAGAGCAATCAAAATACGTGTAAAGGATGCTGTCGGCTTTGTAATGGATGGTGGCAAGTAACCTGCTGTCATACCACCTACAATAAGGCCTGCAATACCTTTAATAAAGAAAGAGAATACAATGTATTGCGTATGTCCACCAAAGAGGTCAAATAATGCGGAACCAATAGCCGCACCTAAACCACCATATAAACCGCCAAAAAGAATGGATGATGTAAATAATGCGGCAGATCCTAAGTGAACCATGGCCCCACCCGGTATTTCGATGCGAATCGTTGTTGCTACTGCACATAAGGCAGCAATAAATCCGATATATACAATATCGCGCGTCTTTAATTTCATAATCTAGCTCCTCTCTTTTAGCTGAATAACTATATTTAGTATAACAAATCTCACTCTGTCTAAAAACACTAATTTCATAGGATTTAAATATATAGCCAGATTTAAAATAAAGCACCTATACCATAGTATAGGTGCTTTATAAACTTTAATCAACTCTATCAAATATTATATGTTATAAGATACAAATTAAATTAAATCTTAGCTCGTTTCAAACGAAGAGAGTTACCCACAACGGTTACAGAGCTGAAGGCCATGGCTGTACCAGCGATCATAGGATTTAATGCACCGATAGCAGCCAATGGAATACCAATACAGTTAAAGATCAATGCCCAGAATAGATTTTGTTTAATATTTGTCATTGTCTTACGACTGAGGCGTACTGCTTGTACTAGTGTGTGTAAATCATTTCTTACAAGAACAATATCTGCTGCTTCTACAGCAATATCGGTACCACTGCCGATAGCAAAACCAATATCTGCAGTTACAAGAGCTGGTGCATCGTTGATACCATCACCAACCATCCCCACTACAAGGCCTTTATCTTGCAACTCTTTTACCTTGCTAGCCTTATCTTGAGGTAATACTTCTGCAATTACATGAGTGATACCTGCTTGTTTAGCAATATATTGGGCAGTACGACGATTATCACCAGTAAGCATCCATACGTCAATACCTTGAGACTGTAATTCTTTTACCACCTCAATAGTTTCTGGACGCAATTCATCCTCTACAGCCCACAAAGCACTGATTATACCATCTACAGCTAATACAGAAACGGAAGCACCTTGTTCTTCAAAACGAAGAATATCGTCTTGAACGGCACTTAAATCGTAACCTAATTCAGTCATCCAACGGCTATGACCAAGTTGTACAGATACACCTTGATAAGCACCTTGTAAACCTTTACCAGGCACATCACCAAAGCTTTCTAGTTCTATAGCTTTACCTTTATAACCATGATCTTCGCCATAATAAACCATGGCCTTTGCAATCGGATGCGATGTACCACTTTCAAGGGCCATCATAAGGGACATATTTCTACTTTCATCACCATTATAGTTTTTGAAAGCCGTTACATCGAGAATACCTTGTGTAAGAGTGCCAGTTTTATCCATAACGATGGCATCGAGTTTACCAGCTTTTTCAAGATATTCTGCACTCTTGATGAGAACACCATGCTCCGCACCTAAGCCAGAGCCTACCATGATAGATGTTGGTGTAGCAAGACCAAGTGCACAAGGACAAGCGATAACAAGCACTGCTGTAGCATTAATGAGAGCTACATTAACAGAATCGCCTACAATAAAATACCATACAAGGCCAGTCAATACAGCGAGGCCAATAACGGCAGGCACAAAGTATTGTGCTACGATATCAGCAATACGTTGAATGCTCGCTTTAGAGGTTTGTGCCTCTTCTACAACCTTGATGATTTGGGACAGCATTGTTTCGGAACCAATACGCTTTGCTTCCATTGTGAAAGCACCACTCAAGTTAATAGTCGCCCCAATTACCTCGGAGCCTACTTGTTTTTCTACAGGCAAACTTTCACCAGTAAGCATAGCTTCGTCTACAGTAGAATAGCCTTCAGTAATAGTACCATCTACTGGAATTTTTTCGCCTGCACGAACTTGTAAGATATCACCTGCTACAACCTTAGATGTAGGAATATCTACGAACTCACCGTCACGCAATACATGAGCCGTTGCTGGTTGCAAGGCAATCAATTTTTGAAGTGCTTCAGAGGTACGACCCTTCGCAATTTCTTCTAAAAGTTTGCCAAGAAGAATGAATGTAATGAGCCAAGCTGAGGTTTCAAAGTAAATGCCATGAGGCCCAAGTTCTGGATGGAACTGCCAATTATAAATACTGAATAGATAAGCAACAGTCGTACCCATTACAACGAGAACATCCATGGTAAGGGCACCATTCTTCACCGCACTCCACGCACTCTTATAGAACATAAGGCCAGGGCCGAACTGAGCAATGGTAGCAAGAATGAACTCTACCCATACTGGCAAGGCTTGACTGCCAAAACGATGTAATGTCATGTTAATCATCATCGGTACGGCCATACAAGCAGCAATGATAAGACGCGTAATATGAGGTTTTAAATTAACCTTTTCTATTTCTTGCTTCGTTTCATCTGCCTCTGTAGCACCGAAACCAATATTTGTAATGGCATCAATAACTTGTTGTGATTCTACATTAGAATCGTCTTTGTATTCAACGCTGCCTTTACGAGTGAGTAGATTAACCTTTACAGACTCTACACCATCAATCTTCGAAACAACGTTTTCAACACGCTTTACACAGGCAGCACAATGCATGCCTGTAATATCAAACTCTTGTTTCTTCTTACTCATCATATCACTTCTTTCTACTAGAATTTTCAAAAATATATGCTTCTATATATCTATATAAGTCAGAAACTCATAGTAGACATATCATACATCGGTAATAGATTATTTTATAAACACGTATAGTTTATTATATAAACACATTTACATGAGTATGCATTCACACGTGTTTATTCCATAATAACATAAATTCTCATTACGTCAATATCCTACTAAATCTAGAGGACTATTCCTTTTTTATAGGGGATTTAACATCTCCCCACCTATACACAACATTCATAAATAGATTATAATAAAGTGATGATGAATAAACATAAACGTTGATTCCAAAGGAGGTGAATATATGTGTGAATCAATAAGCCCTATAGTAGAATTTACTACAGTAGCGAAGGAATTTCGCCATGAATATGTTGTTGAGAAGTCACGTTTTATCACAACTATATGCCCTTGTTCTACAGAAGAGGAAGCGCAGGCTTTTATTGGCCGTATCAACAAAGAATTTTGGGATGCACGCCATAATTGTACAGCCTTTGCATTAGGACCAAAACAAGAACAACAACGCTCTTCTGACAATGGTGAACCATCTGGTACCGCTGGTAAACCTATGTTAGAAGTACTCAAAAAAACAGGTATTACCAATGTAGCTGTCGTAGTAACGCGCTATTTTGGAGGTATTAAGCTAGGCGCAGGTGGTTTGATTCGTGCATATTCACACTCCGTTGCAGAAACCTTACGTCTTTCCCCTAAAGAACTACACACAACACGAACTCAGTTGCAAGCTACCATCGACTATTCCATGTATGGAGCTATAGAAAGATATGTGCAAGATCAAAAACTACATTATGAAGCAAGTTTTGGCGAACATGTAGATATTATTATCTTAGTACCTCCTACTGATGTAGAGCGCATACAAAAAGAGCTCCAAGACATGAGTCATGGAGCTGCTACTTGTACTATATTAGATTCTATTGAAGTGGTGCTACCGCTAGAACAATAATCTTACTGTCAAGCACATTAATTAGTTATCACTATGGACTAATCCACTTATGCCTTGACTTAGTTCGTGACGTTTTTCATTAGTCAATGGATGAGGCCATACGCGTTCTAGTTGTTTTTTACGACTAAGACCTGTATTATGTGCAGTCATTAATCTACGTGCTTCCCAGTTACGAATTGCTTTACTTAATGTTCTTTTTACTACGCCCATGATAGTACCTACTTTCTTAATCACTATTATTATATTAAAAATTGTGATAAGGATAGAAAGTTTATTTCAAACACATTATTCTTTCTCTTTCCTTGATGAATATAGTATATACGCTATTTTATCAAATGTGAAATTACTGTTACTTAGTTCGTTATAATTTTTATTTATCTTATTTTGTGTATAATAGGGAGATTCTATGGATACATCTTACTACCACAATTTTATTACCCTCGTTCAAACGGGCAATATGACTCAGGCCGCAGAGATTCTTCATATTACACAACCAGCTTTAAGTAAACAATTAAAGTATTTAGAAGCTGAATTTGGAGCTCAACTCATAAATATCAAGCGCGGCCAACGAGGATCAAACTTACAACTGACTGATGCGGGCAAAATTTTTTATCAAAAAGCCCAACAATTATGCTCCATTGAAGAATCAACATACAATGCAGTACAACAGTTGAACTCACGTATTGAAGGTACATTGCGAATCGCTACGTCTGCATCGCGCTCCACACCAATCGTACAACAATATTTACCAGCCTTTTCCATGAAATACCCATCAGTTCACTTCGAAATCTACGAAGGACTGATGACGAATGTGGTCAATCAACTTATTAATGGTAATGCAGAGCTTGGAATTGCAAACATTCAAATGGTAGACACTGATAAATTTGATATCCTTCTTACTCAAGAGGAACATTTATACGCTATTTTCCGCCGTGATGTATTCTGGATAGATCGTGAACATGATACTATCACGTGGGATGATATAAAAAAGTGTCCTTTATCCCTCTCTGGTGGATCTGTGCGAATGATTATGCAGTCTAGCTTAACTGACATGGATCAACTGAATGCTGTTGCCATCACTACAACTAAGAGCTCTGCCATCGAATGGGCATCTTCTGGTAGAACTGTCTCTTTAGTTCCTATGGATGGTAAAGAGCTTGTTAACCATCGTAAAATGGCCCGCATTAAATTACCAGAATTCTCTGGAGATTTCAAAAAAGCATTTATTACCCTCAAAGGACATGCTTTATCTCCGGTAGCACAGCAATTTATTGATTTCTATAAAGCTTATGTATAATGAAAGTTCTACATATGATTACTATTATGATATCAACAGTTTTTACGATTGGTACCTACCCTATATTAGATACCAATACAATACATAAGAAAAGACCTAGTACATTATGTACTAGGTCTTTTCTTTGTCATCTTAATATGTATGGTAAGCCATCTAATCCGTACAAGTAAACTTTTAGTCGTTACATTTACTAGATACAAACTATTACTACCCTTGATGCACAGCACCTACTATATCAGTAATACTGTTTAGATTATATTGTTCCACATAATCGCCCATTTCACGAGCAATACGAGAAATCGCCGTTGGATCTACCATTGTAGCAACCCCAACTTGGACTGCTTGTGCACCAGCCATCATAAATTCAATAGCATCAGTGCCTGTCATAATGCCACCAAGGCCCATAATAGGAATATTGACACCTTTATACACTTGGTGCACCATGCGAAGTGCAACCGGTTTAACAGCTGGCCCAGATAAACCACCATAAATATTACCCAATACAGGTTTACGACGATGGATATCGATAGCCATGCCAAGAATGGTATTAATGAGACTGACCCCGTCACCGCCACCAGCTTCTACAGCCTTTGCGATTTCCACAATATCCGTAACATTTGGTGAAAGTTTTACAATAACGGGCTTATCTGTTACTTTACGAACCGCTTTTGTTACCTGTTCTACTACCTTTGGATCTATACCAAAAGCCATGCCTTCACATTCTACATTTGGGCAAGATACATTAACTTCAAGGCCTGCAATACCATCTACAGATAGTGTTTCTGCCATCCACGCAAATTCCTCTACCGTACCAGCAGACATATTTGCTAGCAATGGTACATCATATTTCTTGAGGTCTGGCAAAATATCTGTAACAAAATGTTCTGCCCCAGGATTTTCAAGGCCAATACAGTTTAAAACACCAGACGGTGTTTCTGCAATACGAGTTCCAGGATTGCCGTGACGACCTTTAGGTGTTAAACCTTTTACGGAAATAGCACCTACCTCATTGCTAAGGTCTAAATAACCAGCATACTCAGGACCATTACCAAAGGTACCAGATGCAGCGATAATAGGATTTTTCATCTTAATACCGCAGTAATCAACAGCAAGCTTTGGATTAGGCGTAACGGTGTTATTTAAATCGCGTTCACTCATTAAAAGAACACCTCCTCAGCTGGGAATACAGGACCATCTTTACAAACTTTGTAACGTTTGCCACCTGCACCATCACAAGCACAACCTAAACAACCACCAGTGCCACAGCCCATACGTTCTTCAAGAGATACTTGGCAAGGAACGTTGAGATCTTTAGCTACTTGTGCCACACCTTTCATCATCGGTGTAGGACCGCAAGTCATAACAGATGTGAAAGTATTGCCATTAATCAACTCAGGCATGATTGCTGTAGGGAAACCTTTTGTACCTACGCTACCATCATCAGTCGTGATGTGTACTTTAACAGGCGTATTTTTGAATAGATCTGCCCAGAAGGTTTCGCTTTCATTTCTAAAACCAAGAATAACTTGTGCCTCTTCCCCTTCTTTCAAATGGGATGCGATACATAGCATTGGTGCAATACCAACGCCACCGCCAACGAGAAGCATATTCTTAGATGTTACAAATGGTTCACCTAAAGGTCCTAAACAATCTAGTGTATCGCCAGGTACGAGACGTGTCATAATTTCAGTCCCCTTACCTACGACGCGATACAAAAGGGTAATTATACCCTTTTGTGCATCGAATCCAGCATAGCTAATAGGGCGACGCAATAATGGCGCCGTAGAGTCCGTTACGCGAACATTACAAAACTGTCCTACCTTTACTTCTGCTGCTTGTTTTGGTGCGTGAATATCCATAATCCACACATCAGAGCCTATTTGCTCATTGCGAACGACTTCGCCCTGTTCTACATAGCCACTCATGGTTTTACTCCAATTCAAAATCTTGTAATGCTTCTACATTGTAGTTAGCATCATCTTTACGATTAGCTACAACGCGCAATACTTCGCGAGCTGTATCAAGACTTGTTAAGCATGGTGTACCCATTTCTACAGCGAGACGACGCAATTGGAAGCCTTCACGTTCAGGGCGTTTACCTGCAGTCAATGTATTTAGTACAAGATCGATTTTATCTTGACGAATATGGTCAGCACAGTTGTCATCACCTTCAGAAATTTTGTTAACTACCTTGCAGTCAACGCCATGTTCTTTGAAGTATTTACCAGTACCACCAGTTGCTTCAATGTGATAGCCCAATTCAATAAAGCCTTTTGCTAATTGACTCGCTTCCTCTTTATCGCGATCTGCAACAGTCATAAGAATTGTACCATCTTCTGGGATACGCATGTTAGCGCCATTGATTGCTTTAAACAAAGCTTCAGAATATGTGCGACCAATACCCATAACTTCACCAGTAGATTTCATTTCAGGTCCAAGAGCAATTTCTACAAGGCCCATTTTGGAGAAGGAGAATACAGGTGCTTTTACAGCTACATATGGTTTGTTAGGTACAAGACCAAGTGGCAAGCCCAAATCTTTTAAGCTTTCACCAAGAGCAATGCGTGTTGCACATTCTACCATATTAATGCCTGTAACCTTAGAAATGAATGGTACAGTACGGCTAGAACGAGGGTTAACTTCAATTACGTTAAGTTCACCATCAGCCACGATATATTGGATGTTAAGTACACCTTTAACATTAAGGCCTACCGCAATACGGCGTGTATAGTCTACAATTTGATCAATCAATTCTTGGCTCAAATGTTGAGCAGGATAAACAGCCATGGAGTCACCAGAGTGAACACCGGCGCGTTCGATTTGTTCCATAATACCAGGAATACATACGTCAGTACCATCGGAAATAGCGTCAACCTCTACCTCCATACCAACCATGTAACGGTCGATAAGAACAGGATGTTCCTTAGATGCAACTACAGCTTCCTTCATGTATACATCGAGTTCTTTATCGTTGTATACGATTTCCATAGCACGACCGCCCAATACATAAGAAGGACGAACGATTAATGGATATTTCAAGTTTTTAGCTGCTGCTTGTGCTTCTTCATCAGAAGTTACAAGAGCACCTACTGGACGTGGAATACCAAGTTTTGCCAACAATTCATCAAAGCGTTCGCGGTCTTCTGCCATATCGATGCTATCTACGGATGTACCTAGGATTTTGACACCACGCTTAGCTAATGGACCCGCCAAGTTGATAGCTGTTTGACCACCAAATTGAGCAATAACGCCAGCTGGTTTTTCTTTATCAATGATTTCCATTACATCGTCCACTGTTAATGGTTCGAAGTACAAGGAATCAGAAATATCAAAGTCAGTAGACACTGTTTCTGGGTTATTATTGATCATAATAGATTGGTAACCCACTTTACGAAGTGCCCAAGAGGAATGTACAGAGCAGTAGTCGAACTCTACGCCTTGACCGATACGAATTGGACCGGAACCCAATACTACAACGGATTTTTCACCTAGTGGTTTAACTTCGTCTTCTTGTGCATAAGCACTGTAGTAGTACGGTGTTTTAGATTCGAATTCAGCAGCACATGTATCTACATATTTATATGTTGGAAGAATGTTCCATTCTTTACGTTTTGCACGAACATCTTCTACAGTTGTATTAGCATAACGAGCGATAACAGAATCAGTGAAGGAATAACGTTTTGCTTTACGCAGTACTTCTTCTGTTAAACCATGTTCAACTAAAGCTTTTTCTACATTAACAATGTTTTTGATTTTCTCAATAAAGAATGTATCAATTTTTGTAATGTAATGAATTTTCTCTACACTAATGCCCTTGCGAAGTGCTTCTGCTACAACATAGATACGTTCATCATCTACTAAATGTAAACGTTCAATCAATTGTTCCATGGACTCATGAGAGATTTTCTTAAGCTCAATATGGTCTAAACCAATTTCCAAGGAACGAATTGCTTTAAGTAAGGAGCCTTCCAAGGAGCGGTCGATAGCCATAACTTCGCCAGTAGCCTTCATTTGAGTACCCAATGTGCGATCTGCCAAATTGAATTTTTCAAATGGCCAACGTGGGAACTTAGTTACTACATAGTCAAGTGTAGGTTCGAAGCATGCTTTTGTTTCGCCTGTTACAGCATTTGTAATTTGATCCAATGTCATGCCTACTGCAATTTTTGCAGCTACCTTCGCAATTGGATAGCCAGTTGCTTTAGATGCTAATGCAGAGGAACGGGATACACGAGGGTTTACTTCGATAACGATATATTCGTTGCTATTTGGATTCAAGGCGTATTGTACGTTACAACCACCTTCGATTTTCAAATAACGAATGATTTCTACAGATGCAGTACGAAGCATTTGGTATTGAATATCGTTCAATGTTTGGCTAGGTGCCACAACGATGGAGTCACCAGTATGTACGCCTACAGGGTCGATATTTTCCATGTTACATACGATGATACAGTTGTCTGCACTATCGCGCATTACTTCGTATTCGATTTCTTTCCAACCTGCTACAGAACGTTCTGCTAGGATTTGGTGAATTGGTGAAAGTTTCAAACCACGGCGTGTGATTTCATACATTTCATCTTCGTTATGCGCAATACCGCCACCAGTACCGCCCAATGTATAGGCAGGACGAATGATGATAGGATAACCAATGCGATTAGCAAACGCTACAGCTTCTTCAAGATCGTTAAAGATATCGGATTCAGGAACTGGTTGATTGATTTCCTTCATCGCTTCTTTAAATAGCTCACGGTCTTCGGCTTGTTTAATAGCTTCAAGAGTTGTACCTAGAAGTTTTACACCATATTCTTCTAACACGCCAGCTTCAGACAATTGTACGGCCATGTTAAGACCTACTTGACCACCTAATGTAGCCAACAAGCCCCAAGGGCGTTCTTTTTTAATTACTTCTGTTACGAATTCAAGACTAATCGGTTCTACATATACGCGATCAGCAATATCTGTATCAGTCATAATGGTAGCAGGATTAGAGTTAACCAATACTACTTTATAACCTTCTTCACGAAGGGAACGGCATGCTTGTGTACCAGCATAGTCAAACTCTGCAGCTTGGCCGATAATAATTGGACCAGAACCAATTACAAGTACTTTTTTTGCTTCTGTGGTCATATTATTTTCCCTTTCTCATTAAGTCTTCAAATTCGTCAAATAAATATAGATTATCAGTAGGTCCTGGGGACGCTTCTGGATGATATTGTACAGAGAAAATAGGCAATTCTTTATGGCGCATACCTTCCACAGTACCATCATTTACACTGCGATGTGTAATTTCTACAAAGTCTGGCAAGGAAGTATCATCTACTGCATAGCCATGGTTTTGAGAGGTAATATATACACGGCCTGTACGTAAATCTTGTACTGGATGGTTAGAGCCACGGTGACCAAACTTCAATTTAAATGTTGTACCACCATAAGCTTGCGCCAATACTTGATGACCCATGCAAATGCCGAAGATTGGTTTTTTGCCGAACAATTTCTTTACCTCTTCTACGGCATAGCCAAGATCTTGAGGGTCTCCAGGGCCATTGGATAAGAATACACCATCTGGATTTGCTGCTAACACATCTTCAGCTTTAGCATCTGCAGGGAATACTGTAAGACGGCAACCAGCTGCTTCTAAAGAGCGAAGGATATTTTCCTTTACACCATAGTCCATTACAGCTACATGGAACTCAGCATTTTTATCGCCACGCATACCTTGCCATTTTGTAGTTACACGCATAACTTGATCTGTTGGCAAGTCTTGTTTAAATAATTTTTGAATATCTTCCATAGGGTAATCAGAACGTACAAGTACGCCTTTCATTACACCATGGTTACGAAGAACACGTGTAATAGCACGTGTGTCTACATCATAAAGGCAAGGGATGCCGTGTAAACGAAGATACTCACTAAATAGACCTTCATTTTGCCAGTTAGATGGGAAATCACACAGTTCGCCTACGATAAATCCTTTACAATATGGTTTAGGACCTTGAGTAATAGCATTCAATGTACCATAATTACCAATCAAAGGATATGTTAATGTAATAATTTGATCCGCATAGGACGGGTCAGTCAAGATTTCTTGATACCCTGTCATACCTGTGTTAAATACAACTTCCCCTAATGTAGGAGCGCCACCTAATAAGGAACCTTCAAACACGGAACCATCTTCAAGAACTAACTTGCCTTTCATTATAAGACTACGCCCTCCTTCATAACTACTTTGCCATCAACTACTGTGAGTTTGGCCTTACCTGTAACAGTCATACCATCAAATGGGCTGACTTTGCCTTTTGTATAGAATTTATTGCGATCTACTGTCCACTCTTCAGTTGTTGAGAATACAGTAATATCTGCTGGTTTACCAACCTCAAGAACACCTGCATCAAGGCGCATTAATTCAGCTGGACGTGTACTCATATAGTACACAACTTGGTCAATGCTAAGTTTATCTGGACCGTATGCATTAGTAATAACCGCTGCTAAAGATGTTTCGAGACCACTGAAACCATTAGGAGCACAGCAGAACTCGTGGTCTTTTTCTTCATACGCATGTGGTGCATGGTCTGTAATAATCGCATCGATTGTGCCATCTTTCAAACCTTCTAATAATGCTTGACGATGATCTTCGGATCGAATTGGAGGAGCCATTTTGAACGCTGGGTTATATTCGCGTAAATATTCATCTGTGAAAGATAAATGTTGGCTTGTAACTTCACATGTTACATTAAGACCTTTTGCTTTTGCACGACGGACCATATCTACAGTATTTTTACTACTTACGTGAGCAATATGAATGTGACCACCTGTCATTTCAGACAACAAGATGTCACGAGCAACAGCCAAATCTTCAGCTACTGCAGGACGACCAATAACACCTAGTTCATAGGAAACGATGCCTTCATGCATATGACCATTTTTAGTCAATGTAATGTCTTCAGCATGGTCGATAACCATTTTATTAAACATGGAGGAGTACTCTAAGGCACGACGCATAAATGCAGCATTTTCTACATAGTGGCCATCATCGGAGAAGGCTACTACACCAGCTTCCGCCATATCGCCCATTTCAGCAAGTTCTTTACCTTCAAGGCCTTTTGATACAGCACCAACAAATTCTACTTTTACAACACCTGTAAGCTCAGCCTGTTTTTGTAAACCTCTTACGAGTGCAGCATTATCTACAACTGGGTTTGTATTAGCCATAGTGACTACACGTGTGAAACCACCAGCTGCAGCCGCTTGTGTACCGGAGTGGAAATCTTCTTTAGCTTCTTGGCCTGGTTCACGCAAATGTGTGTGAATATCGATAAGGCCAGGTGCTACGATAAGACCTGTTGCATCATATACTTCAGCGCCTTCAGCACTTAAGTTTTGTCCGATGGCTGCAATTTTACCATCTTTTACAAGAACATCTGCCACTTCATTTTGTTTTTTTGCCGGATTAACTACCGTACCATTTTTAATAAGCAAGCTCACTACCGTCACCTCCGATAATAGTTAAGTACAATACAGCCATACGTACAGCTACGCCATTACGTACCTGTTCTTGAATTACGGATTGATCAGAATATGCTACATCTGGTGCAATTTCAAGGCCCCGGTTCATAGGACCTGGATGCATTACCATTACATCATCTTTAGCCAATTTCAATACATCATTGTTAATACCGAAGATACGTGCATATTCTCTATTTGTAGGATACAACGCAGAATGAATACGTTCTAATTGAATGCGAAGTACGTTAACCACATCTGCATCAGCCACTGCTTCACGAATATCGTGGTGTACGGTAACACCTAATTTTTCGAGCTCTGGATATACCATAGTACGAGGACCAGCCAAATGTACTTTAGCACCCATTTTTGTAAGGCCATAAATGTTAGATCTTGCTACACGGCTATGCATAATATCGCCTAAGATAACAACTTTTAGACCTTCAATAGATTCTTTTTTCTCCAAAATGGAGTACATATCTAATAACGCTTGTGTTGGATGTTCATGAGCGCCGTCACCAGCATTGATAATAATAGGATCTACTGCTTTTGTGGCATATAAAGGAGCCCCTTCTGCACTATGACGCATTACGATAGCATCTGTGCCCATATAGGATAATGTTAGCAAAGTATCACGGAAGCTTTCACCTTTACCCATGGAAGAACCGCTAGGAGAAAGATTGATAACGTCAGCCCCTAAATATTTGCCGGCCAATTCAAAGGAACTACGGGTACGAGTACTTGGCTCCATAAAGAGGTTAATAATGGATTTCCCCTTTAAAAGTGGAACCTTCTTATCATCAGAAAGAACGATTTTTTTCATTTTCTTTGCCACATTTAAAATCAATTTGATTTCTTCAGGTGACACATTTTGCAAACCCAATAAATGTTTGCCTTTTAGGCTAACTTGTCCCATGATTTCCTCCTAACTCACGTAACAAAAAAGACCTTTTGCCCAGGGCAAAAGGTCAAATAGTTTGCACAAAGAAGCCCTTATGGGGCGCTTCAACTATATTCCTTTCTCAGCCTCTCTGGACTAAATTAAAAGGTTTTGTACTATGCAATGGTCTCTCGTACCATGGATGCATTTTCTTTATTTATTGTACTGAATCTCCTCTTGAAAGTCAATGTGAAAGCAAAAGTTCATAAGTATTTTAAAAAGAGGACAAACCCTCAAAAGTGGCTTGTCCTCTCTATACTTCACCAATTGTTTCCTTATAATCAATCTATAATTAGATACAAATAATTTCCATTATTATAAGCTAATATTAGTGCCCCATAGGATATAATTTTGGTGGATTTTGATCATCATTTTGTTGATCTTGCTGTGAACTATAAGAAGCTTGATCTTGTTGACCATCAGTCATTGGATTTTGCTGTGCATATTGTTGATTTTGTTGTGGTTGCCGTTGGTCACGACGACGTGTATTTTGAGATGCAGTCGGTCTAGGTTTAGTCAACTCATCAATAGATACAGCATTTGGAATAGTTACACTTGGTGTATCCTCATGTACATCATCAAGTTCACTGAAGGAAGGTCCTGTTTTAGCCGCTTGTGCTGCCTTACGTTCTGCCTCAATTTGTTGACGTGCAAGTTCTGCACGACGACGAGCATTTTCTTGTTGTTCTTTGACACGTTGAATCGCTTCAGCTCGCTCTTTTGCTTTACGTTCAACTTCGGCTTGTGCAAGAGCTTGCTGCCGAGCTTCTTCCGCCTTACGTTCCGCTTCTAAGTGAGCTTGGTAACGTTCTTCAGCAATGCGTTTTGCCTCTGCTGCTTGGCGTTCAGCCTCTGCACGTTCTGCAGCCAATCTAGCTTGCTCTGCTTTACGTGCCTCAGCAGCTATACGAGCTTCTTCGGCTTTTCGTGCTTCATCTGCTCGTCTAGCCTCTTCTATGCGGCGTGCTTCCTCTGCTCTATGAACCTCTTCTGCCCGTTTTGCTTCCGCTGCAATTCGAGCTTCTTCTGCCTTACGAAGTTCTTCTGCTCGTTTTGCTTCTGCTGCAATTCGAGCTTCCTCGGCTTTACGCAATTCTTCCTGACGTTTTGCTTCAGCAGCAACGCGAGCTTCTTCAGCTTTACGAGCCGCTTCAAGTCGTTCTTGCTCGGCCTTGCGTTGTGCCTCAAGTCTAGCTACTTCTAAGCGACGTGCTTCTTCTGCGCGGCGTGCTTCTTCAGCCTTACGCGCTTCTTCAGCTTTACGGGCCGCTTCAATTCTTGCCTCTTCAGCCTTACGCGCTTCTTCTGCACGTTTAGCCTCTGCTGCAACACGAGCTTCCTCTGCTTTACGGGCCGCTTCGATTCTTGCCTCCTCAGCCTTTCTCGCTTCTTCTGCACGACGTGCTTCTTCAGCTTTTCTTGCCGCTTCAATACGTTGTGCTTCTAAGGCTGCTTTTGCTTCTGCCGCTTTACGAGCATCTTCTTGACGTTTCGCTTCTAACGCAGCCTGTTCAGCTGCACGTTGTGCTTCTAATGCCGCTTTCGCCTCTGCAGCTTTCCGTGCTTCTTCTGCGCGGCGTGCTTCTAATGCTTCTTGTTCTGCTTTTCGCTGTGCTGCTAAACGCGCTTTCGCTTCAGCTGCTAAGCGTTCTTCTTCAGCTTTTTTTGCCTCTAATGCTGCCTTTTCTGCCGCCCGTTGTGCTTCAAATCGAGCCTTGGCTTCTGCGGCTTGTCTAGCTTCTTCAGCTTTACGAGCGGCTTCAATACGAGCCGCTTCTATTCTACGTTCTTCTTCAAGACGTTTCGCTTCTGCCGCTACACGAGCTTCCTCTGCTTTACGGGCCGCTTCTAAACGATCCGCTTCAGCCTTTCTTGCAGCTTCAATACGCACCATTTCTGCTTTACGTTCTTCTTCAGCCTTACGTGCTTCAGCTACTTTTCGATCAAGCTCAGCTTTTCTTTCAGCTTCTAGTCGTTTAGCTTCTTCTGCTTGACGCATTTCTTCAGCTTTTTTAGCTTCTAATGCAGCTTTTTCTTTTGCAGCTTGTGCTTCTTGAGCCGCCTTCAATTCAGCAGCTTTGCGATCCGCCTCAGCTTTCTCTGCTAGTTTGCGCTCCACTTCAGCATGTTTTGCTTCTGCTGCTTTACGCGCCAATTCGGCCTTTTCTGCTGCTATACGAGCTTCTTCAGCCTTCTTACGCGCTAATGCTTCTTCTGCCTCTTTTGCTTTTTTGAGTTGTGCCTCTTTTTTAGCATCTGCTGCAGCTTTATCACTCAATTTTTTTGTTTCTTCATGAGCAATTGTTTCTGCCTGTTTAGCAGGAGTCATAGTCGATTTGGAACTATCTACAGTGCCCTTATTTGTATCTTTACCGTTTATAGGACCTACAGGGATTTGTGTGCCACTTTGAGTTGGGTGACCTAAACTATCTTTTACATCCTTAGGAACATTAACAGCAATAGTTTGATGTTTTTGTGGATTCGCAAGAGATTCAGGAATTAACAAGAACCGTATCGGCAAATTAGATGCCCCTGCAGGCATAAAATTCAAGGTTAATAAATCACCTGCGTTATAGTTACCCATGATGCGACTATCTAAAATAGTTCCATCCCCAAGTGCAGAGATACCATCAGCACCGCCAATATGATAGGTTCGTGTATCTGTTTGACCGCGACGAGCACCTTGTTGGTGTAATGCTTTCACCGTAAAGGAACCGGAATATGGTCCACCAAGAGGGTTAAAATACAATCTAAATGGTTCATTACCTTTTGTAGGAATTTTTAAAGTATATGAAACACCATAGTTACCACGGTCACGAACAAATGCTTTATTTTGCATTTCGTCTACACCGTTGATAAACATATCTTCACGGTCATTACCGATTTCTACAAAAGCACCACCTAATGTAGTATCAAAAGGTGTGGTAACCTCCATATTACGTTTAGCCCCCGTATATGTACCGCGCAATTGAATTTCATCAATAGGTAAATTTTTAGCCCAATGAGATGCATCAATGGCATCCATCCCCATAGGCAACATCATAACACGAGCAAAGATTGGTGCCTCTGTTTTAATATCTACGATACCGGTAAATAATGCATCTTGATATACTGGTGTATTTTCCAAATCACTAAAGATTAATTGGCGCCCTTGTGGCGGAATACTTAGCGAATATAAAGGTCTCGCATTGGGACTTTCATCTAAAGGATGCTCTAAGTCCTTCCGGGATAAATCACGACCAGCAGCGAAATAATCTGGTGTAGCCACAGATTTCAACTGTCTCATCACATGAACAGTATTGGGATACGCCGATTGATTCTCCAATACGATAGCAATCTTATGAGGCTGATCCATTTCATTTACATGGTAAAAATAGATACGACCATTTCCATTAATTGTACCTGCACTAAGCGTACCACCTACTGGTCCTACATATTCAGGGCTATCTGATAGTAGCAATGTATCCGTTTGAGACACCAAACTTGGTGGCAACGGAGAAAACTGAAAATATCCAATTGATTGTAAATCTATATCACGAGCCTCTACATGGCCTGTAAGAGCAGCCATGGCGGCCATCGCTGCGGCTACACAATATTTTGATTTATAAGAAAACATATATTAATACCTCTATATTTCTTCAAGCCCCATAGGGTCATACGTAAGTGCTAATGCTTCGATTTTCTTTAAACGATGTCCAATACCCGACTTAGATAATTTGCCATCCATCAATTCTTCAAGTTCTTTCAGACTCGCTTCTGGATTGTCCCATCTCAATCTTGCTACAATCCGCAACTTTTCAGGCAACTCATCAATACCAATTTCTCTATCGATAATTCGAATAGCCTTTACCTGGCGTACTGCAGCATCTACAACCTTTTGCAAATTTGCAGTCTCACAGTTTACTTGTCGATTAATTTGATTTCGTACAGTTTTCATTATGCGCACATTTTCAAATTCCATCAGTGCTGATTGAGCACCCATAATTTGCAAGCAATTCGTTACAGCGTCCCCTTCTTTAAGATATACTACATACTCTTCCTTACGCTCAGTCAAACCTGCATGAATATGAAATAACCGCAATACATGTATAATTTCCTTTGCAAAATTCTCATTCCCCGTCATAAACTCGAGATGATAGTCACTTTGTGGCTTATTAACAGAGCCACCGCCTAAAAAGGCACCCCGTAAAAAAGCACGTCGTGCCTCCATAGATTTAAGCCAACTACGAGGAATTTGTTCAGTTACAGGCCATAAAGCAAGATCTTCTAACGCCTGTCGCCCTTCTATAGATGGCTCTACAGATAAAGTATACATATTTTTCTTGCGCAAGTTTAGCCCTTGTCGTACTAATACATTGGTAGGTAATTCATATTGTTTTTTTAATATGCCTAACAAGCGACGAGCTACTGCATTATTTGCAGTAGCCAATCTAATACCAACAGCACCCTTCATCCCCAGAATGATAGATCCACCCATGCGCAATAAGCAAGACGCTTCAATTTTCATGGCCAAATCTGCATCACTAGAGGATTCATATTGGCATAATTCATTTTTTACATCTTCAGCAAATGACATAGGTATCCCTTCTCATTAATGATCATCTCGTTGGAGATAATACTCTAGGATATGTGGTTCAGTATTTGATTGCATAGCATGCACAATATCCATAATTACTTTACCTAACCGTTCAGGATCATGAACAGCGGGCTTTTTAGGACTTATCAATGTAGCCCGAATCGTACGTATTCCTTTAGCTTGTAGCTTCTTAGTATCTAATACTACAGGCTCTGAACCTACAGCACTATATTGTTCTACCATTTGAATTGGTAGTGGTCCATCGTTAGCAAGTACAGTATCTACAATGCCTTCACCACCATGTGCAATGAGAGCCTCCACATGATCACTTAAGGTATAACCTGTAGTTTCACCAGGTTGAGTCATAACATTAGCAATGTAAATTTTATTTGCCTTGCTAGCGCGTACATGAGATGCAATTTTATCAGTTAACAAATTCGGAATGATACTTGTATATAAGCTACCTGGTCCAAAGATGATAACATCTGCTTCATCGATAGCACGTAACGCAGCACCTTCTGGTTTTGGTTGTGCTGGCTCACTATACATATGGCGAATGCGTTTACCAGAATTAGGAATATTACTTTCACCTTCTACGATAGTACCATCGGTCATCTCCGCTACTAATTTAATGAACTCAGTAGACGACGGAATTACACGGCCTCGTACACGCAACAATTTACTAGCCGCTTCAAGCGCTTCCTCCACATCGCCATCATATACTTGAGCAAGTGCTGTGATAAAGAGATTACCAAAACTATGTCCAGATAGCTCATTTTCTCCTTCAAAGCGATAACGGAAAAGATTTTCCATAACCCCTTCTTGTTCAGCTAATGCAATCAAGCAGTTTCTCAAATCGCCAGGAGCAATCATTTTAAAATCTTCACGCAAGCGCCCCGATGAACCACCATCGTCAGCTACGGTTACAATAGCAGACAAATTAGAGGTGTGTATTTTTAATCCACGTAATAAATTTGATAGCCCTGTACCACCGCCGATAACAACGATCTTAGGACCTTTATCGAGGCGTATATTTTGGAAAATAATATCTGACACCTTACTATCAGGATTAGGTAATACAGCACGAATAATCGTTTTAATAACCTTACTCGTACCGATTAACATTAACACAGCGCCAATCGATAGTACAACAGCGCCTACAGCAATGAGCACATTATAATTGTAAAAGCCCGTCATATTATAAGAAAAGGCTAATACAATATCTTCAAGAACGGCAAGCCATTGATAATTAAATATCAATGAAATGCCTATGATTAAAAGACCTACACCACAACTAAATAGGGCAAGCCAACGTTTTATATTTAGGCCCGGAATAAGCCACCGAAACCATCTTTTTCGCAACATATGAACCCCTATCTAGTTACCAAATGTTTTAATTTCATGAGGATTATAATCTTCTTCTACATTATTTTTCATCATATCTCGATGTTCTACAGAAACGCGATAGCCGTTTTCTAATAGATGCGAATATAATGCTTCTGCCATAGCCACAGATCGATGCATACCACCTGTACAGCCTACAGCAACGATAAATTGAGACTTCCCTTCTTGTTCATAATTAGGCACAAGAAAATCAATAGTATCAAAATAACGCTTTTTAAATTCCTCTGTAACTTCAAAGGAATGAATATATTCATTTACAGCTTTCACACGACCTGTTTTATGACGGAAATCTGGAATGTAGAATGGGTTTGGTAAGAATCGAACATCCCAAACCATATCCGCATCCAATGGTAATCCATATTTAAAGCCAAAGCTTACAACTGTAATAGACATGCCATGCCCTTCATCAACTTGAGTGAATCGAGTTTTTAAATACTCTTTGAGGCTCGCAGTTTTCATATTCGTTGTATCAATAATGAAGTCTGCTTTATGTCGTACAGAATTTAATATCTGACGTTCTTCTTTTAGACCTGTAGTGATCATCCCATCTGGAGCTAGTGGATGGCTGCGACGAGTTTCTTTATATCTTCTAATTAACGTCTCATCTGTAGCATCCATAAAGACAATTTCATAATCTACCTTCATTTCTCTTAATGTTTCAAGAGATGATGAAAGGGCTTCAAAGAATTCACCACCGCGAATATCTACAACTAAAGCTACGCGGTTTGTACGTTCTCCACCTTGTCGACAAATTTCACTTAGCTTAGGAATAAGTACAGGAGGAATATTATCAATACATAGATAGCCCATATCCTCTAATGCTTGTAGAACCTGAGTTTTGCCGGCACCAGACATGCCTGTAACAATTAATAAACGAAATGCTTCCATAGTTTTACTCCATTATAAAAGATTCTTCTCAATCCAGTGAGCTACACCATCTTCATTATGATGACCACATACTTCATTAGCCACAGATTTTACATGTTCTGTTGCATTTGAAACAGCTACTGAATACCCTGTTTCACTAAGCATAGAAATATCGTTCTCTGCATTTCCAAAGGAAACTATATTTTCAAGACTAAGATTATTATCTAGAGCTAATTGAGCTAATGCACGCCCTTTTGATACATTCGGTGCAGTGATTTCGAGGAAATCTCGTTGACTACGCACTAATGTAACTTGATTACCAACTAATGGGGTCAAGATATCAATAATTCTATCGATTCCTTCCTCTGTATCGATAGCAATGAGCTTATTGGGTTCTGAAGAAAGTGTATAAATTGTATCACCTAAAAACTCAGCTACAGCCCCTGTTTGCTGTTCATAATGATCGGATTGCCAATTTTTATGATGACATAGTAAATGATCATCTACATACGATTGTATATGCCAACTATATTGTTGGCCGAGTTGAAAAACACGATGTACTACATCTATAGGAACAGTTTGTTCAAATAGCTTATATCCCGTTTCTAACTCCTGGATTAAACCACCAGAGAACAATATCATAGGAACATTGCCAAGTTGTAATGCTAATCCAATTGGTTTTGCCGTTTGATACATGCGTCCAGTAGCAATTGTTATACCAATTCCCTTTTGCTGCAAGCGATGCAATACATCAACCGTATACGAAGAAACTGTATTATCACTTCGAACTAACGTCTCATCACAATCGATAGCTACCATTTTTATATGAGAAAAAGAAGGATTCATTCTTACCTCCTTCACAAGAAAATCTAATACTCTTTATTATACCATTTATAATACTTATATAGATAGAAATATACAGTAATACTCTATCAAAAATATTTTACTTCTCCCAGTAACAGAGCTAATAAATCACAAAATAAAAGATAAGTATTATTTGTATATAAGTTGATCTTTAATTATCAAAATTGCATAATAAAAGGCATTCTATATCAATTTGTTATAGGAATCTATAGATTATTCATAAAAAAAGAGACTCCCGAAGGAGTCCCTTTTATATGGTTAACTATCAAATTAGAATTTGTAGTTAAGGTCTGCACGGTAGAAGTCAGAAAGATCGTTACCAGCTTGATCTTTCCAGTCGAAGCCGTAGTTAGCAGACAAGCCAACGTTGTTTTGCAATGCATAGTTAACGGAAGCCATCCAACCTTTAGCATCTGTAGTGTAAAGGTGGTTGTAAGTAGTATCAACGATAGGAGCGTTAGCTTTTTGGTTGAAGTATTGGCCTTTAACATCCCAAGAACCTTTTTTAGCGATGTTGTAGTTACCATAGCCAAGACCTGCAGTCCAAGCTTGAGAGTCGTCTACATGGGAGTCTTTCAACCATTCACCACCAACCCAAACTTTGTCGAAGTTAGCATTAGCGTTGAAGCCGTAGATGTTTTTGTAACCATTAGAGCTATCTTGGTTTACACGATCGTAGAAACCACCAACCATAGTGTGTTTACCTACTTTACCGTTCAAGCCAAGGTAAGTGTTAGTTACGTTAGCTTCTTTAGTTAATTTGTTAGTAGTTGCACCAGCGATAATACCATTGTCACCGGATACCATGTAACCGTAAGCTGCTTGGAAGTTAACTTTATCGTTACCAGCGTTCAATTGAGCACCGTCGAATGTGCCATCGAATGCAAGACCGCCACCAAGAACTTGGTTGAAACGACCTGCTTTTGCAGATACGCGTTCACCGAATTTGTGGTTTACATAAGCGCGGTCGATTGTAGCGTTTGCATTACCACCATTTTCAGAGTTACCTAATTCGAAGTTGCCAGAAGTCAAACGAACTACAGCGTCAGTGCGATCGTTTACTTTTGCGTTGAATTGTACACGTGCACGAGCGTCGAATTTGGAGTTAGCATGTTCAGCATCACGGTAACGAAGACGAGCATCACCAGTAACTTTTACGTTACCAACGCGGTCTTCCAAGCGAGCTACACGAACGCCCAAGTTGTTCAATTCGTTGGAGAATTCATCAGCCAAACGGTTGATCATAGCTTGTTGTTCAGCGTTAGCGCGGTCTTGGTTAGCCATAGCTTTAGCTACCATTTGAGCCATTTCGTAACGAGTGATGTTGTTTTGGCCTTTGAAAGTGCCATCTGGGTAACCATTAACGATACCAGCGTTTGCCAATTGGGAAACTGCTTGGTATGCCCAAGAATCTGGAGTTACATCGGAGAATGGGTTAGCTGCGAATGCAGTAGTTACACCCAAAACTGCTGTTGCTGCAAAGATTGCTGCGAATTGTTTTTTCATAGTTGAATTCCTTCTTTCTGAAAAATAGAAATATAAAATGTTACAAGTCATAACATTCACATTCTACTCTGTTCTTCAGATTAAGAATTTTTGGGAGTGTCCACGTTTCCTCGCCACATTCTACATCGAAGTTCTTCGTTTCATGTGTTTGTTACTTCTTGTAGGGTGATATTAGCATAACCAAATTTTCGTGTAAACCCTTTTTTCTCAATATAATTCTCATTATAAAAATTTTATAATTTAAAATGCCCCAAAATTCACGTATTATCTACATTTATGCGATATATATTTTTTTACTAAAAATATGAAATTTATCTTTTTTTGTATTAAATGAGATTTATTATCATATACATTATTAAGTTTTACTAATTAACGATACATCTATTAATTAGTTAAGGCCTATTTTATGCATAAATAGTTCATAAACACCTCATACAATATATTGTGGAATAGATCAATATACATACTAATCAAATAAATTTTTACCTTTTACTATATATAGATTTATTTTACTATATATATACTATTATATACAAAAGAAAATATTATCTCTTTATATACAACAAAAAAAGACTTCCGAAGAAGTCTTTTTTTGTTGTGAGGGAATTAGAATTTGTAGTTTAATTCTGCACGGTAGAAATCGGAAAGATCATTACCTTTTTGGTCTTTAGAGTTGAAACCATAACCTGCAGATAAGCCTACGTTATCTTGTACTGCGTAGTTTACGCTAGCCATATAACCTTTGTAACCATTAGATGTATTTGTTAAGTCATATGCTTGATCCCAAGTGGAGCTTACGATTGGAGCGTTTGCTTTTTGGTTGAAGTATTGACCTTTTACATCCCATGTACCTTTTTTAGCGATGTCGTAATTACCATAACCAACACCTGCTGTCCAAGCTTGGGAATCATTTACGTTGGAAGCTTTCAACCATTCACCACCAACCCAAACTTTGTCTTTACGGAAGTCTGCATTGAAGCCGTATACGTCTTGGCTATCAGAGTTTACTGTGGAACCGTTATGGTTCAAGTTACCGCTAGATAATTTAGAGTAGAAGCCACCAACTGTAGATTCTTGACCAACTTTACCTTTAACGCCTACATAAGCTACGGAAGGGTTATCGGATTTAGAGTTACCATCAGCAGCACCTGCCATCATGTAACCATAAGCACCTTGTACTTGAACTTTATCATTGCCTACATTCAATTGAGCACCGTCGAATGTATCATCGTACATTAAACCGCCACCAATTGTTTGTTGGAAACGACCACCTTTTGCGGATACATGATTACCAAATTTGTGATCTACATAAGCACGATCGATTGTTGCATCAGCACCTTTTGTAGAATCACCGAATTCGTAATTACCTTTTACACGAACAACAGCTTCTGTTTTATCATTAACTTTACCGTTGAATTGAACACGTGCACGGCCATCTGTTAAGGATTTGCTGTTAGCTTTGTAAACGCCTTTATCTTCAGAGCCTTGGTAACGGATACGAGCATCACCAGTTACTTTTACATTACCTACGCGATCTTCCAAACGAGATACGCGTACGCCCAAGCTATTCAACTCATTGGAGAACTCATCTGCCAAGCGGTTAATCATTGCTTGTTGTTCTGCATTAGCACGATCTTGGTTAGCCATTGCTTTAGCTACCATTTGAGCCATTTCATAACGAGTGATATTGTTTTGACCTTTGAAAGTGCCATCTGGGTAACCATTAACGATACCAGATTGTGCTAATTGAGATACTGCTTGGTATGCCCAGCTATCTGGAGTTACATCGGAGAATGGGTTAGCAGCGAATGCTGTTGTTACACCTAATACTGCTGTTGCTGCAAAAATTGTTGCGAATTGTTTTTTCATAATGAATTCCTTCTTTCTTATAAATAAGAATTTATATTATCAGAAGACATTCACTGTATAAGTGGTATAACTATGAAAGATATATTAGGAGTGTCCACGTTTCCTCGACTATATTATCTATCACAGCCTCACCTCTTTATTAGTGGTGCCTTGCTGTGATTAGAATATATCACCGTCCAAATTATTTGTAAAGCATTTTATACAACTAAATTTGATGAAATTTCTTTCATGAATAAAAATAAACCTATAAACATAGATTTCTCCTGTATTTCTCAAAATTTAATTTTGTACAATTTCATTTTATTTATCTAAAATTCATGTGTATTAGATGATAAAGCCACACTTTTTAATTATTAAAAATAATAAACTTTATATTATTTAATATGTAAAACTAATATATCAGACTAAAATATAATTATATTCCCCTTTTCTATTATTAATATCTTTATTTTCTCTCTCTAATTTTTATTAGTAATAACCTTATCAATGCCATTCATCATATATTTTCGCTTAAAATATGTCATTAAAACTATTAAGCTATAAATAACCCATTATTTAAATACAAAAAGCCTCTCTATAGTAATTACTACTATAGAGAGGCTTTTAGAAGCATTAAATTGCATAGGATACAAAACCTAGGACGTGATCAACTGGAACAGGACCAATGAAACGACTATCACTAGAATGATTTCGGTTATCCCCCATCACAAATACATGACCTTCAGGAACTGTAACAGGTGTGGAGCGTGTATAATTCATTATTGTATCTTTCGTATATGGTTCTTGTAATTGCTCACCATTACGCCATACATGACCATCTTTAAATTCCAATACATCACCAGGGCGACCAATAACGCGCTTTACCCAAACATCATTTGTTTGAGCAGCTTTATTAAAGACTGATGCATAGTTCATCAATGGTTCTTCTACATCATCTACCCAAGTACGTGCACGATTAACACGACTATCAATAATTACAATTTGACCATAATTTGGCATTTCATTCATAATATGATGCCATTTCGTTACAATTAAATATTGACCATTGTGTAGTGTATCCTCCATTGATTCACCAGATACACGTGTTGGTTGAATCAAGAAAATATGAATTACCATGGCAATAATTAATGCCAATACAATGGCATAAATCCAATCTAATATTTCTTTTACTATTTTATTACTCATATTAACCCCTTAATGACCATTCTTTGTAAATCTACCACCGAATACATCATGTACATCTTGAATCGTAATAAATGCCGATGGATCTACTTCATAAACAGTATTTTTTAACCGCATAATTTCAAGTCTTGTTACTACAGAATATAAAACATGCTTAGGTTGCTTTAAATAGCCCCCTTCACCATACATAATGGTAACACCACGATTGAGGTTCGCATTTAATGCATCTGCAATATTCTTAGAATTCTCTGCATCTGTAATAATCATTACCCCTTTAGATTCATCAAGGCCTGTAATTGTAATATCGATCATCTTATAAGCAATAAAATAAGCGATTAAGGAATACATAGCACTATTCCAACTATATACAAAACCTGCGGCACCAAGAATAATGAGATTCATGGCCATTACGATTTCACCAACGGAGAAGGTAGAACGTCTATCAAAGATGATTGCCACAATTTCAGAGCCATCTAAAGAACCACCATTGCGTATAATGAGGCCTACCCCAATACCTAAAATAATACCACCAAAGATAGAACCTAAGAATGGATCTGTTGTGATAGGTGTAAAATCATGAGCAAAGGTAGAGAAAATTGCCATCCATACGATAGAAAATAGTGTAGAGAAAGTAAAGTTTTTGCCGTTAGCTCTATAGCCAAGATATAAGAAAGGCAAGTTAAAAAGTACGACGAAAATACTAAAAGAAATTCCGGAAAGCTCTGCAGCCATCAAGGAAATACCAACTACACCACCATCGATGATACTATTCGGTACTAAAAATAAATCTAAGCCTATAGTATAAATTAGAGCCCCTAAGATCATCATTAAGCAACGCATAATAAAATTTGACCACTTATGCGTTGAAGCTTCATTTTTCATGCACTTCTCCTTTACCGTACAACTGCTCCATAGCATGTAATCTTTTTTCTTCTAACTCACTAGCATCCATCGTATCACCTTGTATGTCATTAACAGCTTGGCTTAGTTGTTTTGTATATCGTAAACCAATAACAAAAGCTGTCAAATCATCTACAGGTTCAGGTGGAAATTGCATAGACGTAGGGATAATTTTACGCCATCCTGTAGGAGGATTATACTTCCAATATAATTTTCGAGCCTCTTCCGTACTATGCGATTCATCAATTAAGCTAGTCGTAATTTTATGATTTCGTCCAATTTGTTGAAGCGATGGATACAAATATTTATGATTTGTACCATTTCCACATACCATATGAACAATACCATAATATTCAGTTAATATACGTTCAATTTCACCATTGAAATGTTTTGTCATAATAATTTTACGACATACCATAGTACCAGAAGGTGTCACAATTGCTACACCTGTTTTTTCATTGCCTGGATCTACAGCCAAAATGTACGTAGTATCAGTCATATTACTATCCTCATTTCTAATACAGCATTTATATTTTAACACAAAACGAAGGTCTTATGTAAAAATTTACATAAGACCTTCGTTTAAAGTATATAAACCAAAATACTATTCAATTTAATAAGCTGGCATTTTAGCCTTATCATTAAAAACAGGCATTTGAGTAATACGTAACTTAAGATGTACAGGACCAGATGAATATGTATCACCATCAACATACGCTTCTACATGAACCTTGCCATGTATTGTAGCAATACGACGAATAGCCGTAAACAAATCATCCCCTGGTATCGTTCCGATATCACCAGATAAGGAGTCTGGAATAATACCTTTCTCTCTTGCCTTTTCATTTACTTGCTTTAAGAATTGAAGCATAGCAGATTGAGCGTTAGGTCCACCATCCATTACAGCAGAATGAATTACTTCCCCATTTTTATAAATAAATTGTTGTGGGTAAACTTGGATAACTGCTACCGCTGGTTCACCAGCAATAATATTTCCAGCAGCAACCACTTGAACCACCATTGGAGTCTTTGCACTATTAAGCTTTTGTGTAGCTACCTCAATATTCTGACGATCTACATATACAACAGCCTGACCTTGATCTTCTATGCCAAGACGGCGTAGAACCAATTTATTGGTATCATCAATAATATTTTTGATGGCTGCATTGCTATCTTCTTCACTCAAACCAGGTCGAACAACAGCTTGCGCCAATAATTGATCAACTTGGAAAAGAATTGTACCTTCACGCAAATGAATAATGCCATTTTGCAACTGTTCCTGCGTTGTCTGTAAATCCTTAATATGAGCTTCCATCTTGGCTCTTGTAGCCTCTAAATCAGCTAATTTTTTAGATACTTCATCATATGAAGCTTGAAGTGTAGCTAACTCAGCTTCAGTCGCATCTTTAGCCGCTTGTGCACTAGCCAACTCAGCCTTAGTTGCATCAACCTCTTTACGAATTTGCTCTATTTCAGCCATTCGTTCTGCTAATTCTTGCTTATTTTGCTCAAGCAATGCTTGTCCTCGAATAAGCTCTTGCGTCTTAGCAGCTACCTCATCATTAAGTTGCTTCATATCTGCTCGCAACTGATCCATCCCAAAGAGTGCTGTTCGTACACTTTGAGATGTAATAGTTAATACACCTACTGTAGCAGCTGCAACTAACAATCCCGTTACGATAGTAACAATAATCGATGTATGCTTAGGCCTTAATCCAAAGAGGGACATGCGACGCTTACCAACTTTGGTGCCTAACTTATCCCCCATGTAGGCAATAAGTCCACCCATAAGGGCGATAATAACTAATATTTTAACACCTACTAACATCGAGTCCCTCCTTTCATAAGATTGCACAATTATTGGATTCGAAAATATGCTATTTCGTAAATCAAATTTATTTCTTTATATACTAGGTTACTTAGATACACGCCAATTCAAATATAGGCCAGCAATGATACCTAATGTATCTGGAATTAATGCGGCAAATACAGTTGGCAATGCCCCACCTTTACCTAATGCACCTGCAAATGTCATCACACCATAATAGATAAAGATGATTAAAATACTGATACCAAAGCCAATAGATGAACTAGAACGTTGCTTTTGAAGACCTAATGGAGCACCTACAAGAGCAAATACAAAGCTAGCTAATGGAATTGTAAAACGTTGGTACATTTCCATTTCTAGTTTATTGGCATTCGTATACGCCGCCTTATACGCTTTGATTTGATGACGTAATTCTTTGATTGTTAGTTCTTCAGGTTTACGTTGATCTTGTTGGATATCCTTTGGTGCAGACTTAATTGGTAAGGATTGCTCCTTGAACTTCATTGTACGTTCTACACCATCACCGGCGGAAATATCATAAATGATGCCGTTTTGCATTACCCAATATTGACCATTCCAAACGGCAGTATCTGCATTCTCAACCTGTTGTAGCTTACCACCTTCACCAAATTGTTGCACCGTAATCATGCTCAACTTTTTAGTCTCTGCATTGTAGCTTTTAGCATACATCAATGTACCTAAATCATTACCATTCATTGTTTTTAAAACGATATGATTTTGTGTTTGAGGTGATGCATTTTTCATAATCTGTTCACGCACAATTGTTTGATACATATTATTTGTACGTGGTACAACAAATTCATTAAATGCGACAGCCCCAATTGAGATGATAAGGGCAATAATGTATACAGGCATCGCTAAGCGTAAAAAGCTAAGACCACCGGCACGCATAACAACAATCTCACTAGTACTGCTCAAGCGACTAAAGGTCATAAGTGAAGCCAATAGTACTGACATTGGGAATGTTAAGATAACAATGCTTGGTAATGCCAACACAAAAGCTTTCATAACGAGAACTAGCGGTGCCCCATATTCAGTAATATATTGAGCAATTCTAAACAATGTGCCTGTGCCAATAAAAATACTGGTAAAAGCAAATACCCCAAATAGGAACGGACCTACAAAGGCTTTTAATATATATTTATCTAATAATCTCATAGTCCCCTCCTATAATCTAAAGTTATCCCCTAAGTAATGCTCACGAGCGATTGGGTCGTTTGCAATTTCTTCAGGGGTGCCTTCTAGGAGGATCTTACCACTACTTAAAATATAAGCCTTATCTACAATCCCCAATGTTTCACGCACATTGTGATCTGTAATCAAGATACCAATACCGCGATTTTTTACATGCAAAATAATTTGTTGAATGTCAGCAACTGCGATAGGGTCGACGCCAGCAAAAGGTTCATCGAGAAGAATAAAATTCGGTTCTAACGCAAGGCAACGAGCGATTTCTACACGACGGCGTTCACCACCAGATAGCTGCATCCCCATACGATCCCGAACATGACCAATATGAAATTCTTCAATGAGGGATTCCACTATAGCTTCAATTTCATCAGATTTCTTTGATGTTGTTTGTAACATAGCACGAATATTATCCTCAACAGTCATGGAGCGAAAAATTGATGCTTCTTGTGGAAGATACCCAATACCTTCTGCAGCTCGTTTATACATTGGAATATTCGTAATATCCTTGCCATCAACGGTAATGATACCAGAACTAGGTCGTTCAATGCCAACAATCATATAGAATGATGTAGTTTTCCCTGCCCCATTAGGGCCTAGGAGCCCAACGACTTGCCCCTTATCAACGCGTAAACTAACCCCGTCTACAACATTGCGACCGCTAAAGGTTTTGACTAAGTTTTTGGTTTCTATATACATATTTAATCCTTATTGATTTGGAACAATGATAAGTGTACTACGACCACCCAATGTTTCAGCAGAATCATCAGCTAAACGAATTTTAAGCTCTGGCGCATTGAGTACATTACCATTTTGAACAGCATGAGCAGATCCAGATAAAAGTACAACCCCATCATTTTGATTAGGTGTTTGCGTATAGGTAGCACGCTCTGCAGAACCAGATACGTTTCGTTCTGGATTAGAGAATGTCACATCCCCTTGTGCTACTGCACGAATTTCTTTTAGCCAACCTTCAACTTGATTACCTGTCAAAGTAGTACCTTCTGCAATCAAACGAGCATTGCCAGATACAAGACCATACTCTGTATCTGTATTATATTCAACTTTATCACCGAAAATTTGACGATCGCTACGTTGTAAATGAACTCCGCCATTAGCAGTGAATTTATTATTATTGTAACTGTGCACTGATTCTGCAGACATAGCCATATCAGAACCAATCATAGATACGCCGCCATCTAGATTTGCTTCCTGAGTTTTTGTATTATACCATCCATTGGCACCAGTCATCGTTTTATCAGCTTGAGTAATTACCACATTACCGTTTGCATCAGCAATTCCCGTATTGCCATCATAAGATAATGTATCTGCGCTAATAGTCAAAGGATCATTTGCAGCCCAAGCTGTAACAGATGCTGTCATAAGCATAGCCAAAATAGCCATACCAATCTGTTTTTTCTTATTCATTATATTTCCTCGCATTACTTCTTCGTTAACTTTGCATTACCAATAGCTTTAATTTGCTTCAAGGACATATTGCCTTCAAGTTTATCACCAGTTAATGTTACATCTTTACCGTTATAGGTAAAGGCAGATTTAGATGTCAACGTTTTCGTCTTATTATCAAAGTGAAGTGCATCAGTTTTAAACTCAGCTCCATCAGTATTTGTGGCTGTAACACCTTGATCAATATCAAGGGAGTTGCGATCACCAGTTAATACAGCATGAGGTGCTGTGATCGTCGTAGTTACATCATCTTGATAGAAAAGACCTTTTAAATTAGTCAGCACGATAGCTTTTGTACGTGGATCATATTCTATCTTTTCAGCTGATAATGCCCACACTAGCTTGCCATCTTTTTCCTCTTGTAAATCGGCTCCTTGGAAGTTAACAAGTTGTCCATTCTGATTTTGAGTGGTACCAACATCACCAGAGTCTTTCATAATATATACGATAAGACCAATCAGAGCCAACACTATAGCGGCCACTATGGCAATTAATTTTTTATTGTTTTTCATGTGCCCTCTCCCGTGCAGCTACCTTCTTATCATAATCAATAATTTGATCCATCTTAGTCATCCAGCGATGTTGGAACCATAGCCACTCATCTGGATGCTGACGAATAAAGTCTTCTGTAACGCGTACACATTCCTCAGTTAGACGATACATATCTGCATCTTCATCACCTGTATCAATATAATGTAAGGCTGGTAGAATGTGAACAATATGACCACCTTCTGGTTTTCGAGATGCAAAAATTGGAACTACTGGAGATCCAAATTTTCTTGCAAACGTAGCGGGACCAATAACGGCCGAGGAATCTTGACCTAAAAATGGAACAGGTAAACCATGTATATAGCCATCTTGATCAGCTAAAAAACCAAGTAATTTTTTCTTTTTTAATGCTTTAGCAGCAGAAACAATTTCATTGCCACCACTAGCAAACACATCAAGGCCCACCATCTCACGATATTCATTCATGAGACGTGTAAATTGAGCATTAGGTTGTTTCTTAACAATAGTAGTGGATGGATAACCATGAGCCGCCATAGCAGCGCCCATCCATTCCCAGTTTCCAACATGTCCAGTAAGAACAATTACGCCTTTATCTTCAGCAATGGCTTCTTCTAAATGTTCAACACCACGCATTTCAATATGTTTATTGATAAAGGATTTTGTAAGGTTTGGCATATACAAGACTTCCATAACACTACGGCCAAGATTTTTAAACAACTTTTCAATTAATTGTTCTGCCTCTTGATCATTCATGTTCATGCCAATCTTTATGTTTTTTATACCTCTAAGTTTTTGCTTCTTCGCTATAAGACCATATACTGGTCCTAAACTAGCGCCTATGAGCAAAATGAGCTTATACGGCAGTCGGCAAACGAGCCAGCTAATGCCTTTAACTAAATGGTATTGCCATTCGTTATTCATTCTGCCCACCTCCTTTATTGTCCATGAGCATGGGCCTCTCGTGCATAGTCTGCTACAACAGTTTCCCATAGACCTTGATTTTTCAAGATATATTCTACAGCCTCTCTAACGGCACCATGGCCTCCATTGACAGTAGATATAAATTTAGCTAATTCTTTGACCTCTGGTACCGCATTGTTTGGTGCCATTGGTAAACCTACGATTTGGAGTGCCCCTAAATCATTTAGGTCATCCCCCATGTAAGCAATCTCTTCTAAATTGATTTGATGCTCTTTACAAAGGGTTCTTAATGCTTCTGTCTTATTGGCATGCCCCATAAGCAATGCATCAAAATGAAGCTCCTTAGCACGTCGCTCAACCATAGGAGATATCCGTGCTGTGATGATGGCAAGCTTAAGTCCTACTTTTCGAGCTGCCGTTAATCCTAGGCCATCTTTTACAGAGAAAGACTTGAGCTCTTCTCCACTTGATGTATAGATTAGAGTACCATCAGATAGCACGCCATCAACATCAAGAACAATCCATTGAATATTCATTATACAATGCCTCTACGCAATAAATCCGTAATATGAACAATGCCTAGACATTTATTATCTGTATCTACAACTGGTAACACCGTAATAGGGCGTGGTTGATTTTTCTCCATTAAATGAAGAGCTTCAGCCGCTAATTTGTCCTTTGTAATCGTACGAGGCATAGAGGTCATCATATCCTCTACAGGCCATTCTAGGAAATTACTACCAGAATCTAATCCGCGGCGCACATCACCATCGGTAACAAGGCCTAATAAGTGACCTTCTTCATCAATAACATTAGTAGCACCTAAACCTTTTTCGGTCATTACAAAGAGTGCATCTCGCACTGTTGCACCTTTAAATACCGTAGGATTATCTTCACCACCATGCATAATATTTTCTACGGTCAACAATAATTTGCGACCAAGAGAACCACCTGGATGGAATACAGCAAAGTTTTCAGGTGTAAAGTGATGTCGTTCTAATAAGCATACTGCTAAGGCATCACCTAATGCTAAAGCAACAGTAGTACTTGTAGTTGGCGCTAACCCCAATGGACAAGCTTCACGTTCTACTTCAGCTAGCAATACAATATCAGAATTCTTAGCTAATGTAGATTCTGGTTTACCTACAACACAAATTAATTTTGCACCTATGCGACGTAAGGATGGTAAGATACTGATGATTTCGCCTGTTTCGCCACTATTGGAAAAAGCTAATACTACATCATCTTCTGTAATCATACCAAGATCGCCATGCACACCTTCACCAGGATGCATGAAAAGTGCCGGTGTACCAGTACTAGCCAAGGTAGCCGCAATTTTGCGACCAATATGACCAGATTTTCCCATACCAGTACATACTACACGGCCCTTACAAGCCAAAATCATATTTACAGCATTTACAAAATTGTGATCCAAACGAGAACTTAATTCCTCAATAGCACGTGCTTCCTCATGAAGTACCTGTGCTGCTTGTTCTAAAATAGTCACAAATACCGCCCCTAACCTTTTACGATTTTATCAATAGCTACTAAATCTCGTAGCAAAGCTTCAAAATTATCTAAGTATAACATGTTTGGACCATCGGATAAGGCTTCCTCTGGATTATCATGTACTTCAAAGAATAGACCATCTACACCACTTGCAACAGCGGCACGAGCCAAGTTTGGTACAAATTCGCGATTACCACTAGATTTAGTACCTGCGCCACCAGGTAATTGAACGCTATGTGTAGCATCGAATACTACTGGATAATCAAAAGAGCGCATAATTGGGAAAGATCTCATATCTACAACGAGATTGTTATAGCCAAAGCTAAATCCACGCTCTGTAAGCATAAGATTTTCATTGCCTGTTTCTTTCATTTTATTTAAGACATTTTCCATATCTTTAGGTGCCATAAATTGACCTTTTTTCACATTTACGCATTTGCCAGTTTTAGCTGCACCATATACAAGGTCTGTTTGACGACATAAGAAAGCTGGAATTTGTAAAACATCCAATACTTCTGCAGCCGGTTCGATTTGTTCAATGGAGTGAATATCACTTACAACTGGTACATTCAGTTCTTTTTTTATAGAAGCAAGGATTTTTAGACCTTCCTCAAGACCTGGTCCACGGAAAGAACCGTAGCTAGAACGGTTGGCCTTATCGAAAGAAGCTTTAAAGATATATGGAACTCCTAAGCGTTCACAAATTTCTTTTGCTCGTTTGCCAATAGCCAATGTACGGTCATAATCTTCAATAACACAAGGTCCAGCAAGGACAAAAAGACCTTTACCGCCACCGACTGTAATATCTTTAATTTGAACTGTTTTCATTTATTTCTCCTCTTGCTCGTAAATTGCATTTACACGAGCTAAGTCTTCCGGTGTATCAACACCGATAAATCGTTTATCTGTAAGAATAACACGAATAGTATAGCCATTTTCAAGAGCGCGCAATTGCTCTAACGATTCGGTTTGCTCCGCTGGTGTTGGTTCCATCTTTGCATAGTTTAATAAGAAATCTCTACGATATGCATAGATGCCAATATGTTTTAACGGCGCACGTACAAAATCATGACGTGGATACGGAATTAATGATCTAGAAAAATACATCGCATCATTGCGATTATTTAAAATAACCTTTACAGCTGATGGTTCATCGTATTCATCCTCTAATAAAGGAGTGGCTACAGTTGCCATTTGTAAGTTTGGATCTTCTTCAAAAAGTTGGGCCAATTCATCAATAAGTTTTGGCTCAATCATAGGTTCATCACCTTGAACATTAATAATGACATCTAAGTCTGTATAATGATTAGCAACCTCGGCTAATCGATCAGTTCCTGTAGGGTGATTAGGGTCTGTCATCATAACAGAACCTCCAAAGTTTTGAACTGCAGAATATACACGTTCATCATCTGTAGCAACAATAGTACACTCAGTTTTTGTCGCTTGTGACACTCTTGCATAAACACGTTCAATCATTGGTTTACCAGCTATATCCGCTAATGGTTTTCCTGGTAATCTTGTAGAACCATAACGAGCAGGAATAACGCATCCAAACTTCACAATAATCCCCCATTTCTGTTATTCGTGTATCTAATTATTATACACTAAATCTCTAAATTTTCTATGAATTCTTGTTTTTCAGAGATGAACTCAATTCCAATAGATAGCACTAGAATCGGCATTTTTAAGTCTTCAATTGCATGCAATTGACTCAACTTCACCGCATCCTTCTCCGTGATACAAATAGCATCTGCTTGATGAGCAAATGCCTCTTTCCAAATATCTACAACATCATCATTTTCAAAATTATGATGATCACCAAATGGCATTGTATGGACCACATTATATCCGATATCGGTCAATGTTTGTGTAAAGGATTGAGGGTTCCCAATACCACTAACCGCCATGATTCGATGCGTTTGATATGTATCGACGGGAGAACCATTTTCTCCGTTAGCCCATTCATCTAATGTATACATACATTGAGGCTTGTGGATTGTTTCATATACAGGTGTATTGGGAAGCATATGAGCTAAACGCTTACGGATACCTGAAACAACACCTGGTGCCACTTGATCCACCTTGGTAAGAACAATAATACTAGCTCTCTGTAAGCCACTAAGCGGTTCTCGTAATAAACCACGAGGTAATACATGGTCATAACCAAATGGATTAGAAGCATCAATAAGAACGATATCAATATCTCGAGCTAATGCGCGATGTTGAAAGCCGTCATCCATAACTAAACAATCTGCACCAAGCTCATTTATAGCAATTTCTGCAGATTTAGCCCGTTCACGGCCAATGATCACATTAGACTTTTGCAATACTTTGGCTAACAACCAAGCTTCATCACCACTAATAAATGGCTCTACCAACATGGCACCATCTTTAGAAATAATTATATTTTTCTTATTATCCTCAGCTCGATAGCCACGACTAAGCACAGTAGGATGGAGTCCTTTTCGTGCGAGCACATCACATATAAATCTCACCATTGGGGTTTTACCTGTACCACCGGCAGTAATATTACCGACACTGATAACCGGAACGGTAACTTTAGTAACCCCTTTTCCCGCATCAAATCGAGCGTTTCGTATTGATACAGCCTTTTCGTAACCTTTACTTAGAAAGCCCAAGCTGGAACGAGCTATATCACCTAATATGGATTGATTCTCACCACTAACGATGGATTTAAATAATGCTTCCCCACTCATAGGTGACTCCTCCTATTATGTAACATCATAGATGAATCTAATAAATTATATCTAGCTTATGGAATAATATGGTGTTTTTCAAATAACTGACGTAACTCTTGTGTATTACGTTGTGTAGCACCGCGATTTTCACGAATAATATCAAGACAGTTTTGACCCATTTCCGTTGATAAATCCTTATCCTTACATAATCGCAATACCATATCAGTTAATTCTTTACCATTCTTCACCTGCTCACAAGCATGACGAGAATGTAATAAAGCGAAAATCTCTTTGAAATTGAACATATATGGCCCTACAAGAATTGGTTTACCATGTGCTGCCGGTTCGAGAATATTATGGCCCCCAGTTTTCACAAGAGAACCACCAACAAAAATAATATCCCCTAAGCTATATAAACGACCAAGTTCGCCAATAGTATCCAAAACAACTACAGGTATTCCTTCATGAACTGGCTCTGTCATATCACTACGACAAATAGCATTTAATTCATAACGCTTCGCTAGATTTTGAACATCATGACCGCGATATATCTCACGAGGCGCAATTAGTAAACGAGCTTGAGGGTATTCTTGTAATACTTGTTTAAAGGTCTCAAATATTGTTTCTTCCTCACCCTTATGTGTACTACCAGCAATAATTATAGGATGATTATTACCAAAGCCAAACTCTTCAAGAAGAGATTGTTTTTCTTCGTTTGATACAGTAGCGTACGTTTGGTCGTACTTCATATTCCCTGTTACGGTAATATCTGGTGTATGAGCTCCTAACACTTCAATATGTGCTGCATCAAACTTAGATTGCATACAAAAACGTTCAATAGAACGCAACATTTCTTTTGTGAATGCACTAATATATTTATAGCGTTTCATACTACGATCAGAAATTCGCCCATTAACCATCATAACAGGAATATCTTCTGATTGCGCAATACGCAAGAAATTTGGCCAAATTTCTGTTTCTACAAGTAAGATCGCAATAGGTTTAATAATATGCAAAATCTTACGTGTTAAATACGGTAAATCAAGAGGGAAGAAAATAATACCTTCTGCCTCAGGAATAATACGATGTGCCATTGCATGACCTGTAGCAGTTACAACAGATACGACCACAACGGCTTCAGGAAATTCCTTTTTTACCTCTTTTACTAATGGACTAGTAGCTACAATTTCTCCTACAGAAGCAGCATGAATCCAAATAGCACGACGTCCTTCAATTTTCTTTAGTAATGAGGCTGGCATATAGCCTGCACTCTGTTTAATACGCTCATAAAATCCATCTTCAAAGGCGAGACGGTATAAAATAACCGGAATTAAGCCAATCCAATAAAATATGAGCAATACGTTATATATCCAGTACATGGTTATCCTTTGTTGGAGAATTGAACGGAATAGAGATGATTGTACAATCCGCCATCAACAGCTAATAGCTCTTGGTGAGTCCCCTGCTCTACCAAGTGGCCTTGATTAAGTACAACGATTTGATGAGCATTTTGAACTGTGCTCAATCGATGGGCAATAACAAATGCAGTACGCCCTTTCATGAGGCGATCAAGTGCCTCTTGTACAAGTTTTTCACTCTCTGTATCTAATGCAGATGTAGCTTCATCCAAGATTAGAATTCGAGGGTCTTTCAAAATAGCACGTGCAATGGCTACCCGTTGACGTTGACCGCCTGATAAGGAGCTGCCTCGCTCCCCTACAACTGTGTCGAGACCATCAGGCATTTTTTCTACGAACTCGAGAACATTAGCAGCCTTAGCAGCTTCATACACCTCTTCATCAGTAGCGTCTAATCGACCATACAAGATGTTCTCTTTAATTGTGGCATTAAATAATACTGTTTCTTGTGGTACAAGACCAATTTGTTCACGTAACGATTTAAATGTAACGTCTTTTACATCATAACCATCTATCGTGATAGCACCACCTGTTACATCGTAAAAGCGAGGTAATAAATTCGCAAGAGTCGTTTTACCAGCTCCAGATGGGCCAACAAGGGCTACGCTTTCACCAGCCTTAACGGACAACGTGAAGTTTTCAAGCGCCGTTTTATCACCATCATAAGAGAAGGAAACATCTTTAAACTCTACATCGCCTTTAATAGCTGGCAACGTAATAGCATCGGCTTTTTCTACAACATCAGTTTTAGTATCTAAGATTTCAAATACACGATCAGCTGCTGCTAAGGCTTTTTGAATGTTACCATACACTTGACTTAAACGTTTTACCGGGTTAGACAAGTTAATGGCATAAATCAAGAAAGCAATCAAAGAGCCTGCTGTAATGGTTCCTGTTACCACAGAATATCCACCATACCAAAGAATTACTGCTACAGCAATCGCCGCAGAAAACTCAACCATTGGACTTAATAAGCTAGTCAACTTAGTAGCTTTAATAACAGCTTTAAAGTTGCGATTATTTTCATCTTCAAAACGCTTGCGCTCAAAATCTTCACGAGCGAAGGATTTTACTACTCGAACAGCGCTGATAACCTCTTGTAAAAGTGCCGTAATGTCTGCTACACGACCTTGTACATCATGCCCCGCTACGCGAAGCTTTTTACCAAATACATTGATAATCACAAGCACTACAGGAACCGTAATGAAGGTAACAAGTGTCAATTTCCAATCAATGAGAAGCATAGACACGAGAGAACCTATCAGTGTTACAGATTCCGTAATAAAGGAAATTAAGTTATCCACTACAGCAGACTGAAGCGCAGCAACGTCATTTGTAAGATTACTCATGATAACGCCTGTTTTACGGCGATCAAAATAAGATAAACTTAGTTTTTGCAAATGATTAAAAATGGCCTCGCGGACATCGATAATGACACGTTGTCCAATGTAGGACATATTATAGGTTTGACCATAAGTAGCAAAGCCACGAATTAAGAATATAAGAATGATAGCTCCTACAATGAGGTTCAACATAAACATATTCTTTTCATCTAATACTTGGTCTACTACATTTTTAATTAGCCAAGGAACTACCAAGTAGGCCGCAGCCGCAACAATCATGCAAAATACTGCAAAGATCATGCGTTTATAATAAGGCTTTACAAAATATAAGAGCCTAGAGTAACTATTCATTACATTTCTCCTTACCGAGATTATATACTAATTCCGCTACACGCTTTACGGCGCCTGGTTCACCTAATTTATGATGTACTTCACGCAATTCACTACGCATAGCTTTATTTTTCTCAACATCAGTTAGAAGAGGTTCCACTAAAGATACAATAGCCTGTGGTGTAACAGAATCTTGTAATAATTCAGGAATTACCTCTTTACCGGCCACAATATTAGGCAATCCTACATGTGATACATTTACTACCATTTTCCCAATACCATAAGTAATTGGGGATACACGATACAGTAACACTGTCGGTAATTCCATCATTGCTGTTTCCAACGTAGCAGTTCCTGATGCGGCAAGGCACACATCACAAATCTGCATCAAGTCATACGTATGGTCTTCTGTAATCGTAACAGGCACCTTATGAGCATCGATGAAAGTTTCTAACTCACTGCGATCGATGGTATGTGCTCGAGGTAAGAAAAATTGAATATCTTCATGGTTTGCCATCAATTGCTCACCACTTTTTAACATCGTATCAAGCAATGATAAAACCTCTTGTTTACGACTGCCAGGCATGAGTAAAACCTTTTTAGCTTCTTTACGGGCTCCAAAATATACCTCAGCCTCATCTTTAGTCATTGTAGGATGTACAATATCCAATAAAGGATGCCCTACAAATTCTACATCGCATTTATATTTGCGATACGCTTCTGCTTCAAAAGGAAATATAGATGCCACCTTAGTGACATACTTGCGAATCGTATTGCCACGACTACTATGCCATGCCCAAATTGTAGGAGCAATGTAATATAGAACAGGAATCCCTAATTCATGGGCTACGGCTGCCAGCTTCATATTAAATCCAGGATAGTCTACACATAGGAGAATATCTGGTTTTTCCTTCATCATGATGCGTTTTAAATAGGTGCGAAGTTTAAAAAATTTGGGTAAGGATTTGACAATCTCTACAATCCCTATAACACCTAAATTTTTAATATCATATACGATGCGAACACCAGCGCGTTCCATCAAGGTGCCACCCATACCAAACATATCGACCGAAGGATCTATTTCTTTTAGTGCATTAGCAACGCTGGCCGCATGAGTATCACCGGATGCTTCTCCGGCGGAAAACATGACTTTCATTATGCATCCTTTCTGGAATTCACAAATTCTTGGTCTACAGCACAGATGACAATACCATGGCGATTAGCCATATCAAGTACGTCTTCTTGCTGAACAAAAATAGTCTTTTCTGCTTCAACAGCTAACACTTTACATCCACTGTCAATCATAGACATTAATGTTTTAATCCCCACAGCAGGTACATCAAAACGCACGTCTTGATTTGGCTTTTCTGTTTTAACTACAACAGCCTCACCACGACCTAACTCACCGCCACGCAAAATGCACTTATCAGTACCTTCAATAGCCTCGATAGCCATTGCCGCTTTGTGCTTAACAACAACAGTTTGTCCAATATCAAGACCACCCATTTGTTTTGCTAATTCAAAGCCAAAGCAAATATCCGCCCATTGCTCATCAGTTGGTTGTGCTTTTGAAAGTACCCCCACCTTTGGCATAAATGGTTTTAGATATACGGTTTGATCTAAAACTTTAAATCCTTCTCTTTCGATTTCATCAACGATGGCAAGCATAATCGTGTCATCCTTGCGATTTTTCAAACGTTTAAGCACGCCTAATGTTTTCAAGTCTGGGAAAGCAAGACCCTTAAAAAGAATTTCTTTAGTAACTTTGCCTAACATGGTTAACTCTACAACACCTTCATTTTTCAAGGTTTTGAAGATTTTACCTAGTTTAGCAACACTAATATCATAGAAAGCATCGGCCTCAGCCTTCAAAGCCGGGTCTACATCTGGAACCACGCCGATAACAACTACCTCGTGACCTAATACATGAGCGGCTCGCATGAATTCTACAGGTAAAACTCCAATGCCTGCAATCAATCCTACCTTTGCCAAGACTATACCTCCTAGATGACCTACGGCCTATATATCAATTAGTAATTACAAATTTACAATAAATAATGCCTCAAAAAAGACATAATCATATACAATATATTGTACTATAAATGGATACTTTTTACCATTAAAACACTATGTTTTATGCCTATTTCTTCATCATTTTAACAGAATTATTTTAATCCCAATTTTACAACTTAAGAACGTAAAATATATTCAGATATTTTTATCAAAATATTTAATATTAATGAACTACTATCATAAAATTCTTATCCAATTAAAAGCCTAAATTTTATAGATCATATAAAAATATTAATATTTATAGATTACACAAAAAGACCTCGTACATTGTACGAGGTCTTTTGAATTAGTCGCGACGTGTACGCATAATACCACGATCGGCATTGCGTAAGAAGCGTAATAAATTTTCGATTTCTACAGAAGAATCAAGCTGCATTTCCATTTCTTCAATAGCCTTAGATAAGCTAAAACCAGAACGATAAATAATACGGAATGCTTGTTTCAAATCTCGGCGTACTTCTTCTGAAATACCTGCACGAGATAAACCAACAGAGTTAAGGCCGATAACACGCGCTGGTTGACCATCAGCAATAACGTACGGTGGAATATCTTGGACCACCTTAGCCATGCCACCAACCATAGCATTTCGACCGATCTTAACAAATTGATGAATACCTGCAAGGCCACCAATAACTACGCGATCTTCAACGATAGCGTGACCAGCTAAGCCTGCACAATTACTCATAATTACATTATTGCCAACAATACAGTTATGAGCCACATGTGTACATGCTTGAAGCAAGCAGTTATTGCCTACACGTGTTTCTTCACCTTCTCCAGTAGCGCGGCTAATAGTGACAAATTCACGGATAACCGTTTCATCGCCAATATTACAATAGCTTTTTTCGCCTTTGAATTTTAAATCTTGCGGTTCCAACCCAATAGATGCGTTAGGATAAATCTCACAACGCTTACCAATGGTTGTCCAACCACCAATTACAACATGTGCACCGATTTGTGTACCATCGCCGATTTCGACATGTTCGCCGATTACAGCGCCAGGACCTACGATTACATCTTTGCCCAATTTAGCATTTGGATGGACTATGGCTGTACTATGGATGTTGGATTCTGCATTTTCCATGCCTACAACTATCACTACAATCACTCCTCAATCATTATACAAGGGCAAACATGTATTCACCGCTAGCGCACAATTTGTCGCCAACATAGGCACGGCCTTCAACCTTACCCATTTTACCTTTGATTTTTACAATATCAACTTCCATACGTACTTGATCACCAGGTTTTACAGGATGACGGAAACGAACTTTATCAATACCTGTAAACATAGGTGTAAGACCTCGGTTTTCTTCAGGGTATAGCAAAGCAATACCACCAACTTGTGCAATAGCCTCAGTCAATAACACGCCTGGCATTACTGGATTACCTGGGAAGTGACCTTGGAAGAACAATTCGTTGAATGTAGCATTTTTAATGCCCACAGCGCGTTTCATAGGTTCTAACTCAACGATGCGATCTACCAAAAGCATAGGATAACGATGAGGTAAAATTTCTAAAATGTCTTCGTGATTAAGAATCATGGCTGTGTCTCCCTTATTTCTTCCATTATACTACGAGCCAATTTTGAGTTTAATTCATGACTCGATTTCATAGCAATTACATGACCTTCGATTCGTCCTAATAAGAATAAGTCGCCTACTACGTCTAATGCCTTATGACGAACTAATTCGTCATCAAAGCGAGGTACAGACAAACACTTCTCATCATCATAAACTAACGCATTATCTAAGGTACCACCTTTTGCAAGGCCCATAGCCTGTAATTGTTCTAATTCTTTCATAAATCCGATAGTTCTAGCAGCACTAATATGCTCTTTAAAGGATTCTGGTGAAACCTCAAAATCGCAATTTTGCGTACCAAGTAACGGATGACTGTTAACCGATGTAAATGTAATGCGATAGCCATCGTATGGCAAAATAACTACAAAACGATCACCATCATAAATAGCATGAGAGCGAGTTATTTTATATACATGACGCGGTGCTGTTTGTTCTTGAATGCCAGCCTCTTCTATAAGGCCTACAAAAATAGCACTACTACCATCACCTACAGCAGGTTCAGGAGAATCCATCTCGATATAACAGTTATCAATATTCATAGCACTGAACGCAGCCATAACATGTTCTACAGTGAAAACCTTCGCTTCACCATTTTCCAATGTAGTAGCGCGCATAGTGTTCGTCACATTATCAATGTGTGCTCGCACAGAAGGATGCCCTTCAATGTCCGTGCGGATAAACACAATTCCTGTATTTTCAGGTGCAGGTTTAAAAACCATATTCACTGGTTCACCGCTATGAAGGCCAATCCCTTGATATGAAATAGCCTGTTTAATTGTTTGTTGTGGCTTACTCATAAGAAAGTCCTTTCATAATCTGAATTCACGTTTACTATACACCAATATGTATTATACCCTATTTGCATAGGTGATACAAGGAATTTACCATATATTCAATGATTTTGAAAGCATTTTTCACATAATTAAATTTATATAAATTTAATTATAAATGCTACTTTATAGACTATAAAAGAAAAGAGACTTTACTATGCTTTATTCATGCGGCATCTAAATCGACACTGTACAAATACACATGTAAAATCTCTTTATATTTAATAATTAGCGATATACATCTGGCGGAGTTTCAATATGCTCGCCATAGAAACGACGTGTCCACTTCCAACGGTTATGAAGCCAGAACCAATCTTCAGGATACCTTCTAATATAATCTTCAATAAACTCATTTAAAAGCGTTGTTGTTACTGCTATATCACGTTTTTTATCATCTGTACGCTCCACATAAATTGGTGGATGTACTTCAATCTCATGCTTCTCAGAAAATGGACTATAATGTATTGTCACAAAAATGATAGGTACATCTTGCATACGAGCCAGTACAGCTGGTCCAGCAGCCGTCAATGTTTCATAACCAAAGAATGGTACAAGAACACCATCATCACCAGGATCCTGATCCATAATAAGGCCTAAAAAAGCACCTTTTTTTAGTTCATTGATCATTTCCCGCACACCAGTTTTATAAGTCACATGTTGGTGCATAATCTGACGATATTCATTGATAAACTTATCGGCATCACCATTCTGTTTCATGGCCACAGAAATTAACGGATACCCTTCCGAAGCAAGAACCCCCCCAAGGAGTTCCCAGTTGCCACTATGAACAGCCGCCAAGATTGCGCCTCGACCATTTTCTAAAGCATCATCTAAGTACTCTTTGTTAATAAACTCTACCATATCTTTGTATGCACCATCCTTAATTTCAGGATAGCGTAATACATCAATAATCATGCGACCAAAGCGTGTAGTACTAGCTTTTGCAATGCGTCGAGCTTCCTTGGGATCATCGGTAATATTACAGAATAGAATTTGGCCTATCGCTAAGCGCTTGCGTTTCGGAGGCACTGCTAGCCACGCAATTTCACCAAGCAATGTACCAATAGCATATTGCAAACCTTTAGGTAATAAGCAAATAAAGGCACTAAAGATTTTCATAAACCTATACATGGATTATTAGCTCTCCTTCAGCTGTGCTTTCAAAGCGTCAATTTCTTTTTGTAGTTGTTTTACAGTTTTTACCATATCTGGCAAACGATTTTCATAAGCAGCCAATTTTAACCATTCTTTGTGAGGTCTCATAGGATAGCCTGCCATAATAGAATTAGATGGTACATTACCTGTAATACCAGTCTTTCCAGCAAATTGTACATTATCTCCAATTGTGATATGTCCAGTACAACCAGTTTGACCTGCAAAGATTACATGATTACCACATTTAGTACTACCTGCAATACCAACTTGAGCGATCAAGAAGCAATCTTCACCAATTTCCACATTGTGACCAAGGTGTACAAGGTTATCAATTTTTGTACCACGACGAACTAAGGTAGATCCCATTGTAGCATTATCAATTGTTGTACAAGATCCAATCTCAACATCATCTTCAAGAATAACATTACCAACTTGTGGAATATGTGTATGTACGCCATTCTCTGTAGCAAAACCAAAGCCTTCGCCACCAATTACTGCTTTAGCACGCAATACAACACGTTTACCTAAAATACAGTTTTCATGAACAATAGCGCCTGCATAAATATCAGAACCTTCGCCAATACGCACATTATGTCCAATATAAACATATGGGCGAATTGTTACATTATCTTCAATGACTGCATTATCATTAATAACACAATAGGCACCAATAGCAACATTTTTTCCAATCGTTACATTTTTGCCAATAATAGCAGTGCTATGCACTTCTCTAGGAACAACAACAGGTGGATGGAAGAGTTCTAACACTTGTGCAAATGCTGCTTTTGCATTATCAACTACAATTTGAGCCATCGGTGCATCTTTCACTTCAGATTCAACGATCACAGCACCCGCTTGGCATAATGCAATATGTTCAACATATTCACCTACTGCAAAAGTTATGGATTGTTTTACGGCTTGTTCAAAGCTACGTGTCTCAGTAATAACAATAGATGCATCGCCTATAACACGACCACCTACTAATGTTGCGAGTTCCTGTAAAGTTTTTTCCAAGGTAAACTCCTCCCCCTGTAATAATCCTTAATTATTGTGCACTTTCCTCAGTATTAACTGCTGTAGTTTGACCTGCTTGTTGAGCATTTTGTTGTGCATCTTGTTGTTCTTGCGCTTTAGCTGCATTTTCAGCTTCTTTAATTTGGTCATCAGAAGCTTTGCCCATCTTCGCAATCAAATCATCAGTCACATCAGAGCCACCACCAACAACAGCACCTTTTTCGATAACAACATCAAGTTTTTTCTCTTTTACAAGTTCACCAACTTTTTGTTCTTGATATTGACGATATTCTTGTGCTTTTGCATTGGCAAAGGCGTTTAACTCTTGATTAGCTTGATTAAATACATTTTGTTTAGATGCTTCATCAGCGGCTGCAATTTTAGCATCCAACTCAGCTTTCTTAGCATTGATTTCTTTAGTGATTTCAATACCTTTTTCAGTGCTGTTTGCTACTTTCACGCTATCAACATAACCAATATTATTAGAACCGCAACCACCTAAAACAGCCATAGAGGCCACTAAAGATGCACCTAATACTAAAGATTTAATACGTTTATTCATAATATAACTCCTTATTGAACTCGATAGGACGCTTTTACAGCATCAGTAATATCAAGCCCCTTAATATTACCACCATCATCGATGATGACTAAATCTAAATGTTGTTCCTCTGCAATAATTGCTACACGCATACGAACATCTTCTAAAATGGCCTCATGAAGTGCACTCACTTCAGCTTCTTTATCTGAAAGCTTTTTAGCCCAAGAATCATTCCAGTCCTGTGCAACAGGTAAATTATTATTAGCAATAATAGATTGTGCTTGTTGTTGTACCATAGTATCCCGTTTTGCAGCCAATTCCTTTTGTAAAGATGCTGCATATTGGTTAAGCTCTTCTTGCCCTTTTTGTTGCATAGGAGCAAGTTCTGCTTGTACTTTAGCCTTAATAGAGTCCACATCTAGATTAGATGGTTTTCTCTTAGCTAATAACTCCTTCAATCGTTCCTCTTTCTTAGCCTTCTCTGCCATAGCTGCTTCTTTTTGTGCATCATTAATGTATACACGAGCATCATAAGCATAAAGATCTAACTGTAGATTAACGATTTCTAAATCATATTCATTAGAGCTAACTTTTAACTCAGCCAAATATTTTTGCATAAGTTCGTTTCGCTTTGCATTTAATTGCTGATTCAATTCATTTTCTTTTGTTGCAATACGAGTTTGCAATTCCACCGTAAGAGCATCTGACAAGGTTGAATCTAATGCAAGAGATTTCAACTGTTCCTCTTGTGTCTCTGACTTGGCATTTAGAGCTTGTTGTTCAAGTTCATACTGACGTTGTAAAAGGTCCAATTCATTTTTAGCTTGTTTATAATCCTCATAAGAAGGATTAAACTCTAATACATCATCAATACGTACAACACCTATTGATACCCCATCAGGACTCTGCTGACGATTCGTCACAAATCCATAGGCCCAAACCATAGCACATAATGCAACAACGAGAAATATGGCAAATCCGATATATCGTTTATTCCCGTTCATTGTCGTTCTCCCTTACACAGAACTACAGTTTATTTTTTCGCATCATTAGCTAATTTTTTCAATACTTGATCTGTAATATCTACACCACCATATAATACAGTGTCTTTAGTCATTACAACGCTAAGGCCTTTTGCATCACCTACAGCTTTTGCTGCTTCCATCGCTTTATCTTGAACGGATTTAGCAATTTCTTGATCTTTTTTTGCCAAGTTTTGACGTGCTTCTTCAGCTAATTTTTGTTTAGTCGCATCATCTTGTGCTGCATCAATTTTTGCTTGTGTTTCTTGTTGTAATTGGCTTTGATAGCTCATATATTCTTGAGCTGCAGAGATATAAATTGGATTATCTTGAGACATCATACGAGATGTATCGATAACACCAATTGTGCTGTTACCGCTACTACCAGTTGGCGTAGCCATTTGAGTATATGCCAATGCACCAATACCGATAATAAAAATAGCAGCAATGACGATGGAGAAAATTTTCACATTCGCCTTGTTGTTCATCATTCGCATCATAATAGAGTGCCCTCATTTCTTTAAATTACTACATCAAAGGATGCCATATAGAGATATTGGTGAAAGCCTCTTTAGAAAAGAGGCCTCCACCATATACATTTACTATATTAGAATTGTGTGCCGAAGCTGAAGTGGAATTTATTTTTATGTTTACCCACGCCATAATCAAGTTTAACTGGACCAATAGGTGTAGTAATACGAACACCAGCACCAACGCCATAGTTGAATGTTTTCTTGCTGTTGTACCATGTAACATTTGGTGCATCCCATGCATCACCGATATCAGTGAACAATACGCCACTAACCTTTTTAACGATTGGGAAACGGAATTCCAATGTAGCATTGTACATATACTTACCGCGGAATTGATCATCTTCATAACCACGTAAGGAGTCAGCACCACCCAATGTGAATAATTGGCTATAAGGTGCATCACCTTGGATAAAACCACCACGTGCACGGAATGCCAATACATTCTTAGCACCTAGTTTTTTATACATACGTGCTTCAGCTGTGAATTTATAGAAGTCAAAGTCACCACCTAAACCATGACCAGCCCATTGTGCTGTATAGGAAATACGACGACCACGTGTTGGATCATAAATATTGTCACGGGAATCGTATACTTTTTGCCATGTAATGGAGTTGATGCGACCAAAGTTATTTTTCACATAATTATTAGACGCAAAATTCCAACTACCACCAGTACTTGGATTAGTATTATTCCAATCATTGCCACTACCAGTTGTATTGGAAATAGCATCAGTATCATAGCGATAACCAGAGCTATCATCGCTATCCCACTTATAAGTGTCTTTACGAGATTCCAATGTCAAGTAGTCACGTGTATATTCCCCAGTTTGACGACCGAAGGAAATGTTGAAACCACGAGATTTCTTGTTATATTCAGCTACTTCATTACCATCTTCGTTGTAATCTGTGTATTCATCTTCACGGTTGAAGAAGGAGAAGCCAAGGGATGTACCTTTGCTATCAATCCAAGGTTTTAAGTAAGAAATTTGGTAGTTTTTGTATTTTTTCTTACCACCGATTTCCCAGTGAACTTTGAATTTGTCACCAGTACCGCGGAAGTTATCTTCACCAAATTCAATGATACCCATCAAACCATCAGATTTGGAGTAACCAGCACCTAGTGTAATAGTACCTGTTTTATGTTCTAAAACATCAATTTCAATGATTACATTGTTAGGATCTTGATCACCAGGCAACATACGAACATTTACATCATCAAAGAAGCCTAGGTTGTATACGCGTTCTACAGAACGGCGTACCAAGAATTTATTGAAAGGTTTACCTTTCTTTTGAACGAATTCACGAGTAATAACTTTATCGCGAGTTTTCTTGTTACCAGCAGGAACGATATCTTCTACAATACCTTCTACGATATGAACGTGAAGCACACCTTGGTCATCTACGCGAATACCATCAACGTGTGCCAACATGTATCCATCACGAGCATATGCTGCATTAATACCTTGAACTTTCTGTCCAACATATACGGAGTTAAGGACTTGACCTGGTTGTAAGTCCATAAATTTGGTCAATACTTCAGAAGTATAAACTGTATTACCTTCGAAGGATACACCAGTAGTAATTGGATTTACTGTAACAGCAAAGTCCAATTTAACACCTTCAGGTACAGTTGTGAATACAGGATTTACTTCAGAGAAGTAGCCAGTATTACCAAGGTTAGTTACGTCTTTGAATACACCATCAACGGATACAGCATCGCCGATTTTTTCTGACAAAATAGGCAATAGTTGTGCTTGTTGTTCAGCTGTTACACCAGAAATAGATAAACCAGTAATCAATTTACCTACATATGGATTAATAGACTCAGCATTAGCAGATGTAACATATTGAGCCTCTACAGTTGTAACAGCTTGAGTTTGACCATTTTCAGCAGCCTTATCAAGATCAGTACCACCAGTAGTTTTAGATACCATTTTTACTTGTTTGTCATCTGTTTTTAAAGCAGCATTATTAACTGTAACAGTTCCGTCAGAACCTTTAACTACAGTACCATCGCTAGATACAGTTGTATCACCACGAGCCGCTAAGATAGCTGCATCAGTTTCATCTTGTGTTGTTGCAGGTGTAGCTGCATCAGCATTGTAAACTGCTTGTGTAGTAGTAGCATCATTAGTTGTAGCTGCACTAGTTGTTGTTGTGTTATTTAAATCTGGAGTATAGCCAGCTTGTACCTCTGCAGCAAATACACTGCCTGTCCCCATGACAGCAGTCAACACAGATGCTGCAAGCATACTTTTATAGGCTTTTGGTTTAAACATAAATTCCTCCTAGAACTCATCCCCATAAAAAGTTTACATCTTGTTTTATAAAGACTAATAAATCTTTATTATTATAGCATAAAATACTGGGAATGAGTACTATATTAAACAAATTTTATGAAATTAATATGACTAGAATGTGCATATCCATGGGATTTACACACTCTAGTCATAAACTTAGAAGCTCCTTGTCCAACGACCACCTATATAATTGTTTCCTTGCGATGTGTGCCATGCAGTAAACTTAAGATTACGTTTGACAGAATATTCTATACCATATTTATTTTGTTTATTATTAATACCTTGAGAATAGGTAAGCATAACTTTCGGCACAATATACTTGCCAATTTCGATATTGTAATTGCCAGCAGTTTGTCGATTAGTCGGTTCATCAGGATCAATAGAGCCAGTCGTAATATTGATTCTATCGAGCCCTAATGTATTTTGTAATGCATCTTGTACATAACCAAAGGCAAACATTTGTAGCCCTGCAGTAGCAACAGCATTTACATCTTCATTTGTCAATGTACTGCTATTTGAATCTGCCCCACGGCCAAAGGTCAACATAGAAATAATTTGTTTTCTAGACAAACTAGGATTAGACGATAAAGTCAAATCCATGTGATCTACCGTGCCTTTTACGCCGAGCAGAATATTATAACTACTTACATTTGTTTCAGCCTCTAATTGTAAGTTTGGCAAATAGGAGCCACCCACGAAGTGTGCATTCCCCTTCGTAATATTAAATACATGACTTAAGTATTTAAATGTACCAGATTTAACATCAAACTGGCCACTAGCGGTTGGATTTTGTAACGTTCCACCAAAGTGAACATCACCACCAATGAACATATTATACAAAGTACGATCATATAGGCGTACACCCTTGCCAGCATGGATGGTAACGTCTACCCCCATATTGGTACTACTTTCACTAGATTGTAAGGAAAGTGGAATCTTGAATTGGATATTTTCCAAGTCCAAATTACCTATCAATGTAGGTAACCCATCGCGTTCAGCAATATAAAGCTCCCCATTCAATGGGCCCCTAATATATTCACTACGAACATCGAGTCCATCAAGTTGAACAGCAGCCTTATAATTTGTAAGCTCATGACCAGACCAATTTACCTTAGCAGCTAAACCAGCAGAACCTTTCCCCATATTAATGCGGGATTGGAAATCACCTTGCTGTCCTGAGAAGATTAAATCCCCATCAATCCCTGTAATTTCATTATCTACATTAGCTAGCTTCATAGTGCCATTACGTACAGAAACCGTACCATATGCTTCTGGTTGTTCCACAGTACCAGTAAGTCTAATTACCCCTTTTAACGGACCGGTTGCATCCTTAACACTAGTAGTAACAAGAGGAATAACAGCCATATCAGCTTCGTTAAAATCGATAGTTACGTCCATAGATTTAGCATTACTAGCTTCTATGTAACCAGAGGTATAAAGTGCAGCCAATGGAATTTTACCATAAATACTAAGTTTATAGCCCCCTTTTGCACCTTGGATCCGTTGAATTTGAATAACATGATCTTGCATAGTAGCTAATACAAACCCTTCATCAATGCCAATTCCATTGAAAGAGCCAGATTCTACCGCACCAGAAAGTTCAACCTTAGGGTTTTTAGTTTTTCCCGTAACATTCACAACACCAGTTACCCAACCTGTAGCTTGAATATCCTTACCCACAAGTGGTAAGAATGGTACTATGTCAACATCTTTTATAGCAACTTGTAAGTCAGCTTCGCCATCTAGATCCAATGTACCTCCCATGGCAATGAGCCCTTCATCAACAGGTAGTTTTAAGGTTGTAATTTTAAACTTTCGATTAGCTAAGCTAGCATCAATCGTTGCATCACCAACAACCTTGTTATCAATACTAACTTCATTAATTTTACCGTCAACAGTAACACTTGGATTATACTTTGTGCCACCAATTTCAACAGAACCGTTTAATTTACCATCAAGATGCTCATTTTTACGATCTAACAGTGCTAATAGATTCTTGACACTACCATTAGTAACATCTAAAACACCAAATAGCTGTTTACTATCGTCGAGCTTCATGCCGCCTTTAGCAACATAACGCCCACCATTTGATTCAGCAAAAGAAAAGTCTTGTACATTTACAACGGATTTATCTGCATAGACATGACCATGTAGATCTGTCAACAATTGGCCATTGATGGATAAAGCATCAGATAAAACATATCCATTAAACTGAGGATTATCCATAGACCCTGTTATAATACCACGGCCATCTAATAAACCATCTATCTTATAGTCAGTATTGATGAGCAGTCTGCCCATATCAATTTTTTTACCTTCGAAGTCAATATTAATAGCATCTTTTGATACAGTACCGCCACCAGTAATAGTTGCACCATAACCTTCGATATCAAAGCGATATAATTCTAATGTTTCATTTTTATAGTTGTATTTGGCAAAAGCATTAGTAATAAGCTTGCCATAGGCAGACCCATCCCATAAATGAGCTCGCCCTTCTACAATTGGACTAGCAACAGTCCCTGTTATATGGTTGTCAGTTTCAAACCAACCTGTAATAGGAATATCTGTTACAGGATGAATTAAATTTTCAATACGTACAGCACGAGCTTTAGCATTTAAATCTAATTCATCAGTATTGATATTATACCAACCAGCAATATCATAACCGCCACTACCGTCACCAATATGACCATTGGTAATTGTTAGAACATGATTGTCTAAAGTAATATCGCTATGAATATCATTAAAATGGGCACCCTTATAAAGAACCTCTTGTCCCCATACAGTACCAGTTACATTAGGGTTATCTAAGGCTCCTTTTACATTAATAGAAGTGCTAAGTGTGCCAGCTACATCTTCACCTATGATTGGACTAAGTGATGTCAACGGCAAGGCATTACCAGAAATTGTGGCATCCACTTGACCATTTTGAATAGAACCATATCCACTAAAGGATCCAGTTCCCATATTTCCAACCATAGTTATATTGGTAAGATTGTCACTATGGGTTAGATCTGCTTTTACAGAGTCAAGGACGACACCACGCACACCAATCTGACGCCCTTGGATAGCACCAACCAGATCGGTAAGTTGATTATTCTTCCCTAAAGCGTGGATTTCTCCATCAACTATCCCTGTAACAGGCATGGTTAGATTTTCTGTAAAAGTATCCAACGATAAGGAATGAACATTTGCAACTGCATCAAAGTCACCTGTGTCTACGACATATTGACCTTTAACTTTAGCATTACCAGTGCCAATAGATAATTGGGCATCATCGATACGAACCAATCCATTATCGTATACTACATTTCCTTGTACTCGGTCCACATGGTACCCTTTGTAAGAAATACCATCACCACCGATTGTCGCATCTACGCGAGGCGCTACAGTGGTGCCGCCAATATGTGCACGACCGCCAACAACACCTGTAATCCCCGCATCAGTAATAGCTTCTAGTGCTACTTTATCCGCCACAACATTAAGATTGAGATATTCTTCCTCTTTTCCTAACGTAATGAGACCATTAAGTTTTGCTGCTTGATCATTAATACGCCAAGAACTATGGCTAATGACAATTTGGTCGTGATTTAACATAATACGACCTTCCCCATCAGTAATAGTATAGGTCGTATTTCCGCGTTTATAAGTACCGCTTAATCCTTTGAACCCTACATTACCACCCATAACATATTGGCCATCTTCACTTTTAATATTGAGATGTAAATCTTGTAATTTCCCCTTCGATACAACTAGATCCTTACGTAACGGAACAAAGCTCATAATGCCAGCCGTATCAATTTCATCAGCTTGTACAAACACATCAAAATTAGACACATCATCCATGTCTATATTGCCATTTATAAGAACAGAGGAACCATCTATATCAGCCGTAAAAGCCCCTTTAGACATACCACTCATATTGAGTGCAACAGTACCATCAAGCTTTTCAACATTTCGTTTTATTCCATCTTTAGTACGTAACGCTACACGACCATTATTTATGGTAATGTCACCATCAAAACTGCCGGACTTATTTGGATCAGATGATTTTACTAACTTTTCTACACTCCAAGATCCATCGACCAATTGCCATATATGGAGATTAGGAGCCTCTACTGTAACACTCGAAATAGCTGTTGCCCCTGATGTATTACCACCAATTATGCTTGGCAATGCAGATAGTTTAACCCCCACTGCTACATCTTGTGCAGTTCCTACTAAGTGTCCATCTCGATCTTTAATCACCACATCGGATAGAACTACATCGCCATTCCAATTGATACGAAGAGAATCATAGTCCACAGATCCGTTTATGGCATTATTTACTTGTTCTTTAACCATAGGAGCCACATAGGTCCGAGCTATAGGATTGATGCTAGCACCAACACCACATAATCCTAAAATTGCAGCCCCTATGAGACACCACTTTTTACGGGTCATAATGATCTCCCATACACATTATGAATAATATAAATATATATACTAATATTACCACACACAAAGTAATAACTATAGCATTTTCAAGATAACTTTTATAAAACTAATATATTTTTTACTAGTCGGTTTCTATAATAACCACATATAGAATCATTATGAACACTACCATAACAAATTAATGAGAATATATAATGAATTTATATGATAAATTTTTACAAAAAAAGACGACCGAAGTCGTCTTTTTTTGTATTCTATTATTGATTGCCTCCAAGTTGTGCTAATTGTTCAGCTGCACCACTGTTTGCAATAATTTCTGCGCCTTGTCCAACTGGAGTATTCAATGGAACACCTGTCAATTGTTCAAGAGCTGCAATGCTAATGTTGTAATTATAAAGAGCTTGTACATAGTTATTACGAGCATCTGTTAATTTAGTTTCCGCATCGAGTACATCAAGGTTTGTACCAACCCCAGCACGATAGCGAAGGGTAGCAATACGGAAGCTTTCTTGACCTTGAGCCACTGCAGTTTGAGTGCTTTGGATTGTTTGCTCTGCAGAACGCAAGTTCAAGTATGCTTTTTGTACGGCTAATAATACAGCATCAACAGTAGCTAAATTAGCTTCTTTAGCTTGTTCAAGTTGTGCATTGGCTTTTTTAATAGCATTTTGTGTAGCACCGCCGTCCCATAAACTCCAGGATGCAGTAGCACCTACACTCCAAGATTTTGTACTTGTTCCAAAGTAACCATCTAGATCAGCATAGCCACGACCTGCTTTTACTGCTACAGTTGGTAAATAACCAGATTTAGCAGATTTTACAGCTTCTTCTGCAGATTTTACATCAAGGGCAGATTTTACAAGAGCAGAACGATGAAGTAAAGCATATGCTTTAGCTTGTTCCAATGTAATATTATAAGGTTTATATTGTAAATCATGTTCTGCCGTATTAATAGCTGTTTGTACAGGATATGCAATGACTTGATTTAAACTTGCTTCTGCTAAATTTGCAGCATTTTGAGCTTTAACAAGGCTCGTTTCAGAGTCAGCAAGATTTGTTTTAGCAGCCAACACATCAGAACTAGCTACCAAGCCAACATTATATTGAGCTTGCACATTTGTTACATGACCTTGGTAATCTTTAACAGCTTGTTGAGCCACATCAACAAGATTACGGTTCATGATCAATGTGTAATAGCCACTAATAGCATCGTATTTTGCTTGTTGCAATGCTTCTTCATAGCTAGCGCCAGTACCTTCACGTGTATAACGTGCAGAGTCAATACTTGCATCAAGTTGAGGATTAAATACAGGAGCACTAATGGAGAAGTTATGACTACCAGATTTACCGCGTCCAGTATCACCACCGGTTTTTTGAGCAGACCAACCATAGCTAACGCTAGGGTTTTTACCTGCTGCTACTTGGCTAACTGCAGATTTAGCAGCTTCATAACCCCATTTAGTTTGTTTTGCAGTACGGTTATTAGCTAATGCCAAATCTATAGTACGAGACTCATCGAGGTCCAATTTGCTCTCATATGTTTTGCTATCTTGAACAGATTTTTCAGCTAATTGCTTTTGTGTTAATTGAATAGCTTCTTTTTGATATTTGCTTAATTGGTCTCCATTATTAACGGAAGTTGTAACTACATCAGCAGCCATTGCACCTGTAGTAGCTAAGGAGAGCATTACACCCAAGGATAAAACCTTTTTATTCATAATATGTACCTCCATACTCACCTAAAGTGAATGTATTAGTCTTTAAAATACTTGTTTGATACCAAAGTAGGTACCGCCATTCGTGGAACCGAACGGTCTGGTCATTTGAATAACCCCATAAGTATCTTTATGTAAACGTATATCACTACGAATACGATATTTACGATGATTAAGATCATACATAGCAGCAGACAAGGATACAGGACCACGTAAATTATAATCTACGCCCACACCCAATTCACTTTCAAAAATACCACCACGTACTAACCATTTCGGACTAACAAATTTTCCTGCATTTAAATCGAATTTTGTATCATCCCCAATATTGGATAGTCCAATTTCTGCCATACCTTTATCATTAAAAGCACGAAGTCGACCATTGATGCGGAATTCATTATCTGTTGTGTTATACAACATTTCTACAGACGGTTCAACCTTAGGGGAGGACTTTTTTTCAGTTGTACCAACCTCTACAACATTTCCATTTGCATCAGATTGATACGCCTTACCACCCATCAATTTGTTAATACGAGCAGAAATTTGTGCCGTATTATGTAATGTTTCCTTAATATTTTCTTGTGCTTTAGGATCCGTTACCGTAGATTCCATAGAACGAGCCATATTATCTACGCGATCCGTAGTTTGTTTTAAGTTAGTTAAAATAGCACGCATATCATTACCGGCATTACCATCTGCATTAAATTGCTGAGCAGCTTGATTTAACTGAGCAGTTACGTTTGCCATATTTTGTGTAACCGCCACTGCATTATCAGCCATTACCGCAGTAGATTGCAAGGAATGCTTGAGAGCATTTTGAGTTGCTGGATCACCAATAATATTATTGATGGACTGCAACATCTTTTCAGTGCCATCCATTAATTTTTGAGCGCTTTGCATAGCTTTATCCATAGCATCTGCACCTTCGCCCTTAACAGAATCACCATCTTGTAAATATACTTTAGATTGACCAGGAGAAATTTGGATAAATTTATCGCCTAAGAAACCATCTGATCCTAAAGTAAATGTAGAATCACTTGGTATTTGTGTTTTTTCATCAAGCTTCATTTTTACTACCACACCATGCGGTGTAATCTCAATATCAGAGACATTACCGATAGCTACACCAGAGTATTTAACTTGATTGCCATTTTTTAGGCCATTAACTTGAGCAAAATCACCAGTAATTGTCATTTGCGGCTTAGCCCATATATCAATACGTCCTACAAACAGTATGCCCGCAATAAATAATGCTATACCTATTATTGTGAAAGCCCCTACCTTGGCCTCCGTCGTCCACTTCATTATACCTCTCCCATCGCAGATACGTTAATTGGTTCTGCTTCGCCATGAATAAACTGTTGTACCTTTTTATTTGTAGAATTCTTAAAGTCTATTGTATCAGAAATTTCCACAAATTTCCCCTTATCAAGTAAAGCTATGCGGTCTGCTATATAAAAAGCAGATTGCATATCATGCGTTACAACGATAGATGTACAACCGAGCCGTTGCTGCATTCCCTTAATCAGCATACTAATCGTACCTGATGTAATAGGATCTAACCCGGATGAAGGTTCATCATAGAGAATTAAACTCGGATCTAACGCTATGGCACGAGCTAAGCTAACACGTTTCTTCATGCCCCCAGATAATTCGTTAGGCATATAGGATTCATACCCTTTTAAACCGACCCAATCGAGTCGCTCTGCTACAATGCGTTTTATTTCATCATCTCCTAAGTCCGTATGCTGACGTAAGCCAAAGGCTACATTTTCACCTACCGACATAGAGTCAAATAATGCAGAGTATTGGAATACCATCCCCATTTTTCTCCGTACTGTATTAAATTCATCTTCAGATAATGTTGTAATATCTGTGCCATCTACTATAATCTGTCCCGATGTAGGACGCTGCAAGCCAATCAGTAAGCGAAGTAGTGTACTTTTACCACTACCACTACCGCCTAATATGACTAACGTCTCCCCATCATCAATGGTGAGATTAATAGAGTCTAAAATCACACGCGACTCATAGGCAACTACAACATTGCGTAGTTCTATCATAAATCCCTCTAATGTATCTACTAATATAACAAGGTAGATAAAAAGTAATTTAATACAAATACTAAAATGATACTAGTTACTACAGAACTAGTTGTGGAGAAGCCAACCGCTTCAGCGCCCATTTTAGTTTCCATCCCCTTATAAGCACCTACCAATGCGATGACAGCACCAAATACGCTAGATTTCAAAAGACCTAGTGTAAAGTCTGAAATGGTAGAAAACATTTGAATAGAATCTAAATAAGTACTTGGCGCCAGACCTTTGATAGCAGTAGCTACAAAGTAACCACCTGCAATACCAATGACTACACCATAAAATGCCAAAATAGGCACCATAATCATACATGCTACTACACGAGGTACCACGAGATAACCAACAGGATCGACAGCCATAACACGCAGCGCATCAATTTGTTCAGTTACCTTCATTGTACCAATTTCAGCCGTAATAGCAGCGCCAACACGGCCAGCCAGTACAACCCCTACCAAAATAGGTCCTAACTCACGACCCATAGCAACAGCCATAAGACCACCCACAGTGCTTTGAGCTCCATATGTAATTAATACATCTGTAATCTGTAAGGTCATAACCGCCCCTGCAAATAGTAGCGTTAAGCTAATAATCGGCAATGAATCTACACCTAGGTGAGCCATCTGCTGGAATACATGCCACAGATTAATCATTTTCAGTTGTTTTATTGTTTGCCACACTAATAATGTAGCACTACCCATCTGTGATAGGCCGTGCATTACAGCACGACCTATCGATTCTAGCCAATTCAACAGTCTAGCCCTTTCCCCTTACATTTTCAGCTTATTCAGCTGAATTAGTATCATTTACTTTAGATTCATCCTTTTTATCAGGTGCTTTTGTGTCTTGTTTATCAGACTTTTTCACATCTTTTTTACTGGATTTATCCTTCTTAGATTGATCTTCCAATTCTAATTTATGTTCCATCTTGACTTGATTTTTAACTTCTTTTACGCGTTTAGCTAGTGCTTTATCACGATCAGCTGGCTTCATAACATGAATTGTAAATTGACCATCACCTTGAACGATGTACTCTGTATCAATAGCAGTTTTTTCAATTTGATTGTCATCATCCTTATTAGAACTCAAATCTTCTTGACCAGTTTTTTTCTTTACATCCCCTGGCATAGGTTTTGATTCCACATCTTTAAGTTTCGCTTTTTTAACAGATTTGGACCCATCTTCATCAACAAGGCTAATGCCATCTTCTAAAAACTCTACAACGATTTGATTATTCGTATCGGTCTTTTGAATTTCATCATAAAGCTCATCAAAATCTTTATGAACTTTTAATCGACGTAAGATTTCGTCAGTTAAATTGTATTTTTGTTTTTCTAATACATAAGGTAATGGGATTTCACCGCCCCCACGCACCTCTAAGGTATACTTACCAACAGCTTGATCCTCAGGAACCTTAAAGAAGATTTGTTTAACGACCTTCTCACCGCGGAACGGCTCCAACGTTACATCTACAACAATTGTATCACCAGGAGAAACAATGGTAGAAGATGCAGACGCATCAATAAGCTTTGCTGTTTTCTTATCTTGTGTTACTTCAGTTTCTACAGAGATATCAGAGATTTCATAATTAATGAATCGGTTATTCATAAGAACATCGATAACATTGTAGAACTCATCAACAGCCTTCTCTGAGATAGAGTCAGAACTATAGAACATATTAGTTCGTGTCAACGGTTTATGTTCTTTACCTCTTGGAGTAATAGTATAAGAAATTGTAGCTGTACCAGCGCCACTACGATCTAATGTTTTATTCAACATATTATATAGAGATGTAGCCGCTAAAGTCGGTGTTATTTCACTATCTTCAATGACCTTAACAGAGCTAGTTTTATCACGCCCCATATCAAGGTCTTTCAAATGGAAGCGCATAGGAATACCTGGAGAGATCACTCCAGATACGCCAGCAATACCAGCACCTCTATCTTCAGTTACTGAGCCTACTTCCTTGCCCATAGAGCCTAATTTGAAAGCAGCATCATAACTTTTAACTACCGTAAAGATACTTGCATTGTGCATAAAGTAGTTTGAAGAGCCATGTTTCAAGAATGGGTGACCAAAGGCAACAATCTTTTCACCATCTACATAGGTAACAGTACCAATAGCACCAAGTTTTAAGTCGCCATCAACTAATAATGCGGCTACAGAGCCACCAGCCTCCAAAGGTTTTGTAATTTCATCACCACTAGCACTAGCTGTATCATATGTTTCATATTTATATTGTGGCAGCTTGGATTTGAAGTAATCCATGGACGCTGCATCAAAGCCATATGCCATAAGTGGTGTGCCAAGAGGAATCAATTGTTTATCATCCCATGGTCTAGATAGGTTCTTCTCATATGGAATATTCCATAATTTCACCATATCTTCAATAGGGGTAATCATACCAATCGTACCATCTGCGAAACCCCAACCATAGGCAACAGCACCAACGAGCTTGCCATTTATATATACAGGACTACCACTCATGCCATGAGCAATGCCTCCAGTTTTTTCCATAACAGGGCCAGAGAACTTTGCCAAAATAAGATGACCAGATGGCCCCTTATCCTTCATGACACCCAGTACCTTTACATCAAAGGTTGAAATGGTATCTCCTACAATTACAGTTTTTGCAATACCTTCCATACCTGTAGTTACATCATTGACAGGCATGAAATCAACAGCCTGTGCAGCTGTAAGTGAAGTACAGAAGAAAAGCGCCAGTATCGCTTTTCTATACCGACGCCAAGAATGAGAAAACTTCATTCCTGCTCTCCTTTATTTACTTTCTACTGTGACAACGATTTGATCACGAGAAACGTCTGAACCCACTGTAACATTAACCGCCGTTACAGTACCAGTTACAGTAGATTTAGCAGCAGCCATAGGGCCAGCCAATGTCTCTACAGTTACCAATGTTTGCCCTTCTGTTACAGCAGAGCCAACAGAAACTGTAGAAGCAACTTTACCTGTTAATACACTTTGGTATGATACAGGGGCCGCCATTACAGAGCTAACACTTAAAATGCCTAAAGCAGCTAAGGCCAACACTACTCTTTTCATAACGATCCCTCCTTTTACAAAATTAGTTATGTATTTATAGTATACTAAATTATTACTAATATTTCAAACAAAATTGTATGCAACGAATTCATTTTATAATTACAATATCCTCATAGGTCGTAGGATTTGAAGTCGCTTTATGAACGTATGTATCATTGACTACTAAATCAACACTACCTTGATTCGATAATTCAGCACCATCCACGACGCCTAGTTTGGATAATAGTTGAGCCCCTTCTTGTTGTGTAACCCCTACAGATTGAAGCCCAGCTTTATCAACAGTGAGCACCACCAAATTATGATCTTTAGTAGTTCCTATAAAACTACGAGCTTTATTATTGGTCCCATCAGCACCAACATAGTTACCATTTTTCAAAACCATAGTACCTGCTTGTAAAGCTGCTCCACCAGTGGTATTCACTTGTGCCAACTCCGGTCTATTTTGAATCGTAATCGGTGTGCCCACCTTTAATTTACGTAACGCATCCCTAGATTCTCCATGACCAGATAATACGTATTGGTTTTCTCCAATTTTAGAATTCCCTTTTTGACCACTAACCACCTTGCCATTAGCTACAGTCACTTCGTATCCAAAGTCATTAGTCTTTGTAGATGCCCCATACGCTGATGTATATAGGGTCAAGGCATTTTCTTTACGTCCTGTATTAACAGATGTAATTAAGAAGGTATCTTTTTGTGTTTTAGCTAGTAATAAGGGTCTCTTTTCCTCAATAAAATATCCCCGATTTGGTGTATATCGCAAGGTGCCACGATTAGAAATACGCTCTAAATCAATCGTTCCATCACTAGCTACTGAATAAGGACGATCAAAACTACTACCTTTTACCTTTGCGCCAATTATGGCAGTATGCGATTGAACTACAGATGATAAGAGTTTACCTTCCGAAACATGAGCGACCACCATAGGTGAATCATTGTCCACAGATAATGCAAAGGATTGAATCTTACCTTCTGCTACAGTGTTATTAATCTTGCTATACGTAACGGATTTATTTACATCTTTTGTTGTTTGTTGAGCATAGCCAGAAAATAAATCCACTACAATACGCGATGGTTTTTCCAATGTAAACTCATGGTGTTGTACATCCTTATTAGCCGTCAATGTTACTTGCAAAGATCCATTAACAGGTTGCAAGCCAATACCTTTTAAAACACCTGTTTTCGTGTTATTTTGAGCTACAGGTCCAGTCAATCCATTTGTCGTACCACCTAGGTTAAGGGTAAGAGCATGTGTGGACTCATTATAAGATTTAGTCCAAGATACAGGCATTTCAGACACATCTAATACAATTCGACTTGTACCTTCGTGATTAGATACACGTACGCCGGTTAAATTTCCAGCTTCCGCATAAGGTATTGTACTGCCTAGAAAGCCTAACACAGCAAAAGTCATATATAAATATCGTTTCATTTACAATTCCTCTATAGCGACAACCCATATTAATAGATTTATATTCATACATCAATTTTATACAATATACTTTTACTATAGTATACATCATATAGATGAAAATTACAAAAAGGATGCACAAAAAAGAAGTTACTATCTACCGTCGTTCCATTTTTCAATGGTCTATCTATAAATAGTAACTTCCTCAAATTTTACATTATTTCAATGAAATATTTTATTGTAATTCATCCAATGTATCACGCAATTGTGACATTTCATCAAGAGCTTTTGCAACCCCTTTGATAACAGCATATCGTGGAGACTCTACCAAATACGATGCAATACCTACAGAACGTGTAATAACACGATCTAACCCATCGATGAGAGCACCGCCACCGGTAAGAATGATGCCGTGATCATTAATAGCCGCTACAAGTTCTGGTGGCGTTTTTTCTAAAATAGATTTAATTCCTTCTAGAATATTCATCACTTGCGCCTCTAAGGCACGTTGAATTTCTAAGGAATTAACAGCAACCATCTTAGGTAGTCCAGAGCTTGCATCACGCCCTCTAACCTCTATAGTTCGCTCCTTAGCACGACGATCTACAGTACCGACAGAAATCTTAATCTTTTCTGCTGTTAAAGGTCCAATAACAAGTCGCTTCTTACGACGGATGTAACGAATAATAGATTCATTGAAGGAATCTCCCCCAATGCGAAGGGATTCACTTACAACAACACCCGTATCACAAAGAACTGCAATATCCGTAGTACCGCCACCAACATCGACAACCATGGCCCCAACTTGGTCTGCATCATTGAGACCTGTCCCCATAGCTGCTGCTAATGGTTCCTCTATAAGAACAGTCTTTTTAGCGCCTGTTCTAAGTAAAGCCTCTAAAATAGCACGTTTTTCAACAGGCGTAATTCCAGATGGCACACATACGATAATACGCGTTTTCATCAATCTAGAAGCAGGCACAACAGAACGAATAAAGTATTTTAACATAAATTCGGTCATATCGTAATCTGCGATAACGCCCGCTTGAACAGGACGAATAACAGATATGCCTTTAGGTGTACGTCCTATCATAGTACGTGCAGCTTCGCCTAAGGCAAGAATATCCCCTGTTTTATCATCTTTCGCAATATAAGCTGGCTCATCTAAGACTAAGCCCTTACCTTTAGCGAAAATAAGAATATTCGCAGTTCCTAAGTCGATGCCCAAGTCAAAGTTTAATGAACGATTTAATCGTCCCATTAAATCGCCCACCTGCTCAGGACGAACTAGGCGCTTCAAGGTCATAGCTGGTGTAGTTTTTGCAATAGCTACAGTCTCACGATTACGACGTTCCACACGGCGCATCTTCGTGACTCTAACCATGGCTTCACGCATATTGGAAGCTAAATGGCTAGCTTGCTTTGCTACGCCCTCAGAAAGTTTTGTGGACTTGCGTTTCGTCCTACGCAATGGCTTTCGATTAGTGCTAGTTTTAGCATTTTCAACCTTAGCAGCACCTAAGTTTTGTTGCTCGTTGTATAAAGCCGGCCTTTTTGAGCGCCGGCTTCGTTTCTTTTTATTCTGTTTTGGCTCTGTACTTTTATTCGTCAACCCGAACAATATCAGCACCTAACCTTTGCAATTTACCTACGAAATCATCATAACCACGATCGATATGATGTAGACGACCTACTTCAGTTCTACCTTCTGCAGTCAACGCAGCACAAACAAGAGCCGCACCGGCACGCAAGTCTGTAGCATTAACTACAGCACCATGTAAGCGTGGCATACCTTCGACAATCGCCTGACGATTGTCGATATCGATATGGGCACCCATTTTGCGAAGCTCCGCAACGTGCATGAAGCGATTTTCAAATACAGTTTCTGTTACAGTACTTGTACCTTCAGCGATTGTAGTAAGCGCCATAAATTGAGCTTGCATATCTGTTGGGAAGCCTGGGTATGGTAATGTTTTAATATCAACAGCTTTAATGCCTTTGCCAGTACTGATAACGCGAATACCATCAATTTCTTCCTCTACAGTAACGCCAGCTTCTTTTAACTTAGCTACTACTGGTTTCAAATGTTCTGGCAATGCATTTTCTACAAATACGTCACCACCAGCCATAGCAGCGGCAATCAAATATGTACCAGCTTCGATACGGTCAGGAATAACCGTATGAATTGCACCATGTAATTGAGGCACACCTTCAATGCGGATTACATTTGTACCAGCACCGCGAATATTAGCGCCCATTGCATTCAAGAATGTTGCTAAATCAACGATCTCAGGTTCTTCCGCAGCATTTTCGATAACAGTTTTACCTTCCGCCATGGAAGCTGCCATAATTACATTTTCTGTAGCCCCTACACTTGGGAAATCCAAGTAAATTTGAGTGCCTTTAAGGCCTTCTGGAGCATGAGCATATACATAATCTTCAGTAATTTCAATTTTAGCACCTAGTGCTTCGAATGCTTTTAGGTGAAGATCGATAGGACGTGCACCAATCGCACAACCACCTGGCATGGAGATTTTAGCCTCCCCTTTGCGCGCTAAAAGTGGCCCCATTACGAGGAAAGATGCACGCATTTTGCGTACAAGCTCATAAGGAGCTTCCGTAGCAGTCAATGTAGACGCATCGAAGATAATTTCATCATCTGCTTTATTACGAGTAATTTTAACCCCCAAAGACTCGATAACTTGGCAAATTGTACCTACATCTTCCAAATTTGGAATTTCAAGTAATTTACTAGGTGTTGATGCTAGCAAAGTACCGGCAATAATAGGGAGTACCGCATTTTTAGCACTACTAACACGTACACGGCCTTCCAACCGGTTGCCACCTTGAATGATTAGCTTTTCCAACAGAATTCCTCCTACACTTTATATCGATCATCTTGTATGAACTACAAGACGTTGTATTTATAACGTCATATACTAAATGTTATTATACTATTTTTCGATATATCTCATCAAGAGACTGTGAGAAAATACTGAGAAAAAAAGCCCCTCATTTTGAGGGGCCTAATTATTATTTTGCTTTTAAGGATTTTAGTTTCTCATCCATATGCACTGTATCTAAGAAACGAACAGTACCTGTTTTAGAACGCATTACGATAGTATGTGTACGCGCACCACCTGGGAAGTATTGAATAGCATTCAATAAGTTACCGCGAGTAATAGCAGTAGCCGCAAAGATAACATCATCTGTACGAACTAAATCATCCAATGTAAGTACTTGATTTACATCGGTAATACCCATTTCATGACAACGACGAATTTCTTCTTCTGTTTCTGGTTTCAAGCGCGCTTGCATATCGCCACCTACGCATTTTAAAGCTGCTGCAGCCAATACGCCTTCTGGTGCACCACCAGTACCAACAACCATGTGCACACCAGAACCTTCGATACAACATTCCATAGCTGGGTTAACATCGCCATCAGAAATTAACATAATACGTGCGCCAAGATCACGCGCTTCTTTCATCAAACCATGATGACGCTCACGATCAAGCATTACAAGTGTAATTTCATCAACATTGCGATTCATTTTTGCAGCTACATTTTTAATATTTTCAGTTAAAGATTTTGTAATATCGATAGCACCTGCACCACGAGGACCAACACAAAGTTTTTCCATGTACATATCTGGCGCATGTAACAAGCCACCTTTTTCAGCAATAGCCATAACTGCAATCGCACCATTTTGGCCTTTTGCAATCAAGTTTGTGCCTTCAATAGGGTCAACTGCGATGTCTACTTCTGGGCCACCCGCACCTACATGTTCACCAATGTAAAGCATAGGTGCTTCATCGATTTCGCCTTCGCCAATAACAACTGTACCAGAAATACGAACAGAGTCAAATGCTTGACGCATTGCGTCTACAGCAAGACCATCCGCTGCATCCTTTTGACCGCGACCAAGTAAACGACCACTGCGCAAAGCAGCCGCTTCAACGACACGAGCAAATTCCAAAGATAATGTACGATCCATAATAGGCCTCCTTATAAGTCCTGTGTGTATTGTAATATGACCCTTACATCGAGCCGAATACTTAACTTATTGATTAGCTTGTTTCCAATCTGCCATAAATTTTTCAAGCCCTGCATCTGTTAGTGGATGTTTCATAGCTTGCATAAGCACTTTAAATGGCACAGTTGCAATATGAGCACCAGCTTTTGCACATTGAATGATATGCAATGGTGTTCTCACACTAGCCGCAATAATTTCAGTTTCAATGCCATGAATAGCAAATATATCTGCAATATCTTGAATCAATGTAAGACCATCCATACTGATATCATCAATACGGCCAACAAATGGGCTCACATAGGTAGCACCTGCACGAGCTGCTAATAAGGCTTGGTTGGCAGAGAAGATTAAGGTTACATTAGTTTTAATGCCTTCTTTGCTTAGAACTGCAACAGCTTTAAGACCTTCTGGAGTCATAGGCACTTTAATAACTACATTAGAGCCTAATTTTACAAGCTCATGAGCTTCCCCGATCATACCTTCTGCATCAGAAGCAATAACCTCTGCACTCACAGGACCCTCTACCAAATTAGCGATTTCAGAAATAACTTGTTTTAAATCGCGTTTAGCTTTCACGATAAGGGATGGATTAGTAGTAACACCATCGATAAAACCAAAAGCATACACCTCTTTAATCTCATCAAATTCTGCTGTATCAATAAAGAACTTCATAGAATGCCCCCTCTTATTTTCCAGCCTTAATTACTTCTACGCCGCCCATGTAAGGTACAAGTACTTTAGGAATCACAACAGAGCCATCAGCTTGTTGATAGTTTTCCAAGATAGCTGCTACTGTACGACCTACAGCAAGACCAGAGCCATTTAATGTATGAACGAATTCTGGTTTACCTTTAGGACCACGACGGAATTTAATGTTTGCACGACGAGCTTGGAAATCAGTCATATTAGAACAAGAAGAAATCTCTCTATACTTGCCTTGAGCTGGCATCCATACCTCTACATCATATGTTTTAGCAGAACCAAAGCCAATATCCCCTGTACAAAGTGTAATTACACGGAATGGCAACTCCAATAAGCGCAATACTTCTTCTGCATTATCAGTCAATGTTTCTAATTCTTTGTAAGAATCTTCAGGTTTAGCTAATTTAACCATTTCAACTTTGTTGAATTGATGTTGACGGATAAGACCACGAGTATCACGACCTGCAGACCCTGCTTCAGCACGGAAGCATGCAGTAAATGCAGTATAATATTTTGGCAATTCCTCTTCGCTCAAGATTTCGCCACTGTGATAGTTAGTCAATGTAACCTCTGCGGTAGGAATCAAGAAATATTCAGTATCTTCTACATGGTACATATCTTCAGCAAATTTAGGTAATTGACCAGTACCTGTCAAAGTTTCACGCGTTACCATGTATGGAGTCATCATTTCAGTGTAGCCTTGTTTATCTACATGAAGATCAACCATGAAGTTAATGAGAGCACGTTCTAAACGAGCACCCAAGCCTTTATATACAGTGAAACGAGCACCGCTCATTTTACCAGCGCGATTGAAATCAAGGATGTCAAGATTTTCACCTAAATCCCAATGAGCTTGTATATCAAAGTCGAATTGACGTGGTTCGCCCCATTTGCGTTGTTCTACATTTTCATCTTCATCAGCACCAACAGGAACAGATGCATCACACATGTTTGGCAACATCAATGCCGCATCACGTAATTTTGCTTCTACATCGCGAATACGATTATCAAGCTCAGCAATATCATCGCCTACTTTTTTCATTTCTGCGATTTTATCATCCGCATTTTCTTTATTGCGTTTTAATTGACTAATTTCTTCAGTTACGGAGTTACGAAGAGCTTTTAACTCCTCTACTTTACCAATCAACTGACGACGTTCATCATAAGCGGATACAAAGGTTTCTAAATCGCCTTTCGTGTGACGATTATCTAAGTTTTGTTGTACTAAATCAATATTTTCACGGACAAATTTCAAGTCTAACATACTATAAACCTCATCTTCCAACTATGCTACGAACAATATATTCAATACGTTTAAGTATACCATATATTGGTGTATTTATCATTAAATTATAAGATATCTACTAGTTTTGTCTTTAATTTTTATGCTATTCATCATCATCTTCTTCTAGTAAATAATCTTTTGCCATCCATTTTCGAGTGCCTGTGAAAGAAATGGTAACCCATTTTTCCGTTGGATTCCCTCCGATTTCTTGGTCAATTTCATTGCGAATTGCATCGATTTCAGCAATCGTTTGATACGGAAAATTCTTGCGAACTAAAATATCAATTTCAATAATTCGAGTGTTGCCATATACTTGTACGCTAGAAACATAATCCTTGAAATTGTACTTTTCCATAAAGCGATCCATAATTTCCTGCACTTCATTATGTAATGAAGTTGGTGCCCACCCCAACACTTGTTTTACAGATGGGATGATAATGCGGAACGCAGACGGTATCATTTGCACCGCTAATACAACGAGAACAATGGGGTCAATATAAGCTGCCCAATCAGCATATTCAGTTCCTTCTAACATGATAGCTACGACGAAACTGATTAAGATAGCTGCTTCTAACAAAGCATCAACATACCAACTTACATTATCAAATTTAATTAAGTTGGACTGCAGACTCTTATTAATGCGACGCACATATAAGTAATATATTGTGTCCGCCACTGTAAAGAAAATAGCATAATAAATAGCAGGTCCAAAATCTACATGACGACCACCCGATATAAGATCTGTAATACCACTAGATAAGGCATAGATTACAATTAGTAATATAAAAAATCCTTCTACGGCCAATACCAAAGGTTCAAACTGCCAATATCCAAACTGAAAGCGCTTACTCGTTTCACGCGCTATTAATTTGGCGGTCATTAACATCATGATTTTAATAACAACATCGACAAAGGAAAATACACCATCTAATAAGACCGCACTAGAACCCGTGACAATCCCCATTATAGTACCGCTTACCGCTACTAGAGCCATCAGGCCAACGGATTGCATAAGTAACTTCTGTTCTATAGAGCGTCTTGCCCCTAATATATCCATTAAGTCCCCCACTTTCTTAATTTGTATGTCTTTTTATTATACACCAAGGGTATTGATGCGCAATATGAGGCCAAATCAAAACAGGTAGTTTGCCTTATATACAAACTACCTGTTATAAATAGTATTTAATTTTATTTTATATTCCCATGCTATTACATATCACATATTAACCTTGAGGATTAGGTACTATATGGCCAGCTACATAGCGCTCAACAATATGTCGATCATCACCAACATATAACCAACGTTCAAGCCGTTCCTCTAAGGTGCGTTCATTAGGGTCAAATATTGATGTATCGTCAATGATAAGGGCATCTAAGTCACAACCTTTTTCAAAGCTACCAACCTTACCAAAGAACTTGCCGCCGCCCTTTGTAGCCATATAGAAAGCTTCACTTAATGTGAGAGGCGCATATGTTTGATCAACTTCTACCCATTTCATTTTTGACAATCCAATAGCTTCCGTAAGAACCTTCGCCATCGATACAATATGACCACCAGAGATATCGGAGCCCAAACCAATCGGTATATTCCGTTTCATTAGCTTACGAATCGGTGCAATACCACTTGATAGGTTTACATTAGAATATGGACAGTGAGATACCATAGTTTGAGTTTCTGCCATACGATCTATTTCTACATCGCTTAAATGAATGCAGTGAGCCATCACTGTAGGTACCTGTCCCATTAAGCGGTGTTCATAGTACACATCTGTATAATTTGGTGACTCTGGATGTAATGATGCAACCCAATCAATTTCACCGTGATTTTCGGACAAGTGAGATTGAATTGGTACATTATATTCTTCTGCTAATTTCCCTAGTCCACTCATTAATTCACTTGTACAAGATGGTACAAATCTAGGTGTAATAATGGGTTTAACCAATGGACCAAACTGCAATGATGCATCCAGCCATTCTTTTGTATCAATCAAGGACTGTTGTGTTTCCTCAATCAAGAATTCTGGACTATTACGGTCCATATTTACCTTACCTACATAGGCTGATAGTCCTGCTTTTTGTAAAAGCTCCATCAATACTAATGTACTTTCTTTATGGATGGTACCAAATAGTATACTTCTAGTAGTCCCATTGTGCCATAAATCCTGTACAAAGGCGCCATATACTAACCGTGCATAATCTGGATCACTAAACTTTGCCTCTTCAGGAAATGTATAGGTTTCTAACCAAGGCAGTAATTCTTTGTCCATACCAAGGCCACGATTACAATACTGCGGAGCGTGAGCATGCGTATCTACAAAGCCTGGAATGATGAGATTATCACTATAATCAGTAACCTCGCACGATGCATAAGCTGGTGGAATACTTTCCCCACAATATACGACCACACCATCTACGGCAATGATATAGCCATGTGGAATAGATATAAATTCTGAAGGCCGCGGTGTATATAAGATATTTCCTTTTAAAATAAGTGTCGAATTCATATAACCTCCTCGCGTGATGAGAGCCCTAAAGCACTATGCTCGAATAACACGCTAGATTTTCTTTAATATTCTCTCTTCAATACATAGCCATAGGCTTGTTTATATCCATTTGATTGTTCAGTAATGTATACACCTTGTATTTCCGGCGCAAAACCAGGCAGTTGATTAATACCTTCTTCTAAGGCTAAGAAATAGTCACACGCAGTTTTGGACCAACGCTCCCCTGGCTGCACACATATTACACCTGGCGGATACGGAAGAGCCCCTTCAAGGGCAATACGTCCTTCTGCTTCGCTTAGCGGTACTAATTCGCCTTTATTTCGTTGGAACTCAAAGTTAGCTTCTTGTGGATTCATTACATAGTCAGGGAAGTATTCACGTGAGAATAATCGCTGTTGCAGAAGGCTTACATTTCTAGACTTATAAAAGTCATGCATTTCTTGGCATAACTGACGAATGTGATAGCCTTTATATTTATCTATATGACTATAGTAAATCGATGGCAATACCTCTTCCATCGGGACATCGCGATCTATGAGTTCTTCAAACCGAACGAGTTCCGCCACTAGCGCATCCATCTTATGCTTAGATTCTGCTGGTGTCATGAGGAATAAGATCGTATTTAAATCACATTTTTCAGGAATAATTCGATTTTCTCGTAAATAATTAGCAAGAATATTCGCAGGGGTGCCAAACTCTTCATATTCTCCAGTTTCCACATCGATTCCTGGTGTAATCAGTTGAAATTTACAAGGATCGATAAAATATTGCCCCTTACCATAGCCTTTAAACGAGTGCCACTTGGCTTCTGGCTCAAAAGCAAAATATTTTACATCACAAGCCATCTCATGGGTATTTCCCTCTTTCCATGGTTTACCATGAACAATTGGAGGTACTAAGGGGCGTAAATATTTACATTGTTTCAATACGGCTTTACGCGCATCAATAGCTACCTCAACACATTCACGCCATAATGTTTGTCCTAACTCGCCTTCATGAATTTTCGCATTAACATCAAGCGATGCAAATAATGGATAAAATGGAGATGTAGATGCATGCATCATAAAAGAGTTATTAAAACGTTTATGATCCACATAGCGTTCTTGTCCCTTTATATGACTGTCTTTTTTATGAATTTGGGATGTTTGTGAAAAGCCAGCTTGTTGCTTATGTACTGATTGAGTAACTAAAATGCCAGGATCATTTGGGCCCAATTCTAACAACAATGGACTACAGTCTTTCATCATAGGAATAAACTGTTCATACCCAACCCAAGCAGAATCAAAGAAAATATAGTCGCAAAGATGGCCTATTTTATCTACTACTTGGCGCGCATTATAAATTGTACCATCATAGGTTCCTAGTTGAATAACTGCTAATCGAATAGGACGTTTTGCATTTGCTTTTTCAGGTGATTTTTCTGCCACTAATTGACGTATATAACTTTCATCAAAACAATGATCTAAAATACCGCCAATGGAGCCAAAGGGATTACGTGCTGTCTCAAGATATATAGGCGTAGCACCAGACATAACGAGGCCACCATGGCAGATAGATTTATGATTATTACGATCATATAAAATAATATCCCCTGGTGTTAAAAGGGCATTAAGAACTACCTTATTCGCTGAAGATGTACCATTTAACACAAAATAAGTTTTATCAGCATTATAGACTTTAGCTGCATGCGCTTGCGCATCATAAGCATAGCCTTCGTGAATTAAAAGATCCCCTAATTTTACATCTGCATTACAAAGGTCTGCTCTAAATATATTTTCCCCAAAGAAATTGTAAAAGGCACGCCCCGTAGGATGTTTATAGAAAAATTGTCCCCCTTGATGACCTGGACAATCAAACTGTGAATTTTCATCCCCTACATAATCAGACAAAGCCCTGAAAAATGGTGGTAAAATAGATGCTTCATAGTTTGCTACAACTTTCTCTATCTCTGATGTACAGTCGTCGATACTCATAGATAAGAGCTCTATAATGGACGTAATACGATTTTCATAAAGAGATATATCTCTAGATGCATCAAGTCTTAAGACAATAATAGGTATACCAAAGGAGCTAATTTGATTATTATTCACAAGATCTAGCTCACCATCGTCGATAACAACAGCACCTACATCTGTAAAATCTGTTTCAAAAATGTCAACACATGTGCGTCCTGCTATGGATTTAATTTTGGATTGCACGGAATCAGATAAAGCAACCTTTAAATGTTTCACAGTCTTCTCCTTTCGTAACTAAATATCATAGTCAACATATACTACAACACCACATATAGAATAAATATAATATTCATAGAATACAATAATCATAAAACATAATATTCGTATCATATAACGAATAAAAAGGCTCTCTACTCAAAGAATAGAGAGCCTTTTGGTTTTAGATTATTCAGCTGCTTCTTCTTCAGCTTCAATATGCTTAGGAGCTTCTGGTTTCATCAATGGGAACAACAATACATCGCGGATGGATGCAGAGTCTGTTAAGAACATAACGAGACGGTCAATACCAACACCTAAACCTGCTGTTGGAGGTAAACCGTATTCAAGAGCTGTAACGAAGTCTTCATCCATACGGTGAGCTTCATCATCGCCAGCTTCGCGTTCTTTCAATTGATCCAAGAAACGTTGTTTTTGGTCGATTGGGTCATTTAACTCGGAGAAGCCATTTGCCAATTCACGACCATAAATGAACGCTTCAAAACGTTCTGTAGCCAATGGATTTTCACGACTTGCTTTCGCAAGTGGAGAAATTTCTTTTGGATGACCATATACGATAGTTGGTTGAATCAAGTTTTCTTCTACATAATCTTCGAAGCAAAGATTTAAGATTTTACCAATACCATCATTTTCTGTATATTCTACATTTAAACGATCTGCAATAGCACGAGCTTCTTCTACAGTAGTAACTGCATCAAAGTCTTCACCAGTGTATTTTTTTACACCTTCAGCCATTGTGATACGATTCCAAGGTGGAGTCAAATTGATTTCTGTACCTTGGTATGTGATTTCTTGTGTACCTAGAACCTCTTGTGCACAGTAGGACACAAGATTTTCTGTTAAGCGAATAGCATCCTCAACATCGCCATAAGCTTGGTAAGATTCGATAGTAGTGAATTCTGGATTATGACGGTTGTCGATACCTTCGTTACGGAAGCAACGGTTCATTTCGAATACGCGGTCCATACCACCAACGATCAAGCGTTTAAGGTATAATTCTGGTGCAATACGCATGTAAATATCGATATCAAGCGCATTGTGGTGAGTGATGAATGGACGAGCTGCAGCACCACCAGGGATAGCATGCATCATTGGTGTTTCTACTTCCATGAAACCATCACGCATCATGTATTCGCGAATTTTAGCAACGATTTGGGAACGTTTTACAAATGTATCACGCACTTCAGGATTTACAATCAAATCAACATAACGTTGACGGTAACGAAGTTCTGTATCCTTTAAACCATGCCATTTTTCTGGCAACGGACGTAAAGATTTAGATAACAAAGTTAATTTGTTAACTTTAATTGTAACTTCACCTGTATGAGTTTTAAATACATGACCTTCTACACCGATGATATCACCGATATCAAGCATTTTTACGTATTTATAAGCCTCTTCGCCCAATACATCTTTACGGAAATATACTTGAATATCCCCAGATTTATCACGAACATTGGCAAATGCTGTTTTACCATGGGAACGGATTGTCATCAAGCGCCCTGCAATAACTACAGGTTGACCATCATATTTCAAGAAGAAGTCATCTTTAATTTCTTTTGCATTATCTTTTACAATAAAACGTTGACCAAATGGATAGATGCCATCCGCTTCGTATTCAGCCAATTTGTCGCGGCGAATTTGCATTTGCTCATTCAGCTCTTCTTGTACATTTTTAATTTCTTCACTCATGTTATCGCCTCTTCGTCAGTAAATGTAAATTATTGGATTGCTAACACTTTGAATGTAACAGGACCATCTGGTGTGGAAACTTCTACTTCATCACCTTTACGTTTGCCCAAAATAGCTTTACCTACAGGAGATTCGTTAGAGATACGATTGTTGAATGGATCCGCTTCAGAGGAACCAACGATAACATATTCTAATTCATCATTGTACATTGTATCTAGTACCGTTACTTTGCTACCTACGGATACAACATCACCTTTTACGGATTCGTCGATGATTTTCGCAGTGTTAATTTTATTTTCAAGCTCTACAATATGACCTTCGATGAAAGCTTGTTCATTTTTTGCATCATCATATTCAGAGTTTTCACTGATATCGCCATATTCAATAGCAGTCTTAATACGTTCAGACACTTCAATACGACGTACAGATTTATAATACATTAATTCTTCTTCTAATTTCTTTAAACCTTCGGCGGTAAGTAATGTTTCTTTTACGTCTGCCATGGGTACCCCACTCTTTCTACATATAAATTAAATAAGAAAAAAGTGCCATAGTAAGATGACACCTTATCTTTTATTTCTAAATTATCTCAACCATTATATAAAAATACTATTCATTTGTCAATCTGACTACATTTCAGACAATATTTTACGGTATGATTCTAGCTCATTGTGAAAGCTTGTTACAGTATGAATTGTATTCACACGATTGCGCCAATATGCAGATTCAGGAAGGCCCTTCATATACCAGCCTGCATGAGTTCGTATTTCCTTAACGGCCATACTTTCACCCTTATATTGACATAAGAGATCAAAATGCTTTAACAACATGTCGAGACGTTCAATATCGCTCGGCGCCGCCAATACTTCACCAGTCGCTAAATAGTGATGAATACGATTAAAGATCCATGGATTTCCCTGTGCACCACGGCCTACCATCACCGCATCACATCCTGTTTCATCGAGCATGCACTTTGCATCCTCTGGTTCCACTATATCTCCATTACCCATAACTGGTATAGACACGGCCTCTTTTACAGCCTTAATATAAGACCAATCAGCATGTCCACTGTACATTTGCTCCTTAGTACGGCCATGTACTGCAATAGCCGCCACACCTGTAGATTCGATGCGCTTAGCAAAGTCCACAACATTGATGGAATCACTATCCCAACCGATTCGCATTTTTACGGTTACAGGCACATCAACGGCCTTAACCGCAGCCTCTGCTACACGAGCTGCTAAATCGGGATTTTTCATAAGCGCAGAACCATCACCGGAGGAAACGACTTTTTTAACAGGACAGCCCATATTGATATCTACAATATCGGCCCCCGCATCAGCTACAACCTTTGCACCGATGGCAATAGCCTCTGGATTAGACCCGAAAATTTGCATAGAAACAGGTCGTTCTACCGCTTCAATACGCAACAATTCATGGGTGCGTTCATTTTTATATTTAATGCCCATGGCGCTGACCATTTCGGTACAAACCAAGGCGGCCCCATGCTCTTTAGCAAGTAAGCGATAAGCAATATCGCTGACCCCTGCCATTGGCGCTAATATGGCTTGTCCGTCAATTTTGACAGCTCCAATTTGCCATTGTTTATTATTCATATATATCCCCTAATAAAAAGGGTACAGCATAAGCTGTACCCGAATGTACACTACTTTGTTACATATTCGTAACTATATTATAGTAGCATTATTTATTTCTTTCGTAAATAAGGCGTAAACCTTCTAATGTAAGCATAGGTTCTACATGATCAATGCAGTCCGTAGCACTGCTAATGAGTTGTGCTAAACCGCCTGTAGCTACGACAGTTACATGATCACCCATTTCAGCTTTCATACGAGATACAAGGCCTTCCACTTGACCTACATAACCATAGAACATACCCGCCTGCATAGAGGATACGGTATTCCGGCAAATGACTTGACCTGGGTCTCTTACATCAATACGTGGTAATTTAGCAGCCCGTTGGAATAGAGCCTCTGCAGAAATGGTAACACCTGGTGAGATAACACCGCCCATATAATCGCCATTGCCTTTAACCGCACAATAGGTAGTAGCTGTACCAAAGTCAATAATGATTAAATCACCTTTATAACGCTCATGTGCTGCTACAGCATTTACGATACGGTCAGCACCTACTTCACGAGGATTATCATACTTAATGGCGATACCAGTCTTAGTGCCAGGCCCAACAATAAGAGGATTTACATTGAAATAACGTAAACATACGCGCTCTAATGTAGGCATCAATGGTGGCACAACTGAGGAAATGATGATATCTTTAATATCCTTCACATCAACCTTACGGTCATGGAAGAATAGGTTCATCATCAACATGCCATATTCATCGGTGGTCCGCACACGATCCGTGGAAATACGCCAGTGACCTACAAGCTCCGTCTTGTCGTATACACCGAGAACAATATTGGTGTTCCCCACATCAATTACTAATAACATGAATGCCTCCTATTTGCGCGGACGAATTGATACGTCCCCTGCCACAATACGTTTAACTGTCCCATCAGGGATTCTTACTAATAAGTTACCATCTTCATCAATATCTGTAGCTACCCCTTCATAGGTATTTCCTGGTGCTCTTACTTCAATTTCCTCACCAAGTGTTACCGATAATTGACGCCATTCATTGAGAGTTTCCTCAAAACCACTATCGAGGACTTCATAATATTGATGTTCTAAAGATTCTAATATAATTTTAAAAGCTTCCGTCCGTTCAATATCAATGCCTTCCATAGTTAAGGATGTAGCGATCAACTTCAATTCTTCCGGGAGCTCTTCTTGTTTAGTCTTTACATTGACACCTATGCCCATAACAATATAGGAAATTTCCTCCATAGAGCCAGACATTTCGGTCAAGATGCCAACTAGTTTACGACCATTCACAAGAATATCATTGGGCCATTTAATGCCTGCATCGGTGAGTCCCATTTTATGGAACGCTTTTGTTAAGGCTACGGCTGCCATCAATGTACATTTTGGTGCTTCTACAGGTGCAAAGTCAGGGCGCAAAATGAGACTAAACCATAGACCTTTCCCAAATGGAGAATACCAGCCCCGCGATAAACGACCTCGGCCAGCAGCCTGTTCCTCTGTTACAACAACAGTACCTTCTTCTGCACCTTGTTGTGCTAAGCGACGAGCTTCTAGGTTAGTAGATTCGGTAGTGTCCATATAGACATACCGTTTTCCAAATACATCTGTTTTTAAGATTTGCTTCATTGCTAATGGACTCAACAAATCAGGTTCCTCCAATAATCGATACCCCCTCTTGGTATAAGATTCTATTTTGTAGCCTTTTTGACGTAATGCCTTGATATGCTTCCAAATAGCTGTACGCGAAACATGACACGCTTCCGACATATCCTGTCCCGATACGAAACCACCTTGGTTTTGTCTCAAGAATTCTAATACTTCATCACGCATAGTTTAGAGCCCCTTTCTTTGTCAACCTAGGTTTACAATTCGATTGTACAAGTGTACCCTGTAAAATGCAAGGGTTATTTAAAAGAATTAATGGTATAATACATGTAGTATTAAGTTATACCTTATGCAAAAGATAACAATAGTATGGTCTATCATTATCTAGGGAGATATATGAAACAATTTACATTAGAAGAAAAAAATGAGGTTCTAGAGAATCCCTTTATCCATATTCATAGAAAACTTGATGTCCTATTAAACATAGGCAAACTACTCATGGAATGTGGTGCAGATACAAATCGAATTATTGAAGAGATGTTAAAATCAGCCACATTTATGGGGATACCTCATAATTACTTAAATATTCATATTTCATATACCACTATCATGGTGAATCTATTGCATAAAGAGCGTTCCATAACAGTTTTTAGAAAAACACCTGTCCATGTTCCCAATATGGCCATGATCAATGCCGTATCTAAACTCACATGGCGCGCCTTTGAACGACATTATTCACTTACAACTTATGAACAGTTAATTTCAAAATTAGATTGCACTATTCCAGTATATCCTGATTGGATAAAGGGTATTGCTTGTGCCCTCGGTTCAGCAGGCCTTGCCTTTTTGTATAGTGGCGATATGATAGCTTTTATTGTAACTGTTATTTGTTCTCTAATCGGTTATTTTGGTCGTACCTTATCGGTACGCTTTGGTTGCAATGAATATGTAGGCATTGCAATTGGCGGCTTTGCCGCCATGGTTTCTGCCTATGGTTTCTATTCACATATTGAACAAGATTCGTTAGTTTACGTTCTTGTTTGTTGTACCTTATTTATGATACCTGGTGTACCGCTTATAAACTCCGTTATCGATACCATCAACAACCATATTTTATCGGGAATTACAAGAGCTATTAGAACGATCCTTATCGTTGGTAGCATGACCTTAGGCATGGCCATGGCATTATACTTTAGCCCTATGCCGGCCTTTAGCTTTGTAGATATTAAGCCTCATGTATTATCGATTGAGCAAATTATAGGGTCTTTTACAGCAGCCGCATCCTTTGCAGTACTATTTAACGCTCCTGTCCGATTACTAGTATCCATTGGCATTGGCGGTGTATTATGCGTATTTATCCGCAATTTATTAGCTGTTGAATTTGGCTTCTCCATTCCAGGTGCTACCTTTGTAGGCGCTGCTGTAATGAGCGTTATCTATGTAAAAGTTTCTACTTGGCTGAGAACATCTAGCACAATTATCATCGTCCCATCTGCCATAGCCTTAATGCCTGGTATTTTATATTACAGATTCCTCTTTGATATGCTTCATATCAACGCACTATCAGAGTCTGGTTTACTTCATATGGTCCAGAACGGTGTAACAGGCATCCTCACTATTGTAAGTATTGCGGTTGGTGTAGCAATTCCAAATGTACTGGCTCAAAAATATTTGAAAGCCCGAAAAGAGCGTAGAATTCAACAGTACTTGGCAACACGTCATATTAACGATGGCCAATAGCTAATCCTCACCAACTACATTACGAGCTTCACAATATAGATAGAATACTAAGTACTATAGCTAGTAATAGGTAATTATAATCAAAAGAGCATATATAAAAAGAGCTGGCCCTCAACGAGGCCAGCTCTTTTATTTAGATATCTCATTATTTGATTTCATTAGAAGGTGTTTCACTAGGAGCATCCACTGTAGCAGTGTTTTCTTTAGCTTCAACCACCTCTGGTACTACAATACCTGCCGCTTCTAGAGCTTCTTTAGACTCCTCAACTTCAGGGGCTTTCGTTGTACCATATTTGTAAAGATTATCTACCGCTTTTGCATCGATGGTTTCTTCCTCTAATAGAGCATTTGCCATATCATGTAAGAATTTCTCGTTATCGCTAAGAAGTTTTGTTACATCTTTATAAGCTTCTTCAACAATACGATGAATTTCAGCATCGATTTTTGCAGCAATTTCTTCACTATAGTTGCGTTCATGGCCAAGGTTTTTACCCAAGAATACTTGTTCTTGTTGTTCACCAAATACGATAGGACCAAGCTCATCGCTCATGCCCCAACGCGTTACCATGGCGCGTGCTGTATTCGTTACGCTTTGAAGGTCACCAGAAGCACCTGTACTGATTTCATCTAATATCAAAGCCTCTGCAATTCGACCACCAAGGGCTACGCGAATATCCGCTAATAATTGAGATTTTGTTTTGTAGTTTTGTTCCTCTGTAGGAAGCATCATAGTGTAACCACCTGCTGCGCCACGAGGAATGATTGTTACCTTATGAACAGGATCTGCATGAGGCAACAAATGTGCCACGATGGCATGACCAGATTCATGGTACGCTGTTAACTTACGGTCTTTCTCGCTCACAATATGACTGCGACGTTCAGGACCCATGCTAACCTTTTCACTAGCTTCTTCAACTTCAGCCATAGTGATAACTTTTTTGTTAAGGCGAGCCGCCAATAAAGCCGCTTCATTTAACAAGTTGTTCAAGTCAGCACCAGTAAAGCCTGGAGTTTTCTTAGCAATTGTTTTCAAGTCTACATCGTCAGCTAATGGCTTGTTACGAGCATGTACTTTTAAGATTGCTTCACGACCACGTAAGTCTGGACGACCTACGATAACTTGACGGTCAAAACGACCTGGACGCAAAAGCGCCGGGTCAAGAATATCTGGTCGGTTTGTAGCGGCGATGGTAATAATACCTTCGTTGGCACCGAAACCATCCATTTCAACGAGCAATTGGTTCAATGTTTGTTCACGTTCATCGTGACCACCACCAAGACCTGCGCCACGTTGGCGACCAACCGCATCAATTTCATCGATAAAGATGATACATGGCGCATTCTTTTTCGCTTGTGTGAAAAGATCACGCACACGAGAAGCACCAACACCTACGAACATTTCTACGAAGTCAGAACCAGAAATCGTAAAGAATGGTACCCCTGCTTCACCAGCAACGGCTTTAGCAAGCAAAGTTTTACCTGTACCTGGAGGTCCTGCGAGCAATACACCTTTCGGAATTTTAGCACCGATTGTTGTAAATTTACCTGGATCCTTCAAGAATTCTACTACTTCTTCTAATTCTTGTTTTGCTTCTTCAGCACCTGCTACATCTTTAAAGCTAACCTTTACGTTACCTTCACCCATCAATTTAGCACGGCTTTTACCAAAGTTCATCACTCGGCCACCGCCACCTTGAGTTTGTTGCATAATAAAGAAGAACAACACCACCAAGATGATGATAGGAATAGCAGAACCTAACAGGCTCATCCACCAAGCTGGTTGCTCAGGTGGAGCTGCTGTAATTTCTACGCCATTATCTTGTAATGTTTTAATTAATGTTTCATCACTTGGCGCATAAGAATTGAACTCTGTTCCATTTTTTAGTTTACCTTTAATACCATGATCATTGGTAATCGTTACGGACTCAACCTTTTTCTGTTGTACTTGTTGAATAAATCCTGTGTAACTTAGTTCAGATTTATTCGCACTTTGACCAGAGAAAGCGTCAATGGCGATAACGAAAGCGGCAATGATAAGTAAGTAAAGGACGATATTTTTTGTAAATCGACCCAAAAGATTACCCCTTTCAATAATAATTTACTTGTATAAACGAATTGAGTACATCTCATTAAGAGATGCACTCATATATTATATCATATTTTTAATTTTGATACATTTCTTCCTTTAAAATACCGATATATGGTAAGTGACGATATTTTTCCGCGTAGTCTAAACCATAACCGATAACGAAGTAATCAGGAATGATAAAACCTACATAGTCAACTTCTACGTCCATTTTACGGCGCTCAGGTTTATTTAATAACGCTGCAAGACGTACGCTTTTAGCGCCACGAGCATGTAAATTTTCTAGCAAGTAATGCAATGTCGTACCAGTATCAACGATATCCTCTACAACGAGTACATGTTTACCCTCTACAGAGCGATCCAAATCTTTTAGAATTCGTACTACACCTGTACTAGTTGTACCACTACCATAGCTAGAGCATGAAATAAAATCAAAACTTACATCTACACTATCATCAATAGCGCGAGCTAAGTCTGTAAAGAAAACGATGGCTCCCTTTAACACCCCTACAAGCACTACAGATTCATTTTTATAGTCTTCGCTAATTACTTTACCTAACTCGGCTACACGAGCCTGTAATTGTTCCGCTGTATATAAAATCTCTTTTGCGTCTTGATGCATCTATATGACCTCCACGATTCATATTAATGTTTGCAATATACCTTTATTGTATCACATTGAGCAATTACTTTTATACTTTTTATAGTGAAAGTTTTCTTTTCCCCTGTGTTAACAATGTCCAGTAATTGCTCTTGATGAGCTGATGTAAGCGTTAGATCAGAGTCAATGGTACTTACTAAACGCTGCCATAATCTCCGCTGTATTGCCAGTGGCTCCTGTCTCAAGGCACGGCGAGAGATTCTCACCTCATCCTTACCAATCGACACTAATTTATCAAAGGTTCTGGATGTTAAATCAGAGATAACCATTACATCTTCATTTACAGAACTTCCTAGTCGAACTATGGCATCTACCACAGCAGGGTTAACAGCTTCCAATTCAGGTATAATGCGATGACGAATTCTATTTCGCTGATATCGGATATCATCATTTGTAGAATCAATACAATACGTGAGCTTTCTATCGGCTAAATAAGCTAATAATTCCTCTTTTGTAACATCTAATAAAGGTCTAATCACAGGGATATCATAGTCATTGCTGACTACAGCCATACCTGTTAGCCCGTTTAATCCTGTACCTCTAATGAGATGCGCTAAAATCGACTCAGCTTGATCGTCTTTGTGGTGAGCTACTGAAATATAATCATACCCTTCAGACTGGGCAATTTCATTTAACCATTGATAACGTACGTGGCGGCCTATAGTTTCTTCAGACTTTTTATGTTCCTTACTTAGGCGCGGTACATCAAAGGTAGCGGAATAAAATGGCAGACCTAACTCTTCCACTTGATGTTGGAGCCACAAGACCTCATCCTTACTTTCAGGACGAATACAGTGATCTACAATGGCTACACCTATTTTGTACGTTGTATGACGATGCGTAGCAATATCTTGTAATAAATACAATAGAGCCATTGAATCAGGGCCACCAGAGCAAGCTACTAGAATTCGACTATTTTCAGGAAATAGATTATGTGATTTTAAGGTGTGATTAATGGTTCGAATAAGTTCTTTCACATTCACGAGCCATCGCCTCCATACCATCTTGGTCGCTCACAAATACATGAGGAACCTCATAAGCATCCATAAAGGACGTTAAAATTTCTGCACCAGCTACGATGATATCGGCACGTCCTGCAGGTAAACCTTTTACTTGTAATCGCTCATCGCGACTCATGTAACGTAAGTTTAGAATAATGCCCTCTACTGTTTCACGACTTAATTTATGACCTTGTACCTTCGTACCATCATAGTTTTCAAGGCCTAAATCAATGGCCGCTAGCGTCGTTAGCGTACCACCGATACCAATGAATTCACCAAATTCACCTTGAATCATCATGGGATCCCAAAGGAATCGAGTTTCTTCCCATACTCGTTGAGGACCTTCATCAGACATAGATTGAAGGCGTACAGCCCCTACAGGATAAGATCGGCTCCAGTAAACGCCGTCCTTATTGCCTAATGCTAATTCTGTACTACCACCACCGATATCGATAGTTGTATAGTGACGACCATCATTCAACTGATCTCCTAAGGCACCATTAAAGCCATAAATAGCCTCTTCATCGCCCGTGAGAATACGCCATTCCATCGGACAATGTTCGCTAATGCGGTCCATAAATTCAAGGCCATTAGATGCTTCACGAACAGCGCTCGTTGCAAAACCAAAGCAGCATTCCACCCCATATTGGTCTGCTAGTTTTTTTATTTCTGTAAAAGCTTGATAGGACGCTTCCATCGATTCAGTGCGCAATGTACCATCTGAATTACGTTGGCCTAAACGAGTAGTCCACAACTGTTTCGGCTCATAGTGCCATATATTATTTTCATAAGTAGCCAATAATAAGCGTACTGAATTTGATCCAATATCAATAATAGCTAACTTCATAATTGCTCCTTACATAATTAGTATGCCTCTAACACTATTATACTGTTAAGGCCTATACATAAGTAAAGAGATGGCTCAATGCCATCTCTCACTATTAATCTCGACGACCGCCTCGGCCTCCGCGTTTACCTTCTGTATTGCGTTTTAAATCGTGTAAGCGTTCATTGCTATCGCGCAAAAATGATTTCATCTTTGCTTCAAAAGCCTCTGTGCTTTGTTTAGATTGAACACGACGAGGACGTCGCTCTTCACTTGATGTCTCTTTAGGTTGTGTTTGACGAATAGAAAGGCCGATTTTATTACCTTCAATAGATAAAACCTTAACCTTTACTGGATCTTCAACCTTTAATACGGTATTAATATCTTCGACATACCCATGAGCTACTTCAGAAATATGAACTAGACCTGTTTGCTTCTCTCCTAAATCAACAAATACGCCGAATTTTGTAATACCAGATACGGTACCATCAATAATGTTACCAACTTCGATTGCCATGCAACCTCCTAATTAATGCGGAAACCTCAAACTACAAACTAATGCGAATCTAAATTACTACAGTCAAACCTATTTTACATAAGGCACTTCACCAGGTTTTACAAGGCCGAGCTCCTCACGAGCCACCCCCTCAATGGTCTTTGGATCTTGCAACTTAGCCTTTTCCTGTTCTAATTCTTCATTTCGCTGTTTTAATTCTTGCAATTGTTGCTCAATATGTTGTTTTTCTTGATATACAGCCACCAAGCGATAGGCTTGCCCTAATAATAGCAGCACCATAATCCCTATACCAATTCGCTTGATCCACATGAGGATAATACGTTGATCCTGCGCTTTGCGATTAGGTCTAACCCGTTTGCGCGGCTTTTTTGGACGTTGTACTTCCATAGTGTCTTGAGTCATAATATCCCCCAAAAATATTCATCATCTGTATACTGTCATTTTTTAATTATATCACAGAACCTCGTTAGGGACTAAATAAATTTATCTATAGTTTATCTTATATCTATCATATAGTTAAAAAGGTCTTATCAGAGATAGATTTATTAGTAACAGCCACTATGGCCTTATAAAGACTCTGCTTTATGAGCATATTCACGAATTACTGCACAAGACTTTTTAAATAAAGCTAATTCATCTTCAGCAAGCTTCAATTCAAATACATCTTCGATACCATCTTTGCCAATAACTGCTGGAGTCGATGCAAAGATTCCTTCTTCACCATATTGGCCATCTAGATAACAAGAACATGGCAACACTTTCTTTTCGTCATGAAATACAGCACGAATTAATTCTGTTGTTGCACTAGCAATGCCAAACTCTGTGGAGCCTTTACCAGCCAATACATGGTAACCACCAATTTTTACATCATCTAGCACTTGAGTATGATCAAGTGTAGGGAATCTATGAGGCAATTCTTGTTGTAATTGTACTAACGGTTTTCCTTGTACATAAACATGAGACCATGGCACCATAGCACTACCGCCATGTTCACCTAAACAATACGCTGTAATTGTACGGTTACTAATATTAAAAATGCGCGCCAATTCTTTTTGTAATCGCGCTGAATCTAAAGCTGTCCCACTGGAAATAATACGTTTTGGGTTCCAATTTAAATGTTTACATAAATAAGTAGCAACAACATCAGCAGGATTAGAAATAGAGATAATAAAACCATCAAAGCCGGACTTTTTAATTCGCGGAATAACATCCTTTAAAACCTCTACTGTATCACCAAGACTTTCTAAACGATCTTGATATAAATTTGGTAAAGGACCAGCGCTAAATACGAGAATATCACAATCCCCACAATCTTCAATAGGACCTGCAGTAGCTGTTACTTTATGAGGAATATAGCTAACAGCATCATTTATATCCATTGCCTGTGCTTTAGCTTTTTTCTCGTCAATATCCATCATATATAGTTCATCTACTTCACCTTGTAGAGCAAGAGAAAATGCTACATGAGAACCTACATGTCCAGTGCCAATAATACCTACTTTACGTAACTTCATAAGGGCCTCCTACGATTCGTACTAAAAGATATACATCTTCTAATTCAATTCCACTTAAACCAGCGATTACCAGTATATGAATCGACAATTTTAAGTTATATTAAAGCATATTGCTTGTAAAATACATAAACTATTATATACCTATTTTCTCATAGGTATATAAGAAAATAGATTTATAGTGATAAAAAAAGACTATTATAGGAAATCCTATAATAGTCCTTCTATTATATAGTTAGTCTCGTCCAGTAAAGAAGCTTACTACAGCAATCACTATAACTGCACCAACGATGGACGGAATTAATGCCATGCCTGCAAGACTTGGGCCCCAAGTACCAAGCAAAGCTTGACCTACAGAAGCCCCTACCAAACCAGCAATAACACGAAGAATAATCCCCATGCTTTGCGCCTTTTTAGTAATACGACCAGCTACAAAACCAATGAATCCGCCTACAATAATTGACCAAAGCATAATATACCTCCTATAAAGTCATCTCATCAAGATTAAGCGGGAATAAATCCTTATTCTCCATCACTTGTGGTGACTTTTCTAAATATTGTTTTCGCATTGACCATAAAATCTCTAAATCCTTTGGATCTAACTTGGACAATGCATATATCATCGTGAAATCTGAACCATAATGGCCACGCAAGCTATCAGGTACTCCTTTGGGTCCTTCTCCACCTAGACGATTATTAAAGAACCCTTGAATACGACGACTATCTAAATCAATGATAATAAACCCTGACGCATCATATACATACAATGTATGATTTATACGCTTTAAAGCTCGTACCGTATTCGTTATAAAATATTGATCCTTCATGTCAATGAGGGATGACTCATAACCTGAATGGTAAAAGTCCCCATAATAATGAGCTCCTCTATCTGTAGATTCCAACAAATCCTTGAGTACGGATTGTTCTGGCCCACTAAAATCAGAGAAAGTTTTTACCATAGTAATCTCTCGTAAACCACGTTGGTAATTCTCGGTCTTCGGTGGCTCAATATGTTGGCCACGAAAGGTAATAGGCATCAACCGAAGTGTATTATCAGCTAAATTATAAATACCATACCCTTCATAACCTAGAAAGTACACTTGTGAGTCAATAGACTTCATCGCTAATATTCGTTTTGAAATGATGGCATCACTAGAATTTACTAATGTATGCTCTTCTGGGTCTATGCGTACTGTTTTACTGTCGTAATTGCCACCTACTGCAAGCCAATAGGACAGCCCCACTACAATTAATGCTAGTATGCATAAACCGATACGTTTTATATTCATTTATACTCCCTATGAATCCCCAAGCATAAAACGTAATAATATATTGCCATTACAGTAAGTCCCTATTAATATAATCCCAATTCTAGGTATAACTGTAAATTTTATTTTTAATATCTTTGTAGATTTCTATGCCAAACTTAATGTAGCTAATCGCTCGCTAATTGACATACCCTTATAGGTAAAAGTTGGTAACAACTCATGTAAAGGTTCTAAGACAAAGGTTCTATCCCAAAAATAAGGATGCGGTATAGTTAGAGTTTCATCACAAATGGAAATCATAGAACCGGCCTCATCAAAAGCCAAAATAATATCTAAATCTAATGTACGTGGTCCCCAGTGAATGAGTCGTTCACGACCAGCCTCTTGTTCTAAGGACTGAAGTACACTTAACATTTCATGAGGATTCAAAGCACTTTTACAAGACCACATGCCATTAATAAATGACGCCTGATCTGTATATCCCCAAGGTTCCGTTTCTATCAAAGAAGAACTAATAACCTCTGAAACGGTCTCATGCCCTTGCAATAGGTGAAAAGCGGAATTAATATAGCCTCTTTTATCACCTATATTTGAACCTACACTGATGTAATAGGTATACATCAAATTTGACCTCTTGTAGTGACAACCTCAACATAATCTAGGATACCAGCAATAGGTACAGATGGTTTGCGCACCGTTACAGATAAGCCAACGATACCTTGATAATGTTGGTATAAAGAGTCGGCAATAAGTGCACCTAAACGCTCTAATAAATTATGTTTTTCTCCAGTCATAACAGATTCTACAAGCTCATATACTTCTACATAATTGATAGAATCCTCTAACTGGTCACTTTGACCGGCCTTTGTAAGATCCGTAGTAATTTCAACATCTACAAAAAAGCGCTGTCCTTGCTCTTGTTCAGATGTCAAATTGCCATGGTATCCATAAAATGCCATATTTTTTAAAACGATTTTATCCATTATTCACCTCGTAATAGGCCATCTGCTACGGCCAAGGCGCGTTTGTGCATTTTCACATTATGAACACGCACCATATCAACACCTTGGAATACACCCGTAATACAAGCCGCTACCGTGCCTTCATCGCGTTCTTCTGGAGGCAAACCGCCCAACATAGAACCGATAAAACCCTTACGGCTAGGGGCAAGTAAAATAGGGTATTCATAAGCCGTTAATTCGCCTAAACGTTGCATAACTTCAATACTTTGCTCTTCTGTTTTACCAAAAAATCCAATACCTGGATCAAGCCAAATTTGTTGAGGTGTAATCCCCACCTTCAATGCTTTATCCACGGCATAGAAGAAGTATGCTTTCATATCTTCAATGATATCACCGTAGTTTGTATCATTGCTATTATGCATAATGATTACAGGCACCTTGTATTTTGCGGCTATTGCGGCCATATCAGGATCATAATGTAAGCCCCAAATATCATTTAAAATATGAGCGCCCTTTGAAAGTGCATAATCAGCAGTTTTAGCATGATAGGTATCGATAGATACAGGCACTGTAGATGCATTTAATACAGGTTCTATCAATAGAGATAAACGTTCAATTTCTTCATCTGCTGTTAATGGTGTACAGCCTGGACCCGTAGATTCTACGCCTAAATCGATAATATCAGCACCATCATTAATCATTTGCGTTACATGGGCTGCTGCTGCTTCTGGAGTATTGAATTTACCACCATCAGAGAAAGAGTCAGGCGTACCATTTAGTATCCCCATAATAAGGGTACGATCGCACAAAGATAAACTTTTGCCATCATTCCATGTATAATTTCTACGTTTAAACATTTGCCTGTCCTCCACCTAACATTGCCAACGCTTCGTCTCGTAATGTGCCAGTCTCTGCTAGCACACCACGACTTTCTAATGTAATAACCTTTGAATCTTGCTGCATGGTCCCTTTGATAAGCATACACAACTGAGTCGATGTAATGCGTACGAATACACCATGAGCAGATAAATCATTCATAATTGCATCTGCTAATTCTGATGCTAACCGCTCTTGTAGTTGCGGCCTCCGGCTAAGGATATTAACAACATCTTGGAACTTGCTAAGCCCTGCTACATAGCCATCCTTAGGCTGGTACACAATATCTACGGTTCCAAAGAATGGCAACAAGTGGTGCTCACACATAGAATAAAAAGGAATTCCTGTAACTGCTACAAGACCCTTATAATCAGTACTAAATGTTTCACCCCAGGCTGACTTTGTATCTAATCCTACGCCACTGAATAATTCACTATATAATTCTGTTACACGACTTGGTGTTTTCTCTAGCTCTGGCGCCTCTGTATCAACAGATAAAGCCGCTAAAAATTGCTTTATCCCGTCCTTTGCACGTTGATTCATCGGTCCTCCTAAACGATCTTCGTCGTCCAATCCTCAATATTCCAAATATCCGTAACCCAATCTTTATAAAATTCAGGTTCATGACTTACTAAAACGATAGTTCCTTTGAACTCACGCAAAGCACGACTTAATTCTTCTTTTGCATAAATGTCCAAGTGATTCGTTGGTTCGTCTAATACGAGTACATTGTACTTATTTTGCATCAGTTTACATAAACGAACCTTTGCATTCTCACCACCAGATAACACGCGCATTTGCGATGTAATATGCTCGTTAGTAAGGCCACAACGAGCAAGCGCTGCACGCACCTCTGCATTAGTCATTGCCGGATATTCGTTCCAAATATAGTCTAGTGCAGTTTCAGAATTGGATGGTGTATCCTCTTGAGCGAAATAGCCTATTTGTAGGAATTCACCTTTTACCAACTCACCACTTACAGGCTTTAATAAACCTAAAATTGTTTTCAACAATGTTGTTTTACCTAGACCGTTAACGCCACGAATAGCGATTTTTTTATTTCTTTCAATTTGAAAATCTACTGGTCGAGTCAACGGTTCATCATAGCCTAATTCCAAACCAAAGGCCTCTACAATAAAACGACTTGGCGTACGGCCCTCTTTAAAACCAAAACTTGGTTTAATGTACTCTTTTGGCTTTTCCAAAATTTCCATTTTCTCTAACCGTTTAGCTCGAGAATTTGCCATACCACGCGTTGCTACACGAGCCTTATTGCGTTGGATAAAGTCTTCCATGCGCTCAATTTCTTGTTGTTGACGCTCATAAGCCTTAGCCGCTTGCGCTTTTTTCACTTCATAAGCCGCTTGGAACTGATGATAGTCGCCAGTATAACGTGTTAAAACTGCTTGCTCAATATGATAAATAACATTGACTACGGAATTTAAAAACTCCATATCATGAGAAATCAAGATGAACGCATTTTCGTAGTTTTGTAAATAGTTTTGCAACCATTGGATATGCTCTACATCAAGATAATTTGTCGGTTCGTCCAAGAGCAAAATCGTTGGTTTTTCTAGTAAAAGTTTTGTAAGTAAAACCTTTGTACGCTGGCCACCGCTGAGCTCCGTAACATCTCTGTCAAGTCCAATATCCATAAGGCCCAAACCTGCAGCTGTACGCTCAATAACCGCATCAATTTCATAGAAGCCACGCTGCTCTAGAATTTCTTGCCACTCCCCAACTTGCTCGAGAAGCTTATTCATTTCATCTTCGGACACATCCCCCATGCGATTGTACGCATCATTAATGTTTTGCTCCATTACAAACAAATCATCAAAAGCTCGTTGCAATACGTCGCGAATGGTCATGCCCTTTTCGAGGACCGCATGTTGATCCAAATAACCTACAGTTACTTGGTTGGACCATTCAATTTTACCTTCATCAGGAGGTATTTTACCTGTAATGATATTTAGGAATGTAGACTTGCCTTCACCATTGGCACCAATTAACCCTACATGTTCACCTTTCAACAAGCGGAATGATGCATCATCTAAAATTTGTCGCGCTCCAAAACCATGGGTTACATTTGAAACGGTTAAAACACTCATATCTATCTCCACCGGAATAAAAGCCGTCTTGTTGAAGACGGCTTATTTCATACTTACTTAAATATTATATCTATTGTACCTTTTTGACCTCTATATGTCAAAATTGAACATCACTTACCCTCTGCATAGCGCAAGGCTACCACAGCCATAATCTTAGCGCCCTTAATCGCTTGCTCCAATCCATAGTCGGAACCTGCTGCACAAGTGAACTCTGGTGTATGAGCCTCTAAACCTAACCCAATCTGCAAAGTAGGCTGTGCTGTTGGTACTTCATAAGATACATTTCCTACATCTGTACTACCATCAGCCTCATCATCAGGCAATATACGGGGCGTTTCACCAAATTCAGTCATCACATCGTTAAAGAGATCTAATAGCTGTTTATCTTGACGCATATCCTTAAAGAGAGGCTCATAATGATGCATCTCAACACGGGCGCCATAAGATGCTGCAATTTCTTGAGCAGCCTCTTTGATAGCCGGCAAAATAATACCTTCTAAATCGTCCACCGTACTACCGCGAACAGTCATGCGAATCGTCGCCTTAGGAGTTACTACATTTGGTGCTGTACCAGCTTCGGTAAAAATGGTCCCTACAATAGCCCCTTTAGGGAATGTTTTCTTTAACTCTTTTATTTTTTGATATAAATCTACAGCACAGTCTAAGGCATTAATACCAGAGTCAGTTAATGATGCTATATGACAAGACCGTCCATGGAAGGTAATCTCTAGTGGATGTGTCGCTAATGATGTGCCCCCTACCTCATTTTCACCGCCTGGATGAATGATTAGTGCCGCCTCATAGCCCTTAAATAAACCAGCCTCAGCCATGTATACTTTACCACCAATAGTTTCCTCCGCAGGACAGCCAAAGAAGGTCGTTCCCCACGTTTCAGGTGCACTTTGGCTGAAGGCAATAGCCGCCCCTAAACTCATCATAGCAATGAGATTATGTCCGCAACCATGACCGAGTTCTGGTAGTGCATCATATTCACCTAAAAAGGCTATTTTATGCTGTGCAGTACCGTTATAGTCACCCCGTAACGCCGTTTGTAACTCTGGAAGATCAGTTAGCCCCACTTGAGATGTAAAATTATGTGTTTCTAAGAATTGGTTAATTACCTTAACTGCTTTATGCTCGTTTAAGCCCAATTCTGGGTTATCGTGTAAATATAAGGAGATATCGCGCAATTCCTCTGTCATACTATCTATGATGGCACAGGCACGAGCCTCTCGTTCTTGTAATGTCATAACTTCCCTTTTTAATTTCTCATTTATACTGTTTATTATTTATTCTATCTAAGAAGAATGTGTCTATTTCGTATAGGGATGAACAATTATGGTATTTGAAATATACCTAAAGTTAATCATCGCTCCTAGTGGTAATGTTTGATGCGGTGTTCCATGACCTGTTGGGACATAACATACAAAAGGTTCCAACAATTCAGGGTCTCTATTTTCCTCCATATAGCGTAACGCTTCATAGCCTAAATCGTAATCACGCTCATCATCGTCGCCTTCACAATCTGTAAAAGTACCAATCACTAAACCTTTAATACGACTCAATAAACCACTGAGACGAAATTGTTGCAACATACGATCTAGCTTATAAGGTGCCTCTCCTACATCTTCAATGAATAGTAATGTATCCTCCCAAGATGCATCCTCTAAAAAATACGGTGTTCCCGACAACATTGATAACATCGTCATATTGCCGCCCCGTAAAATACCTTCTCCTAGCTCAGTACCAATAGCACCACGAGGTGGTTCAGGTAAGGGTTCTATGACTTGTAATTTACCTTCTAAAGTATTAAATAAAACATCAATATCTGCTTTGCGTTCAGGCTTAAAATCTACGCCCATCGGCCCATGATAGGTAATGAGTCGGCTATATCGATTGATCGCCATGTGAAGTGCTGTACAATCACTATACCCAATAAAAGCCTTTCCATGCTTACGGATTGCTGTATAATCTAATAAATCTAGATAACGCATTGTTCCGTAACCACCGCGCAAAGCCAGTACCGCCTCACAAGGTGCGGTGGTCATCATATATTGAAACTCTCGGGCTTGCTCCTCTGGTGTACCGCCATACAAGCCTTTGCGATGTGCACTTTCACCAAAGAGTACTTTATAGCCCCTGAGGTTACAAATTTCTTCTATTCTATGTAAATCTTCATCGCTTGCACTGGCAGGTGCCATAATACCTATAGTCAGGCCCGGTGCTAAGCGCTTTGGTTCAATCCAGTTCATATATCCTCATAAAATACAACAAAAGACGTACACATAGTGTACGTCTTAAGTGTATCTTATTTGTATGCTTTTTTAAAGTCAACAAGGCCTAATGTAGTCCAGAAATAATTTTGAATACTTCCATTTGTTACATATGGTTGCGTTGTGAAATACAATGGCATTACTAGAGCTTCATCAAAAATCATCTGTTCTGCTTTATGCATCAACGCATCCCGTTCAGCCCCATTTGGTGTCGTACGAATACGAGCGATTAACTCGTTATAATCATCACTATGGTACTGACTATCATTGTCTTCAGCAGAAAATACTTCTAAGAAGTTTTGTGGATCACTGTAATCCGCAACCCAAGAGGCACGAGCAACTTGATATTTACCAGCTTCGCGGTCGGCTAAGAATACCTTTGTCTCTTGATTTTGTAAGCGCACATCTGCACCAAATGCATTGACCCAAGCATCTTGTACAGCTTCAGCAATCGCTTTATGTAATTCACTTGTATTATACAAAATCGTAATTGGAGGCAATGGATGATTTTTATCATAGCCAGCGTTTTTCAAGATTTCTTTAGCTTGTTCTACATCTTCATAAACAAGATAGCTACCCGCTTCACGGAAATCTTCACGTCCATTACTTTCAAGCATGCCGTAAGGAACAAAGGCATAGGCCGCCTCTTTACCACCGCGAACAATATTGTTGACGATGTTAGCACGGTTGATAACCATGGAGAAAGCTTTACGTACCTCAGGATCTGTGAACGGTTCTGCTTTTACATTGAATACGTAATAATAGTTACCAAGCATAGGTCCAATATGTAATAGACCTGCCTCTTCTAAGCGTTTTTGGTCCGCTACAGGAGGCTCAACCGTCATATCTGCTTCGCCACCTTCAACCAATGTAAGGCGTGTACTTTGGGATTCACTAATAGGCCAATTCATTTTCTCTGTTTTCACAGAATCTGCATCCCAATAGTCAGGATTCTTAATGAAATCCATTTCTCCATTATGCTTCCAGGATAGTAAGCGGTATGGACCATTAGATACAAATGTATCTGCATTAGCAGCCCAGTTTTCATGAGCCTCTACAGCTTTTTGGCTCACTGGATAATAGCTATGAGAAGCTAGTAATTTTAAGAAATACGCTGTTGGATTCTCTAAAGTAACTACTAATGTATTATCATCAGTGGCCTTAACGCCCACATCATCAGCTGTAGCGTCACCATTATTAAAGGCTTCGCCATTTTTTAATACATATAACATATATGCATTGTCCGCATGGACTTCAGGGTCTAATACGCGTTTCCACGCGTATTCAAAGTCATGAGCCGTCAAAGGCTCTCCATTAGACCATTTCAAATCAGGTCGTAAATGGAAGGTATACTCGCGACCATCATCAGAAATATCCCAGCTTTTAGCAAGTGCTGCCTCTGGTTCACTTTCATCATTTAAACGAACTAAACCGTCAAATAATTGAAGTTGAACTGTAGCCTCCGGAGAGGTAGTAGACTTCGCTGGATCCAATGTGGATGGTTCCTGCTCAATAACATATCGAATGGTATGCTCATCAATTGGTTGTTCCCCGCGAGGATAACCAAATACAAATAAGAGCACACTCACCCCAAGAGCAAGGACCATGAGTTTTAACAAATTTCGTTTATCCATCATGGCAATGCTTCCTCTACAAATTCTTTCATGATACGCCCTACTTGAGCGCCTAACTCTTTACCTCGGTCATTATCGATATCGCTCATCAAGAGGATAAAGCAGAAATGACCTCTAAATGTTTCTAATACGCCTCCATCGTGCTCTACGCGATCAAGGGATCCTGTTTTATGGTGAAAGCGTGTATCTTCGCCCCAATAAAATGGCAAGATATCACGGAATTGTTGGCGACCTAAAATATTCCACATTTCTCGGCCATAAGCATCTCTATCACGACATTCAAAAATGTGTTTATACAGACGAGCCAATGACAATGCAGTCAAATGGTTATCACGGCCTTCTGCTAGAGCGTCAAAGTCCATCATCATACGATTGAGTTCTATTTCATCTACACCAAGCTGTTCTGCACGAGCATTGATATTCTCCATGCCTAGAACAGTAATGAGTAAATTTGTCGCCATATTATCGCTAAGAACCATCATAAGACGACATAACTCAAGATACGTAAAGCTATGCTTTGCTACCAGTTCTTGTAATGCACCACCGCCTTCAACACGTGGTGTTCTAGATAGAGGAACTGTATCATTAAGATCCAACTGCTCTGTACGAGCTAAATGGAATACATACTCCATAACGAGTACCTTAATCAAACTTGCACTAGAGTGTACCGTATCTTCCCCTTTAGAAGCAATAATAGTCGGCTCCTCTTCATCGTCAAATTGAAGTACTACATAGGATATATTCCCCTTTGGTGCTAATTCTTTTATCACTGTATCGAGTTGATGTTCTAAGGACTTGCCAACAAGTAACTTTTCCATACTATTCTCCCATTATATGTGCCAGCATGCGATGCGGCGATCTGCCCAATCACGAAGAGGCGGACGTTCAGTAAAGCAACGACCTTCTGCCTCTGGGCATCGACCACTAAACAAACAACCTTTTGGTGGATTTAGTGGATTTGGTGGGTCCCCTTTAAGCGGTGCTCCAATTGGAGCATGTGGTATAACAGGACCATTTAAGGCGGTCAAAGCACGAGTGTAAGGATGTTGTGGGAATTCGTATAAATCCAACGCTGGACCTTCTTCCATAACAGCACCTAAATACATAACCACCATGCGATGACTAATGTAGCGCACCATGTTTAAATCATGAGAAATAAAGAGGTACGAAATACCATGTTGTTCTTGTAAACGTTCAAGCAATGTCATAATTTGTACTTGAATGGATACATCTAGTGCTGAAATCGGTTCATCACAGATGATGCACTGCGGCTGCATAATAAGAGCCCGTGCAATACCGATACGTTGACGTTGACCACCAGATAATTCATGCGCATAACGCTCACCAAAGGACATGTTCAAACCAACTTGATCAAGCACTTCTTTTACCCGAATAACGCGATCACGGGGTGTATACTTTGGATCGAGTTCCAAAGGTTCCTCTAAAATCGCATTAACCGTAAGACGTGGATTAAGTGATGCATAGGGATTTTGGAATACCATTTGCATCACAGGATGAACGGCTTTGCGATCTACATAGGGATCAATCTGACGACCATTCATATAAATAGAACCTGATGTAGCTTGATGTAAACCCATCAAAGTGTAGCCAAATGTAGATTTACCACATCCAGACTCCCCTACGATACCGAGGGTTTCCCCTGGTGATTGATATAGGCTCACGCCTTGTACAGCGTGTACCGTGTGTTTTGGCTTAAATAAGCCACCTGACAGAGTGAACTCTTTAACGAGGTTGTCAGTTTCCCATACGTAACTCATTAAAGTCCCTCCAACTTAGCTAACCAACATGTAAATTGATGATTTTCACCAACATTTGTAACCATAGGAATACGATTACCACAGATACGCATAGCCCACTTACACCGTGGATTAAATGCACACCCTCGTGGTAAATCAAACAGATCTGGGGGTTGACCTTCAACGGCTTTTAATTCACCATGCCATTTACCTTGTGGTAAAGCAAGTAACAAGCCCAATGTATACGGATGACGAGGTTCATTAAAGATACCTTCCACCGTAGCAGATTCAACACATTTACCAGCGTACATAACCATAACGCGGTCGCAAATTTGAGCAATAACACGTAAGTTATGAGAAATAAAGATAATGCCAATGCCAGCTTCTACAGCTAATGTTTGCATAAGGCGCAAGATTTGAGCCTCTGTTGTAATATCTAGAGCCGTTGTCGGTTCATCACAAATCAAAATCTTTGGACGACCTGCGACAGCCATGGCGATACAAACGCGTTGGCGCATACCGCCACTCAATTCATGAGGATATTGAGATAATCGTCTTTCCGGTGTTGAAAGACCCATCTTCTTTAACAAGTCGATGGCGATAGCTCGTTCGTCATAATCCTCACCATATGCATTGGTACGACGGATAACCTCATACATTTGCTCACCAATCGTCAGGATTGGATTCAAAGATGTCATAGGATCTTGGAATACCATCGCAACAGTAGTACCGCGGAGTTCATTCCAGTCATCTTCAGTAAATTCAAGGCAATCATTGCCATCAATCATAAATGTATCTGCTTTGATTTTTGTTTTACCATATGGTAGTAATCCCATTAAGGAATTAACTAGCACAGATTTACCACATCCGGATTCACCAACAATACCTAAAATCTCACCTGGTTGTAAGGAAATATCTTGATTGCGAATAACCCGTAAAGGGCCTTGGAAGGTATCGATGGTAATGGACACATTGCGCACATCAACAATTGCGTTATTCATTATCTATCTCCTTCCTTAGGGTCTAACACATTACGTAAGCCATCACCAAGGAATGCGAAACCAAGCATGGTAACGCTAATAGCAACAGCAGGGAAAATCAATTGGAATGGATAAGAGCGCATGCTACTAATCCCTTCAGAAGCAAGTACACCCCAGCTCGCCATAGGTGCATTTACACCTAAACCGATAAAGCTAAGGAATGCTTCTGTAAAAATAGCCTCTGGGATGGCCAATGTCAATGTAATAATGATTGGTCCCACACAGTTTGGCAAAATATGACGCAATAAAATGCGATATTTCGGAATGCCCATCGCTTCAGCAGCAATGATGTATTCTTCGTTTTTAACTTTCAAGATTTGGCTACGTACGATACGGGCCATATTCAGCCAGTACGCAATGCCCAATGCTACGAAAATAGATGTTAAGCCAGGGCCTAGTACAACCATCAGCAAAATTACATATAGTAAAAGTGGAATACCGTACAAAACATCTACAAGGCCCATCATGATGCGGTCAACCTTACCACCAAGGTAACCTGCAATACCGCCATAAGTAACGCCGATAACAAGATTGATAAACGCCGCTACAAAACCGATGGTTAAGGAAATACGAGCACCGTACATAACGCGCGTATAAATATCGCGACCTAATGTATCGGTACCAAACCAGTGACTAAAGCTTGGGCTTTGGTTCGCATCAATCAAAGATTGGTCTGCATAGGTATACGGCGAAATTAGGGGGCCTAAAATAGCTAATACAATCATAACCAAAATGATGGTTGCCCCTACTACGGCCAAGCGATTTACCTTAAATCTCGCCCATTTACTAGGACGTTTTATAAAGCTTGTAATTTCTTCTTGAGGAGTTCGTTCAATAGGTAAAAAATCTTCCTTATTCATCGGTCCCCTCCTCTGTCGTAACACGTGGATCAATTAACGGATAAATCATATCCACCAAAATATTAAGAAATACTACAAGAGCACTATAGAAAATCGTAATGCCAAGGATAACCGTATAGTCGCGGTTATAAATGGACGTTACGAAATACTGTCCAAGGCCCGGAATAGCAAAAATCGTTTCTACGATAAAGCTACCTGTCAAAAGGCTGGCAGCCAATGGTCCCAAATACGTAATAACTGGCAAAATAGCATTGCCTAGAGCATGACGTGTCAAAATAGTCCAAGAGCCCAAGCCTTTGGCGCGAGCTGTACGGATATATTCTTGTTGGTACACATCAAGCAAGCCACTGCGCGTTAAACGTGCAATGAATGCCATCGGTTGTGCAGCTAACGTTAATACTGGTAGTACCATATAAGATGGGCCACGCCATAAGGCCACTGGGAACCAGCCCAGTTCAAAGCCCACTACATATACAAGAACGGCACCAATAATAAAGGTAGGCACGGATATACCAATAGTAGATAATACGGTTACCGCGTAATCAACGATACCATTAGGACGCATAGCACTAATAGCACCGGCTGCAATACCACCTACTACAGCCACCATTAATGATAATAAACCGAGTTGTGCAGAAATTGGGAATGCATCGCTGATAATATCATTTACACTGCGGCCTTCATACTTATATGATGGTCCCAAATCACCAGTAATAACACCACCTAAATAATCACCATACTGCTTCCACACTGGATCATCAAGATGATACTTTGCTTCAATACTTGCTTTCACCTGAGGTGGTAATTTCTTCTCAGTTGTAAAAGGTCCCCCCGGAATTGCATGCATTAATGCAAATGTTACGGTAATGATGACCCATAAGATTATGATTGCGCCACCTAGGCGTCGAAATACATACCTTGTCATTGTCACTATCCTCCATAAAAAGTCTATCTGTTTTATTATACTACATTATGAAGTTAATTTCATGAATAGCATCATTACATTTACAGAACGCCCTACATAACGTACAATAAAATATATAGTATTTTGGAGGTGTCTATGACAGAAGTACCTAGAGTCTTAACAATTCAAGACATGAGCTCCATCGGCCGTTGTGCCCTAACCGTTATGATTCCAATCATCAGCGCTATGCGTTGCCAAGCGGTTCCATTGGCAACAGCTGTATTGAGTAATCATTTAGAATATCCACACTACGAGTTTGTAGATTTATCGGCACATATGAGAGATTTTATGGACTGTTGGGATAAAAACGAAATCGACTTTCACGCCATTGTAAGTGGTTTTTTAGCATCTCCAGAACAAATTCATCTCGTGGAAGAAGCTATCGATCGCTTCGGTAACAAAGGGCAAATGATTATCGTCGATCCTGCTATGGCCGATGATGGCCGCCTCTACTCGATTTATACACCTGATATGGTAGTAGCTATGCGCCAACTTGTTTCCAAAGCTCACATCGTAAAGCCTAATTACACGGAAGCTTGTTTCTTATTAGATATTCCATTCTCTACAGATCCTATTAGCGATGATGAATTGCGTGATCGTTGCAAAAGATTGCATCAAATGGGCCCTGACATGGTTATCATGACCAGCGTACCATCTGAAACACATGCGGTTATCGCTGTCTATGATGGACCAACTGATTATTTAAAAACTTATGATATTCCTCTTATCCCTGTGAAAGCTACAGGAACAGGGGATATCTTTACTGCTGTATTATCCGGTGCAGTAATGAGGGGATACTCACCTTATGATGCGGCAGAGTTGGCAATGAATTTTACCACTAAAGCCATTCAAGCTACAGTAGATACTGTAAAATCTATGAAACAAGGGGTAGCGTTTGAGCTAGTCTTGCCAGAATTAACTCAACTATAAGCTATAAAAAAGGGGAACTTATGGATTTACTCTATGTTGTATTACGAACACTGCTCATTTGTACTGTCGGTTTGCTTATCGCATTCCAAGGTCGCCGAATGGGCCTATCGATTTTTAATCTAACGGGGCGATTAAATCGACTACAATTTATCATATGCTTTATTGTTTTAATGATTTTGTTTCACATCGTCCACTACATTGATGATCTATTCTTAGACTTTGTTGTATCTTTACCGGCATATTGGTTTACACGAGTTGTTATATGGATCTTATTGGCAGCCTTATTCCCATTATCCTGCATCTTATTTGGCCGTCGTATTCACGATATTGGTTTCAATGCTTGGGCGGGGATTCTCTGGTCAGTAATCATCATTTTTATCAATACCTACTCTGCTGTATCACCATTTAATTACTTGCTTGAACTTTTTGTATGGCTCATCGGCTTCCTCTTTTGGGTTTTACCGGGACAACCGGAACCAAACCAATACGGAAACCCTCCATTTATGCCTATCAAGAGACCAACCTATGAGTCCATGCAGCATCCTAGATCAGAAACCGAACGTGAAATTAGAAAAACCGTTCGAAAACGTCGTAAAAAGCGTTAACTCATAACATATCCTACTTCATAAACCAAAAACGTATCTCTAGAAAGAGATACGTTTTTTTTACTATAAACTATGCAGTTATTTAATAATCAAGGCCTAGTAGTTCATGAGCAACATTAACTCAATCAATGTACAACCGATATAGGCAATAATGAACTTAACCTTTTGTTTTCGCATCCTATCATCGTCAGCAATTTTAAGTCGATTTGCAAGGAACCGTTTATCCCGAATTTGTAATAATAAATGTTTAATACGTTCTTGGCTTTCATTAGCAGTACATTCGTCACAATCAGATGTGAGTGTAGCTTGCTGCATGAAAATACGACGGTGCAATTTGCGCATTTGAATCTTAATATTATTATGTACAAATGCACTTTGCCACTGTTTCCGAGAATCAAAGTACATATACAGATATCTAGGAATATTCATAACCAAGAAGGAAATGATAAAAATCCCTAAAGAAATCAAGAAATATGTAGAAAATGAGAACTCTAACGTTTCTGTAGGCAAATAGTGATGCAAGATAATAAAGGTTATCCATACACCAATTGGCAACAAGAGAACTGCCGCAATATCAATAGAGCGAAGCCAGCTAGTACGGGTTGGTACATCTGGTACAGTAAATGTGTCTACTGGATCGTGAAACGCATAGTAATCTAACTGTAAAACGGATTGACTAGTACGAGGGTTCCCCAACAACACAGGGCCATTACTGCCGATATGTCGCTCTGGTAAAGGTATGAATTTCTTTACTTGCGTATTTGGTAATAAATCAAACTGGATAATCCCCTTTTTCTCAAAACGCATAGTAGACCCCTTCTCACCTAGCGCAATAGGATTGAAGAATATACCAAAGAGACTGAGGCACCAGTTACCTAGTAAGTGTAGGATAGAGTTTAAAATAAACCCACCTGTATCTATATTATTTGTATCGAGACGAATCGCAAAGGATGATGAATAATCATCAAACCATAAATCCTCTAAGGTGAATTCCACATTGATCACATTCCCCCATTTAGTAATAATGGATAGGAATATTTGGTTGTTTGGTTCAAATTCAAAGGTTACAGCGTAAAAGAACCAATGATTACGAAGAGCAGCCCGCAACATACGATTGACTGTATCCTCTTCTATATATAGTAAACGATGGTCAAACAAATCTTGTTCTACAGGTGCTTTTTCTATAGTAGGCACCTTATCCACCGCCGTATCACGATCAGATAATGCTTCATCCACCAAAGCTCGTAATTTGGTGAAGATCTTAGTCATAACCCCTCCAAGGGCAACAAAAAAAGCTTTTGATATACAAATTATACCATATATTGCATGATTTATCGATAAAAGATACTACCTATACTATTAAATATAGGTATACATAAAGCCCCTTTTTACATAGCAAAAGGGGCTTTATTACTGTAGTTTAGTATTTAATCTATTATAAAAGTTAATAGTTATAATAGATAATTTAGCTCATATTTGTTTTTATTGAATACTTGCCATAGATAGGTAACAATATTCGTAGAAATGACCACGAAGTGCAATTAGCTCTTCATAAGTTCCATCTTCTATAATTTGACCTTTATCCATAAATAAGATACGGTCCATTTGCTCTAATCCTTCCAACTGATGTGTAATGTATAAGCATGTTTTATCCTTTACATATTCCATCAAATCACGATGTAGAGCTTTTCTTGTTACTTGGTCTAAACCTTCTAATGGTTCATCCAATAAAACAATTTGTGGATTCCGCAAGAATAATCGAGCTAACGCAACCCTTTGACGTTCACCACCACTTAAACCATGACCACCACTACCAACTATCGTATTAAGACCAGCTGGCAATCTATCCACTACAGAGCGCAATGAAGCTCGATCGATAGCACGCTCTAGATCAGCTGCGGAAGCATCCGGTCTTGCTAGTCGAATATTATCCTCAAAGGATGCATGGAAGATATACGTATCTTGCGTAATAGTGCCTAATGTATTACGCCATGTATCGATAGAAATATCCTTTAATTCTACGTCACCTACATGGATAGAACCACCATAATCATATAAACGCTCAAGCATATTAAATAATGTAGTCTTACCAGAGCCACTAGCGCCAACAATGGCAACCGATTGACCTTTTTTAATTTCTAATCTTAGGTGTTCATAAATACGACGCTCTTTAGTATAACCAAAGGATACATCGGTAAATGTGATTTCTCGATTAGCATTGAATGGTTTTGGTAATGTTGGTTCTACCACAGGCATCGTCTCATTGGCGAGTGCCATGAGACGACTTGTAGCCACCTTACTTTCAGCACCATGATGAACAGCCGCAATCATAGGTTGTAGTGCCTCAAACCATGCTTGTGTACCAATGGCAGCAACAGCTACCATAACGCTAGCCCAAGCGCCTGTCAAAGCATTAGCCGCCAATATGGCAACGATAACAACTGTAATTTGTACACCACCTAAGAATAGGGTATTTCCTAAGTTCATACCACGCTCAATAATCCTCTTATTAGCATCCACAGTATGCATCATATGTTGAATACGATGATATACTAGATTTTCATTGCCATAGCTAATGACATCTTCTAGGCTATCCATGGTATCACTTAATAGTGATTTATACGCCCCTTGTTGAGGTCCAATCGCCGTCAGTGATTGTTTATTATGCGCATATATAACAAAAGGCAATATCAAACCTAATATTAAGGCTGACAAAACTATAGGTGTAACTATACTACTATCAATCGTAGATACACCATAAGCAACTAAAACAGTTAGAGCAATGGCTGCTACAGGAGGAATTAGTGTACGTAAGTAGAAGAATTGTAATACCTCTATATCCCCCATTATACGGCCTAACATATCACCTGCACCAAAGCGTTTAAGAATAGCCGGTGCCAATGGTTCCAGATGAGCATAGAACCATACACGCAAACCATATAGTCCTTGGAATGCCATCCGATGAGAGGTATAGCGCTCAAAATAACGACATACAGCACGACTTACACCAAAGAATCTAACTCCAACGATGGCTAAGCTCAAATAGGTAAGACCTGGTTGCAATGCTGCTGAGGCCAATAGCCACGCAGATACAGTCAAAAGCCCTACATTCATGAATACCGTTAAGAATGTAAAAATCAAAGCTAATACTAACGACCACTTTGCAGGGCTCAGCACAGTAAATAATAATTTCCATCCTTGTATGCCCAGCTTAGAAGTTGAAACCTCAGGAGTCTGTATTGTATCTTTCCCCAATACGTAAGCATCTTGATTATCTACCCGAATTAAATTATCAATTTCTTCTCTATGTTCTAAGCTAAATGACTTTTCTGTTTTTAATTGTTCTTCAATAGTTGAAGAAAATTCACCTAAACCAGAGGTAACAAGGTCCTTAAAATAACCATCTACTGCGAGAAGCTTCGCATAAGAACCTTGTTGAATAATACGTCCATGTTTCAAAACGTATAGTGTAGATGCCCAATGCATCGTTTGTAGACGATGACCAATGATAATGACGATTTTATTATCCATCAAACGTTTGATAGCACTACTTATAATAGCTTCTGTTTTTACATCAAGATGTGCCGTCACCTCATCGAGAATTAACACTTGGCCCTTTCGTAAAAATGCACGTACTAAGGCAACCCGTTGACGTTCGCCACCACTCAGACCTAAGCCACCCTCTCCGATAACCGCATCAAGGCCCTCTTGTTGTCTACTAATTACATCTAGTAGCTGTACTTCTTTACAAGCCTCTATGATTTCTTCATCACTTACATTCATTCCAAAGGATAATACGTCACGCAAGGTCCCTTTCATAATATGAGGGTGTTGAGATACATAGGTAATTTGTTGGCGCCACCACTCAATATCGATGTCACATAGATCAAGACCATCTATAGTAACACTGCCTTTAGGAGCAGTTAAAAATCCCCCAATAATATGGGCAATTGTAGATTTCCCTGCTCCACTTTCACCAACAAGCATGATCGGAGAATTACGTTTAGCCTCTAATGAAATATGTTGTACACCATTTTCACTATCTGCATAGGTAAAAGTTAAGTCCTTAATTTCAATTGCTTGTACCTTACCTTTAAGTTGAGATTGACCACCTATAGGCAACGATGGCTGGCGATTCATAAACTCTTCGTATTTTAATATCGATGTCTTACCTGCCATACCCGTATGGAAGGCAGCCCCCAATTGTCTAAATGGCGTATAGAACTCTGGCGCTAATAGCAAAATAAAGAAAGCTGAAAAGAATGAGATTTCACCATCCAATAATGTTAAGCCCAGGTATACCGCAATCAATGCTGTACTAATAGTACTTACGAGCTCAAGAACTAGAGCAGATAAAAACGCCACACGCAATACTCGTAATGTAGAGTCTTTAAACTCCTCAGATAAACGACCAATAACCTTAATTTGATCCTTTGCACGACCAAAAAGTTTTAATGTTGTAATACCTTGCAATACATCAAGAAAATGACCAGATAAGAAGCTCATACGCTCCCACTGTTCTTTATTAAGACGATCCGCTTGCTTACCAATTAAGATCATAAAGAATGGAATTAATGGTACTGTGATAATTAGAATGATACCAATAATAGGTAATGTATCTACAATAGCAATCCCCATAATAAGAGGAATCATAATAGCATATAGAATTTGAGGAATATAACGAGCTACATAAGCATCTACTTGCTCTAATCCATCAGTAAGCATATGTATCACATCGCCATGGCGTTCCTTATGTTGCACACCAAGTTTAAACATATGCTCTAAGGCCCGTTTTCTAAAGGTTGCTTTTACCGCACTACCTAATCGATTTGCTACGGATTCTTGTATATAATGTGCAAGCAATCTTACAATAATAGCAATTCCTAAATAGATAATAGTATACCTTTCATCATGTAAGGTATTCTCTGAAAATATAAAATTATTAATTAAGGTTCCAAAGAACCAAGCTTGCCCAACAATAGCCAAACTCTCTACTAAACAGGTTAATCCTAGTAGTAATAGCTGACCTTTATGTTCTAGCAGCGCTTTAAAAGCGGTACGCTGTATCATAGTATCCTCTACGGTAAAAGTATTAAAAATATAAAATTAAATCGATTAGACTACCCCTAACTAAGTCTAAATTAAATTTTGTTTAAATATAATCTAAGTTAGCCCAAGTGAATCTAAATTTATCAATATTATATCCATCTTACCACAAAAAAGAGGCGTGCCGCTACGACACGCCTCACATTGAGACCTAAATTTTACAATTCACTAGAATTATAATTCTATTCTATTAATAGTGTAAGTCTTTTTCAGATACACGATGACGGAATGTCCAGTATACCCAGATTTGGTAAGCCAAGATAATTGGCACAAATACAAAGGCTACACAAGTCATCAATGTCAATGTGTAAGTAGAGTTACTTGCATTTGCAATAGTTAAGCTCCACTCAGGATTCAAAGAAGAAACCATGATGCGAGGGAACAAACCAGCAAAGTAAGCAGCCGTTACAGAGATAACGGATAAGGAGCTAAATACAAAGCCCCATTTTGTATTACGAGTACGTGCTGCGCCCCAAGAAATGAGGAAGAACACGATTGCCAACGCAAAGCAAACGATTGCTAATACAGAGTTGAACAAATCTGTAAATACATAAGTTGCACCTACCAATGCTAAAGCACCGATAGCTGTAGGAACACCAACTACCAAAGAAGCTGCACGAGCGCGTTCAGAAACAGCACCAGCTGTTTTGATAGAAGTGAACAAGCCACCATGGTATGTGAACACCAAGATAAACGCGATGCCACAAAGCACTGTGTATGGGCTTAACAAATCAAAGAATGTGCCTACATACGTCATGCTTGCATCGATTGGTGTACCTTGGATCAAGTTACCAACCGTAACACCCCACAATAATGCAGGAATCAAGGAACCAAAGAAGATGCAGTAGTCGAAAGTTTTACGCCATAACAAGTTAGGGCTCTTGGAGCGGAATTCAAAAGATACGCCACGGATAATAAGAGCCGCAAGCATTAAGAATAACGCTAAATAGAAACCACTAAACAATGTAGCATATACATGAGGGAAGGATGCAAATAATGCACCACCAGCAGTGATCATCCATACCTCGTTACCATCCCAAACAGGACCCAAGGCATTGATCATTTGACGACGTTCAACGTCAGTTTTACCGATGAATGGTAATAAAATACCGGTACCATAGTCAAAACCTTCTAATAAGAAGAAGCCAGCGAATAGTATAGTAATTAAAATAAACCATACCACTTCAAGGTTATTAAAAATTAATTCCATAATCTCGCCTCCTCTTTTTCAACTACATCGTGAGATGGATTGCCATCTGGACCTTTTTTGATGTGTTCTACAGCAAGGTAGAGAGCCGCAATAGCTGCTACGATATACACAACTGTAAAGCCGATGATAGTAGTCATAATTTCTGGAGCTGTAACGGCTTTAGAAGCACCGTCTGCAGTTAATTGCAAGCCATTTACAAGCCATGGTTGACGACCTGCTTCTGCTACAAACCAACCTGTGGAATGAGCAATGAATGGCAATGGCAATGTCCAGAACATAATTTTTAAGAATGTGCGATTACCAACCAATTTGTCTTTTGCATTAAGGATAAGACCTACGAATGCAACAAGCAACATAATGGAACCAGCTGCAACCATGACACGGAATGTCCAGAAGATTGCTGGAACATCTGGAATATAGTTACCAGGACCATATTGAGCCTCGGATTTAGCTTGAAGATCTTTGATACCTTCTACTTTACCAGAAGTAAAGGAATTTTGAGTTAAGAAGGACAAACCACCAGGGATTTCAATTGCACCCGTATTCTTTTGAGCTTTAGTATCAATGTTAGCTACCAAAGAGAATGGAGCAGGATCTTGTGTTTCCCACAATGCTTCCATAGCAGCCATTTTCATAGGTTGTACTTTTGTAATGTATTGACCTTGATGATGGCCTGCCAAAGCGCCTAAAGTACCGAATACAAGAGCAATAACCATGCCCCATTTAGCGGAGCGACGATAGAAATCTGTCGCATTGTTGCGCAATAAGTGCCAAGCACTGATGGCCATGATAATTACGCCTGCTGTTAATAAACCATTTAACACGATATGGAAGAATTGGCCTGGTACATAACCATTTTGAACAATTGTTAAGAAATTGTCCATTTCTGCACGGCCATTACGGATTACATAACCTACAGGATGTTGCATGAAGGAGTTTGCTACGAGAATCCAGAATGCAGATAGGTTTGTACCTAATGCCACCAACGTAGCTACAAGAGCGTGAACAGTTTTATTCAAGCGGTCCCAACCGAAGATCCATACACCCATAAATGTAGATTCCAAGAAAAATGCCATTAATGCTTCAAGGGCCAATGGAGCGCCGAAAATGTCACCCATAAAACGAGAATATTCTGCCCAGTTCATACCGAAATGGAATTCCTGAACAATACCAGTTACCACACCCATAGCAAAGTTAATTAGGAACAATTTGCCCCAGAATTTTGCCATTTTTTTGTATACTTCTTTACCAGTAGACACATATGTCCACTCCAAGATAGCTACAGTCACTGTCATGCCTAGTGTGAACGGCACAAACAACCAGTGATAGATAGATGTTAGCGCAAATTGTATTCGAGCTAAATCTACAGCTTCAAACATGTGTTTTCCTCCTTAGAATAAATACCTACATCACTTGATGGGCTTTTACCAAAATCTTGTATCATTGAGCTTGTAAATACGGCAATGCTTCAGACTCAATCAACTGTTCACGTTGGGCAAGGGTTTTAAAGTTAACCTTCTCCAACTGATTGATTAATTGGTCCTGAATCGTCCCCATAGCTTCATTGATAGCACAATGCCCCATACAAGATTTAGAGCAAGAACCTACATCATATAAACACCGTTGTAAATACGCATCCCCTTCTACCGCTCTAATTACATCGAGCAATGAAATCTCTTGAGGGTCTCGATTGAGGGCAAACCCACCATCTACACCACGAAAGGATTTCATAATCCCGGCTGCAATGAGACTACGCATAATCTTGAGCAAAAATCGTTCTGGAATCAATTCTTGCTCAGCCAATACAGCACCCGTTAGCTTCGTTCCCGAAGGTAACAACGCCATATGTAAGACCATGCGAAATGCATAATCCGTGGCCTGATTTAACTTCATAAGGTCTCCTTTCTCGTGCACTCGGACAAACGTATTACTAAATCTAGTATAATCGAAATAAAACAATACTGCAATGGTATTGTTTTATATATTGAGAATTAACATATATAGTTTTTAATCTCACAAATTAGATACAACCTGAATACTTTCATGCTTGTAAAAACAGTTTTTGAATTCTATTATCAAAAAAGACTGCCCACAAATGGACAGTCTTAATATATTATTTTGTAATTTCTCGAACGAGATGTGCCATTTCAGGAATGATGAGTTTACTCATTGCCAAAGTAACAGCCCCTACAGAGCCAGGAACAGAGAATATTAACGTGTTATTGTTCACCCCAGCTTCTGCACGAGAAGCCATCGCCTTAGTCCCAATATCTTCCATATAGGACAAATATCTAAAGATTTCCCCAAAACCAGGGATATGTTTCTCATAGAGACTATTTGCCGCTTCAATTGTTACATCGCGCTTAGCAATTCCCGTTCCCCCTGTAGAGATGATAACATCAATAGATTCATCATTACACCAAGGAATCATAGCATTTCTAATTTCATCGTAATCATCAATGACAATTTTACGATCAGCTACGATATGTTCAGCTTGCTCTAAAAACTCTTGAACCTTGTTGCCCCCTTTATCAGTTTCAAAAGTACGCGTATCAGAAACAGTTAACACCGCAACACGTAATGGTCTTGCTAATACTTCGTAAGACATAATTCCTCCTAGAATAAAGGCATAATAGATGCCAATGTTGTCCATCCATTATCGCGTAATATATCACGCAATGCCCAAGAATACTTGATAAATGGTGCGCAATGTAGGCGCAACCAGAAAGATAGATACGGTGTATCACCTTGGAATATAGCTAATCGATCTAAGGCATAGAGATTATCACCAGGCTTAACTGTACCTGGTTGAACGGTAAAAGCCATTTTATAACCAGATTGTTTAGTTACATATTGAACGAGCATATCGTTAAACCCACCAGGATATGCTAGATAATCAATAGGCTCACCCAAAATCCCCTCCAAAGAAGTCTTCCCACCAAGAAGAGCATCCGGTAATTCGGTCGGGTCAATTTTTGTTAAGATTTTATGATGATTTGTATGGCCTTGAATATCAAATCCGCTCGCTTCCATTTGGTGCATTTGTTCTGTAGTGACAAAACCAGGCGTATTAGCTGCATCACTAATCATAAACAAAGTAGCTTTCATATTATATTCCTTTAGTATAGGCAATACATTGTTGTAATTATCGACGTAGCCATCATCAAAGGTTATAACAATTGGCTTATTAGGTAATTCAGTACCATTTTGTAGGTAATCATACAATTGATCTAAAGTAATCGTATTATACCCCTGATTATGTAGATATGCCATCTGTTCTCTAAACTGATCTACATGAAGAGTCAATGCAGAATGCTTTTCATCATTCACTTGATGATAGTTTAGTACAGGGACACCATAAATCTTATAATCAGTAGACAGCCCCCACATAACGCCAAATGAGATAGCTAAAATTGCAATACATATTGCGAGAAAACATAATATTTTTTTAATACAGCTCTTGCCATATTTATACATATAAACTAATCACTCCAATCTACTCACATACACAATGAGAATACCATATTTGTGACTGTATTATCAAGAAAAGACAATATAAATAATTAATAAGAATAAATATAAGACGTCATAATTATGATAGTTATAGGGAGCAGAATTAAATAAATTACATAAACCTAAATTTCTCAGCTGCTGTACGATTCGATACCATAGATGCTACGCACCGCGGTATCGGTTTAGAGGTAGTTGACCTCCTACCATTAGATGCGGCTTCCTATCACTCCTCACTGTGGATTTCCCTTCTCTGCTTCGCAGCTCGGTAAATCTTACGTTCGGAAGAAAGTGATGCAGTGAATCTGTCGTCGTTTCACTCCTCCATCTTCTACTGCCCTACTTTTCCCAACTCCGTCTGACACGGACACCTAGATATATAGTACCTCTACAATTTAAAGTTACTCAACTAGTTTACGGTTCGGTAACATTGGCACGTTGTGTCGCGTTACCGTGTAGATTTAGTTTGCCTCCTATCATTAGACGCAGCTTCCTATCACACTCGCCCATGGCAGTATATAATACATTATGCAAATGTACAGAATAAACTATAGGGCTTCGTCGAAGGTGATGTGTGGGCCCCATGCGTCGTTTTACTCCTCTGTGGCCTCACACCCTACCCTTCCCACGCCGTCCTACAGATTACTATCCATAGATAATACTTGTCCAACCTTGGCTGGAGACGGCTCTAGCATGATAAGCTAGTCGAAGACTAGCTAAAAGAAAAAGGCCTACCTTTAGGTAGACCTTTTTCTTTTAGTCAATCAGCAGCTTCCTATCCTCCCAGGCCGTCTCCAGCCAAGTACTTTCGGCGTTTATGAGCTTAACTACTGTGTTCGAGATGGGAACAGGTGGATCCTC
>NZ_JAGZRH010000015.1:0-38797 GCF_018381775.1 Veillonella sp. | reverse complement strand
CCTTGATTAAATAATTCAATTGCTTTTCTTTTAAATTCATAACTATATCTCATGAAAATACCCCCTTTACTGGTTGTCCAGTAAAGGGGGTACATATCACATGTGGCTGCCTTTTTTGCCGTTGTTTAACGTAGAAAGTGAGACGGTATTTACTACCTGTATTTATAATAACATAAGGTATGGGCATAAAATGCCACATAGTATTGATGCCAATTCTTAGTTCTTTATTTTGGTTTTTATATTACATTGGATGCTGTATTTTCTAAAAGATTTATCAAAATAACTCATAATTTTGATGAAAAATTAGTATATATGAGTCGATAGTGAGGGATAGCTTATATAGTGGGTTCCTTCAGTGAGAACTACTATAAATTGTATGTTTTGACAAAATTATATGAATTTTAAACCCACAAAAAGACCAAAATCTGATATAATAATAGTATCAAAAACAACTACGCGAATGCGTAGTTTTCTTATTTTATGTTTGGCGTAGGTAGTCCCATGAGTGTAGTAAAGCCCTTATTATGGCTATTAGAACCGTATATCGTATATAAAGCCTATTTGTGGGCCCTCCGCTTTATAGCACATCCAGTGACGTGGGAAGGCGAAATAGATTTGTTCTCCTTGACCTTAACGATGCTGCTCATTCTTGATGCGGTGGCGTTACCATTGGTCATTTTATATTGCCCTAGCTTAAACCCTGGTAAGCGACTTCCTAATTGGATTCATCGTTTAGGTACGCCTATCTACATCGTTCACAATTGGCTAGATGGCAAGGTTGGCGGCGGTACATCTACGCCGATTGTATGGTTACGGAAAACCTTACATTCCCTATTGTTATTTATCTATTTGCTAATCCCGCTCTACGTAGGCGGTCATCTCGTGATGGGTCTCGTAGTGGCTCTCATGTATGATGTCCTCGTGTGGGCACATGGAGGTGTGTGATGGCGACCTGCGATTGGCCTACGACTCCTTTGTATCAGGCCTATCACGATCATGAGTGGGGGCGGCCTATTCATGATGATAGGCTTCAATTTGAACATCTTTGTCTTGAAAGCCTCCAATGTGGCCTTAGCTGGCTTACGATTTTAAATAAACGCGACATTATTCGAGGCTGCTTTGATAACTTTGATATTGAGGCAGTCTCTTCTTATGGTGAAAGCGACATCGACAGGATTATGCAGACTGAGGGGATGCTCAGGTCTCGTCCTAAAATTGAAGCAATTATAAACAATGCTTCCGCTTTTAAGCGTATTCAATCTGAATTTGGTTCGTTTTGCAATTATATTTGGGCTTTCACAAATAACAAGACTATTATCTATGACAAGCATCCTGAAGGGCAGGTGCCCGCTAAGAATGGTCTATCTACACGCATTAGCAAAGACCTAAAGAAACGGGGCTTCAAGTTTGTTGGACCTGTTACCATTTATTCGCATCTCCAAGCTAGTGGCCTTATCAACGATCATGGTAAAGACTGCCCTTGTTTTGAGGAAATCAATATAACTGCAGATGTTATCCGACTACCTGTGGATGGTGAAAATTAATATAGTTCTTATTATTCTGTATTTAGCGTTATATTTCTTTACTTGTTTTTCAATGTCTGTTGTAACGTATTCATATAATGATTAGTTAACAATAGTTTTTATACATGATTCATTTTACAAAGTTGAATTTGTGTTAAACCGCACTTTAAGGTGTACACTATAGTTGATGGAAAGATAGCGTTCCATCATATGTCGGCCCGCTTTATATACAAACACATATATTCTCTCTCTCCAAAGCGGGTCTCTCATATACTTCTCTCTCAAAGCTATAAACACGACATAAAGCCTCTATCCTTTACTGGATAGGGGCTTTTTGCTATATATCGGAATGTTAGACTGTTATACATATAATTAAAAGCTTTTGGATATATACCTTTACGACTCTGTAATGTATTACTTATGTATTACTTATATATTACTTATATTTTAGCTTTGTATTATAAGTTAGCGATACTTTATGATTCGATTGTATATCATAATAAATTGATTTATATCGATGTAGTTGGTATACTGATGATGAAATAAGCAATTACTTTCACAATTTAGAAAGGGAAATATATGATTGGTTTGGGCACGGCCATTAACATTGGCCTTATCATAGCCGGTAGCTTGTGTGGCCTCGCATTTGGTCGGTTTATGAAAGAAAATTTGAAACAGACGCTCATGATGGTGAGCGGCATTATCGTACTCCTCCTTGGGATGAGCGGCGCTATGCAGTATATGCTCGTTATCGTGAACGGCACGCTGCAAACGACGGGGCCTATGCTCATGATTATTAGCATGGTGGCAGGCGCTGTAATTGGCGAGCTTATCGACCTTAACCGTTGGATTACTGTTTTTGGTGACTGGGTGAAAGCAAAAACTGGTAACACTGGTGATTCGCAGTTTACGCACGCTTTTATTACAGCGTCCCTTACGTTTACCGTGGGGGCCATGGGCGTGCTAGGCTCTATTCAAGACGGCTTGACGGGTAACTATCAAACGCTATTGTTGAAAGGCATCCTCGACGGCGTCATCGTTATGGTTATGGTGTCCTCTATGGGCAAGGGCGCATTGTTCTCCTTTATTCCTGTGGGGATTACCCAATGGATTATTACAGCTATGGCTCACATCGCTGCGCCTCTAATGACGCCGAGTGCTATCGATAACCTGTCCTACGTGGGATCTATTCTGATCTTCTGTGTCGGTATTGACCTCATCTGGCCTGGTAAAATCCGTATTGCTAACCTATTGCCAGCCATCTTTGTGGCCATGGGCTTAACATTCTTGCTGTAAATCGTACTATAAATAGCATTATAAGAAACCTATATTCTCTAAACCTTTATATGTACCTTGTACATGAGAAGGTGGAGGATATAGGTCTTTTTATTTTCTGAAATTATTTTGTAATAAAATAACTTATGATATTTCTCCACTCAATCAAGTTAATGATATTTCTCCACTCAATTAAGTTAAATGATATAGATCCTTACGTTCCGAAATAGGTGACCAATAGAGTCACTGCCAAAGTAGGATTTGACTGGTATTACCTAGAAATCTTTTACCAAAACTAATAGCAGAATAATTTTAATTTCCCATATGACTGTTATTCAGGTAGATATTATTGTATTATACCTGTTTAGCAGGTATAATTAAAGGAGAGATTCTATGATTATCGGATTTAAGGATAAAGAAACAGAAAAAGTTTATTGCCAAAGCTTTTCTAAACGATTTTCTCCGTTTATACAACGTTTAGCACTACGTAAATTAATGATGCTTGATAATGCTGAATCATTACAAGATTTACGTTGGCCACCGGGGAACCGATTGGAATTGCTCCAAGGAGATCGATTTGGTCAGTATAGTTTGCGGATTAATAGCCAGTACAGACTATGTTTTAAAGTAAAAGATATTAATAGCTTTTATGATGTAGAAATTGTTGATTATCATTGATAGCGAGGGGATTTTTGTGGAAAAGTTTATTCCTACACCTACCATTAGTGAAATATTGAAGGAAGAATTTATGGAGCCTTTAGGGTTATCTGCGTATAGATTAGCTAAGGATATACATGTGCCTGTCTCACGAATCCAAGAAATTCTGAATGGTACACGGTCTATTTCTGCAGATACATCTTTGCGTCTGGCAAAATATTTTGGCGTTTCAGAAGGTTATTTTTTACGCTTGCAGATGGATGTTGATTTACGAACTGCAAAACTTAGTACAGGTATGGATGACGCGCTAGCATCTATTGAGCATTGTAAAGCATTAGAACCTGTGGACTGCCAATAAAATATTGATAATTTTCGATATATTTGGTACACTTAATTTATAAATATGTGGTTATAACATTATGTATTACTATAAGGAGACGCTATGTTATTCGTTGAATATCCTAAATGCACAACATGCAAAAAAGCAAAGAAATTCTTAGATGATCATAATATTAAATACACAGATCGTGATATTAAAGCTGAAAATCCTACTGCAGAAGAAATTGCTGCTTGGTATCCACAATCTGGCAAAGATTTGAAAGCATTCTTTAATACGTCTGGTATGATTTATCGTGAACAACAATTGAAGGATAAATTGCCAAACCTTAGTGAAGAAGAAAAACTAGCTTTATTAGCATCCAATGGTATGCTTGTAAAACGTCCTATCTTGGTTCTTAAAGACAAAGTACTCGTTGGCTTTAAAGAAGCAGAATGGATTGAGGCGTTGAAGCTCTAATTTCATATCAGTAACCGAAAGAACAGGTCCCTAAAAGCCTCCAAAGCGAGCTAAGTCGTTTTTAGGGACCTGTTCTTTCTACATCTAATAAAGAAATAAGAGCTATCAACTAATACCTCTTAGTATTAAGTCATTTTTAGAGATAGGGGCTTTTCTTTTTATATGAAATTAGCATCTTCAACTAAGACCTATTGGAGAGCCGCGAAAGCGAGCTAAGTCGTTTTTAGGGACCTGTTCTTTTTACATCCTTTTCCTATTCTGTAATGGAAATGCAGTTCTTTATTATTTATCGAAAAAATTAATTTGTATATAGTTTGTATGTTTTGTATAATATTTACATTGTAGATATACCCCTATGGGTACATAGAGTTTAAATTATATTAGATGCAAAGCATTTTAAATTACCTTAGGTACAAAGTGTTTTAAATTACTTTAGGCACAGATCGTTTCAAATTGCTTAAGGTATAAAGAGTTTTGAATTATTATTGTGTTGTTTTGTGTTTTATTTCCGGAGTAAGTAAGGCCGGTTCTAGTGTATAGAGAGGTCTATATGAAGTTTTTACAGTCTTTATCAGTGCAGGTGTCGTTATTCACACAAGGTGCTATTTTAGCATTAGGCGTTGTATTTATTCTTTTGGATGTGATTACAGAGTCATTAAATCCCGTTATAGATTTGGCGTGGGTAACGGTTCTAGTTTGTGGTTTACCACTATTTATTAACAGTGTTCAAAGTATTTGGGAGCGTTTAGAGATCCATGCTAATTTTCTCATTGTAGTGGCCATGGTGGCGCTCATTTCCATTGGCGATTATCATACGGCGGCCTATGTGGGGCTTATCGTACAGGCTGGTTTCTTCTTAGAGCAGCTTATTACGGGTGAGTCACATTACACTGTAGATGATGATATGCTTCCTATGATGCCATCTCAACTGGTGGCATTGCGTCAAGGTATCAACAACTACTCATCGGTTATTGTTGTGGCCGTGTTGTTATTGTCTATGGGTTCCTTTGCATTAACACAGGATTTCATACATACTGTAACCTTGTTATTGGTACTATGCCCATGTTCCTTGGAGCTTATTTTAGTAGCGCTCATGATGGGCTCCCTTGTGGATGACGCATCTCCTGTATCAGAGCTTTCAAAAGTAACAAAGCAGTCTCATTTAGGTCTACTCATCGTGTCTATTGTATTCCACGTTGCTATCATTGGTGCTGGTGTACTTGGTTTCATCGATCCTGTTACGGCCGTTGCACTGCATGGTTTGGCGCGACTTGGTCTCGTGTATAATTTGAAAGTGCTTAACAGTTCTTTGTGTGTAGCATAGAATTTAGTGAAGTATATATTTTTAGACATAATAAAATCCCCTAGTAACCATGTGTTACTAGGGGATTTTTTGCGTTCATACAACAGCTAGTTGTAGATTATTCTTTTGCTTGGGATTTGTCACCAAGTGTGAGAAGTAGGAATACGATAGCGAGGATACATGCACCAACGAGGGCTACGAAGCCGCCATCCCAACCATAAAGGTCAACCATGAGACCCATGAACGCACCAGCACCAGCGGAACCGATGAGGTAACCAAGAAGGCCTGTAAGACCAGTAGCGCCACCTGTTGCTACACGTGGTACCATGTCTGCTGCTTGAAGGCCAATCATCATAACAGGACCGTAGATGAGGAAGCCAATAGCGATAAGTGCTAAGTTATCGATAAGGATGTTGCCTGCTGGGTTGAACCAGTAAACAAGGATCGCCAAGATAACGAATAGCATGAAGCAGATTGTAGCTGGAGCACGACGGCCGCGGAATACGCGGTCACTCAAATAGCCGCTTACGAGCATGCCTGGAATACCAGCCCATTCGTACAAGAAGTAAGCCCAACGGGAACCTTCTTTTGTAAAGCCTTTCACAGCAGTTAAATAGGTAGGAGCCCAGCTTACTACGCCGTAACGGATGAAGTATACAAAGATATTCGCAATTGCAAGATACCATAAGTATTTGTTATGCAAAATATATTTGTAGAAGATTTCTTTGAAAGTAGTTTTGTTTTCATCACTTACTTCAGCTGCTACTGGTTCGTGCTTGTATTCTTCGATAGGTGGCAAGCCACAGGATTGAGGTGTATCTTTCAACAAGAAGAATGTAACCACAGCCAACACGATAGAAATAAGAGCAGGGAAGAAGAAAATACTATGCCATGTACCAAATAGATAGATACCTAACGTAGCAAGAGGTGCGATAATACCGCCACCAAGATTGTGGGATACGTTCCACCAAGACCACCAAGCACCGCGTTCAGAACGGGAGAACCAAGTTACCATATTTTTCGCATATGGAGGATAGCCCATACCTTGGAACCAACCATTTAAGAAGGCGAGCACGCACATGATAGGAATACTGCTTAAAACACCAGGTAAGGTGCCGAATAATAACATAACTAAAGCACTGAGCAATAGACCTACTGTGGAGAAGTATTTTGGGTTAGAGCGGTCAGACGCATTACCCATGACAAATTTACTTATGCCGTACGCTACGGATAAGAGGGTCATGACAATACCAAGATCCGCTTTAGTGTAGCCGTACTCAGCAATCATGTACGGAACAGCCAAACTAAAGTTTTGGCGGATCAAATAGAATGTAGCATAACCAATAAAAGTACCTGCAAAGACTTCTTTGCGAAGACGTTTGTAGGTGGAATCGATTTGCCCCTCTGGTAATCGTTCAATATGAGGAGCTGGAGAGAAAATCGACATCATCTCACATCCTTTCTACAAAATGCCATTGTAATCATACCATGTATGACTAAAAGTCGACTATGTTTTATTTTTAATTATGATAAATTGCTATTTTAGTGCACCATTATGGGCTTAGCGCATAGGTTGTAGAACATTAAAATATCTTCTATTTAAAAATCCATCTGATTATCTAGATACATGAATGATTGCTCGTGCGTTTGTGTAATAGACCAATGCAAGAATTATATAATGTCATTAAATCCAGTGTTTATCTGTGTTTTGAGTTATATATGAATATTTGTACATATTTTGTTGTTGACACCAATATACCCATAGGGGTATAAAATAATCATAGGGTATACCCCCATAGGTATATGAGGTTTCACAGGAGGTACGTATGGAACGGTGGAGCAAAGTAGCAGAGTGGTTCGATTTAAATCGGGAAAAGATCACATTAGTAGCCGGTGGTATCGGTGTAGTATTTAGTTTATTAGGCATTCGTTTAGGTCTACCATTCGATTGGGCTTGGTTTACAATTGTATTGTGTGGGTTGCCTATCGTGTGGGGTGCAGCGGTTGCCATGTATGAAGAGTTTGACGTAAAGGCGGACCTTCTCGTATCTTTGGCGCTTATCGCAGCGGTAGCTATCGGTGAAGTATTTGCGGCCGCAGAAATTGCTTTCATCATGCAACTCGGTGCGATGCTAGAAGAGTTCACAGTGTCTAAAGCACAAGCGGGTATCGAACGTCTCGTTAAATTGACACCTACTACAGCACGTATCGTTCGTCATGGTAAGGAAGAGGTGTTGCCTGCAGATATTGTAACAGTAGGCGATGTGATCCGCGTGTTACCAGGCGAGGTAATCCCTGTAGATGGCACGATTTTGACTGGTGATACGGCTATTGACCAATCCGTTATGACTGGCGAGTCTATGCCAGTAGATAAAACGATTGGCGATGAAGTGTTCTCTGGTACGGTGAACCAATTTGGCGCTTTCGATATGACGGCTACTAAAGAGGGCGAAGACAGCTCTATTCAACGAATGATTAAGCTCGTTAAGTCTACAGACCCAGGCAATGCGAAAATCGTTAGCCTCGCTGACCGTTGGGCCACATGGATTGTTGTGATTGCGCTCTTGGCAGCGGTTGGTACCTATGTGGTGACTGGCGAAATCATCCGTGCCGTAACTATCCTCGTTGTATTCTGTCCTTGTGCTCTTGTATTGGCTACGCCAGCAGCAATTATGGCGGCTATTTCTAATGCTAGCCAACATGGCTTCCTCGTGCGCCGTGGCAACATTATGGAACGGCTGGCAAAGGTTGATACAATGACCTTTGATAAAACAGGCACGTTGACCTATGGTACGCCTGAGGTGACTGCCGTTGAAACAGTGGGTACTATGTCTAATGATGAATTGTATCGCTTGGTGGCCTCTGTAGAGACTAAATCCGAGCATCCATTGGGCAAGGCGATTGTGAATGGTTTTACATCTCGTCATGGTGAAAGCTTCAATTCCGTAAACTCTTTCCACATGGTACCTGGTAAAGGTTTGGAAGCCACTGTAGATGCTAAATCTGTGTTGGCTGGTAACGAAGCGATGATGATTTTGTCTAACGTGTCTATTTCTGATTCTGTGAAAGATGCTGTTTATGAACATTTAAACCGTGGTGCGTCTATCGTATATGTTGCCGTTGATGGTGTATTAGCAGGTTATGTGGCTTTGGCCGACCGTGTTCGCCGTGAAAGCCGTGCCGTAGTAGAGTCTTTGAACGATCTTCATGTCATGCCTGTTCTTTTAACAGGTGACCATGGTACAACAGCTAAAACCATTGGTAAACGCTCGAATATTCCTAATGTTATCGCTGATTGCTTACCAGAAGACAAGATGGATACTGTGGCTCAATTGCAACAAGAAGGCAACATTGTTGCCATGGTAGGCGATGGTGTAAACGATGCGCCAGCTCTTAAAAAGTCTGATGTAGGAATCGCCATGGGCGGTGTGGGCAGCGACATTGCTGTAGAAGCAGCAGATATCGTTCTTGTAAACGATAATGTGAAGGAAATTCCTCACTTAGTGGCATTGTCTAAACGTATGATGACTACCATTAAAATTAATCTTTCCTTCTCCTTACTTTTGAATTTCGTAGCTATCATCTTGGCTATGATTGGTACATTATCCCCAGTTTGGGGTGCCCTCGTTCATAACGGTGGTAGCCTCCTCGTAGTAGCAAACTCTGCATTACTTTTACGCTGGGCTTATAAATCTAATCACGTAGTAGAGGATGACCATTCCGTACTCGTGAAAGCGGCACGCAAACGTGTATTTGAAGGGTAATTAAAATTCATCTACTGATTTGATTGATAAGGCTTCATGAGCTAAAATGTAATATAATCAATAAAATAGCGCTATCTATTCCGATAGACACTCAATTAGAGCTGTAGGATAGATAGCGCTTTTGTGTTATATATTAATTGTGAATATATTTATATACGTACGTGAATATATTGATTTTATAGTCTCAATTAATCAATATAGGTTACAGGATAGCCTTTTGCTTCGATTTCGCGGCGGTTAAGACCGTTTGGTAAGTCTGGATAGCCAAATGCAAGGCTAGCATATACTTTTTCACCTTCTTTAAGGCCTAGTTCACGCATTTTAGCTTGGATGCGCTCATTGTCTTGGAGGTGACGGATTTGGTTTACCCAGCAGCTGCCAAGGTCGAGTTCATTGCAAGCAAGCATCATATTTTGCATAGCACAAGACACATCAGCAAAGTTGTTTGCATAGCTTGCTTGGCTTGCTAATACGATGAGAGCCGGTGCACCATAGTTAAATACAAACTTACCTTCTGCGGACATTTTAATGATATTCACCATGTAAGGTAATGTATTTTCTGTAATCGGCATTTTGCCGTATTCCTCTTGAACGAGTGTTACTAGCTCTTTGAGCACATCTTGGTTCGTAATGACCATAAAATGTGTCAATTGTGTATTACCACCAGATGGGGCACGGCGGCCAGCATCGAGGACTTGATCAATAAGTTCTCGAGATAATTGATCAGCTTTAAATTTACGCGTACTATGACGTGTTTTGATACATTCTAAGGTGTTCATATAGTCCTCCTATTATTAATCCGCTTTATATAGAATTGCTTTTATTATACTACATAACATAAATCTAGAAAGAAATTTAGAATGAGATTTAGAAAGCTCTCTAGAAGGGATATGCTAAAGAGATACACTTTGCATATACTATGTAATCATATTAAGTAAATTGACAAAATTAGATATAAACCTTACAATAATAATTGTATAAAATTATATTTTTAACCCTTTATTTCATGACATATTTGTATGCATATACATCTTACAATTTAAGATCTAAACAGCTGAGTATATAAAAGGAGAATATTATGAGTTTACATGGTATCGCTAAAGGGAAATCCTTCGAAAAGACTATTGAAATGTTAAAGAATGCAGAGCTTAATGGTGCAAATCAGTATTTCTTGATGTATTTTTTAGCTAAAGAACTTGGTTATGATGAAATTGCTGATGCAATCTATAAAAATGCTGCAGAAGATGCAGCACATGGCGGAATTTATAGCCATTTATTAGGGGAAGGTCCTGCTACAAAGGAAGACTTCATTAAGATGGTCATTAATTTCTACAAGGCTGAAGCGTCTGCAGATACTATCCTTGCGAAATTAGCTGATGAAGTTCGCAATTCTAATGAAGAGGGCGCTCATAAAATTGCTGAATTAATTGAGCATTCTATTCCAGAAGAAGTAGATCATGCTAAACGTCTTGAAGAAGCCATGTCCGCATGTGGTATTGAATTCTAATATAAAAAATTTTTATTAATAGGTTTACAGTTTCATGGTGTGATTTCTACCCATAAATTCTATAGATGCACTCATTTTTTTAATAAAAAAGAAAAAATATATTAATTAATTGACAAATTAAAAAAAATATGAACAAAGTAGGGTTTTTACGTTGACTGTTTACTGTAAAATTGTGTACAATTAATTGAAGATTATTGTGTGCGTATGGAGGTAGAATATGGCGGAAATTGGCGTACTCGAAGGTTACAAACATAAAGAAGAAGTACCTGATGATGAGTACATGAAACTAGAAAATCAATTGAGCTTCCCACTTTATGTAGTGGCGAAGGAGATTGTTAATGCATACCGCAGTCACTTAGATCCGTTAAATTTGACATATACTCAATACATCGTAATGATGGCATTGTGGCAATATGGTGATTTGTCTGTTAAAGAATTAGGCCAAGTATTGCGCCTTGATTCTGGTACATTAACACCACTTTTAAAGAAATTAGAAGCAAAAGCATTCTTAAAGCGTAAACGCAGCCGCCAAGATGAACGCGTAGTAATGGTAACTCTTACTGATACAGGTAAAGCATTACGTGATGAAGCAGTTCATATACCACGTCGCTTGTCTGAAGCTGCAGGCCCGATTTTTGATGTTGAAGAAACACGTCAAATGCGTATGTTGCTTAACAAATTGTTAGAAGCAATCGATAACGCTAATGCTAGAACAGCAGAGAAGCTTAAGCGCTAATGTAGCGTACTCTAGTAAGATCTCATATGCATACATTCTGTAATTTAATATATCTAATATTTTCATAAAATGTGATATACTATACATATAACGTATTGTACTGAGGTCATGTGAAAGTATGACCTGTCGTGAGATGCCGTAAAGGCAAAAAGGAGAGCATTATGAATAAAAATTTATTAGGCGCATTTGTATTAGCCGGTACATTATTAGTTGGTGGTGTTGCTAATGCAGCAAACTGGAATGGTTTAGCTAACTATCCAGAGGTTCCAAACAGTGCAAATGGTTCTGAAACATACTTCTTTGATAAAGCATCCCAATTCAGTGGTATCGATAGTAGCCGTAACTATGTATTCGGTATTAATGTAATTAACATGCATAACAACCAATATGGTGAAGCTACATTGTTCAAATATATTGTTCATCCAAGCTTGCATACTGTATATCGTTTCTCTCCAGATGGTCAAGCATACCAAATCACTCCTGGTTCTAATGAATACAATATGTTCTTGGCTGCTTGGAAAGAAGTATACGGTACTGACTTCTCTTTCCCAGCTTTATAATTTGATGGCGCAAGCCGTAATAATTACATAACTATTGCTGGTGAAAGCTCCTTGGGGCTTTCACCAGTGTTGTTTATGGAGGTTTCCTATGTCTAAATCTGAATTTGCTCAAGCTTATACGGAGCGCATGTTCCCTGATATTGCGGCCCCTGCAGGTTATATTGACCCTGAGTTTGAAGTTTTATTTGATAATTTTGCATTTGATGAAGTTATCACCGAAGAGGGTCGTAATGTGCCTGCCAAGGATCGATTCTTGGCTATCCTTGCTACATTAGTAGGGGCATCTGCTGTTGATGAATATGCGTTGATGCTACCGGCAGCACTTAACTTTGGCTTGATTCCCGATGAAGTAATCGAGCTTATTTATCAAGCTGTGCCATATCTAGGCATAGGTCGTGTGCGTCCATTCTTTAAGGTCACAAATAAGATTTTTGACTATCGCGGGGAAACTGTTGTAGATCCGTCTCGTAGTACAATTACTAGTGAATCTCGCCTTGAAAAGGGCGTAGAAAAACAGGTTGAAATCTTTGGTGAGTCTATCCGTAATTCTTACCAAGAAGGTCCTGAAGAGACACGCCACATTAATAAGTGGCTTGCTAATATGTTTGGTGACTACTACACTCGCAAAGGCTTGAGTGTGGCTCATCGCGAAATGATTACCTTCTGTTTCCTGGCAGCTCAAGGTGGATGTGAACCTCAATTAAAGGCTCACGTAGAAGGCAACTTGAACGTAGGCAATAGTAAACAATATTTGATTAACATCGCATCTCAATGCGTGCCGTACATCGGCTATCCACGCACCTTGAATGCCCTTCGCTGCATTCAAGACGGCTACACCGCATGGGAAGCTAAACAATAAAGGAGTTCTATGTTATTTTCTGGTATTAGTTTAACGATGATTTTAGCGTCTATACCAGCGCTTATCATCGCGGCTGCAGGACATGAATTTGCTCATGCTAAGGTAGCTGATATGCTCGGTGATTCTACGCCGCGCTCTATGGGGCGATTAACATTGAATCCCGTGGCACATCTTGATTTAATTGGCTCTATAGCCTTCCTTGTTGGTGGATTTGGTTGGGCTAAGCCAGTAATGGTTAATCCATCTAATTTCCGTGATCCTCGTACGGATTCTACTTTAGTTTCTATTGCGGGACCAGCATCTAATGTGTTGATGGCCTTTTTGGGGTATTTAGCCCTTCGTTTTCTTGAAAGTTATGGCTTGTTGACGAATGAATCATTAGAATTAATACTGACATTGATTGTCGTATATAATATCAATTTTGCTATTCTTAATATGATGCCAATACCACCACTAGATGGCAGTCGTATTATTACAAGTCTATTGCCTGGGAGCTGGCAATTTACGTTGGAACGTTTAAGTTTTGTAAGTTTGATTTTGCTCATCTTAGTACTTAATACACCAATTGCTAGTAAGATTTTCATTCCATTACAACAAACTATTTTGCAGTTGTTTGAGCGTATCGTAAGCGTTATTTTGTAAGTGCTATACTGTAAGGACTTTAGTCCATCTTCCTCACTATATTAAAAAGTATCGATATAATTCGATAAGTATGATATACTAGAGATAGAAATCGTAAATTTTCGATATATTAGTATTGTAGTATATCGTATATAAAGCAGTGCTACATACTATATAATGAAGTACTTAATACTATAAGTATATAGACACTGTATATAAGTTAGTATAGAGAGATTCAAGTGAATAGAAGAGGAATATATATGGATTTTGAAGAAAACCAAGTGCCAGAGGCAATTCTGGATAAGCTTACAAAGGTGTGTACCTGCCGTAGCATTACACGTAAAACGATTAAAGAAGCCATTTTGAATGGTGCTCATACATTTCCTGAAGTAAAAGAAGCAACTCGTGCCGGCACAGGCGCTTGCGGTGGCAAAGGCTGTGGCCCTCGCATCGTAAAGCTTTTAGCAGAAATGAAAGAGCAAGGTAAAATTTAAAACTAAGCAAAAGTTAAGTACAAGCAAAATTTAAGCACAAGCAAAATTTAAGCGTAAGTTTGACCTTAACCTTAACTTATATAAAGACTATTACTTGGAACCAATACGGTATATATTCGTAGGTTTTGGGTAATAGTCTTTTTTGCGCTACCGATGCACTCTATATATTAGCGTTGTTGGGGTTGTCTTTATTATTTGATATACTATACATAATACTTTTTAGAGATTTTGGAGGTATATATGTTTCGACGTATCGTAGCGGCTACGATGATTGGCGCATTAGCGCTTACAACGGGTTGCGGTTTACATAACCCATTTACTTCTAAGGCGGAGCCTGTAACCTATGAATCTGTGGCACAGAGCGAGCTTTCACCAGAGGAAAAGGTGGACAAATTAGTAGCTAATATGTCCGACGCGGACAAGGTAGGCCAATTGTTGATGATTGGCATCCATGGCAAGACCTTGAACGATGATGCTAAATTCATGCTCAATGAGTATCGCGTGGGCGGTATCATCTTGTTTGACCGCAATATGGAGTCCAAGGATCAAGTGAAATCGCTCATTACAGATATTAATAAAACTGGTAAAAGTGCGGGTTTAACACCATTGTTCATCGGCATCGACCAAGAAGGTGGTGCCGTAGCACGCATGGAGGATCAGCTCATCAAGGTTCCTCCTGCAGAAGAATTAGGTAAAGAACCTATTGAACAAGCGGTATCCTTGGCAAAACAGTCTGGTACGGAACTAAAGGACTTGGGATTCAACATTAACTTTGCTCCTGTAGCAGACTTGGGCTTAACCTATGGCCGTTCCTTTAGTACAAATCCTGATGATGTTGTACGGTATGCCAGCGCTGTAGGTAAGGCCTATGATGAAGCTGGTTTATGGTATTCCTATAAGCATTTCCCAGGCATTGGTAAAACAGATGTAGACTTACATGCGGATACCAGTGTTGTGCCAGTGTCTAAAGAGACCTTGTTGAATGAAGATACGAAGGTATTTGTAGATCTCATTAAGCAGTCTAAACCGAATACATATGCAATTATGGTGTCCCACGCGATGTATCCTCAAATCGATGCAGATCATCCATCTAGTCTTTCTAAAGCGATTATTACTGACTGGTTGCGCAAAGATATGGGCTATAACGGCGTTGTCGTAACAGACGATATGGACATGGGCGCTCTTGCAAAACACTACACCTTCGGCGATATGGCGGTTCAATCTATCTTGGCTGGTAGTGATATCTTGCTCGTGTGCCATGAGTACGAACACATGCAAGAGGCGTATAATGGTCTTATGAAAGCCGTAAAGGATGGTCGTATCTCTAAAGAACGCCTCGATGAATCTGTGAAACGGATCTTGCTTATGAAGATGAGCAAAATTTCTTAGGCGATTTGTTTTTGTTTGTAGAAGGGACTTATGTCTAAGCCGTTTAAGTCTTTAGATTCCCTATTACGCTTGATGAGAAAACGAAATATTACAATGATTATATAGTGTATACATAACACAGCTTCAAGGATTTTAATAAACCGATAGAGAATTACTTAGTATAGTTATTCTCTATCGGTTTATTTTTTATTCGTTAGGAGTGAATGTATATGGCTCGGAGAATTATGTTGAACGGTACGTCCTATTTTGGACAAGGGGCGATTCAGGAGATTGTGAACGAAATTAAGAATCGCCATTTTAAAAAGGTTCTTGTTACGTCTACACCTGATTTATTTGAGTTTAAGGTAGCTACAAAGGTAACAGACCTACTTGATGCGGCAGGTATTGCTTATGATGTCTATGACAATATTAAGCCGAATCCAACCATTGAAAATGTAACATCTGGTGTGGCTGCTTGTAAGGCGGCAGGTGCTGAAGCTATCGTTGCTGTAGGCGGTGGCAGTGCTATCGATACAAGTAAGGCTATTGCTACGATTATTACAAATCCTGAGTTCGGCGATGTACGCAGCCTTGAAGGTGTGGCGCCTACAAAACATCCTTGCTTGCCGATTATCGCTGTGTCTACCACATCTGGTACGGCTGCAGAGGTTACTATTAACTACGTTATTACAGATGTTGAAAAGAACCGTAAATTTGTATGTGTTGATCCTCATGATATTCCAATCGTAGCCATCGTGGACCCTGATATGTCCGCATCGATGCCAACTGGTCTTTGTGCGTCTACTGGTATGGATGCCCTCGTACATGCCGTAGAAGGTTACATTACAAAAGGTGCGTGGGAACTTACGGATATGCTTCATTTGAAAGCTATCGAAATCATCGGTCGTTCCTTGCGTAGCGCCGTAGCTGGTGACTTCGCAGGTCGTGAAGCTATGTCCCTTGGTCAATATATTGCAGGTATGGGCTTCTCCAACGTAGGTCTTGGCATCGTTCACTCCATGGCGCATCCATTGAGTGCTGTGTACGACATCCCTCATGGCAAGGCGTGTGCAATGCTTTTAACAGCAGTATTGAAATTCAATGCTCCTGCAACAGGCGAAAAATATCGTGAAATCGCTCGCGTTATGGGCGTTTCTGATGTAGACGAAATGGATCAAGAAACATATCGTCAAGCAGCTATTGATGTAATCCAAAAATTAGCTGACGATGTAGGCATTCCTAAATCCCTTAGCGAAGCAGGCGTAAAACGAGAAGACATTCCATTCCTCGCTGAATCTGCTTTTAACGATGCATGTACACCTGGTAATCCACGAGATGTGTCTTTGGAAGAAATTATTGGTATCTATGAATCTATATTCTGAAATATGTTGAAAGACTAAATAATTTATAGGTCTAAATGATGCGAAGCTCTAGCCCTGCGGCTTTTACATCTTTAGTGTCTTTACATATTTCAGATGCCTCCGAATATGTAAAGAAAATACATTTATACACTTGCTTAACAAAACTAGCCGTCTCATTGTAGAGGTGGCTAGTTTTGCATTTGTAGTGGTAGCTAGTTTTGCGTTTGTAGCGATGTCTTGTAATTAGATAACTGACGTTGTATGTAATCGTTTCTTGAAAATGATGGTTTACATAAGTATACTAAGGATATGAATACATAGTTTATGCACGAGTGTTTAAATTTGGCTAATGCTAAGGAGGAATAGTATGAGGTTATGGAAATTTAATAAGCGCAGTTCTACCTTAGCAGATATGTCCATGAATCGTATGTTGTTAACGGAGCTCATTGCAAAGGGCGCTCTTGTGGGTGTGATTGCAGGCTTTTGTGGTGCTACGTACCGTTATTTAATCCTTGAGTCAGAGCATATTCGATGGCATTTGATGGACGGCATTACCATGGAATGGGCCATAGGCTGGCTTGTAGTGATGGTTATCTTTGCCTTTATCGTCGACAGATTGCTTGCATGGGCCCCATTATCGGGGGGCTCTGGTATTCCTCAAATTGAAGGGGAAATGCTGGGCCTCTTTGATATGAAACCGTATCGGACGTTGGCTTCTAAGATGATTGGTGGCGTATTGACTGGTTTTGCAGGCTTTTCTGTAGGCCGTGAAGGGCCAGCCGTACAAATCGGCGGCTCTGCCGGTAAAATTGTATCCTATTGGATGAATTCAGGTCTGCGTGAGCAGCGCATCTTGACTTCTGCTGGCGCAGGGGCGGGCTTAACGGCTGCCTTTAGTGCACCTGTATCGGGGGCGATGTTCGTCTTTGAAGAGATCCATAAAAGTTTTTATCCTTACCTCGTTGTGCCAACCTTTGTGGCTACATTGATTTCTAACTATATTACAGTTAGTATCTTTGGCCTCGACCCAGCTCTTGGATTTTCGGTAACCTCAGGGGTTCCTATTGAGTACTTTCCTGTACTGCTTATGGTGGGCGTTATCATGGGGCTCTGTGGGGTGCTCTTCTGCCGCATGATCTTTGCGTTCAAGAAATTCTTTGAGTGGCTTAAATGCTCTCGGTTCTTGAAACTAGCTCTTACCTTTGTGACTGTGGCCGTCATCGGCTATGACTCGCAACTCCTCTTAGGTGGTGGCAATGATCTGGTAGGACAGCTAGCCTTTCAATCGCATGGCGTATTGCTCTTGGGTGGTATCGTACTAGGTAAGATTTTACTTACCACCTTCTGCTATGGCAGTGGCGCGCAAGGCGGCATATTCTTGCCCATGCTCGTCATAGGTGCCTCTGCAGGTGCTTTTTGTGAAAGCGTGCTTTCATCAATCGGTATTATCTCACCTGATTTTGTACCGCAATTCGTTATTTGTGCCATGGGTGGTATGTTAGCAGCTGCGATGAGAACTCCGATTTTGGCGATTTTACTCGTCCTTGAAATGACGAATAGCTTCTCTAATATTTACGCTATCGGTATTGTTACACTTGTGGCATACCTTGTAGCAGAGCTTTTAAAAGAGCCGCCAATTTACGATTCCTTATTGCAAGCCATGACCGGTCAAAGCCATTTAGAATCAGTGCAAACCTTCTTCCAAACGAAGGTGCCTGTAGTGGCAAACTATACAGAGGTGCAGTTACAAGACTTGGCATTGCCAGATGGCACATTAATCGTAAGTATTCGCCGAAATGGTACCTACATTGTACCTCTTGGGGATGTGAAACTTGAACCAGGTGACGAGCTACAAGTCTCTTGTGAACGAGGACGATTAAAAGCAGCAAAAGACTTTTTCCAATCGAATTAGTTATAGCAAAGAGATATTTCCAATCTAAGTAAAGGGAGACCTTATTATGCTGGATAACATTATAGTATTTTATATATTCTTTACCATAGTCGGCTTTTTAGCGGCTATGCTAGGCACCATCATCGGTGCCGGAGGGGGCCTTGTGTTCGTTCCTCTCTTCATGTATTGGTTTCCGGAGTGGTCCCCATCTATGATTGTAGGGACATCACTCTTTTCCGTTATGTGTAACGCCGTTTCTGGATCTATTGCGTATATTAAGCAGAAGAAGGTACATATCAGTGCGGCCATAGTCTTTAGTTTATCTACCTTACCAGGTGCTATTTTAGGGGCCCAAATGTCTGGTTGGTTTTCTGGACAAGGCTTTATGTTTGCCTTTGGGTGCTTTATGCTATGCGCTTCTGGTTTGATTGGATTTAAGAACTTCAAAAAAGGGGAGCGGAAGGAAGAAAGCCTTACCCTTGATCAGCTAACGTATAGCAAGCCTATTGGCATTAGCATTAGCTTTTTTGTAGGTTTTATCTCCAGTATCTTTGGTATTGGTGGTGGCCTTATTCATGTGCCGGCCTTAATTTATCTCATGGGGTTTCCTACCCATATGGCTACAGCTACAAGCCAATCCATCCTTGCTGTATCTACAATGATAGGCGTTATAACGCATTTATTGGAAAATCATATCGTATTTAGTATTGCTATCCCTACTAGTATTGGCGCTATCTTTGGTGCCCAAGCAGGCGCGCGAATTGCTAAACGGTTGAAAGCAAAATCTATCCTTGCCCTTATGAGCGTTGCAGTCTTTGCACTAGCTGTACGTCTTATTCTTAAATCTGGTATTTTGGGATAATATGTCTTCTCTAATCATCAATAGAAATTTGAATACTATACTTCTTATGTTCTCGCTAGTATGAACAGATAGATTTGATATGTTTACTATAAGCTCTCTAGTGGTTACTCGAAAGAGTTATATCATTAGAGGGCTTTTTATGTGAAAGTGAACAATTATTAGTAGGGGAATCTAAAAGGTATGATTAAAAGTCATACTTAAATATAAATGAGAACGAAAAAATTGAAATAAATGGAAATATACAGTTTTATGCATAATTTATGTAAACTATTTCCTATAGAATTATATACACGATAAATCAAGTTTTATGGGCAATTTAGCGTTCATTTATTATAGAGTTCTTTAATTACTAAGTAAACAAAATAGTTTTATTTTAATATGTGAAAAAATGAGTACATGATAATGCCATTGAGATGCACTTTCAAGTAAAGAAATAAAAAAGCGGTGCATATCGAGAATTATTAGAAGACATATAATTTATGCATAATTATAGTAGTGAGAATGAGAACGGCGTATACTAAATATAAGACAAATTCCTTAAGAGAGGATAGGAGGATATACAAGTGAGTACACTTATAAAAGATTATGAACGTTTTGCCAAGGAGGCAAAAGAGATTTGCAAAGATCGTGTCTATACTGATCATTTGCGTCGTTATGCATATGGTGTTGACGCGTCCTGTTATAGCTATTTACCAAAGGTTGTTGTAAAGGCTGAGGATGAACGTGAAGTAAGACGCCTTATTCGTTTGTGCCAACAATGTGGTACACCATTTACATTCCGTGCAGCTGGTTCTTCTTTGTCTGGGCAATGTTCCAGTGAAGACGTGCTTATCGTATGTAATGATGGCTTCAAAAAAATGGAAGTTATCGATGATGGCAAGGCTTTAAAATGCGAATGTGGTGTTATCGGTTCCGATGCGAATGATTTATTGAAACCTTATAACCGTAAAATCGGTCCAGATCCTGCTACACTTGCCACAGCATTAGTAGGCGGTATTTTGAACAATAACTCCTCTGGTATGTGCTGTGGTACGGCTCAAAACTCCTATAAAACAATCCGTTCCATCCGCGTTGTATTACTAGATGGTACTGTTCTCGATACATCCGACAAAAAATCTATTGAACAATTCCTTCGTGAAAAACCTCAAATGGTTGAAGATATCTTGCAATTGCGCAAAGAAATCTTGGCTGATGAAGAATTGACTCATTTGATTCATCATAAATACAAAATCAAAAATACTACAGGCTATGGCTTGAACTCCCTTGTTGATTTCGAAGATATTATCGATATCATCAATCACTTGTTCATCGGTTCTGAAGGTACATTGGGCTTCGTATCTGAAATCGTGTACAACACTGTTGAAGACGTACCTCATAAAGGTTGCGGTCTCATGTTCTTCAGCACATTGAACGATGCATCTCTTGCGGTTGTAGCCTTGGCTAATATGGGCCGTGAAAAGGTTGTTGCTGCAGAAATGATGGACTATCAATCCTTGAAAGCAGTTCAAACTCTTGAAAATGTACCTGACTTCGTTCGTGAAGTACCAGAAGGTACAAGTGCTATCTTGTTCCAAACTGAAAGCTATTCCAAAGATACTGTAGATGAAAATTTAGCTTTCATTAAAGAACAATTGAAAGATATCCCAACAGCAATCCCAAGCCTTTATTCTCAAGATCCTAAAGAATACGATTCCTGGTGGGCAATCCGTAAAGGTATCTTGCCTATCGTTGGTGGTCAACGTAGAAAAGGTACGACTGTTATTACCGAAGACGTTTGCTTCCAAATCGAAGACTTCACTAAAGGCATTGAAATGCTTACAGAATTATTCCACAAATACGATTTCGTTGATGGTGGTGTAATCTTCGGTCATGCATTGTCTGGTAACGTTCATTTTAACATTACACCTGACTTCAGCGACCCTAAAGATACTAAAAACTTCGGCGATTTGGTAAAAGAAATGTCCGAACGCGTATCTGGTTTCGGTGGTTCTTTGAAAGCTGAACATGGTACAGGCCGCATGGTAGCACCATTCGTTGAAATGGAATGGGGCAAAAAAGCGTACGAAATCAACCGTCGTATCAAAGCAATCTTTGACCCTGAACGCATCTTGAACCCAGATGTTATGATCACTGATGATCCAGATGTGTACAAGAAAAACCTTAAAGCTCAATGCGTTATCGACGATGCTTTCACAATCTGTATGGAATGCGGTTTCTGTGAAAAACATTGTCCAAGCCGTAATTTAACATTGACTCCACGTCAACGTATCGCATTGTTACGCGAAACTAAACGCCTTGAAAACGAAGGTAACTTCACATTGGCATCTGAACTTAGAAAAGGCTATGAATACTTCGGCGTAGACACTTGTGCTGCATGCTCCATGTGTAAAGGCCTTTGCCCACTCAGCATCGATACTGCTCAAATCGCATTGTCCATGCGCCGCATCGACCCACCTGCACCTGAATTGGCTAAGAAAATCTACGATAACTTCTCCACAACACTTCAAATGTGTCGTGCTGGCGTAAGTCTTGAAGGCATTGCAGGTTCCATCATTACTCAAAAAGCAATTTCTAAGATTACTGAAGGTTTGCATGGCGTAACAGGTGTTACACCATATGTTCCTAAAACAACTCCTAAAGCTAATCGCTATAAATTGAAAAACCGCATCAAACCAACTAACTTTGAAAAGGTTGTATACTTTAGTACATGTGCAAACCGCGCATTCAAACCAAACCAAGGTTATGACGATGATCGCAGCTTGCAACAAGTTGTTGAAAGCCTCTGCAACAAGGCTCATATCGATATTATCTATCCAAAACATATCGAAAACCTCTGCTGTGGCTTGAGCTTTGAAAACTACGATGACGTTCATGAACGTGCTGTTAAAGACTTGCACGATGCATTGATGAAAGCATCTCAAAATGGTAAATATCCAATCGTGATCGACCATAGTGCATGCTTCAACCATGCTTTCAAACACATGCCAGACTTAGAAATCAACGATATTTCTGAATTCTTGTGCAAATACGTAGTACCTCATCTCGACATTGAAAAATGCGATGAACGCGTTATCGTACACAAACAATGTAAGATTAAATCTTTGAATAAATCTCAATATATTGAAGACTTGGCGCGCCTCTGCACAGACCATGTATTCAATATCAAGTCTTTCGCATGCGATGGCTTTGCTGGTCAAAAAGGTTTCTTCACACCAGAACTTAACAAATCTGCTACAAAAGACCTTGCCGGTGAAATTGCTGAATACGGTGCAACACTAGGCGTAAGCTCCAGTTCCACATGTGAAATTGGTCTTGGTGAAAACGGTGGCATCCCATTCGTAGGCGTTGCATTCCTATTAGACCGTTGCTCTAAAGCAAAAAAATAAGATTTATAACATTACCTACCATATAACGAAAAAGGACGAGTTGCAGCTCGTCCTTTTTTGTATATAGTTTTGGTATAATTGTAATGGTAATTAAAAAACTATGTGCTAGTATTTAATGAATTATATGATAGTGCTATATAATGTAATGATAGTAAATAGTCGATTATGTAATTGTATTAAATGGCTAATATAGAGGTATTGTATGAAATATATTCTATTATGTATTTGTTTGCTTAGCTTATTAGGGTGTGGCACAGATACTAAGACTCAGCAAGACACTAAACCTACAACAACAGCTAACGAACAAGCTAAAACAGAGCAAGATGCTCGTGTTATGGCCGCTAAGCAAGCTCTATCCTCTGGTGATTATGCGAAAGCTATCGAGGAGGCAACAGCTTCTATTAAGGATAATCCAAATAATGTAGACGCTTATTCGGTTCGTGGCTTTGCTACGGCTTTAAATGGAGATACTACTAAAGGTTTAGCAGATACTAAAAAGGCTTACGATTTAGATCCAAATAATGTAGCTAATTACTACAATATGGCCATGGTGTACAAGTTGCAAGGACAATTAAATGAGTCTAAACAATGGTTTGAAAAGGTATTAGAAAAGGACCCTAGCAACACTTGGTCTGTGTATGGTATTGCTACCATCTATGCAGACCAAGGAGATGATACTAAGGCCCTTGATTGGCTTGAAAAAGCAATTAACATTGATCCATCTGTGAAAGCTGTAGCTGCTGAACAAGACCATTTTGAACGCTTTCACAATAATGCGCGATTTAAAACACTAGTAGGCTTATAGATATGGATGTAAAACGGATGATTCGCCTTGTTATAAAGGTGATGGGATTTATATATTGGTTTGTTTTTCTATACCTTGGTAGTCTAATGGTCGTAGACTGGTCAGGGTTTATGTCCCAACATGATATAGAAACACCGTTATTCCTTACATACTTAGTGTTGGTAGGTTGTTTTGTAACGCCGTATATTATGCTGTACTGGAAGAAGCTAAATCCTAATGCGAAAGCTCCATTTTGGGTGCGCCATCTCTCCGAATATATGGCGCGATTAGAAGATCGTCATAGTATATGGTTTGATGTATTATATGTACTAAAATTATTGCTCTATTTCGTAATAATTCTGTGGATGCTTTGTATCATTTTACTTACCTTAGCAGTTATTGCGTGGACAGTAGTCCTAATTTTGCTAAGTAATTGATGGTGTAAAGGCTTTACTCAATGGTGAAGCCCAGTAGCGCGTAATAAATTTACATTGTCTTTTCTACTAATGCTTCTTGTAAAAGCTGAGAAAAATTAATTCCTTTAGCTAGTGCTCTATCGTTAAGCCAAGCAGGAATGGTTAATGTTTTCTTTACAGACTTACTATTTTTAGCCAGATCTATATCTGTTTGTACTAATGTAGGATAGGTTGTATCCGTGCAAGGTAAGTTTCGAATAGATGTAGGGGTTGGTAAACTTTCCCCATCTTCTAAGGCTCCTAAAATATATAGCTCCATAGCTTCTTGAGCGTTGGTTACGAGCTCTGTTAGGGTTGAGCCAGTACTGCTAGTATATTCTAAGTCTGGAAACTCAGCCCAGAAACCATCAGCGTCATCATGGATTATAGCAGGGTATATAAATTTCATAGGTCCTCCTCATTTTAGTAGATCTTTATCTTTCATACGCTCTCCTTTTATGGTAACACGTGTACACGTATAAAACAATTGACAGGAGTTATATTTCTTATATTTCTAGTCTAACCGTATATAAAGGAAAATAGGGGTGACCATTGGTCACCCCTGACTCTATTAGTCACTTGACAAACTAGATGTATGATTTATACACATTAATTCTATTTATATAAATTATATTAGTATATAATTGAGATATATAAATTAGGTTGTATATTGATGAAAGGAGAGAATTCATCATGAAACCATTTGGTAAGCGGATTGCAATGGCTGTGGTGTGTGCGGCCATATTGACATCTCCCTTGTTGTTGAGCGGTTGTAGTATGTCAGAACTATGGCAAGGTAGTGAACAGAGTCGCAAGGAAATTGCGCAGCGGTCTGAACAGGATCAAGTTCAGTTGTTTAATCAATATGTGAAAGCTGTAAGCCGATTTAATCGCATGGCGGTAATGTTTGATTATGCGAATACTCCAACGATTAACGGGTTAAAAGCTGGGCAGCATTTAACTGTATTTAATACACCGAACTTTAAGCAATTGCAAAAAGAATTAGTAGAGGCTAAGCAAGCCGGTATTCCTTATGATGAAATGAAAGAGCCTTTAGATAAGCTACTTTCAAAATTGAACGAAATTACACCGGTAGCGGAAGAGCTCGATGCATACTATAAATCTAAAGGGTATACCACAGATAACTATGCTAAGGAGCAACAATTAGGTCCTAAATATGTTCAATTGTATGAACAATTTGTTCCTATTTATGCTGACTTTGATAATTTAATGCATAAGATTAACACGGACCGATTGCAACAACGGTTACAACAATTGCGCGATGCAGGTAAGAAAAATGCAGCTGCCGCACAAGAGGTTTCTTTGCGACTTACTGCAGTCCTAGAAAAGCTAGATAGTGAAAAAGAACCAGATGTAAATGCTATCAATCAAGAGTTACAAGCTATTGGCGATTTAGCGAATGGTATTTCTAGCCCTAAGTATGACTCTGTTAAGACCTCTGTAAACTCTACGATTGGTGCGATCCGTACCTATATGGGATCCAAACAAGATAACGATTATAAACATATGGTTGAGGCTTATAACCGTTATATTTCCAATATGAATACAACCAATATGAATGAATTGGATTAATACGTCTATATAAAAGAAAGCTGTATCAAATGAGAGTATCATTTGATACAGCTTTTTAGTTGATATAGGATATATCTTACTTTTTTAGGTTAATACGGGTTGTAATTCGATTGGATAGGGAGAATAGCACGAGAGCTACCCAGATACAGCCAAAAGCGATGAGTTGGGCTGTGCCAAAGCTTTCACCAAAATAGAAGATGGCCAAGAAAAAGCCCATGGTGGGAGATAGGTATTGTAAAAATCCTAGTACATTCAATGGCAAAAGTTTTGCGCCGTATGAGAAGAGGATGAGCGGAATTGATGTAGTGAGCCCTGCACCGATGAGGAGTAGGCCGGTGGATGTTATGTTCTCAAGAAAGACCCAGGAAGAGGTATCGATGGTTGCCAAATACCATAGTGCTATCGGTGTAACAAGCCACGCTTCCAAAGCAATACTCGAAAATGGATGGATGGTGAGGCGTTTCTTAACGGCTCCGTACAGGCTAAATGATACAGCTAGTGCGATGGAAACAATCGGTAAGGACCCTAGTTCATAGGTCATGATCGATACACCTAGTACGGCGATGGCCATGCTCAGCTTTTGGGACCATAGCAAGGTTTCCTTATAGATAACGATGCCGAGCAATACGTTGAGGAGAGGATTGATATAATATCCCAGGCTAGTATCGAGAACGTGTTGGTTGGTAACAGCCCAAATATAGGTAAACCAATTGACACTGATAAGAGCGGCTGCCAGTAATAATAGGCCGAACTGTGAAAGATGCGTGCGCAAGTGTTGAATATCGATGCGCAGTTGTTGGCGGCCCATAGCAAGGATGATGAAGATCATCCAAACACCAGACCAGATGATGCGGTGCGATAATACTGAAAAGGATGAAACTTGGTTAAGTAGTGCCCAATATAGGGGGAGCAAACCCCAGATTAAGCAGCACAGTAATGTGGTACTGAGCCCTTTTTTATTTATATCATTCATAATGCAACCTCCTCTTATTGATAGCATTATTATATCATGCTGATAGCTGATAGCTGATAGCTGATAGCTGATAGCTGATAGCTGATAGCTGATAGGGCGTAGATAGGGGTGAATTTGCGATTCAATGGTTAATCAAAATACATGCATGCGTTTAAGTTATTTTATATATGCGTTAGTTATAACTTGAAATTTGTTACTTATGATTAACTGTTATGTTCATTGACTTTGTGCATAATCTTACACTATATTGGACTTAGAACAACGAATATAGAGAATAGGTGTCGCAAGACTTAATAGAGAAATCGGTACAAGCCGATGCGGTCCCGCCACTGTAAGGTCGAGCCTGCTTTCATATATGTCACTGGAGAAATCTGGGAAGGCGAAAGCGAGGCGATGAGCCCGAGCCAGGAGAACTGCCTATTTGATAATCACCGTTATGTACCTACGAGGGATAGGAAGGGGATTGGGGTATGCTGGTTTCAGTGTTTTTTGGTGTACCTTTCAATAAGAAACCTTTACGTGTCACTTTTGGGTGGCACGTTTTTTGTTGCCCTTGAAAGTGGCTGTTAAGCATATATATCAGGCTTCATAGTTAATGAATTGATGGACACATATTTGAGGTTGATGTGATCTAAATATAGGAAAGCTCGTGTGACGTATATGTATAACAATTCGCAGGTACGGTGCGCTGTTTCTCGGTATGGTTTCGAGTTGAAAAGGAGGCACATATATGTCTGACAAAAAGACTTCAAAGGATGCTGAACGCGATCTATTAGCTCCTGTATCCTTTGATGAATTTGAGAAACCTACGTATGAACAATGGCAGGCTGAAGTTGAAAAGGCGTTAAAAGGTGGCGACTTCCACAAGAAGATGTTCACGAAAACCTATGAAGGTATCACGTTGCAGCCAATTTACACACCTGCACTGCATGCAGAAGCAATTCCAAAGGGCGTATACCCTGGGGCAGGTGAGTTCCTACGTGGTACTAAGGCAAGTGGTTATATTAAAGACTCTTGGGGTGTATCCCAATATGTAGATGATTCTTTGCCTAAGGATGCCAATCATGCAAGTTTATACGAGATTGTAAAAGGTGGCACCATTCACAACATCCGCCTAGATGAAGCAACACGCCATGATCAAGATGTGCAAGTAGGCGCATCTGTTGGCGTTGGTGGTACATCTGTATCCACTATGGATGACTGCAAACAATTGATTGATCGCTTCAATTTGAAGGAAAATCCTTTGTACATTGAAACAGGTGCTTCTGCAGCCATCTTGCTTGGCATGTTAGCGGCTACTGTGAAAGGCGCTAAAAAACAAACATCTGATTTGAAAGGTCTCGTTGGTGCAGACCCTATCGGTGTTTGGGTGAAAGATGGTGCTTTGCACATTTCCTTAGATACAGCCTTTGATGAAATGGCACATACTGTTGTGTGGGCTAAAGAACAAGCTCCAGAGCTTAAAACAGTACTCGTATCTGGCGATGTATACGCTAATGGCGGCGCTAACGATGTACAAGAGGTTGCCTATGCATTGGCAACAGCTGTTTGCTACGTGCGTCAATTAGCACAACGGAACATCGATATTCACACCATCGCGAAGAGCATGATGTTCACATTCTCCTTAGGGGCTAATTTCTTTATGGAAATTGCTAAATTGCGTGCCTTGCGCGTACTTTGGGCGCGTATCATGGAAGCGTTCGGTGCTGAAGAAGCGGACCGCGCTGTTCATGTACACGGCAGAACATCGGCTTTCACAAAAACTGTATACGACCCATATGTAAACTTGTTGCGCAATACAACACAAGCATTCTCTGGTGTTGTAGGCGGTTTGAACAGCCTTGAAGTATCTCCATTTGACCAACCAATTCGCAAAGCGGACGATTTCTCTCGCCGTATTGCTCGCAACATCCAAGTTATGTTGCAAACTGAATTCGAGTTGCGTCAACCTGTGGATCCTGTAGGTGGTTCTTGGTACGTGGAAACATTGGCTGCTGAACTATGTGAAAAAATCTGGGCTGAGTTCCAAACTATTGAGTCTAAAGGCGGCATTATTGCAGCATTGAAAGAAGGCTATCCTCAAGCTCAAGTAAAAGCCATCCTCGATGAACGATTTAAGAACCTTGCATTCCGTAAGGATGTTGCAGTTGGTAACAATATGTATGCGAATATGACAGAAGAGTTACTTGATCCTAAACCAGAAAATCAAGAAACATTGTGTCAAAAACGAGCTGCTCAAATTGATGAGTACTTGGCAGGTGCAGAGGCTGATGCAGTTGTGAAAGCACAGGCTACTCTAGAAGCAAGTACAACAGAACCAGGTGCGTTGATTGGTCTTATTGAGCTTGGGGCATTACAAAAATTGACAATCCGCCAAATCCGTAAGGCTTTAGATGCAGGCGATATTTCTTCTGAAACCATCGAACCAATTATTGCACATCGCTGGACTGAACAATTCGAAGCCCTCCGTATGCGCACGGAATCGTATAAACAACGTACGAAAGACAATGTGAAGGTGTTCTTGGCTAATATAGGCCCAATTCCTCAACATAAACCTCGTGCGGACTTCTCCACAGGCTTCTTCGAAGTAGGTGCTTTTGAAGTGATTAAAAATGACGGACATGAAACTACGGCTGATGCTGCGAAGGCTGCTCGTGAAAGTGGTGCCGATGTTGTGGTTATCTGTTCCACAGATGATACATATCCAGAATTAGTACCGCCATTAGCGAAAGAGTTGAAAGAAACTATGCCGAATGTAACAGTTATTTTGGCAGGGGCGCCTCCTAAGGACCTTGAGCCTGTATACCGTGAAGCTGGCGTAGACGACTTCATTTCCGTTCGTGCAAATTGCTACGAAATCTTACATACGTTACAAGATAAGAAAGGGATGTGAGCTCATGTTTAAAAATCCAGACTTCTCCTCTCTTGGCTTGGGATCTCAGTCGCCGACATCTCGCGATGCATGGCTTGCTGAACTTCAAAAAGAAACAGGAAAAAGCTTTGAAGATTTATATAATACAACAATGGAGCAAATCCAACTAAAACCTCTCTACACAGAGATGGATTATGAAGGGATGACACACCTTGACTATATGGCTGGTGTACCTCCATTCTTGCGTGGACCTTATTCCACAATGTACGTAACTCGTCCTTGGACAGTACGTCAGTACGCTGGTTTCTCCACAGCAGAAGAATCCAATGCGTTTTACCGTCGTAACTTGGCAGCGGGCCAAAAAGGTTTATCTATCGCCTTTGACCTTGCCACACACCGTGGTTACGACTCCGACCATCCTCGCGTAGTAGGTGACGTTGGTAAAGCGGGTGTCGCGGTAGATTCCATCCTCGATATGGAAATTCTATTCTCCGGTATCCCTCTCGACCAAATGTCCGTATCCATGACAATGAACGGCGCCGTATTGCCTGTCATGGCGTTCTATATCCTAGCTGGTGAAGAACAAGGCGTTGATAAAAAGGTTATGGCTGGTACAATCCAAAATGATATCTTGAAAGAATTCATGGTACGTAATACCTATATTTACCCTCCAGCTACGTCCATGCGCATCATCGGCGATATCTTTGCTTACACTTCACAGTACATGCCTAAATTCAACAGTATCTCCATTTCTGGCTACCATATGCAAGAAGCAGGCGCTACTGCAGATATCGAATTAGGTTACACCTTGGCCGATGGTCTTGAATACATCCGTACAGGTGTAAATGCAGGCCTTCATGTAGATAAATTCGCTCCACGTTTGTCCTTCTTCTGGGCAATCGGTAAAAACTACTTCATGGAAGTAGCAAAAATGCGTGCAGCTCGTATGTTGTGGGCTAAGATTATTAAGAGCTTCGGTTCTGAAAATCCAAAATCCATGGCACTTCGTACACATAGTCAAACATCTGGTTGGTCCTTAACAGAACAAGATCCATTCAATAACGTGGCTCGTACATGTATGGAAGCAATGGGCGCTGCATTGGGCCATACCCAATCCCTACATACCAATGCGCTTGATGAAGCCATTGCATTGCCTACAGACTTCTCTGCTCGTATTGCCCGTAATACTCAGCTTTACATTCAAGATGAAACTAAGGTATGTAAGGTTATCGACCCATGGGGCGGTTCCTACTACGTAGAAGCCTTGACTGATGAATTAATCCGCCGTGCTTGGGGTCATATCCAAGAAATCGAATCCCTTGGCGGTATGGCGAAAGCAATTGACACAGGTCTTCCTAAGATGCGTATCGAAGAAGCAGCAGCTCGTCGCCAAGCTCGTATCGATTCTGGCCGTGAGGCGATCATCGGCATCAATAAATATCGTCTAGATAAAGAAGATCCATTGGATATCCTCGACGTAGATAACACGGCTGTACGAGAAGCGCAAATCCGTCGTCTCGAACAATTGCGTGCTAACCGTGATGAAGATAAGGTTCAATCCTGTCTCGAAGCGATTACCAATGCTACAGAATCTGGGGAAGGCAACTTGCTTGCCCTTGCACTTGAAGCTGCTCGTGCTCGTGCATCCTTGGGTGAAATTTCCTTTGCTGTTGAAAAGGTTTGTGGCCGTCATAAAGCGGTTATCCGCTCTATTTCTGGTGTATACTCTAGCGAATATGAAGATGACGATGTCATCAAAGAAGTACGTCAAATGGCGGATGACTTTGAAGAACTCGAAGGTCGTCGCCCTCGTATCATGATTGCGAAGATGGGCCAAGACGGTCATGACCGCGGTGCCAAAGTTATCGCTACATCCTTCGCGGATATGGGCTTTGACGTGGATATCGGACCTTTGTTCCAAACTCCAGAAGAAACAGCGCAAGATGCGGTGGATAATGACGTTCACATCGTCGGATTCAGTTCCCTTGCGGCAGGTCACAAAACATTGTTACCTCAACTTGTGGAAGAACTCAAAAAACGCGGTCGTGGAGATATATTGGTTGCCATTGGTGGCGTAATCCCTGCTCAGGACTATGAATTCCTACGCGAACATGGCGCAGTGGCTATCTTTGGCCCTGGTACAGTCTTGCCAGTAGCGGCTAAGAAATTACTAGAAACATTGACCAGCCACGTTCAAGAAGAAGAGTCTGATGACTGATAATAAACGGACTACTCCGGACGCATTGCATACGACTCAGGATGCCACCTTCACCACTGGTGAAGGTAAGGCTCCTGAATTAGGTGTAAAAAATGCAAATGCCGAGGGTAGCACCTACCGTCCCGATTGGGTGCCGGAAGATGCGAAAAAGGATGATACCTTCGCGTGTCATGTAATGAAAGGCGTCAAGGAAATGCACGATGGCCTCTTATCTAGCTCCGCGCATCTGGCTCCGTCGGTACGTCCCGTACAGCGGCGAAAGAAGTTAACTGTCGCTGATTATGTACGCGGTATCGAGCAGGGGGACCGCGTTATACTTTCACGGGCTATTACGTTAGTAGAAAGTAATAATAAGGAACACTTTAAATTAGCTCAACAAGTATTGCAAGCTATATTGCCTCGCACGGGCAAGGCGCTGCGCATCGGTATTACTGGTGTGCCTGGGGCTGGTAAAAGTACATTTATTGAAGCCTTTGGTAACATGCTCATTGAAGCAGGTTACAAGGTAGCCGTACTTGCTGTAGACCCTACGAGCCAAGTCACAAAGGGCAGTATTTTGGGCGATAAAACGCGGATGGAAACATTGACGAAACATCCTGACGCGTACATTCGTCCGTCGCCGGCAGGTGGTACACTAGGCGGTGTAGCTCGTAAAAGTAGAGAGACCATGCTACTTTGCGAGGCTGCTGGATACGATATTATTCTCGTCGAAACCGTAGGGGTTGGGCAAAGCGAAGTCACTGTGCGCTCCATGGTAGACTTCTTTATGCTCATCGTCTTAACTGGTGCAGGCGATGAATTGCAAGGCATCAAAAAAGGCGTTATGGAGCTGGCTGATGCTATTGTGGTTAACAAGGCTGATGGGGACAACCTCAAGCGTGCTCTCATCGCTCGTAGCGATTACGATCGGATGTTACATTACATCCGTCCAGCTACGGAAAAATGGAAAACACAAGCCTATACTTGTTCAGCTGTTACGAAGGATGGTCTCGACGAATTGTGGGATGTAATCCAAGAATTTGCTGAACAAGGTAAAGAAAATGGCGTCTTCTTAAAACGCCGTCAAGAACAATCCCTCCGTTGGGTACGTGATATGATTGACGAACACTTGCACAACCTATTCTTTAATAATGTAGTCATTCAAGGTCGTATGGGCGAAGTCGAAGCAGCTGTTTTAGACGGTGAAATGAGCGAATCTCAAGCCGTTGAAGAATTAATTGGGGTTTTTGACAAGTCTATTAAATGAGTAGATAGCTACATACCTATTTGATAAGATGGCATAACTTATCTATTAAGACACTCCGATTAGCTATCATACTGATTTAGACATATAAGATGTATCCAGAAAAGGCATAGTATAAACATTACTATTGGGTTTAGCCCAATGAAGATGTATACTATGCCTTTTTATGTGCCTGTGAAAGCATATTCATGAAACAAATTTCATAAAAAACACGGTTGATACTTTCATAAATATCATATATGATATATAATTTAATCATAGATTGTTACTTGTATGTGATTAAAAAGAGAGGGTCATTATGAAACCACTAGTAAAGAAAATGCTAACAGTAGTATTGTGCGCATCAACTCTAACAGCACCATTATTCTTGACAGGATGTAGTGTTTCTAAGGTTGCCAATAGCGTACAACAAGGTGTTCAAAAGAAATCACAAGATGACGTTAAAGTGTTTAACAACTACATTAAAGCCGTTGGCGATTTTAACAGTCATACAGTGCGCTTTGGCTATGCTATCGGCCCAGACATTCAAAAACTAAGAGAAGGTCAACATTTAACAAGCTTTATGGCACCACATTTTGATTCTTTACAAAAGAACTTACAAGCCGCTAAGGATGCTGGCGTGCCATATGATGATATGAAAGAACCTTTAGATAATGTATTGGCTGTATTAAAGGATATTGTACCAGTAGCCAGTGAATTGGATACGTACTACGAAACTAATTCATATCAAGCAGATAATTATGCTAAGGAACAACAATTAGGACCTAAATACGTTCAATTATATGATCAGTTCTATGCAGCGTATAATCAACTAGACGCAGTAATTCACAAACACAACACGGAAAACCAACAAGAACAGTTGAAAGAACTTAAAGAGTCTGGCAAGAAAAATGCAGCGGCAGCTCAAGAAGTTCATTTACGTTTAACTGCTTTATTGGATGGCTTTGAAGACGGTAAACAAATTGATGTAAATGCAGCTAACCAAGAGTTGCAAGGTATCATGGATGTATCCAGCAGCATTACTAGTCCGGACTATAACTCTGCTAAAAATCATTTAAATACAACTATTGGTAGAATTCGTACATTCTTAGGTGACCAAACAGCTGATCATTACAATGATATGATTGAATCCTACAATAGCTTTATTGGCAGTGTAAATCGCTTGGATATGAATAAACTTGATAAATAATATCTAATCGTATATACCATGTTATGTAATGTTAGGAGAGGAACATTTAAATGAGCAAGAAAATGTTATTACCCGTTGGTGTAGTTGTTCTAATTATAGGTATTGTTATCCTATTATTAAATCCAGATCCAGCTACAACGAATTTGGAAATTGCAAGAAACGCTACTAATGCACGAGAGGCAGCTAAAGCGATTTCTTCTAATAATCAAACCTATGCATGGATGTATTCCCTCGGTATGTTCTTTACTGGTTTTGGCGTGTCCTTAACAATCGGTGGCATACTTGTAAAATTTCTTAAAAAAGACTAATAAATCATACGAATGCAATAGTTATGCTATGATTAAATCATGACGGAATTTAGGCTCGGCAAAGGGAAAATAGTAGTAGAGTAGAAGCAGAATTAAAGAAAAATTAAAGGCTATACTAATATGTGTATCATCATTAGTATAGCCTTTTTCTGTCTCATACATATTTTTAGATGCCTTAAAACGTGATATAATTAAGGTTATTGGGGCCTAGAGGGTGAAGGCTTTTGGAGGTTAGTATGAGTAGCATAGCGCATTTATTTGTGGCTGGTGGATTTGTTATGTATCCGCTAGTAATTTTTTTGCTCTTTGCATTGATGATTGGCATTGAGCGTATCATTTTATATCGTAAGTTTACAAAGGACTTGAGCCGCTTTAATAAGGTATTAGAGAAGAATCAATCTTGGGTCATGTTACCAAGTGTTCTGGAACGCGACACAGAGGAGCTTGGCGCTTTATTTGCTCGCGCTATGCGCAGTGCAAAGAACTATAATGGTTTAGAAAACCGTTTGCAAGACGTAGTATCTTACGCCGATGAGCGTTTAAAACGCGGCCTTAGCTGGCTCAGCATGATCGTAACGATGGCACCGTTGTTAGGGCTGTTGGGTACAGTGCTGGGTATGATTCGCGCCTTTGCTGTTGTAGGTGGCGATATTGGTGCGCCTACCATCATTACAGGCGGTGTATCTGAAGCCTTAGTGGCAACGGCTACAGGCTTGACTGTAGCGATTATCGCTCTTGGCTTTCACAGTTACTGTGCGGCAAAGGTAAACGATTCTATTACTACATTAGAGCATGAGTGCGGCAACATCCTCGATGCGTACAACGAGGAACATGATATATGAGACGACGCACATTAGGGGTTAAAAAAGAACCGACCATCATGATTATCCCTATGATCGATATCGTATTCTTCTTATTGGTATTCTTCATGGTGGGCACGTTGTACATGAATACAGAGCAGCAAATTCCGCTTAATTTACCATCTGCGTCCACATCTACAGCAAAATCTATTGAACCTATTACAATTACGCTCACTACAACGCACACGTTATATATCGACAATCAGGAAATCTCTTCCGACCGATTGGCCGAAGAGGTACAATCCATCGTGAAACAAGCACCGCGACAAGCTTTTGTCATTCGCGCATCTAAAGATGTTTACTATAGCGAGGTTATCGCCCTATTGGACATGCTCAAGGTGAATGGCGCTAAATATATTAGCGTCGCTACGGAACGGAAGTGATTCTATGTTTGAATCGCATTATTTGAAACCCTTTATTGTGTCCTTGGGAATTACGACGATACTCATCTCTGGCATGGGCCTTTCTTTGCGAGGAATGGCAGGTACAGGTGCTGCCCATGATGCGGCGGAAATTAGCTTTAATTTGCCTGATGATGGTGAAAGTGACACCGGGGTTGAAGCTGTTGAAACTGAACCGAAAACAGCAGAAAAGCCTATGGAAAAACTACAGGATGTAACTCCAAAAGGAGCGACACCTAAGGTGAATTCTTTGGTGGATGAACGCAAGCAAGAAGATGAACGTGCTAAAGCGTTAAGTGAAAGTACAGCAGCATCTAGTGTGCGCCGAGAATGGACCGTTCCAAAGGCTATTGAATCGGAAACGAGTAGCAGTGAACAAGCGGTAGTTACGCATGGGGCTGATTCTAGAGATGGAAAATCCTCCAAGAATAGTAAAGCGCCTATCGGTAAAAATATAACATCGGATCCAAATGCAACTGGAGATGGATTGCCTGAATCTAGTGACTTATCTTTCTTATCTGATTTAGCATTGAGTCTATTGACACCAGGGCAACAAGCACTTTTACAAAAACCAGATATTAACCCTCATGACTATTTGCGGACTGTGCAAGAACAGGGGCGAGCATCTGTCGTAACAGGCAAGGTGGTAGTACGAGTTAACTTTGATGTTAACGGCAATGTCATCGTTGGCGAACATACGCCACTTATCGTGGACGATGTACCACCAGCTGTACGAGACGAAGCGCTGCGCATCATCAAAAGTAGTGGCTCCATCGTTAATCGACGGGGTGAACCTGTTTACTTAGCAGTTCCCGTTATTCTAGGACAATAAAGAGGCATATCTCATACAAATGTATGTAAGATATGCCTCTTTTGTTATGTTTCTATTAATTTTGTGTTATGTTTGTATTAGTCTTGATTAGAAAGCATTGTCTTAGTGGAGTTGAACACCGCAAGATATACGATGGCCCCACCGATGAATAATGTAGCCTGCATAGGTGCGCTAAATTGATCGACGCGCCATAATGCAAAGGCGTAGAAGAACATAGTTACTAGCATGATGAGGAATGCAATGATAACGACCACAAATTTGTTCTGGAGATCATGAAGATTGTAAACGTTCTTCAATTTCTTGCTTCAATTCAGGAGTCCAACTCGATTTTCTTCCTTTCTGCTTAGCCAGTTTCTCATAGTGTGTTTATGCTGCTTGTGCAGAGTAAGTGTCATTACAAGGCCTTAATTTTCTTGAAAGGGTTGATTTGTGAACGCCTAATTTTCTCGCTATTTGGATTGGTTTGAGGCATAATTCTAGGTAAGTCTCTATCTTAATTTGTTCAGTTATGGTAAGGTGGTGGTAGCTCATAGAATTTTCCTGTGTTTTGGTCAGTGTGGTTACTTACAGTTTACACGAGATTGGGCTCTATGAGTTTTTTGAGCATTATATTTTACAATTTATCACTAAGGATGTAAAATAAAGTCAAGGTTGAGGCTGATCTTCTTAATCAAAAAATATTTTTAGAGGTGAATAACGATGTCAACACTTAAAGAGCAAGCTATTAACTATCTTAACGCAGTATTTAACGAGAAAGATCTTGTAAAAGTTGAAACTTTTTGGAAAGATGATATGATCCAACACAACCCAAGTATGCCAAATGGTTTGGATGTCCTTCGTGGATTTATCACATCAGAAGACAATCAAATTTCTTATGAACCAGGTATTGCTATGGAAGAAGGTAATATCGTTGCAGTGCATGGTCGCTATTCAAACTGGTTTGGAAAAACAATGATTGCGGTAGATTATTTCCGTGTTGAAGATGGAAAATTTATTGAACATTGGGATGTCATGCAAGAAGAGGTTCCAGCTAGCGAAGCAGTGAATGGCAATGCCATGTTTCCAATTAAGTAATGAAAGGGAGTAAAAGCAGATGAAACGGGCACGTGAATTGGAAGCGATGGGTTTCCTACAAATCAGCTTAGCGGCTCGTGAACAAATCCCTGGACTGGTGGTTTTGCAATCTTAAACTAATTAAATAATAAACACAATTAAACTAAAAGGAGAATGATTATGACAAACACATTTCCACCTATCGGACACACATACAAAGCACAATTTGGCGACCTAGCTTATCATCTCAATTTTGATGTAGATGGTAAAACAATGACTTTTTCAAGCGTCGGTGATGCTGCACCTGTTGCTGAAGCGGTTGTGACTGTTACTTATACAGCAACAGAAGTTGCAGACAAGGTCTTCATGGTTACTTGGTCAGAGCCAGACGGTTCTACCGTTACTCACGTAGAAGATTTCAACCAAGACATTGTCTATACCAACATTACTCTACCAGACCATCAGTTCCTTAACTACAAAGGAACCTTTACAAAATTAAAATAATAGGATGAATACAATGACTACGCTCATCGCAACAGGCGTACCATATTCACCTATTGAACTTAACGGTGTAACATATGATATTGGCCAAGCTAACAATGCACTCATTTATCCAGGGGTAGGCCTTGGTGTATTAGCCGTCAATGCAACTCGCTTAAGTGATGCTATGATTTCCGCGGCAGCTCATTCCTTACAAGGTATTGTAGATACAACAAAACCAGGGCAGCTACGTTACCACCGGTAGGAAAACTAACACAATTCTCTCGTACAGTGGCTAAAGCTGTTGCTGAATGTGCCATCAAAGAAGGTCTAGCATCTGAACAAGATGTTGACGCTGCGATTGATGACATCTTATGGAAACCAGAATACAAAAAATAATCAATAACAGTTTATCAACAGATACATAAATAACAACAAGAGGCATACCTCACATACGCATGTATGTAAGATATGGGCTTATAGGACAAAAAGTGTGTGTAAAAACCCTTATAACACTAGATATTTACTAGTGTTATAAGGGTTTAATCTTTTTTTGGAGAAGTTTGAGGGTGG
>NZ_JAGZRH010000014.1:0-40211 GCF_018381775.1 Veillonella sp. | reverse complement strand
TGCCCTTTAAAATTTCACGGTTCCCGAAGGATTTGTGAACTTGTTTAATATCTATCATAATGCATTACCTCGTTTATACTTGCTTGCATAGACTTCTAACCGATGGAAGATAAATTCAAAGACAATCCCCATCACCCAGAATAGACCGGCCACCACGATGTAGGCCTCAAAATACTGTGAATTTTCCTCTGTATATAACTTTGCAGCGCCAAATAATTCAATAACAGTAATGACGAATACGATGCTGGTACTCTTCATGGTGTTAAGGAATTGGTTCGTAAATAGAGGCAACGCAAAGACTGTTGCTTGCGGCAATACGATGCGACGGAACGCTTGGAACCACGTCATACCAATGGCTTGAGCTGCTTCCATTTGTCCTTTTGGCACCGATTGCAAGGCAGCTCGGAAGATTTCACTCAAATAGGCCCCTGTGTGCAAGGTTAAGCCTACAACGGCTACGAACGTAGCTGGCACCTTTTCAAAGGGCACATGCACCCCTGTTTGATCCTCTAAGGCGAGGAAAAGAATTGGCAAGCCATAGTACACGAGATATAAGAGAACCATGTTCGGAATACTACGGCACAATAATACGTACAAATAGCTGAGCTGACTGAGCACAGGTACTTTATTTTGTTGTAGCACGCAACTTAATAGCCCTAAGATTGTACCCAAACCAACGCTGAGGAAGGTAATCATGAGGGTGACTTTCACATAAGGAATGACAGCAAAGAAGGTGCCATAAATATAGGTTGAATCAATTATATGTCCCATACGCCCCTACTCCTCACTGATCAAAATGCGTTGCGATTCCTTGCCCGCAACGGTAAAACGTTTTTCAAGCAATCGGCCCAAGAGGGACACGATGATAATTAGAATGCCATAAATGATGGCTGCGTCAACGAATAACTCAAGATAGCGCTGACTATTGCCGCCCATGAGATCCGCCTTACGCATCATATCGACAACGCCGACGTTAAAGATGAGGGCCGTCCCTTTCAACATGCCGATAACGAGGTTCGTTAACGGTGGAATACTCATGGTGAAAGCCTGCGGCAAAATGATGCGCACATAGCTTTGGAACTCGGTCATACCAAGGCTTTTAGCGGCTTCCTTCTCACCAGGCGCAACCGCATCAATACTGGAGCGCATGATTTCAGCACTATAAGCCGCAATATGCAATGTAAACACGGCATACACGAATACGAGGCCCGGTACATTTTTCATGTTAAGACCCATATGAGACATGATTTCTGGCACCCCAAAATATATGAGGAAGAGCTGTACCAAGAACGGCGTGCCCCGCATAAAGGAGATAAATACAATAAATAATTGGTTTAATACTGGCACCTTCTTGAGGCGAATGATGGCTATGATAGAGCCTAAAATAACACCTAAGATGGCAGAAATAACGGTAATGAGCACCGTTACGTGCACATAATTCAAGAGCTGTGGAAACGCTTGAATCATGTAGGACACATCAAAATACTTGCCCACAGTAGCACCTCGCTTCTAGACATAATAGAATAAGGCCGCCAAGGCGGCCTATTCGTTATTTTTGTGTTGGATCGAATGTGTAATCCCCACCAAGATATTGTTCAGAAAGTTTTTTCAACGTACCATCAGCACGCATTTCTTTCATCGTTTTATCGATTTTTTCGTTTACTTGTTTCATATCATCTGTTCGTTTAGACAAGAAGTATGTTGGTACTACTGCCAATACATCGCCTACGGCTTTGAGTGGCAAGCCACGGTCCTTAATAGCAGAGTTAATTACGTATTCGTACTCACCTGCTGCATCGGCACGACCGGTAGCAACGAGGTTCAATGTTTCAGCACCTGCTTTATCTGTGTAGATAATGTCGATTGGTGGATTAGCTGTTTCGTTGAATTGTTTTACTAATTCGTTAAACTCAGAAGATGTAGTAACGGCGATTTTTTTACCTTTCAAATCATCTAATTTAGAAATATCGTTGCGGTCATTTTTCACCACTAATTTACGTGTGGAGTAGTTATTAACCTCATTTGTGTAATAGTATTTTGATTCACGAGTTGGGTTACGACGCATTTGGTTAGCAATCATATCTACTTGGCCTGCATCCATTGCTACGAAGGCAGCATCAACGGCCATCGGCTTGAAGTTGAAGTGAAGGTCTGGATTACGACGTTCAATTTCTTTCAACAACTCTACGTCAAAACCTGTAAGGTTGCCGTTATCATCTGTGTAGGAATAAGGACGAACTGTACCGCGTGTAGCTACGTTAATCACTTTTGCATCTGGATTTACTTTCGTCTCCTTAGATGTATCATCACCGCAACCAGCTACAACGAGCACGCCTAGTGCCAATGCGCCGATGGCGAATAATTTCGTCAATTTCTTTGTATTAAACATGTAAAACTCCTTCTTTTCGCAATGTTTGCAAGAATGGCTCTACCTCATCGGTACGGGTAAAAGCCTCCATTATTCTATCTATTTGGTCAGCCTGCAAGGTGAGGCCAAACTTAATGCGTATATCCTCTAATGTAAGAGGATTATTCGGCGATCCTTTCGGATTGTTCACCGTCTCTGTGAAAGTATCTCCATTTTTCAAGGTAACGGTCACCTTTGTAATCCGCTCTGTTTGGGATACCTTCGGCAAATCATAGAACCGTTCTATACGATTCATATAGTCTCGTACTGATTGGTCTATGGTATCTATCTTAAATAGTTCGTCTTGTACCGCCCCATAAGCGAGGACTTGGTACACGATGTACTCTATAGAAAACTGACCTTCTCGACCTGTTATTGGCGATGTATAGCGCAATGCCGTATCAGCACCAAGCGGGAAGTGTACAGTAACTCTATCTATATCATCCCAAAGGGAAGAAACGAGGGTGGCACATAGTCTACGTTTACCTTGTTCCTCTGCATCTGGTGAAACGTTGTAGTGCTTAGACACATACGAAGAAGATGTAGTATATATACTATGTGCCACGGTTTCAGCTGCTTCAGCGCCACAAATGGCTGCCGAGCAATAAGGGTGGACTTTCATCCATAAACCAGGGTCAATGAGTTGCCCTGGTGCAAGCCAACGGCTAATAATATCATTTGATGTAACGGTAATATTACCGATGGTTTTAAACCAACCCCGTTCAGGGTCAAACGGTTTTGTGCTTGTTTGAAGTGATGTATATTGCAACAGTTCGTAAGCCCATACACCATTGCGTGCTGCTAGTCCCGCATGGAGCGGCTTACCATCTGTACCACTTTGAAAGAACATGCCCGCCGATTGAGTGGCAGCCAGAGACAGGAGCTGAGCCAAGCTTTCACCATGAAGGCCTCGCAAAGCGCCTATAGCAGCCGCCGCCCCAATAACACCAACGGTCCCCGTAGAATGCCATCCTTGGGTCCGATGGGCAGGATTGATGAGAGAACCAATGATTCCCTCTAGCTCGGCACCAATGATATAAGCACGAAGGAAATCGCGCCACGTATCATTCGGCTCGAGCACTGCCAGTAAAGCAGAGTATAAAACAGTACTGAAGTGACCCGCCAAATTTGCCTGGGCATCATCAAAATCTAGATAATGCGAGGCGAATCCATAATACAGAGCCTTGTCGGCTCGTCTAACAGTTAAATAGCTGTCATGACCATCTACATTAGATGTTTTATCCTGATTAGTAGATCTATCCTGATTAACAGTTATATTTTGATCAGCCCCTATAAACTGAGCTAAGTCCTGAACGGCTTGTTCCGTCTCAGCGGAGGCTAAGGACGCCAGATAATCTAGAAAAGCAATGCGAGCCACTGACAGGAGATCCTCACGGTTCGTCACATCCGTTTGTTCTATGTAGTTCACAATCGTCTGTGTTACTAAATCCATGGGTTCCCTTTCAGTTATTTAACATTAATCTATTATTTACCAAATTTTTCAGCACGGTCATTTGGTTCTAACCAAATGGAGTCGTCTGGACCTTTTGGAACAAGGCGTGGTAGATCTTCAAATGGCGTATGGTCTACATAGTAGAAACGTTTACGCATGGAGTCAAAGTCTGTTGTACCGCCGAATGCTGGGTTGGAGTATAAGTCCTTCGCGTAGTTCCAAAGGTTTGGATAGTCCACGAGGCGTTTTTTGTTAACCAAGTATTTTTGGTAGAACACAAGGTCAAAGCGTGCCAATGTTGGGAAGATACGAATGTCTGGATCTGTAATAGTATCACCCATCAAGTAACGTTGCTTGCTAAGGCGTTCTTCGAGCCAGTCTAAGCGAGCAAAGATACGGTCATAGTAGTATTCGTAATCTTTTTGGTTTGTTACGAGAGCTGCCAAGTTTACCGCCAAGTTGAAGTCAGCGTAGATGATAACGTTCAATGCATCGATATCGGCACGCAATTCTTCTGGGTAAATATCTGGAGCATCAGGAGAGATGAAATCTTTGAAGCCCAATGCTAATTCTGTAGTCAACGCATGGTAATCGTTGTTTACTACCGCACCAGTTGTAACATCTACGATAGCTGGTACTGTGGAACGTGCGTCGTAGTTAGGGTCGCCTTTGCGGTACGCTTCACCTAAGGAGTGAATGCCCAATACAGGGTCCTTTTCGTCTTTATCAAGGGTAAAGAACCAGTCTGCAATAACGCCTGCTGGACGCAATGGATCAACAGTGCCTTTAGAGATTACTGTATCTAAGCCAAGCAAATCGATGGCGATGGCAATGCGGTGAGCCCAAGGACAATGCTTAGACCATACAAGACGGTAACGATCTTTTTCTACAGGTAGAAGCCCTGGTTCACTCCCAAAAGGTGTTGTGAATTGAGGTTCTTCGCTATCAGAATATTTTTGACGACGGTTAAAATTCGATGCATCTTTACCTTCATACTCCTTTTGCTCCCCTTGAGAACGAGGATTACTAGACTGAAACTCAGAAAAATCGATAGGACAAGGATTCATAGCACGTTGGAACTCAACTTCTTTTCGAGCTGCCGCGATACTAGGATCCTTGATGTTGCTTACATCTACGTGTTCACTCATTCTATACTCCTATAGAGGTCATCTCGATTCGCTTTACAATTCTTATTTTGAAAGCTACTGTGATATCCCTCACTTATTCCTACTAACTTAATATGATTATGTGATTATATTACATTATTTAAATACCTATGTCAATAATAGGTATTTAAAATTTATAATGATTATTGAAAACAAAAAAGCCCGAGCTATATCTTTTCTAGATATAACTCGAGCTTTATTTAGATTATGTGTTACGTAAATGTTATACGCTATGTAAACATGAGCTGTTATATAACTATTATGTATTATATAACTATATAACTATTATGTGTTATGCAAACAACATATATTAGAACATGAAGTTTACATCTGTACGCCAGTAATCACCTAATTTATTACCATCCATGTCTTTATTACCGAAGCCATAGTAAGCACCGATAGATACGTTTTGGAATGGTACATAGTTTACATTAGCTACGAAGCCTTTAAAGCCATTACGTACATGGCCGACGCCTTTATTATCTACATAGTGTTGATTGTAGAAGCTATAGGCAGGAGCAAAGGCACTACTGAAGATTGGAGAATTTGCTTCTTCATAGTAGTATTGACCGCGAACACTATAGGTATGAGCTTTCTTAATGTCATAGTTACCATAACCAAGGCTAGCCATCCACGCATGAGAATCAGATACGCCTGGTGCTGTAAGCCATTCGCCGAAGACGTTCCAACGTTTAAAGTTCATGTTTGCGTTGAGGCCCCAAATGTTTTTGTATGGAGAATCAATAAAGGATTTAACTTGTTTACCAGTAAGTGCATCCACATCTTGGCCTTGGTACAATTTACCATTATGGAAGCGACCATACATACCACCAAGGGTAACATGTTTATTAAGTTTACCCTTAACTTCAACCATAGCGGCAGTAATAGTATTGTCTTTAGTTTGGTATGTAGGAGCGCCGCCTAACCAGTAACCATAACTAGCGGATACATCAAGCTTGCCATGTTTGTACATAAGACGAGCACCATCAACGAGATCATCATACATGAGGCCTAGACCTGGTGTATATAATTGACGACCTACGCGCAAGGTTGTATCTTTCCCAAAATGATGATCTACATAGGCAAGATTAATTTTGCCTTGTGTTGCGTTGCTATTGCCGAGTTCACTAGAGCCTTGAATACGTACAACAGCATCAGTTTTATCATTAACTTTAGCATTAAAGATTACACGAGCACGATAATCAAAGGAAGAATGTTTACCATACGCATAGGTATCATTTTTCAATTCGCTGCCACGGTAACGCAATCGATAATTACCAGTTACCTTTACATTCCCTACTTGATTTTCTAATTTGGCTACTCGTACACCTAATGTGTTGAGTTCAGAACCGAACTCATCGGCCAATCGATTAATCATCGCTTGTTGTTCCGCATTGGCTTTATCTTGGTTAGCCATCGCTTTAGCCACCATTTGAGCCATTTCGTAACGCGTAATAGGATTGCTGCCTTTGAAAGTTCCATCAGGGTATCCATTAATAATACCTGCATTTGCTAATTGCTCAACAGATTGATACGCCCAACTAGAAGCATCTACATCGGAAAATGGATTAGCTGCATACACACTTACAGAACCCAATACCATACAGGAAACTAAACTTGCTACTAACTTTTTATTCATTAAAAAGACCTTCTCTCATATAGATATCACACAATATCTTATAGATTAATGTTATTTTATGTACTGAAATACATTGTAAAACGATATAGCAATGTAGGGCTAAATCTTACATTACATAGTAATTGAAAGCTAAATCTAGCCCTACATAGACCTCTAGAATTATAGACTATTACTTCTAAAACTCTTATTCATGAGGTGTTGTATAGTTAATATCTTGTGCCTTGTAACTTTCACCATGAGCAAATACGTGAACGATGGTTTCCAATGTGGCACGTACAGTTTCAACAGCCATACTTGGTTGATTTGGTTTATCCACAACTTGGGATGGCAAGTACGGAATGTGCATGAAGCCCGCCTTAATATTGCCTTTTTGTGCCGCATAATGACACACTCCATACATCAAGTGATTGCATACGAAGGTACCGGCTGTATTAGAAACCTTTGCAGGAATGCCATTTTGATGCAATGCGTTAACAATGTTTTTAATTGGTAATGTTGCAAAATAGGCACTAGGACCATCAGATACAACAGGTTCATCTTCAGGTTGATTGCCTCCATTGTCTGGAATACGGAAGTCATCGCAGTTAATAGCAACACGTTCCACTGTAATATCTGGGCGCCCCCCTGCTTGACCTACACATAGAATAAAGTCTGGTTTGCATTGTTCAGCCGCTGCTTTCACAGTATCAACAGATTTGTAACGTACAGTAGGAACCATTTGAGTCACTACCTTATAATCACCATCGGTATAGCCATCCATTGTTTTTACCGCTTCCCAAGCTGGGTTAATAGGTTCACCGCCGAATGGATCAAAACCGGTAATCAAAATTGTTTTCATCACACTACCTCATAACGATATATCTTATGGTGTATTAGAATAATCAAACATGATACATAACCTTAAACGGATATATCATATAGTTTCATAAGAATATCATGCTTTCATAGAAAAAGGTTAAATAAAGTAATACATTAATAAGATGTTTAATACGAGCATAATTAATGCAATTGGAAGTTGGGCTTTAATAACGCCGTATTGGTCGCGCATTTCAAGGAGTGCTACTGGCACGATGTTAAAGTTTGCCGCCATAGGTGTCATCAAAGTACCGCAATAGCCAGCAAGCATTGCGATAGCACCCACAGCAGCTGGGTTTGCACCATGAGCTACAACGAGCATTGGAACACCGATAGCACTTGTAATCATCGCAAAGGCTGCAAAAGCGTTACCCATGATCATTGTGAAGATGACCATACCGATGCAGTATGCTACAACTATGAGGAATATATTATCTGCAGGCACTACACTAGCTACAGCACTGGAGATAATTTTACCAACGCCAGCCAAATTAAATAAATAGCCTAGAGCCGCTAATAATTGGGACAAAATAGCAGTCCAACCGATAGCATCGATGAGACGACGTCCTTCATGGAAGCCTTGGTTAAATGAACCCTTAGTGATGTAAAGAGCAGCACCCATAGCGATGATTGCGGCAATACCAATACCTACAAGAGCACCTAATTTAGTAAAGAAGCCAATGATGAATGTGATGATACCAACAAGTAACGCCGGTACGAAAATAACATTACCAATACGGACTGCTTCGCCTTTTTTAAATTCAATAGGAGATTCAAAGTAATGACCTTTGCCGAGTTGTTTTACCAAGACGATAGCAGCCATAGCGATAACGAGCCAGCCATTGATTTCCTTAGAAAGATAAGAACCAAAGATAAAGGATACACTGTACAAAAGCCAGAATAAACCTGTACCGATACGATATTTATGTTCTTTATCTAAAAATGATTGAATGGCAAAGATAAATAAGATGATCCCTACGAGAAGGTATACATAATCTAAGGGCTGCATTTTATAGATAAGTTCTAACATATTATTCAGCCTCCTTCTTTAATTCTTCTGGTGTAACAAGGATATTAAATTCATTAGGTACTAATTTACCAGCTTTCATATCCTCTTCGTCACGAGCTACAGAGGCTTGAATTGTTTTATCAAAGATAATAAAGCGAATGAAGTTAACGATATAGGCACAAACAGCAGTTGGCAATCCGTATAACACCATATCTGTTAACTCTACAGAATAGCCTAATTGTTCCATAACACCTTTGATAAGTAATAACCCACCAGCAGCAAGGAACAAGTTTTGACCGAAGAAATTGCCTATATTATCTGCAGAAGCAGCTATACCACGCACCTTATCAAGAGTACGTTGAGATACTGGGCGACCTTGCGCTACTGCAGCTTCACTCATAGGTGCAATCAACGGACGTACCATGGCAACCATACCGGACATGTTAATACCAAAAGCTACAGTTACTTGGCGCACAAATAAGTAAATCATAAAGATACGACCAGCCGTAGCAGCGTTGATCTTACCGATCAAAATTTCTGCCCGTTCACGTAAGCCATGACGTTCCATAAGACCAATAACAGGTAAAATCAAAATAAATAATGACATATAACGATTTTTAACGAAAGCCTCCCCAATGGCACCAACGATATCGTTGATACTGAGACCACCTGCAAGGCCCGTTACAAAACCTGCGGCTACGACAACTAACAAGGCATTAAAGCGCAGCATCAGACCGATGACCATCACTAAAATACCAGATAAGACTAACATAGTCTCACATCCTTTCTACAAACCATCTATAAACTAGTTCTATAGTCCATAGATATAATATATATGTTTACATTATATAATATATATGTTTACTTTATATACCCAAATATGTTTTTTTTGCATAAACAAATAAACCTTATACATTACTCTCATTTGATACAGTTATTATGTCACATTAAGTACACTCTATGTCACATTAAGTACACTCTATATCAGAATAGTTATGTATAAGGTTTGATTAGTTACTAGGCAACTATAATAAATCTTTTTTGAAAAGTATAGTAGTATGTTGTTTACCTCTAAAATGAACTTTATCATATGCTTTAAAGCCGAAAGATTCATACATTTTAGGCAACCACGGATGTTCTTGTGCTGTACCTAATGTAACAGCTGGCGTTTTAAATTGATTGATCAATAATTCTTCCGCATAACCAAGCGTTTCCCGAGCATAGCCTTTACCTTTGAACTCAGGGGCCGTTACAAAGTGAGCAATGTGTGGAAACTTATCCGGTGTAGAATATTTAATCCACGGCATACAGAACGAAATGGAACTAACAAGTTGTCCATCAATATACAATCCATATACAGGATAGGTTTCGATCCACTCCTTGGATTCTTCTTCTGTAAAATCGATAGCATCGAATGTAATTGGATAGTCTTTGATAGCTGCATAGCCGTCGATTAATACCTTATGATATTCTGCTGTATCCGCTACTGTTAATTGTCTAAATTCTTTCATGGTCTTTCCCTCATATCTATATTTTTATTCACTATGTTTGTATATTTATTACTTATGAACGTTATTATACACCTATATGTATTAAGTTGCAATATTTTTACATAAACATTACATGAAGTTTTAATACCCAATAAGAAAAAACAAACAAAAAACAGGATGTATCTCAAGGATACATCCTGTTTTTGAGCTTTCACAAGCTCGAGGGGAAGTTATCAATATATTATTGATTAATACGGGAACCGTATACGTCGCGTTGAGTTTTAGGTTCATTGTTAACGCGAACACGTTCTGTTTTATGACGATCGTTGTCAGCACCAGAAATACGGTCAACACGGAAGTGGTTAAGACGAATATTTTGTAATTCAGGACCAAATTCGTTCATAGCACGTTTCATGTTGTCATCGATAGGAGCACCATTTTGAAGTGCACGGTACAACATAGTAGCGAATTCGTAACGAGTCATCTTAACGTCGCCTTTGAATGTGCCATCAGGGTAGCCAACAAGGATACCATTACCAGCCAATTGGCTAATGTATTGGTAAGCCCAGTGGTTACGAGGAACGTCTGGGAATTCAGCAGTTTTGCTAGGATCAATTGCATGTGGAGTCAAGATTTGTAACAAGTTGTTATATTTGTTTTCCATATCTTGAAGACGTGCATTCAATTCAGCAATTTCACGGCCCATAGCTACGCGAGAGCGGGACTCAGGAGAACGTTTACCAAGACGAAGAGATACGCCAGCGTTCAATTGAGTTTCGCCAGTACCTACAGTACCACCAACGGAGAACATTGTGTCTTCGTTAGGACGGTAGAAAGCACCCAATGCAGCGGAGTTAGCATTGTGGTAGTGACCATAACCAGCAGCGATTGTCCATTTGTCATCTGGATTGAAGTCCAATGGATGTAAAGCAGCCAATGCAGCAGAACCTGCACCTACTTTATTAACGCGTTTTTCAACATTGCCAACTCGGTTGTTCAAGTTAGTAATATTATTGTTGATTTGACCTGGTGTGGAGTTGTTGATTTGAGTTTGTAAATCATTTGCTACGGAGTACAATTGGCTACCGTTTACAGCATCTGTAGAATCAGCGGAAATTTTACCAGCTGCTACATTGTGGATTTGGCGTTCGCCGCCAGCATTACCAACAGATACAGAACCTACAGGGCTAGTACCTGCGAAACCACCATATGTATGACCAGCTACAGTTGCGCTAGTTACATTTGTTGCAGAACGAGTAGTAGAATTAGCACCTAATGCAATGGAGTTTTCAGTGGATGCATTAGCTTTGTTACCGATTGCAATGCTGTAATCAGCAGTTGCAGTTGCATCAGAACCAAATACGTTAGTGCGTACGCCTGTTGCTTGAGCACCAGCACCGAATGCTTGTGCATGATCGCCAGCAGCTTTTGCAGAGGAACCAATAGCATTAGCATGGTTGCCATTTGCTTCCGCATCAGCACCGATAGCATTAGCTTTGTAACCAGCGGATTTTGCTTGGTGACCAAGTGCTAAAGAACGTACATCGGAAGCATGTGCACGAGTACCGATTGCGATACCCCAAGTTTTATCAGCTTGAGCTTCATGACCGATAGCGATTGTTTCGCTCATTTGAGCTTTTGCTTCGTTACCTACTGCCAATGCAGAGCTACCTAATGCAGTATTTTGGGAACCGATAGCTACGGAGTTGCTATTCCAATTGCCGTTTTTCAAAAGTGTAGCTGCATCAGATTCATTATCAAAAGTACGATCACGGTAGTTAGTAGTTGTACCAGCTACAGTATTGTGATAACCATAACCGATAGCATTTGTACCGTTGATCACGTTGCTATCACCGAAAGCTTGCGCAAATGCACCTGTTACAGTATTGCCATCGCCAAATGCGTTAGCTTGGTTACCATTAATGGAGTTTTGGTTACCGTATGCACTGCTAGAACCATTAGCGCTTGTGATTGTATTACCTTGACCTACAGCGATGCTTGTAGCTGTACCACCTGCAACAGTACCATAAGAAACACTATTATGTGTAGTATCTGGAGTTTGACCAGCTTGATCACCTACGGCTGCAAAAATAAAACCATCTGCTGTAGATACAGGTGTTGCTGCACTAACAGGAGCAACAGCAGTACCTACTGCCGCAGCTGCAGCCAATACAGCAAACGCTAATTTTTTGGAATGTTTGTTTTCTCTCATCTTACACCCTCACTAAATTAAAATTCTTAACCAAACACAATACAATTTTTCATTCTCTCTAAGTTCCGCCTCTCTCCTCGGGCTGATAAAATATACTTCTTATTTTGAGCTAAGAAATATATTCAATTCATTTTAAGAAAAATTTATATTGTTGATTACTCGCATAGCATATCAAAGTTTTACGATATAAACAAGCCTTTTTTCCATATAAAGTTCATTAATAACTCTTCATAATAGCGAAAAATAGCATGATTACTGGCATTCTTTATTGTATTGATATGCTCATCAATTTTAATGATGAGTAAGAAAAATCACAGCATTTTAAGGATTCTACAGAATATACTTTGTATAACTTATAAATAATCATAACTTTAATAAGCTTTATAAATATTTCAAATTATCTATCAGCCCTTATTCATATTAATTTCATGAACACTTTCTGAAATTCCGTTAAGAGAATAATTAATCATTTTTCTGAATTTTATAATAATTTTATTTTTATCATTAATAGTATGCTATATCTACTTGAATAAGTTGATAAGTATACACATATCACCCAAAATATCCGCATAAGTTTTCAATAATGAAGCTTCAACAATATATACATCACCCATATAGATCCATATGTATCATAAAGACAAAAAGCTCCGACGTTATATGAACGTTAGGAGCTATATATATTAAGCTAATAATGCTTTTACAAGTTCTTCTGCTTTCCCAAAATCATCTGCATCTGGGTTCCAGTTACATTTAATTTCAGGTTCTACCACGGAGAAACCATATTTAGTTAATTCTTCACGAAGTACCTTTGTAGATTCACCAGACCAACCGTAGGTACCAAATACGGCAGCCTTTTTATTTTTGAACTTCAATTCACGCAAAAAGTCGAGCCAACCAGCTACAGAAGAAATAACACTATTCCCTACTGTCGGAGAACCAACGGCAATCGCTTTTGATTTGAATACTTCTGTCATGATGTCATTCTTATTGGTTTTACTGATGTTAAAGATTTTAACCCGTGTATCAGGAGATTGTTTAGCAATCTCATCAGCAATTTTATGGGCTAATTTCTTTGTACCATCCCACATAGTGTCATATACGACTGTAATTTGGTCTTCTTGGTATGCTTGAGACCATTCGTAGTATTTTTCTACGATTTGCATTGGGTTTTCACGCCAAATTGCACCATGGCTAGTAGCGATAATATCAATTGGCAAGTTGAGCTTTTGAATTTCTTCAACCTTAGCTTTTACCAATGGAGAGAATGGATTCAAAATATTGGCGTAATATTTCATCGCCTCTGCCCATAAGCGGCATTGATCAGCCTTATCGGCCCATAATTCTTCTACCGCAAAATGTTGTCCGAACGCATCGTTAGAGAACAAAATATTATCGCCAGTCATATAGGTTGCCATAGAGTCAGGCCAATGGAGCATGCGCATTTCTACGAATACCAAAGATTTACCGTTGCCGATATCTACAGAATCACCTGTCTTCACAGTCTTAAAATTCCATTCTGGATGATGATATTGACCAACCAAGGACTTAACGGCATTTTCTGTACAGTAAATCGGAGTATTAGGAATCTTTTCCATCAATGCAGGTAAGGAACCGCTGTGATCGACTTCGCCGTGATTACATACGATAAAATCAATCTTGTTTAGATCAATTTCAGATTCCAAATTATCGATAAACTCTGAAGAATGAGGTTTCCATACGGTATCGATGAGGACGGTTTTCTCCTCTTCAATCAAGTATGCATTTTGGCTAGATCCATTATTAATACTGTAATCAGAACCGTGAAATTCTTGCAATTCCCAATCAATTTTACCAACCCAAGATACGTTATTTTTTATATGCTTTCTCATAATTACCTCCATAATTCTTGTGAAAGTCTTTCACAATTAACAATATGTATGGCCTATGTGGTATCTCTGTATATGTACCTATCTATATACCTATGCATATATCACAACTCGGTCATTAACTATGATTTTATTATAACCATATCGCATAATTAAGTCTGTATCTGTAGGTACAGATTTGATAATTATTCTAAAAAACCACTCATAGATAATCAAATTCTATACATTAGCGTACAATAGATTTCCTATGAGCGGTTACGAGCATATGCAGTTTTAATAGCGGGTTGTTTATTATCTAGCTTAAATAAGCTAAGATAACGTCCAATTATTTATTCTCAGGCTTAGATAATCCTGGGATAGCTTTATAGATGTATAATGCAATATATCCATCAACCATGCTATGAATGATAGTACCACCGCCTACAAGAACGAATACGACGTAGATTAGATCGATATTCGGCATCGTAGTCGTAGTATAGAACAAGAGGCATGCTAATACTTCACCGATAGCGTGAACGATGGCACATACAAGGTTGAACGTAGCAAAGGATAGAGCCCCAGTCAATACGCCTGGATGGTGTTTAATATAATAGGCCCCCATCAAAGCAAAGATGATATGAGATGCAGCGCGCATAACGATAACGATAGGGAAGCCAGCTACAAAGAAACCTAGCGTAGAGCCGATAACAACGCAAGCAGCCATCTTACGAGACAAGAACATGGCTAGGAATATAGGCACGTGACTAGCCAGTGTATACGAAGCCGGCGGTATAACGACTTTCAAAGGCATCATAATAGGAATCATGATGGCTAACGCCATCAACAAAGCAGTAATGGTTAAATTTCGATACATCGAAGAATTCATAAAGGCCTCCTTAAAGAATCTCTTACATCTACATCTACATCTACATCTACATCTACATCTACATCTACATCTACATCTACATCTACATTATTCTAATTCATGAGATTAAAACTAGCAATATTTTTAGTTTCCTACACTGCCCCACAAGTTAAGGATAACAACACCAACTACAATAAGACCTATACCCAAAATAGTGTACATATTATAGCCTTCACTAAAGATAAAGACAGAAATGAGTGCTGTCACCACGAGGCCTACGCCAGACCAGGTAGCATAGGTAACGCTGAGTGGAATATATTTCAGTACATGCGTCAACGTATAGAAAGATCCTACATAGCCACATACACAAGCAATAGTCTGTAACGGTCTCGTAAACCCATCAGACGCTTTCAACATGGTCGTTGCAAATAATTCAAGCCCTATAGATAAAGCTAGTAAAAAATATGGTAACATAACGCCTCCCACAAAAAAGAGAGGGCCTTACTACCCTCTCTTCAATACATCAGTACGTACTAACTCGCACTGATCTTATAATCGTTCGATTACAGCTTGCGCCATTTCTGTGGTACCTACACGTTTTAACCCTTCGCGGTAGATATCGCCTGTGCGATAACCATCAACGAGCACTTGTTCAACAGCTTTTTCAATAGCGTCAGCCACTTGAGGTAAATCAAGAGAGTGACGGCACATCATAGCTGCGGACAAGATTGTGCCCAATGGATTCGCCAAGTTTTGGCCCATAATATCTGGTGCGGAACCGTGGATAGGCTCGTACAATGCAGTGCCTGTACCCATGGATGCAGATGGTAAAAGTCCGATAGAACCAGAAATAACAGCGCCTTCGTCAGACAAGATATCGCCGAACAAGTTTGTTGTAACGATAACGTCGAATTGTGCAGGATTTACAACGAGTTGCATCGCTGTATTATCTACGTAGAAGTAATCTGTTGCGATGTCTGGATTAGCTGCCGCTTTCTCTTGAGCGATTTTACGCCACAAACGAGAAGAAGCCAATACATTTGCTTTATCTACGGATACAACCTTTTTATTGCGTTTGCGAGCTGTTTCCATAGCGATGTCCATGATGCGCTCTACTTCGTAACGGCTGTATGTTTCTTTATCCCAAGCAAACTCGTTAGCACCTTCACCTTGTGCCTCTTCCCGTTCACCGAAGTAAATACCGCCAGTCAACTCACGAACGATAACAAAATCTACATCTTGTACGAGTTCCTTTTTAAGAGGAGAATACTCTTGCAAGGATGGATAGATTTTTACAGGACGCAAGTTACAGAACAAACCAAGCTCCTTACGAAGACCAAGGATTGCTTTCTCAGGACGGATAGAAGGATCTATATTATCCCATTTAGGGCCGCCTACAGCACCAAGTAAAACAGCATCAGCTGCTTTACAAGCCTCAATCGTATCCTCAGTCAAAGGCACACCGTATGCATCAATAGACGCACCGCCCGCTTTTTTATCAATCCAATTTACCTTTACATTAGCTTTCTCAAAAGCCACATCACACACAGCCTTCGCTGCAGCAATAATCTCAGTACCGATACCATCACCAGGAATCAATACGATATTCTTTTCGCTCATATTACCTCTCCAATATATGTAATTTCCCTCCGCCATAAGTCATTCAACATATTGCTAGCTAAAGGGATTTTAATTTTGCTCAAAACCTTAAAAGATAAATATGTAGAGCCGAGGTGCATGCGCTAACGCGACTTTAGTAGGTCAAGGCTACGCCGCAGACCGTTAAGCTAGCTGGAGCGGCAGCGCATCACCGAGGATCGGCAACGTAGTATTATTTACGGTTTTTCGCAAAGTTTACAAGACCGCCAGCTGCCGCAATGTCTTGAATGAATTGTGGCAACTCAGTCCCTTGGTATTGTTCGTTTTTAGTCAAGTTGTACACGATACCTTTAGATAAGTCTACGCCAATAGCGTCGCCTGCTTCAATGCGATCCACTTGTTCTCCGATTTCAACTACTGGTAAACCGATGTTGATAGCATTACGGAAGAAGATACGTGCAAAGGAGTGTGCTACGATAACAGGCACGCCTTTCGCTTTGATAACGCCTGGTGCGTGTTCACGGGAGGAACCGCAACCAAAGTTTTTGCCAGCTACCATGATTTCGCCAGCTTTCACGTTTGGAGCAAATGTAGTATCAATGTCCTCCATCGCATGTTCAGCCAATTCGTTCCAGTCAGCAATCGCCAAGTAACGAGCCGGAATGATTACGTCTGTATCTACATCGTCGCCGTAGCGCCAGATTTTTTTGCTTTCAAAATCCATATTAAACCTCCTCAGGGCCTGCAATGCGGCCTAATACAGCACTTGCTGCCGCCACGTAAGGGCTTGCCAAATATACTTCAGAATCAACGTGACCCATACGACCACGGAAGTTACGGTTTGTTGTGGAAACTGTGCGTTCCCCTTCAGCCATGATACCCATGTAACCACCTAGGCAAGGACCACATGTTGGCGTGGACACTGCGCAGTCAGCTTGAATGAAGATGTCCAATAAACCATCTTTCATAGCTTGGTCGTATACATCTTGGGAACCAGGAATTACAATACAACGAACGAATGGAGCTACTTTGCGACCTTTGAAGATTTCTGCAGCTGCCACCAAGTCTTCATAACGGCCATTTGTACAGGAACCGATGATAACTTGGTCGATTTTAATATCTTTGTCGATCTCGTTGATGTAATGTGTGTTAGATGGCAAATGAGGGAATGCTACCACTGGTTGCAATTTGGACAAATCGATTGTCACAGTTTGAGCATATACTGCATCAGGGTCAGGATTAATAGGTTCTACAGGACGATTTACGCGACCTTTAATGTATGCTTCAGTAATTTCATCATATGGGAATACGCCACATTTACCGCCAGCTTCGATAGCCATGTTGCAGATTGTAAGACGGTCAGCCATAGTCATATGTTGTACGCCTTCGCCAGCGAATTCAAGAGCCATGTAACGAGCGCCATCTACGCCGATTTTACCGATTAAATCAAGGATTACGTCTTTACCAGTTACCCATTTGTTAGGTTTGCCGATAAGCTCAACCTTAATTGTTTCAGGCACTTTGAACCAAGTTTTACCTTCTGCCATAGCAACGCCCGCATCAGTGGAGCCTACGCCTGTGGAGAATGCATTTACCGCACCATATGTACAAGTGTGGGAATCAGCACCGATCATCATTTCCCCAGGACCGATAAGGCCTTTTTCTGGCAAAATAACGTGCTCAATACCCATACGACCCACTTCAAAGTAGTTTGTAATGCCATGTTCGCGTACAAAATCGCGCATAACTTTCGCTTGTGTAGCAGATTGAATATCTTTGTTTGGTGTGAAGTGGTCAGGCACCAAGTAGATTTTATGACGGTCAAATACAGGTTTGCCGATTTTTAAGAACTCTTTACGCGCTGGTGGGAATGTGATGTCGTTCATCAAAACAGCATCCAAATGACATTCGATGATTTGGCCCGGTTTTACAACATCAAGACCCGCGTGGCGAGCCATATTCTTTTCAGTAATGGTCATACCCATATTATTTTTCCTCCTCTTGTTCTAGCTCCATAGCTAGGAATACTGAGTTTACTGCATTAATATATGCGTTCACACTTGATTTAACGATATCGGTGCTAATACCACGACCATGGTACAAGCGACCGTTGTATTCTACCTTAAGGGTTGCTTCCCCAAGGGCATCTTTACCGGCTGTGATGGCACGGATTTGGTAATCTTTTAAGCTAATTGGCAAGCCAACCACACGTTCAACAGCTTTAAGGGATGCGTCTACTGGACCATCACCGACCGCAGCATCGGCTTTTTCGCCTTCTGGGGTCATGAGACGAACGTCAGCATAGGCGTAGCCTTTTTCACCAAGTTTATAGTATTGAGCCACAAGCTCGAATGCTTTTTTGTGATGTAAGTTATCTACTACAAGCGCGATAATGTCATCATCGTATACTTGTTTTTTGCGGTCTGCCAATTCTTTGAATTTAGCGAAGAGGTCGTTGATTTTCTCTTCTGTGAAAGATTGGAAACCAAGTTTTGCCAAATGATCAGCGAACGCATGACGGCCAGAGTGTTTACCCAATACGAGGTCTGTTTTTTCAGCCCCTACGGACTCAGGAGTCATGATTTCATATGTTTCAGGGTTGCTCATCATACCATGTTGGTGAATACCAGACTCATGAGCAAAGGCATTAGAGCCAACGATTGGTTTGTTTGGTGGAACTACGACACCTGTCAAACGACTTACTAGTTTAGAAACTTTTGTAAATTGTTTTGTATCGATGTTCACTTGAAGGTCGCCGAAGTAATCATGGCGTGTTTTAAGAGCCATTACAACTTCTTCAATCGCTACGTTACCAGCCCGTTCGCCTAGGCCATTAATTGTGCCTTCTACTTGGCGTGCGCCTGCTTTAATAGCAGCTAACGTATTTGCATTAGCAAGACCTAAGTCATCATGACAATGAACGGAGATTATGGCATTTTCAATACCTGGTGTATGTTCTTTAATATAGCGGATTTTATCACCGAACTCATTAGGGTTCATATAACCTACTGTGTCTGGTACATTAATAATTGTTGCACCACCAGCAATGGCAACACCAAATACTTGGCATGCGAAATCTAAATCAGAGCGTGCCGCATCTTCACCGGAGAACTCGATTTCATCAACCTTACCTTTTGCATATGCCAATACGGATTTAACCTTATCCAATACCTCTTGGCGAGTCATTTTTAATTTATATTCCATATGAAGTTCAGAAATAGCAATGAATACATGCAAACGGCTACGTTCCGCATCTTTCAATGCATCAATCGCTTTTTGTACGTCCTTTTCATTAGCACGTGCCAACGCACAAATTGTTGCGCCTTTCACTTCGCGTGCAATCGTTTGTACTGCTTCAAAATCCCCAGGGGATGCTGCTGGGAAACCAGCCTCGATTACATCGATGCCGAGGCGTACTAGGCCTTTCGCAATTTCAATTTTTTCAGGAGTTTGTAAAGACACACCTGGTGTTTGTTCCCCATCACGAAGGGTTGTATCGAAGAAATATACGTGATTTTGATCCATAATCTTCACCTTTTCTATACTAATAAAACATAACACTTTATTATATCTATCAATTGTGAAAGTTTAGTAAAATCGCTGATTTCAACGCTATTTCGTCTGAAGCCAACATAGATACATCAAATTAGTAATTTTACTAGACTTTTACAATAAAAAAAGCCCCTCAGAACAACTGTCGTTGCTCAAAGGGGCGTTATATTCATAACACGGTACCACCCTAATTGGGACTCGTTTCGGGTATAACGGAACCACCGTCGATGACTACTGCTGTATTCGCCACCAAAGCTCACGGGAGAGTGTCAGCGTACAACCTCTATTGCCTCGCACCAACCGGCAACTCTCTGAAAGCAGGATCTGTAAACCTTTATACCCATTCATAGCTCGTTTTAAGATATAAAGGTATTATACGGTATTCTATAGAGTTATGTCAATTAAAATAAAATGAATATGATACATTCTCATTTATAACTAGCACAATAAAAATAGCAGGGTGGCCGCCCTGCTATTTTTTCGTTCATATGAGACCATGTCACATATTGACATCCCTTGTCATATATAGAATAACACTTCACTATAATATAATCAATGCGACCTCTACTCAATCAATCTTAAAAACTTATCCAATTTAAATCCTCAAAATTATTTAGAATTCGTTTATCCATTTTTACAACTTGATTAGTAAGCACTATTCGATTATTAACAAATGAAATATCTGTATACCATTCCTTAAGATTAGCATATACTTCATTCTCTAAATCAATAATAATGGTTTCAATGGGATCCCAGGTTTTGCATCTTACAGACTCCACCATAACCATACTACTACCTATGAAAGTAACATCCCTACCATAAATCCAAAATGGCAATGCTTTTCCCTTTATAGAAATAGAATATATAGCATCTCCATGAGGCGGTTCCGTTTCATAATGCGCTTTTATATTGTACTTTTCCATTATCTCATTACTAGCATTTTCTATATATGGCAACGTTGAAATCTTATAATTATCTGTGTTCATATAAGCTCCGTTATTTTTAATATAAATCACAACAAAGAGAACTGTATATCGCTATTTGTGTAAAGAGTATTTTGCTATACTTATTACGAAGAGAGTCCGTTGACGTGAGTTAGGTTCATCTCCGCGAGGAGGTGATACTATGACAAATCATGAAGTTACCTATGTAATTATCATAGTTCTGTTATCAGTAGTCACTATCATTGCACTAGTTAAGTAGTACAACGATAAACGCCTAACGTATAGAGGAGTGCAGTCCTCTAACACGTTAGGCGTCATCATAATTTTGTTCAGTTTTAGATGAGCCTAACGCCCTAATCACGTTAATGGGCTCTCTTTATATGTATATTATAAGCTAATCAGGCTTAAAAAGATAGTACAGTAATAAACTTAATTAGTACTTACACTGTTAATCATTTCTCTAGCACGCTCAACAGAAACTGGCTCATTAAATAAGAACACATGGTTCTGTTTTTCATACTCCCAAGAAGCTAAGTAAACGGCGTCATCCACCATTCGATAGGTTATCGTCATTCCATTTACAACATCGTTTTTCTGAGATAAGTAATCCTTATAATCGCCTGCGATATTACCTGATAGAGTCGATACACGATACTTAATATATTTCGGCATATCATCGACACGGTCAAAATATGTTCCTTTTAAAATCTCATGATAGGCATACACGACTTGTAATACATCGTGATCTACAATGGATACATGTATAGGACGAAACCCCTCTAATCCACTTGGCAACTGCGGTTTAAAGTTCAAATGTTGCTTAGCCTCATATACAGTATCAAACATCTCTAGCGATTGACCCTTACGAATGCTTCTATAATCACTATCAGTCATACTACAACTACCCATCCCATCAGGACATGGGAACTCATTACGATCACCATAAGGCTGATTATAAATCGAATTACCATTAAGCCGGAATCTCATCAAGTCATCTGCGAACACAACATTGATGGAACCTATAAAAGCTAGCGTAGCTAACGCACATACAACCTTTTTCATGATATATTCCCCTGTAAACAAACTATATATCAAGTAAATTATATCACTAAAATTTGAAACAGCTATCATTACAAATCTATCACATTTGATAGTATCTATCGCAAATCATTCAACTATTCAAAATTATTGTAGGTGTTATAATGAATTCAACAAAAGGAACAGGTGCTCATATGATACTAAATGCACTATTCCAAAACTATAGTTAGTAATTATATGGAGGAAATAATCATGACACATACACAATTAATACAACTCGTACAAGCATTATTAGATGCACCTACAAGCAATGAAACAGTAAAGGAATTTGCTCAATCTTGGATCAACGCAGAAGGTACACCTAAACAAGAAGAACTTACAAAACAACTCGTATCTGTAGCAGAGCAAAACATTGCGCTTATCGATGAAACAATCGGCTTTGCAGGCTCTGAACTGGCTGTACAAATCCTTGGTGAAGAAGGCGCTGCTAATCTTTTACAACACGCTAAAGACATCAAAGCAGAAGGTGCAGAACTATGCGACTGCCCTGGCTGTGTGGCATGTAAACACGTTATCGATTTGAAAGCGGAGATTGAATAATTTCTAAAAAATAACTCCTTTATTTTATGAGGAGTTATTTTTTATTTCAAACTATATTATTTTATATTACTAATACTACTCAATTATTATTAATATGATTCTTTACATCCTTAATAATAAAATTCTTTATCTTTTTATAACTTTCTGGATATTCTCTTGGCTCTAATGTATTTAGCACCTGTAAAATATTCTCACGTTTTTTTATTGCCCCCATACATTCACATAATAAAGTTTTTGTAATATCCTCAGAATTTGATTTATTCAATAATTCTATATATTTATTACGTGCTTTACTGGACAAAATTAAATCAACTTCAAGAGAATATTTCATAATTAGAAACCTATTATCAGCCAAATTTTTCCATAATAACCTGAATTGATTTACATTTTTCTCTGCATTCTCTATAGTTTTATTTTTTAAAAAATCATCGATTACTTTCCTTTTTTGAGGAACTGTAGTCATGGTACTTTTATACTTTGGAAAGCCTTTATTGTCTCTACTTTTTTCTAACTTATCATTTTTATAATCAAAGAAAAAATCTTTATCAAGAACAGTAATAAAAGGAATATCTAAATCCTTAAGTAAATAGATAGCATAATTCAAATTATTAACCCCTCCTAGGTTAATAATAGATATATCTGCCATCTCAGCCCTTAACGCATCTCCCACTAAACATCTTAAAACTTTTTCATCTGTTGAACTCTCACATATAATGACATATTTTGAAAAATAAAACTCACTATTTTTGACATCATAAAAATTTTTATATCCGCTATATGATACATGACTTCTTTCCCAAAACTTCTTTGATAAATATCGAATCTCACTATGAAAATTTCTACTACTGTCAACAACACGCTTTACTAATAAAATTTGCTCAGGATGCAATTCATCAATCAATACTGTTGAATGAGTAGTAAAAAGTATTTGGACTTCATTATGACCATCTTCGATTGAATTCTTTAATGATTGAATAAACCTTTTTTGTGCTTGCGGATGTAAGTTCATTTCAGGCTCTTCTATCCCTAAAACTATACTAGTTCCATTAATTTGAGCCAATGCTCTATGCATTGCTATAATCGCTAAACTTTTAGTTCCACTTCCCCAATCTCTTAATAAAAAACAATCTCCATTATTAGATATAGAAATATTGACTTTATTTAACAATGAAAGATAATCTATATTTTCATCAAAATTCAATTTATATTCTATTGGTTTATTTTGTAAGTGAAGCTTATCTAATTGAATCTCTAACTGTTTTAATGCATTTTCATATATTTTATTACTTGCTTTTTTTACGCTAGAAGAAAGTCGATCTCTACGTTCTGTATGCTTATTCATATATGAAACTAAAAGTCTTTTAAATAGCGATTCTTCAGACCAAATAGTATTATTATCACTTCTATTAGTAGAAATATATACATAATTAATATATTTATTGATTTCATCTATAAAATCAATAGACGTATCTTCAAGCTTAATCCCTTGAGAATTTTTAATTACTATACTTCTTTTTCTAGTACTATATTTATAGAGAAACTCAATTATGATCTCCCCATTTTCAAAAAAACTTTTTTACCAAAAGAATTATTCTCATCTATAAGTGTAATCTTAATATGTGTATTTGCTCTAGAAGAGTATTTATGACTCTCATTTCTAAAGTAAGGCTCTTCATCCAAATAATTAAATACTGCATTTAAAGCTCTAAGGACACTTGTCTTTCCAGAATTATTTTCTCCTACTAAAGCTGCTATATTATCAATCGCAAACTCTCCAGTCTTAATAGATCGGAATTTTTAATTAGAACATTTTTAATTCTCAATCTAATCTAGCCCTTCTATATTAATTTAAATAATTCTTTACATTTATATCTATTTCTTTAGGAAAATATTTTAAACCACATAGACACCTCCCTACTAATATTAAATTATAAGCAAACTATAAAAGTTTCACTATTTTAATCCATATACTATTATATTTCTACACCTTAACTAAATATCCTGCATATATAAGAATTATTAATTTATAAAAGTAATAAACAAAATATAATCCACAAAAAGGCTGTAGCAGAATACGTTATAATTGTATTCTGCTACAGCCTCTTATTTTACAAACTTACTTACACAAGTTATTTATGGGTGTATGGGTGTATAGTTTTATGTATTGTGATTCGATTATTTAACTAAAAAATTTACTTAATAATCTGTGTTTTTTATGAGTTTATTTACGAAGTTATTTACAAAATTATTTACTAAATTTTTTTACTAATTTAGTTGATGTTTGCTATTTATTGTTCCGCATATGGAATTGCTAGTGGATGGTTATCGTATGTACCTCTATGTTGGTCGTAGATGGATTCTGCACCTAGTAGTGGTGGCAAGCCCAAGGAGTCAGTACGTGTGAAGGCCTCAAATAGGCCTGGTGTTAGGTGCATGTTTGGAACATGTTCTGGAGTTACTTCGTGAACGATGGTATCACCTTTACCGTCCATAATTTTTTGACCAAATTCAGGATCTACCAAAGTACCGCGGCCTACAGCGATAATATCTGTATAGTTTTCTACCGCATCACGAGCTGATTCTTCACTGAAGATATTGCCTACAATGATAAGTTTTGTTTCATCATCTAGAACAGCTTTGAATAAAGAGCCAAAGGATTCATCAGCACCTTCTGGTTTTGAATCATAGCCACCCCATAAGGATAAGTGGATGTAATCTAACTCTTCTTTTACGATAGCCTCTACCAGTTGAAGGGATTCTTTATAAGTATAGCCAATATCTGTACCGTGGATTTCTTCTGGGCTCAAACGGTAGCCAATGATGAAGTTTTGTACGCCCGCTTCTGCTACTACGCGTTTTACTTCACGCACAACGGCTAATGGGAAACGCATGCGATTTTCTAAAGACCCGCCCCATTTATCTGTACGGTGGTTTGTTAATACAGAGAAGAATTGTTGCAATAAATAATGGTTAGCACCGTGGATTTCTACACCATCAAAGCCCGCTTCAATAGCTCGTTTTGTAGCGCGACCAAAGTCTGCAATGATCTCTTCAATTTCACTTTCAGTAAGAGCACGAACAGGGAACTTACGTTGTAAGTCGCTAGGTGCTACAACGTCTTGATGATTAATAAAACGACCAATCGCCATGCGTCCACCGTGATGAATCTGCATAACCGCTTTATTGCCATCTTTCTTTAAAGCTTGTGCAATTTTCTTAGCCCCTTCTAAATGAACATCAGAGTAAATGCCCATTTGAGATGGATAGCCAGGCATATAAGCTGGGCCACCACTTTCACTAACATAATGGAACTCAGTAATCAATAGGCCTGCTGCCTTAGAACGATGATTGTAATAACGGACCGTATCATTACTTGCATAGCCACCCTCTAATGCAGATTGAGTTTGCATCGGAGCCAAGGCAATGCGATTAGAAATCGTTAAGCCACGACGGAATGTAATTGTATCTGTTAAGTTATGTTGTGCCATTATAGCCTCTTTCTCCTAATACTATAGGAATTTTATATGATATACATCTAGCTGATGACTGAATTATATTTTCACATTCACATATTGCGAATTGCCGATATGTTAAATTAATAAAAAAGCAATCCTATATAATCACACTCTCTAGATAGTACACATCGTATCAATAACTGTGTTATCAGTATACTAGTGTTACCAATACAATCATCAGCCTAGTAATTCTGTGACACATACTTATGTGTTATATATTCATGCTCTTTTATAATTCAGTTTCTACCAACTTTGCTAATTCTACAATGGTTTCCTCGTTGCGACGGTAATAGGTCCATTTACCAATTCGTGTGGCAATCACCAAATCTGCCTTTTGCAATACAGATAAATATTGAGACGCTGTCGATTGGGTAACGCCTAATTTGAGCTGAATTTGACCTACACAGACGCCGACTTCCACCATGTCTACCGGTTCTTGATGTGTAAAGTAACGCTTTGGATCTTTTAACCAAAATAGAATCTGTAGACGTGATTCATTAGCAAGTGCTTTAAAGATCTCTAATTGATTCATCTTTAATCACCTCTAACATTATTATATCGTAATTTCGCGATATATCAATTTATCGTTATATCATATGTTTTATAAAGAAAAGCCCCTATCTGATATTGATATGTACTACCTTTACTGGTTCTCCAGTAAAAATAGCATATCCAAACAGGGGCTTTTCTTTATAAACTTGCTTCCACAAGTGCTTGTGTATATGGATGTACCGCTTCTTTAAGTCGTTTTGATTCGATAGTTTCTACGATTTGCCCATCTTTCATGACAATGATTCGATCTGTTACGGCTTGTAACAGGCCTATGTCATGGCTGACGAATACGTAGCCGAAGGGTTGTTCCTTATGTAGTTTTTGTAAGAGGTCTAGCACTAGTTTTTGGTTCACCGCATCAAGGGCTGATGTAGGTTCATCAAAGAGTACTAGTTTCGGGTTCATCAGCATGATTCGTGCTAATACAACGCGTTGTAGTTGACCGCCGCTGACCTCATGCGGGTATTTGTTAACGATCGTTTCAGGCAGGTCTACATGTTGAATCCATTTGCGGATATCGTCCTTTGCTGCCGCCACATCCATGAGACCATAGTTGATATACGGCTCTAAGAGAAATTCTTCTAAATTCATCCTAGGCGGAATCACCGCTAAAGGATTTTGGAACATCATCTGCATAGAGCGATATATATCCCTATGATGTTGAATGGAATGGATATCCTCACCAAGGAGTCGCAAGGTGCCAGATGTAGGTTTTTCTAGCATGGCAATCATCCTAAGCAGCGTACTTTTACCAGAGCCACTACCACCAGCAATGCCTACGCGTTCATTGGGAGCCACGGAAAAGGATACGTTATCTACAGCGCGGACCGTATGATTGTGGTTTGTATATTGTTTACAGATATTCTCGAGTTGAATCATACTACACCACTTTCGTTACAGAATCTAACAAGACGCGAGTATACTCATCTTTTGGACATGCCATAACCTCTTCGGTGGATCCTACTTCAACGAGCTGTCCCTTATTCATAACGCCAATGCTATTGGCAATTCGCGCGGCCGACTTGATATTATGAGTTACGATAATCACCGTTGCTCCAAGAGCTTGTGTTACCTCTTTCATAAGGTCTAATACAGAGGCTTGCACGAGCATATCCAGAGCACTAGTTGGTTCGTCGGCAAATACGATGCTCGGCTTCAAGATGAGACTTAAGGCTATAGCTAGTCGCTGTTGCATACCACCGCTCAATTGAAACGGATAAGACTGTAAAATCCGCTCACCATCATTGAGATGAACTAACTTCAGCATGTCGATGACGCGAGCTATTTCATAGCTTTCACCATGAGCACGGAACAAATCTTTGAAGTGATTTTCTACGGTGCGATTTGGATTTAAATAGGCGCTAGGATTTTGAAAGATCATGGAAATCTTGGTGCCCCGCAATTGCCGCCAATCACTGGCTTTCAAGGTAGAAACATCGCTACCATCTAAGAGGATTTGACCACTAATAGTAGCTTGTTTCAACATGCCAAAGGCGGCGCGAACTAGCGTAGATTTACCAGAGCCACTCTCACCAACGATAGCAAAGACCTCACCAGTAGGCACGGAGAAGGATACATTCCGTACCGCTTGCTCCGAACCGTATGAAATCGATACATTATCAAATACGATACAATCAGATTTATTCAATAGTAGAATCCTTTGTTAATAAGTAGTAATCGATTGGATGTACTGGTACATTTTTAACCTTTGTAGTAGATACAACAGTTGCACTTGGATACATCAAGTAGATATCTGCTACGTCATCAACTAGCAATTGTTGCGCTTGTTTTGCAATATTAGATCGTTCATTTTGATTAAATGTTACGGACAATTGATCGATTAATGCGTCTACTTGAGGGTTGGAGTAAGCACCAACGTTTGATTTCGCACCAGTTTTGTAGAACAAGCTGAGGTACCAGTACGGGTCATTTGTAGACATAGTAACCACAGCACGTTCTACCATATCAAAGCCATCTGTACCAAGTGTATCTACTTCACCAGCGCCTTGTAATTTTTTAAGAGTTACTGCAATGCCAGCTTGTTTCAATTCTTGTTGAATTTCTTCGTATAAGCTTGTGTCTTTACCCCAAATAGCAAGAGTTAGAGCCAATTCTTTACCATCTTTAGCATAGATACCGTTTGCATTCTTAGCATAGCCAGCTTGAGTCAAAAGTTGGTCAGCTTTAGCTACATCTGTCATCGGTTTATTAGCGATAGAATCAAAACCTAAATTAGCAGATGGTGGGAATGGAGCCGCACCTTGTGTAGAACTGTTACCAATGATTTTCGCCATAGAATCGTAGTTAATAATATGAGCAATAGCGGAACGTACAGCTTTGTCATGTAATGGAGATAATTCAGTATGGTTCAATTTCAACATGAGCACACGAACGCCTGCAACGTCTTGAATGTTGAAGCCATCTTTGAACAAGCTGCGGTTAGCAGAGTCCACTTTTTGGATTAAATCAACGTCTTTAGATTGCAACGCCATAGCGCGCTTATTGTTATCTTCGATGTCTTTTACTGTTACAGTATCAAGACCTGGTTTGCCACCCCAGTAATCTGCGAAGGCAGCGAGTTCGATTGTTTCACCTTTTGTGAAAGCAGTGATTTTATAAGGACCTGTAAGAACTGGTTTAGATGCTACGTCTTTAAGGTCTGCAGTGTCCATGATAACGAACGCTGGTTCAGTTAAGCTAGCTAACAAGGAACCATTAGGTTCTGTTGTTTTAATAATCAAGTTTTGACCATCTACTGTGATGGACTCGATTTTAACAGCTTTCGCGGAACGAGCACTTTGTTTCATTGTGTACTCGATAGACTCTTTTACCTTTTGTGGAGTCATAGGCGTACCATTATGGAATTTAACATTTTCACGGATGTGGAATTTCCATGTTGTAGGGTCCACATTTTCCCAGGAGTCTGCTAATTGTGGAGTAAATTTCATATCTGGTGTTACCGTTGCCAATGTTTCACCAGCGCCGATACGCGTCAATGTCCACGCATCCCACTCGTGAGTTGGATCTAATGTTTCACCAAACCAATACAAGCCAACATTCATATGCTTCCCTTGTTTGCCGTCTTTAGCCGTATCACTTCCGCAACCAACCAAGAGAGCTACCATGCTCAGCATAGTTAGACACACTAATAACCAACGTTTCATAACTTCTCCTTTTTTGAACATCGCCTCTGTGAAAGAGACTTTTACCATAAAAATCTATACACAGCGCCGTTAGCGAGATACATCGAGAGCATCGCGCAACGCATCGCCAATATAGTTAAATAAAACAACAGTAATAAAAATTGCGAGCCCTGGATAAATTAACAGCCATGGCGCAGTTTGTAGAAAATCTCGGGAACTCAACAAAATAGCACCCCACTCTGGATCTGGCGGTTGTACACCGATTCCGATGAGCGAGAAACTGGCTACCAAGATGATAGTCTCCCCTAGATGTTGAATAATAACAATCAACAACGGCGGCAATACATTCGGCAAAATATATCGACTCAGAATTCGTAGGTTCGAAGCCCCCGACATGCGAGCAAAGGTAATATACTCCGCATGGCGTTCAATCTGTACGAGGCCTCTAGTGATACGCGCATATTCCGCCCATTTAGTAATGCACAGGGACAGGATGACATTCGTGATGCTCGGCCCCATAATACCGATGAAAGCAATGGCAATCACCATATTCGGGAACCCTAGTACCAAATCAATTAAGCGAGATAACCAACGGTCGATACGTGGTGTAGAGAATCCTGCCAATCCGCCAATAACGATGCCGATAGCACCGCTGATACCGATAATGGTGAAAGCAATGCCTAACGAAGCTTTACCGCCATAGAGGATGCGAGACCAAACATCTCGCCCTAACTGATCAGTACCTAATAAGTGAGTACTGCTTATGTCTTGTAAGCGATCTGCCACACTAGTCGTCTCCGGATCGAATGGTGCTATATAAGGAGCACATAGGAAAAATATAATCCAAAGAGCAGCCAAACATAACATAACATATAAGATATACGGCTTTTGTCTACTCATAAGAACCTCCTTTTATAGCGGCTCTTCGTTTTGGATTTAGCCAAATGCTCACGACATCGATGATAATATTAATCACGATAAACACCATAGTAATCCAAATAATGTAGCCTTGCATCAAAACATAATCGCGAGCCACAATGCCTTGCACCATCATGTAACCAAAGCCTTTAATGGCGAATACCATTTCAATAACGGCAGACCCACCTAGCATGGCACCCATCGTTACCCCCATCATGGGCAATAACATAAGGCCTACATAAGGGAAGATATAACGGGTATACACCATCCACTCAGGTAGCCCCAAAGCGCGAGCCCCTTGCACAAAAGGCTGCCGAGATACTTCTAAAATGGCATTGCGCAAACGACGAATATACAAGCCGCATAGCCATAAGGCTAGGGTTACAGCTGGCAATACATAGGCAGCAAAGCCCTTTGTATTCGTCACAGATACGAGCTGTAATTTGACACCAAATAGATACAATAGCAGTAGGCCTACCCAAAAGCTTGGGATAGCTAAAGCTAAAAACGTAACTAGACGGATACCATGATCCACCCAGGAATCCTGATATTTTGCAGCTAATATGCCAAGAGGGATAGTTACAGCGATACCTATAACAAGTGCTAGCGATACAAGACCTAATGTATTCGGTAAAGCACCACCTAAAATCGTAGTCACTGGCAAAGCATACAGAATAGACTCACCAAAGTCACCTTGTATAATTTGACCTAACCAACGTAAGTATTGCTGCCACCAAGGATCATTGAGCCCTAACTGCTCTCGTAGCTGTGCAACAACAACTGGATCAGGTGTAGCCCCTAACAGATTAAACTTCATCGACACAGGGTCGATAGGTGATAATTTTATCAATACAAATGTACCGATAGTAACCACCAATAAAATACCTAAAATGCTTGCTAAACGCTGCAATATCAATCGATACAACACATCACCTGCCTTCTTTATCACAAAATAGTCACATAGTATTATAACATTTATTCTCATTTCTATATATATCAGTATAGGTATTTGGAATGATTTTCATTATGAAATTTAGTTATATATACAAAAACGACCCCTCATAGGAGGAGCCGTTCCATATAAAACCCTTACAGTGTCCATGCGAGTGCTTCACCACAGCTCGCATGCCTATCCCACTAGGCTGGACTGTTATATTATTTTGTATGTGCTGTATTTGTATGTGCTGTAGGTGCCACAGTATTAGCAATAATCGCTTTCGCCATGTCACGAGTTACAGGGCGCTCAAAGTACATCGCATGTGTTTGACCATCTTTCGTCCAACCTGCGAGGTATACCATTTTTTCGCCACCTTTGAAAGTAACCTTTGTACCGTTTACCTTTTCAGTTGCTGTTACGCGGTAATCATTATAATCACCACTGATATCACCTGTTGTATTAGCTACACGATAAATGATACGTTTGCCTGCAGCTTGGTTGCGAGTTGCATCTTCACCAGCTTGGTAAACATACACAACTTGCAATACATCTTTATTGATTGTGCTTACAGACTCAATATTATAGCCTACAGGTAATACTTTAGGTAGATGAGGCATAATATTCATGTATTTGGCAGCTTCATCAATAGTATCGAATTCATGAATTGGGCTTGGCATACCAACCATTGGTGCTGCCTGTTCTGCAACTACAGGTTTGGCTGGATCTGGTTTTACATCTAAAGTACCTTGTGCACCAGCAACAGTATAAGAACCTACGCACGCACATGCAACTGCTAGTAATACAAATTTTTTAACCATGGGTATATCTCCCTTCGGTCAACACAAAATTATAAAAACACATTTATTTTATATGTGATTGTTCTTCACCAATATTACGGATAATAGCCTTCGCCACATCTCGTGTAACAGGACGATAAAAATCTAAAGAGTGATTTTGTCCATCTTTTATCCACGATGCAAGATAGACCATGTTGTCACTGCCTTTGAAAGTAACCTTCATACCGTCTACACGTTCTAGTTCTATCACCTTATGAATTTTATGGTCACCACTGATATCACCAGTTAACTTAGATGAACGATATATAATATATGCGCCTCCATCTTGATTATAATATGGCTCCGCACCAGGTTCATAGACATAAACAACTTGTAATATGTCTTTCTCTAAGGTTATGACAGATTGAATATTGAAACCTACAGGTAACAACTTTGGCATCTGAGGTGTCATATTCATATACTCCGCCGCTTCTTTAACTGTAGTGAACACATGTACGGGGCTAGGCATAATAAGATTTGGTTCTGCAGCTTCAACTGAGATTCCACCAGTCATAGGTACAGAACTAGCCCTAACAGATGGATCGTGGGCACTAGTAATGCTAAAGGATCCAATAGCTGCACATGCTAAAGAAGCCACAAGTAATGTCTTGATCTTTGTTGCCATAACAACAATCTCCGAGAATAAGTTTTGTAAAATTATATTTACCAAAACGTACTTAATAAGTATATCCTAAATGATATAGGATTTCAAGTAATAAATACTGCCTATATCATTTTAACAAGCTTAGTATTTAGCCTGTTATTTCTTATGTACCATAAAGCCTGCCGCTTGTTGGTTCGCCATGATGGTTACATCAGAGATTTGCAAGCGTTTAGGTTGGTTCGTTACATATAGTACAACATCGGCCACATCCTCTGGTTGGATTGCATCGATACCAGCGTAGACAGCTTTAGCTCGTTCCGCATCACCGTGGAATCGTACTTCACTAAATGGAGTTTCTACGATGCCTGGTTGAATGGTGGTAACCTTAATATCTGTAGCTATGGTATCCATGCGAATGCCATCACTTAATGTCTTTACTGCTGCCTTTGTAGCGCAGTACACGGCACCATTAGGATATGCATAAATGCCTGCAGTAGAGCCCATATTTACAATATGACCTTCATTTTTATCAATCATAAAAGGTAGTACTGCTTTTGTTACATATAAAAGGCCTTTCACATTGGTATCAATCATAGTCACCGCATCATCAACAGCACTATCTTGGAAAGGATCAAGCCCTTGTGCAAGACCAGCATTATTTACGAGCACATCGACGCCACCAAAAGCCTTGATAGCAGCAGGAACCTTGCTTTCAACATCCTCTCGACTACGCACATCAAGAACTAAAGTCTCAACACGCACGCCATATTCCTTAGACAAACGATCCTGTACCTCGCCCAATAACTCAGCACGACGACCAGAAATCAACACATTATCACCATGCTTTGCATAAGCCTCAGCAATACAAAGACCAATACCAGACGTTGCACCAGTAACAAAAATATTACGAGCCATAAAAGCCTCCTTATCATCAATCCGTTCTATTCTAATAAATTAATTATACCATTATAAAAATCAAAAAACGCTACCCTACCACCTATAATCGATAAAAATAGTGTATACATTGGCGCCTTCCGCTTCCCCTAAAATGATATATAGTCGTATCTGTATTTAATACGCTAATATTTGAGCTCTACCCCAGTTAGAAAGCAAATAGGGATACCTATTCGAAGCCGCCTTGGGCGCTACGCGTACCCATGAAGGCTGAGGATAGGTATCCCTATGTTTTATTTAATTTGATTAGTAGAGCTCAAATACGTTAGCTTTTATTTCAGATGCGCCAACATATCATTTAACACTTCCATGCAGTCCCCCACGATGCCATAGTTAGCGTGTTGGAAGATTTCTGCGTTTGGATCGTTGTTAATAGCTACGATGGTATCAGCACCGGAGATGCCGCTCACGTGTTGGATAGCGCCGGAGATACCGAATGCCAAGTATAGTTTAGGGCTTACAGTTTTACCTGTTTGGCCTACTTGGTATGGCAATTCAATCCAGCCTTTTTCAACGAGTGGACGTGTAGCACCTACTACGCCGCCGATAGCTTCAGCAAGTTCGTAAAGTTTATCAAAGTTTTCTTTAGAACCCATGCCGCGACCACCAGCTACGATGATATCTGCTTCTTGGATATTGTAACCATCTTTACTGAATGGAATGAAGTCGAGGCGTTTCATGCGAATGTCTTCAGGCTTGAGGTCAAATTGTTCAATTTGAATGCGGCCCCAACTATCTGCAATGCGTTCAGGCTTTTTAAATACGTTAGGACGGACAGAGCCCATTTGAGGACGATGGTTTGGAGAAATGATTTCCGCCAAAATATTGCCGCCCAAGGCAGGACGTGTCCATTCAACAAGGCCTTCATTCGTATCTACAGTCAAGATTGTGCAGTCAGCAACTACGCCGTTTTGCATACGACCAGACATGCGAGGTGCCAAATCACGGCCATTGTTAGTGGCACCAATCAAGAGGATATTAGGCTTATGGTCTTCAAAGAAGTCTGTTAACACCTTAGTGTAGCCATCCGTTGTATAGTATTTCAAAAGGGGACTTTCAAAAACGTGAACAATATCAGCACCATGTGCTACCAGTTCCTCTGCTTCGGTTTGCACATGCTCACCAAGGAGCATAACTTGAACGAGCTGGCCCAATTCCTTAGCAATGCGGCGAGCTTGACCGATTAGTTCATACGTAACCGGATGTACCACGTCATCGATGGTATCAGCTACGACAAAGACGTCTCTATATTCATCAAAATTTGTTACGGCCATTACCGGTCACCTCCTTTAGAACCTTCATCACCTTTAGCAGCTGCTACCGCCTTAAATTCACTAGGGGATACGCTTTCAACAGACGCAGCCCGTTGTACTGGGTCTTTTACATCTACACCCTCATCATTGTCCTCAGCTACCTCAACAGGTGCATCATTTGGCACTAATAGATGAGCAAATTTTTCTGGCTTAATATGGTACGCCAATTCAAGAACCTTTTTAGCCCCTTCCTCGATGGATGGCAACATTTCTACCTTGCCACGAAGAGGTGGTTGGTACACCTTGCGCACTCGCGTAGGAGAGCCGTTAAGACCGATACGGCTTTCATCAATATGCGGCATATCGCGCAATGTAATATGAGAAATTTCATAACGTTTCGCGTAAATGGAGCTCCAGAGACCTGGTTGACGTGGCTCGTTAAGCTCAGCCGTAGCCGTTACTAATACTGGTAATGGCACTTCCACGATTTCGTAACCATTCTCATGCTCCCGTGTTACAGTTGCTTTTTGAGCCGCTGTATCTACGGAGAATTTACAAGCATAGGTAGCTTGTGCCATACCGAGTTCCTCTGCAATTTGAGGGCCTACTTGTGCCGTATCGCCGTCGATAGCTTGCTTACCGCAGAAGATAATTTGGAACTGACGGTTCATAGTCCGTTGAATATGACGGATGGCAGACGCAATGGTATAGCTAGTAGCCAATGTATCGGCACCACCGAACGCGCGATCTGTAACGAGTACTGCATCATCGGCACCGAGGGATAAACATTCACGAAGAGCTGCCTCAGCCTGTGGAGGGCCCATGGATAGAACGGTTACACGACTACCTTCATATTGGTCTTTCACCGCAAGAGCCGCCTCTAACGCATGCATATCGTCAGGGTTTACAATGCTAGGCAAGCCTGTGCGGATGAGATTATTTGTTTCCGGATCCAGCTTAATCTCAGATGTATCTGGAACCTGTTTGATACATACTAATAACTCCATACACTCACCCCTGTCTAAATTCTACGCCCTTAGCGTTACGCGGATATTTCCAAGTTTTTACGATCGTTTCGCCACAGAGAACACGGCATGTACCGCACTCTAAACAACCAGCGAAATCAAAGGCTAAATCGCCATTTTCTTGTAATGTATATAGACCAGCAGGACAGCCATTTACGAGTTTCATTTTCTCTTCGTGGCTGAAGCCAGCGCCATCCACAAGGATATGAGGAGACGTTTCATCTACATAGTATTTATTGGCGCCCAAGCGCTCTTCTAATTTCATAGGGAATGCACCCCTTTCAAAGCATCACGAACTAAGGTAAATAGGCCAACGTCACCAACGCGACCCATCAATTTTTTCATCATTGGTACTGCACCATCACCGTTAACAGTGAATACATCGCGCATCACATTATTTACGAGAGATGGATATTCCTTGAATATACGAGGATTGGATGCAAGGAATGCAGGCATATTTTTATACAATTTCAAATCTTTATGCAACCAAGAATTCTTGATTTGACGTTCATATAATTTAGCAACTCGATCCATATTTTCGTCACGTAATGCTACGTTAACTGCATCGGCTGCACACATGCCAGACTCGATGGCAAGGTCCATCCCACGAATGGTATAACCAAGATTCATACACATACGCGCCGCATCACCAACGATAATATAACCATTACCGCCCAATTGTGGCATTGCTTTATAGCCACCTTCTGGAACGAGATGGGCACTATGCTCTTTTAATTGACCATTTTTCAACAATGGTGCAATTCTTGGATGGCTTGTGAAAGCTGAAAGCATTTCGTCTACAGACTTATTAGCTTTACCAATATCTTCAAGACCTACAACCATACCTACGGAAAGGCTTTCTTTATTAGTATAAATAAAGCCACCGCCTAATAAGCCGTCAGTCATATCGCCCAATGTAAGCCATGCCATACCTTCATCACCGGATAGCATGAGGCGATTTTCAAGATCATCTTTTTTAAGTTTATATACTTCTTTAACGCCTACCGCCATTGTACTTGGATCGGTAGGGCCTGTAATGCCAGATTTTTCCAATAGTAATGTATTGGAGCCTTCTGCGATGATAACGAGTTTTGCATACACTTCATCATCGTGACAGCGAACGCCCACAACACGGCGATGCTTGCCTTCCCCTTCAGTAATGAGGTCTGTTACTTGTACATTAGATACGAGAAGCGCACCTTTTTTCTCAGCCTCTTCTGCGATCCATTTATCAAATTTAGCACGCAATACTACGTAGGACTCTTCATTAGGTTTACCACCTTGATTACTATACTCGATAGTAGTCATTTCATTACCAGCGCCAATAGAGATACGCTCTTTTGTTACTTTACGTTCCAATGGTGCGCGGTCTCTAAAGTCCGGTACAAGACGCTCTAAAGAATGTGTGTAGATACGTCCACCCATCATATTTTTAGCGCCTGGTGCGGTACCGCGTTCAATGAGCAGTACTTTTACCCGCTGTTCTGCGAGACGTAGTGCCGCCGCAGAGCCCGCTGGTCCTGCACCAACGACGATGACATCAAATGTTTCATTACGATCAATTGCCATATACTCAGCTCCTTTATGTGAAAGCTTAAACTTACATAAGTTCATATAGTATATATATATTCTCTATGGAGAACCAAAATACCTTTAAAAATTACCACAGAAAAATGAATATATTCTATATTTTACGATAATATATTATTTATGACTCTATAGGATGTATATATACTCATTATATGCTTATACTATTGCATACTATTCATTGCCAATAGGTGCAACAAAATTCATCAATTCGTGAAATTTATAAGTTTATCTAGCTTTCAAAGGAAAAGTAGCGTATGATAAAAGTAGGAAAAACCCTATACGGAGCAACACGCGTATAATACGACCGCATAATGCAAGACCACGGTCAAGGTTAGGCACTCATTATTTTGGAATTACCAGAGGAGGCCATATGGACCCGTTAAGAATCTTGAAAGCATTATCAAATCCACATCGGTTAGATATTATATTGTGGCTAAAGCACCCAGAGAAAGAATTCGGTGTACAAGTACACACTAAAACTCTTATCGATTTCCCTAACAGTGTAAGTGTTAAGAGTATTCAAAAGCGCTGTGGTGTATCTCAATCTTCCATCTCTACATTTATGAGTATCTTAGAAAATGCGGAGCTCGTAGAGTCTCGTAAGATTGATCAGTATACCTATTTCCGCCGTAACGAAGAAGTAATTCGTGAGTTCGGCGATTGGTATAACAAAGAGGTATCCATCCAATCGGATGATATCGATAAATTATTAGAAACTCTTAACTTAGAAGACACTTCGTATCCTACAACAGAGGAAACCTCTGCGCCTGGCGAGCAACTCGCTGCCGAAATCAATACTAAGGGATCCGATCATGATGAAAACAGAAAATAAAATTCTCCCTTATTCACTATACTTAGGGATAAAAGAAAAAGAGCTATAATACATGTGATTATAGCTCTTTTTTGGCTTATAGGACAAAAAGTGTGTGTAAAAACCCTTATAACACTAGATATTGGAGAAGTTTGAGGGTGGACAAAAAGTGTGGGTGAAAACATCAATTAACCCTTGTAATTACTGACTAAAATGAGGTTATATCTTCCTATATATAAACAAATATGGAGGAAGAGTTTATGCGACAAATAAAATGTCCTGATTGTAATGAAACATGCATTAAACACGGTGTTTTAAAATCTGGTTCTCAGCGTTGGTTTTGCAAACATTGTAAGGTGGCATTTACCGTTAAAATTAATAATTTAAGTAAAGAGTTAAGCCTATTCTTGAATTGGTTATTCAGCACCAATATTCAAGCTGATATGCCTGGTAAAGGTCGTACATTCAGGCGTAAAACCGCTAAATTTTGGTCCATATGGCCATTGCCACCAAAAGTGGAAGAAGTACATGATGTGGTATATCTTGATGGAATTTACTTAGCTAGGAATTTATGTGTTTTGATTTGTTGCAATGATACTCATGTTCTAGGATGGTATGTCTGTCGTTATGAGCATGCTAGAGCTTGGCAGTGTTTAATGGAACGGATTGCCGAACCTAAAGTTGTTGTGCCTGATGGTGCTAATGGTTTGCCTAAAGCATTACGTAAAGTTTGGCCTCATAGCAGTCACCAAAGATGCTTGTTTCACATTTTTTGTCAGGTTAGACGATATACGACAAGTAGACCTAAAACGTTAGCAGGAAAGGATCTTTATACTCTGGCTAAAGATTTATTTAATGTGAAAACAATGGATCAAGCTCTTGTATGGATTAATGAACTTTCAGCGTGGCGAATGACATATTCTGATTTTTTACGAGAAATGACGATTGATGAATTCGGAAACAAACGCTCTACACATGAGCGTTTGCTTAAAGCCGAATCATCATTATGGCGTCTGATTAGGCAACAAACTTTATTTACATTTTTGGAATGTATTGATATTACAGTACCTACAACAAATAATCGTATTGAAGGTGGAGTAAATGCTCAACTAAGAAGTATGTTACGATCTCATAGGGGCCTTTCACTTGAAAGAAGACTAAAAGCGGTCTATTGGTGGTGCTATATGCACTCACCAAGACCGCTTTCTATTTCAGATATATTAAATTGTATGCCTATAGATGAATCGATTGCTGCTATCTACAAACGGTTATCTGATTATTGCCAAATAGATCGCTCAATACCTCAATGGGGTGATGCTCCTGTTTGGAATGAGCTACATATGTCTACAGATTTTCCAACTTATTGGGATTAGTCACACACACTTTTTGTCCTATAACCC
>NZ_JAGZRH010000005.1:0-149316 GCF_018381775.1 Veillonella sp. | reverse complement strand
GCACAGCACAGCACAGCACAGCACAGCACAGCACAGCACAGCACAGCACAGCACAGCACAGCACAGCACAGCACAGCACAGCACAGCCGATTATAGCACCATCGCCATCAAATGATAGTATTATTTAGCACCTAATGCTTTACACAATTCATCGTATACATGTTCAACAGGTAATCCTACAACATTGGTATAAGAGCCTTCTATCTTCTCTACCCATAAAGCACCTTTACCTTGTATGCCATAGGCGCCAGCTTTGTCCATAGGTTCGCCACTAGCAATATAGGATTCTATTTCAAAAGGAGCTAATTTTTTAAAATATACCTTTGTTTCATTATGAAAAACTATTTCTTGACCTTTAATAAGCAAGGCTACACCAGTAATTACAGAATGAACTTGGCCTGATAAACGCTCTAGCATATGACGAGCCTCAGATTCATCATGAGGTTTACCTAGCACTTGATTGTCTAATACGACAATCGTATCAGCACCTAGTACGATGCTCCCTTCAGGTACGCCTACAGCCGCACGAGCCTTACCTAAAGCTTGTTCTTTCACCATTTCAATAGGATCATCATAACCCTTATTAGCCTCTTCATAGGCACTTGATACAACAATATGATCAATACCAACTTGTGTTAATAATTCAGTTCTTCGTGGTGATTGGCTCGCCAAATATAATCCAGCCATTTGCACTCCTTTATAGTATATGAATTTTAGTTAATTTCACCGTTTTATAAATAAAACCATTCCAACTAATTTAGATAATATAAATTAGAAAATATCTGTAAATTAAACAAGAATATCAGGTCCATCCTTTTCCGGTGTTGTTAACTTTTTATAGTACTCTTGTACATCTTCGCCATGTTTTACCGCATCAGCACGGACTGCAGCATAAAACACAATGTCCGCTTGAGGCACACGGATACGACCTGGCACATGTTCCTCTAAGATGTCAAAAAATTTATCATCTGCTTTCAATAAAAGGCGACCATTTTGAACCTTATCACCCTTTACAATCGCATATACTAGAGACCAAATAGGACGTGGATCAGAAGTTGAACATTTTCTATATTTATATCGATATTTAATATTTGTCAATAATTCACGTTCAAACTTAAATACGCCATCAATCATATCGTAATCTACCTCAAAATGGCGCTTTCTAAATACAGAAGCTTCTTCAATTACTAATTTTGTATCTGTCAAAATATAGGTATATCGACTAACAGCTTGTTTAACAATTACGATGATAGCCATAATTTCAATAAAATATTCTGCTATTAAAATAGTATGCAAGTTAATACTACGATATGTAGTGTAGCCAACACCACATAATAATAGAATAACAAAACATAATACTAGCCACTCTGCACTTTTAGCACGCTGAGATTTTTCTTCATATAATACTGTCATATGTTACCCCTTTAAAAGAACTACTACTTTATAACTATACATTCTATTATAAGGTATTCTAAGTATAAAAACTACAAAAACCCCGCCTATATCTATGATATAGACGGGGTTTTATGACTCTATTAGTCACCTAGTTCAGATACGAACTATATTATTTTTTCAAGGATGCTGTAATACGTTGAGTATCGCGAGCAATCATGATTTCTTCGTTTGTAGGGATTACGAAGATTTTAACTTTGGAGCCTTCAGCACTGATTTCTTGTTCTTTACCGCGGATGTTGTTGCGTTCAGAGTCAATGCGAGTGCCTAAGTATTCTAAACCGTTGCAGATTGCATCACGGTTACCGATACCGTTTTCACCGATACCAGCTGTGAATACGATAGCATCAACGCCACCCATAACTGCTGCGAATGCACCAATTACGCGGCGAACTTTGTAATGGAACATGTTCAATGCTAATTGAGCACGTTTGTTACCATTAGATGCTGCTTCTTCGATAACACGGAAGTCATTGGACACACCGGAAATACCAAGTACACCGGATTTTTTATTCATAATAGCGTCTACTTCATCGTAGTTCATGCCAGTTTTGTTCATCAAGAATGGAACGATAGCTGGGTCAATATCACCAGTACGAGTACCCATGATCAAACCAGACAATGGAGTAAAGCCCATTGTAGTATCGATGGAGCGACCACCTTTAATAGCGGATACGGAAGAACCATTACCTAAGTGACATGTGATGATGCGAAGATCAGACATGTGTTTGCCCATCAATTCAGCGCAACGTTGTGCAACATATTTGTGGGATGTACCATGGAAACCGTAACGACGGATGCCATAATCTTCATAGTATTCGTAAGGAAGCGCATACATGTAAGCTTCTTTAGGCATTGTTTGGTGGAATGCAGTATCGAATACAGCAACTTGTGGTACGTTAGGCATGATAGCTTGGCAAGCTTCGATACCTTGAATGTTTGGTGGGTTATGCAATGGAGCCAATGAGCAGCATTCTTCTAATGCTTCCATAACAGCTGGAGTGATCAATACGGAGTCAGCGAATTTTTCACCGCCATGTACTACACGGTGACCAACAGCGTCGATTTCGTCCATAGACTTAATTACACCATATTCAGCATCAACTAAAATATCAAGTAAAATACGAAGAGCTTCTTTATGATTCAAAATTGGTTCAACGCGTTCCAATTTATCTGCGTTAGGACGTTTATGAGTGAAGATAGCGTCTTGATCACCAATCTTCTCAAAAAGACCTTTTGCCAATTCTGTTTCAGTTGTCATATCAAGTAATTGATATTTCAAGGAAGAACTACCGCAGTTAACTACTAATACGTTCATCGATTAACCCTCTTTCTGTTGTGTAACTTGAATCTTGTTTTGAATTTCTTTGCTGATATCAGCACCTACCTGATCCTTTTCAGGATATTGGTAGACTATATTCCACAATACGCCATGATCTAAGAATACGTATTGAGAAAATCTAAATGTTTGCCCTTGAGTTGTATAAGTCACATCAAGCTTTTTAGCAGACGCGCCTTCTAAAGCTACAGACTCTTCTTTGATGGTGCCGCCAATTTTAGTAAACTCAGATTTGCTGCGGTTAACATACTCATCCACCGTTGGCAATGGTTTATTTTCACCGGCACGCAAAGCCTCAACCTCAATCACCATATGGTCTGTAACAGATCCATAAATGTCAATTGGATACCCATCATCAGACATATTTTTTGTGCTTTTACCCATTTCATAAGGCAAAGCAATGGTAATTTCAGATTGACCAGCACGGATAACTTGATGGCCAAAACTATATGTATCCATTACATTTGTAGAGCCACATCCCGCCATTGCTAGTAGCGCAGCACCGAGCAGAGCCCCTTGTAATGTACGTTTCCAATTTTGTTTCATCATATACCTCACATCAATTCAGCATTTACAGTTAATTATAGCCTATAGAACAAATAAAATCTACAAAAAACTTTAGTTTTACACACATTTTTTACATCTATTTCTTTACTATACGGCCTCTTAAGTTCAAAATTTATTTACAGTCTTTCTATGCTTTGTTACACTAACACTAATGAAAGGAGTCACTATGAAAACCATCGGTATTATTTGCGAATACAATCCATTTCACAATGGTCATGCACATCAACTACATACATTAGCTACAAAATACCCTGATGTATTGCGCATCTGCATTATGAGTGGCTCCTTTGTACAACGTGGCGAACCAGCCCTTTTCTCAAAATTCTATCGCGCGCGTTGGGCCATGCTTGGCGGTGCAGATGTTGTTATCGAACTCCCTACACTCTATTCCTTAGGCAGTGCGCAACTTTTTGGGACAGGTGCGGTTCGTTTAATTAAGGCTTTATCCATTGATACGCTTTCTTTTGGTTCTGAAACAACTGATTTAAATCAACTCATTCATACGGCTAAGCGTATGGATTGTGAAAGCACCCAAAATGAATTACGCAATTATTTAAATGAAGGCATGTCCTATGGTACAGCCTTCCGTAAAGCGCTAGGCTCCGAATCACTTAGCACACCTAATGCCTTATTAGGACTTGAATATATCCGTGCTGCAATAAAATATTATCCAAACTTAGAATATATTCCTATTCAGCGTACATCTGATCACCACAATCACAATTTCAATGAAGAGTTACCATCCGGTACGGCATTGCGTCATCTCATCACTACTGCTAATCCCTTAGATATGTGTTCAACGCTTCAAAGTACTATTCCAACACCAATTCTAGCTGATATGACGCATAGAATCACAAATGATGACTATGTCGACTACAATAGATATTACAATATGGTACATATGTTGAGTCGCCGCATGAATATCAATGAATTAGAGCGTTTTGTTGATTTTACTGAAGGTATTGAACACTTGTGGTTAAAAGCAGCACAACAGCCTTCATGGGAATCTGCCATTGAGCAAATAAAATCCAAGCGCTACACCTACGCCCGTTTACAGCGCATGGGTGCATATCTTACATTAGGCATTACGAAAGACTTGATAAATATCGCTATGCAAGACGGTCCTCAATACGCTAGATTACTAGCCTTTAACGACAGAGGACGTCAATGGCTGAGAACTAAACATGACATTCCACTCATTCAAAAATGGGCTAAAGCACCTACTCAGCTCAATAATCTTGGAAAATCTATGCATCATATAGATACGCTAGCGACAGATATACAAGCCTTATGTTTCCATAATGAAGCTAACCGTATAGGCCATACAGACTATACATATACACCACAATATATTAAATAAATAACTTAACTTTGTCATATATGTTTAGATTTAGATTGAGATAAAAAAACGAACAGAGCTTAATTTATCTAGATAAATTTAAGCAAACAAAAAGAAGGGGTTACAATACAGGTTATTCCTGTATTGTAACCCCTTCTTCACCATCTAAATCAGCAACGGCAACGCGTACACTTTCAAGATGTGACGTAGGAATATTTTTACCTACATAATCTGCACGAATTGGCAATTCACGGTGGCCACGATCCACGAGAACTGCTAACTGAATTGATTTAGGTCTACCAGATGTCATCAATGCATTTAAAGCTGCACGAATGGTGCGTCCTGTGTAAAGCACATCATCAACGAGGATAATTGTTTTCTCTGTAGTATCAATCGTACATGGTTCGCCTTCTTTTTGGCGAGCATCACGATCATCACGATACATAGCAACATTGAGTGATTCACATTCAATACGAATACCTTCAATGCGTTCGATTTCGGCCTGCAAACGTTTTGCCAAAATAACACCACGTCGTTCAATGCCTACAATAAGAGCATTAGATAAGCCTTTATTACGTTCTAGGATTTCGTGACTAATACGACGAATCGCGCGCATAATAGCATCTTGATCCATCAATAAGCGTTTCTTTTCCATATATACGCCCTTATAGCACAGAGTTCTCTATGCCCCTTTACAAATATAGTTAGAAGATTATTTAGTAAACCACAATATAAGGCAGTTATTTCATTTGCATGTATTTACGTTTGTCTACGTTTGTCTACGTTTCTTTACATTTCGTTTGATTTCTTTTCATTTTTTCGCTTATTTACGCTTATCTTCTCGATATGTTTTAGCAAACTCTATACATGCTTTGAAGTCATCTGGAAGAGGCGCCTCAAAATGCATACTTTCACCTGTAATAGGATGTTTTACATCTAGAGATTTAGAATGTAATGCTTGCCCTTCAATAGGGAAATCCATACGACGGTAACCATAGAATGGATCATTAACGACAGGATGTCCAATATGAGCAAAATGAACACGAATTTGATGTGTTCGACCAGTCTCTAAATTACATTCCACCAACGTTTGATGGCCAAAACGTTCAACAACAGTAAAGTGAGTGACTGCATCCTTACTATTTTCAAAGACAACAGCCATTTTCATACGATCCTTTGGATGTCTTCCAATAGGAGCCTTAATTGTGCCCTTCTCTTCTACAATATTACCTTGTACCAAAGCTAAGTACGTCCGTTTAGCCGAATGCTCTTTTACCTGCTCCGCTAGCCCAATATGAGCTGCATCATTCTTGGCAGCCATCATAACACCGGATGTATCCTTATCTAAGCGATGGACAATACCAGGTCTTATTTCACCATTAATACCAGATAAATCTTTGCAATGATATAACAATGCATTCACAAGTGTGCCAGAATAATTGCCCACTGCAGGATGAACAACCATACCACGTGGCTTATTTACAATGATAATATCATGATCTTCGTACAATACATCTAAAGGAATATCTTCCGCCTTTACCTCTACCGATTCAGGCTCTGGTACCTCTACATGAATCACAGTATTTGGTGTAAGTCTAAGATTTGCCTTACCAATCTTATTACCAACAGTAACGTGACCACCTTTTATTAAGCTTTGAATATAGCTACGAGACCCTTCCATTTGTTCAGTTAAAAACACATCTAGTCTCATGCCGTCTTGCTCAGCACTTACAATATATTCGTTCATCCTCTACCTCTCTATGAGTTAAGTATCATATTTAATTAATATTTATCATCATATATTAATTAATCATTTATCATCATCTTTTAATGTAAATAAATAGTAGACTACTAAAGCTACGCCAACACAGATACCAATATCAGCAACATTAAAAATAGGCCATATACGGAAATCAAAAAAATCAACAACGCCATGAAGCATGTAACGATCGATACCATTACCAATGGCGCCAGATACTAATAAAGCAGATCCAATCTGCAACGTCCACGGACCTTTTGACAAGCGCTTCCAATAATACGCACAAGCACCTAGCAAAATAACCGCTACCAATAAGAAGAACCATCGCTGATTAGCTAGCATACCGAACGCAGCACCGCGATTAATAATATATGTTAAATGAAATACATTAGGAATAACTGGTAAAGACTCCCCTAACATAAAATGATTCATTATGTAATATTTAGTCCATTGATCTAATAGTAACCATAGGATTAGTATAATATAAAACAAGATGTACTCCCTTACTATAATATATATCTTAATAGTCCTATTATACTAAGTTAACCAAATTTAGGCAAAATAAAAAGCCCCTCAATGAGGGGCGATTTAATTTGTGATTACTCAGCGGAAATTACAGATACTGGGCAAACGGATTCGCAAGAACCGCAATCGATGCAAGTATCGTTGATTTCATATTTAGTTTCGCCTTCAGAAATAGCAGAAACTGGGCAAACAGATGCGCAAGAACCACATTTAATGCAACCATCAGCAATAACTCTCATAATTAGGACCTCCATAAAAATATAGATCAGAACTTTTTATTATCATTTAGAAAGGCACTTGCCTCAACTTATGTTCTCATTATCACACAGTTCTTTTTGAAAGTCAAATGAAAATGATAAAAAACTGTATATATTTTTGCATATTACTTTTTCATTTTTATCATACAAAGCCTATGTTTATAGGTATTTTGATATTACTTTTCATTTAATTAATTGAATATGATATTCAACAAATGAGAATGTTGTAATTATCAATTTTATAAAATCCTAATCATTATAATAGGAATTTAATTATCAATATTTATTATCATAAAAACTATTTTTTTATTACAACAGATTTAACGCTTATCTATATTTTAATCTAACATATAAACTTCACTCTAAAAAAGGCCGAATCATACGATTCGACCTCATTTATATTTATAAAGTAAAGTAATATCTTTACTATTATTCACTATATAACAATAATACTATTTTTTTCTTATAGCACTTAGAAAGATGTTAAGAATGTTAGTGTACCTAAAATAACGCCTGCAAGGTTTGGTACGATTAAAATATAATCACGTTTAGGTGATTTTGTCCAACCATATAATACCCAGATCAAACAGGATACTGCTGCAAATAATGGTTGCCATGGTTGACTAGGTTGACCATGAAGATTAGCAATTATTTGTGGGATATAGGCTAAAAATACAAATACACCAATAAATGCACCAATAGAACCAACTAACATGTTAAATCTTTCTTTTGTCATAGATGAACTCCTTATTCAACATTACATTATTATATCTTACACAATATACTATATCATATTTTTTTCGATGTAGTCAATTGTGTAAAATTAATCATGCAAATTAGTTTAATTCATATTGCTTTTGATTACACTTATATGTAATCTATATTAAAATCATATAGGCTAAAATCATAAAAAACGAGGCCGAATCTTACGATTCGACCTCGTGTGTGCTTGTATAGTAGAGTAACCTATCCCCTATTATTTACCAGGGAAGAATGGCCATACCATTGGAATGATAATTAAGCTTACTACGAAGCAAACTAAAATCAATGGAACGCCGGCTTTTACATAGTCTGTAAATTTGTATTGACCAGGGCCAAGTACTAATGTATTTGGAGGTGTACCTACAGGTGTACCGAATGCACAAGATGCAGCAACGCCGATAGCCATCAATACAGCATGAGGGTCAGCGCCCATACCTTGAGCAATGGAGATACCGATAGGAGCCAATAATGCGCAAGATGCTGTGTTAGACATAAATTGAGTCATAACACAAGACAATGCGAATAATACTGCTGTTGCAAAGTAAGGGCTAGGGTCAGAACCCATAACACCGATTACTGCATTAGCAATCATTTTGCCTGCACCAGATTGATCAAGTGCAGTTGCTACTGGCATCATACCAGCGAATAAGAAGATTGTTACCCAGTCAATAGATGTGTAAGCTTGTTTTTCGTTCAAGCAACCAGTTAATACGCAAAGCATTGCGCCAATAACTGCAACCATGCTCAATGGTAAGTTGATACCATAACCTTTTAGGAAGTCACCTAAAATCATAGCAATGATTACGCCTAAAAGAATAAGACCAGAGTATAATTGTTTCTTAGGATCGTTAGAAATATCTTCAGCAGCTACTTCTTGTTCAACGTCGCCAGCATCTTGAATTTCATGCTTAGGCAATAAATGTTTACCAATAAGCATCATAAATGCGATAGTTGCGACAGTCAAAGGAATACCGATCCAAGCAAATTCAAAGAAACCAAATGGTTGTTCACCAAATTTAGTTAATGTACCACTTACAATAATGTTTGGAGGTGTACCAACCATTGTAATGATACCACCAATACCTGCAGCGAATGCTAAAGGCATCAATTGGCGAGATGCAGGAATCTTAGCAACAGCACAGATACCAACAACTACAGGAAGTAAAGCAGCTGTAGTACCAGTGTTAGATAAGAATGCGGACATAGTTGCTGTAACAACCATGATTGCTAGCATTAAGCCATTTTCGCTAGTACCAGCATGAGATACTACTGTTTCCCCAATTTTTTGAGCCAAACCAGTGTAGAACAATGCTGCACCAACAACGAACATGCCAGCAAACAACACAACTGTACTATCAGATAAACCAGAGAATACAACCTTAGGAGTAATAATACCCATAAGGCCAAGTGTAATAGCGCCGCCTAAAGAAGTAATAGCTAAAGGAATAATTTCCGTAACAAATAAAACAGCCATGACTGCGAGGACGATTAAGGTTTGTTCTGCAGTACCCATACATCATCATCTCCCTTCAGAGAAATGCACTGATATAGTTATAAGAGGTATAAAATATAACCTACGATACCAATGGCGGAAGCCATCAAAAAAGTAATCCCATATCCCTCTCTTGTTTTAGGATACCCAAAGAATAAGGTTTCACCTAAAAATCCTCGGCGATTAAACCAAGTATATTTAGTTCTGCGTTGAAACCATTTAGCTTTGCCTTCAACACCGATAATCAGTGCCGTAATAAAAAATACAATAAATGCCCAGATAAAACAAATCAGTATTTTTAATTCTACAGATAACAAGTGACCACCTCTACTAAATTTAAAGCACTAGAAGGTTATTGTGTGAATGCTTGTATCACCTAATGACCGATCTGAAAAGCATTTATTGCAAATATACCCTATTTATGCATGAATACATAGATTTGAAGGGTTTTTATATTCACCAATAGGTGTACCTAATTAGGCACACCTTGGTGAATAATTATTAAATTACTAGTGGTTGGACAACATAGCAAGCATTGTACCTGCTGCTACTGCTGTACCGATAACGCCAGCTACGTTTGGACCCATAGCATGCATGAGCAAGAAGTTAGCTGGGTTAGCTTTCGCACCTACAACTTGAGATACGCGAGCCGCCATTGGAACCGCGGATACACCAGCAGAACCAATAAGTGGATTTGTTTTACCACCATCTACTAAGCTCATCAATTTACCGAATAATACGCCACCAGCAGTACCACCGATGAATGCAACTAAACCTAAGCAAATGATAAGGAGTGTTTGCACGCTTAAGAAGTGTTCCGCACTCATTGTTAAACCAGTACCAGTTGCTAAGAAGATAGTAACAGTATTGATCAAAGCATTTTGAGATGTATCGGACAAACGATCAGTTACGCCAGATTCACGGAACAAGTTACCTAACATCAACATACCTAAAAGGGATGTAATGGAAGGAAGCAATAAGGAAATGAAGATCGTAGAAATAATTGGGAATACGATTTTTTCAAAACGTGTAACTTCACGCAATTGTTCCATAACAATTTCGCGTTCTTTTTGCGTAGTGAATAATTTCATTACAGGTGGTTGAATCAACGGTACCAAGGACATATAGGAATATGCGGCAACCGCGATTGCACCTAATAAATGAGGAGCTAGCTTAGTAGCTAAATAAATGGATGTAGGACCGTCAGCACCACCGATGATACCGATAGCAGCCGCTTCTTGAGCTGTGAAGCCAAGCATCATTGCGCCACCTAAAGCAACGAATACGCCGATTTGAGCAGCAGCACCTAAAAGCAATGTTTTAGGATTAGCAATGAGTGGACCAAAGTCAGTCATTGCACCTACACCAAGGAAAATTAAAGGTGGGAAGATTTCTTGAGAGATACCTGCACTAATAAGAGCCATAACGCCTTCTTCGAAGCCATTACGAGGAATATTAGCAAGTACACAACCAAACGCAATCGGACCCAACAATAATGGTTCAAACTCTTTAGCAAATGCCAAGTACAATAGGATCAAACCTACAAGAATCATAATAGCATTGCCTGTTGTAAATGCGAGGAACCCGCTATCAGTTATAACGGATTGAATCGCAACAGCAAAAGCCTCCATATGCGTTCCCCTTTCACAAATATAAAATTGTTATACGACGCGGACTAGCCGCGTCATACACAACTTGGTATTAACCAAGAACAACCATGTCATCGCCAGTGGATACAGTTTGGTTAGCAGCTACGCGAACTTCTGCAACTACAGCATCATGAGGAGCTGCGATTTCGTTTTGCATTTTCATAGCTTCAAGAATCAACAAAGTTTCGCCTTTTTTAACTGCTTGACCAGCGGATACTGCTACAGATAAGATTTTACCAGGCATTGGAGCTTTTACAGTTTCAGCACCTGCTGGAACTGGAGCTGCTGCTGCAGCTGGAGCTGGAGCTGGTGCAGGAGCTGCTTTAGGAGCTGCTGCTGGAGCTGCTTTAGGAGCCGCTGCAGGAGCTGCTGCTTTTACTTCATTAACTTCTACATCATATGCTGTGCCATTTACTGTAACGTTGAATTTTTTCATTTTAAATTCCTCCAAAATGTGTATGTCTACACAATACTTATAAATTTCTTTTACACATATAAATTAGATAATCTATTGAATTATCAAATTAGCCTATAATCTTATCGATTACCACGCAAACGGCCTTCCATTTTCCAATTATAGCTTACGATTGGACGGATATGCGCGATTTGATCAGCGGAATAACCCATTGCCGCTAATGCACCAACGATTACTGCTACTACATCTTGAGATGGAGCTTTACCGTTAGTTGTTGTAGCATTGCTCATTACAAATGCCTCCTAAAATTTTATTAACCTCTACCGCTTAAACGACCTTCCAAGCGCCATTTAGCGCTGGTTGCTGTAGGTCGAATAGATGCAATTTGTTCAGATGAATACCCCATCGCCACAATGGCACCTACGATAGCTGCTACTACTTCATCCTCATTTTGAGCAGATGCACTTGGTGCAGCCACTGGAGTAGCTGCTGGAGCCGCAACAGGTGCACTTGCTGGTACTTCTTTTTTCTTCTTAGTAGGGTCAATCAAATGAACAATTGTCATTAAAACACCTAAAAGAATCAACACAACAAATACAACTGTCATATTAATGGCCATGATTAACCAAGGATTGGTAGTAACTGCTTGTCCTTCCATAATCATTCCCCTTTCTAAAAAATTAGTAAAGAAAGGTATCTCCCAAATTCGATGTTCTTGTTATCGAAACGAATTATAATGGAATATTACCATGTTTCTTTGGAGCACGGTTTTCGCGTTTGCTTGCAAGCATTGCCAAAGCGTTGATAACTGCTGGACGAGTTTGTTTTGGTTCGATTACAACGTCTACGAAGCCACGTTCTGCAGCTTTGTATGGAGTTGCGAACTCTTCTACGTATTTAGCTGTTTTAGCATCTTTATCTTCGTCTTTCTTGAAGATAATGTTAGCTGCACCAGCAGGACCCATTACAGCGATTTCGGATGTAGGCCAAGCGTATACTTGGTCAGCGCCCAAATCTTGGGAACACATAGCGAGGTAAGAACCGCCGTATGCTTTACGAGTGATAACAGTAATTTTTGGTACTGTAGCTTCAGAGTAAGCATACAACATTTTAGCACCATGACGAATGATACCGCCCCATTCTTGATTTGTGCCAGGCAAGAAACCAGGAACGTCAACAAAGTTAACGATTGGAATATTGAAAGCATCACAGAAACGGATGAAACGGGAAGATTTGTCGGATGCATTGATGTCCAAGCAACCAGCCATTACTTTTGGTTGGTTAGCAATGATACCAACGGATTGACCGTCAAAACGTGCGAAACAAGTAATAATATTTGTAGCATAGAATGGTTGTACTTCATAGTATTCACCATTATCTACAGTAGCTGCGATAACATCTTTCATGTCGTATGGCATGTTACTGTTATCAGGCAACAAGCTGTTCAAGCCTTCGTCTTCGCGAGTTGGATCATCGCCAGTATCTACTAATGGAGCATCTTCCATATTATTGGATGGCAAGAAGCCTAATAAGTAGCGAATTTGAGCGATGCAATCATCTTCATCTTCAGCTGCAAAGTGAGCAACACCAGACACAGAGTTGTGAGCCATTGCGCCACCAAGGTCTTCAGCTGTTACTTCTTCACCAGTTACAGATTTGATAACTGCAGGACCAGTGATGAACATTTGAGATGTGTTTTTAACCATGTAGATGAAGTCAGTTAATGCTGGAGAATATACAGCACCACCTGCACATGGGCCCATGATTACGGAAATTTGTGGAATAACGCCAGATGCATTTGTATTTTCAAAGAAAATTTTACCGTAACCAGCAAGCGCATCTACTGCTTCTTGAATACGAGCACCGCCGGAATCATTGATACCAACGATAGGAGCACCCATTTTCATTGCTAAACGTTGTACTTTAACGATTTTAGCAGCATGCATTTCACCAAGAGAACCACCTTCTACAGTGAAGTCTTGTGCAAATGCATATACTAAACGACCGTCAATAGTACCATAACCAGTTACTACACCTTCGCCTGGTAATTCTTTCTTTTCTTGACCGAAGTTAACACAACGATGTTTAACAAATTGATCAAGTTCAACGAAAGAGTTATCATCGAATAATTTAGCCAAACGTTCACGAGCAGTCATTTTGCCTTGAGCATGTTGTTTCTCAACGCGTTTTTCACCGCCACCAGCTTTAACTTTAGCTAGTTTTTCGTGCAATAACTCGATTTTTTCTTGCACTGTTGCCATTATAGCACCTCCAAATAAAACTTGTTACAGTATCATTTTATTTCATAAATAATTAAAGTTCAAGCATGCATACATATTTAATATATAACTAGTGATTATATGAATATGTATATCTATTACTCATACATAATGATGTGAATTGGATACTGTATTATTTCATACGTTGACATAATTCAAGCAATACGCCACCTGTTGCTTTTGGATGTAAGAAAGCAATAGAGGAACCGCCTGCACCGTAACGAGGTTTTTCGTCAATCATACGAACGCCTTTAGCCATCAAATCAGCAATAGCATTTTCAATATTATCAACGCGCAATGCAACGTGTTGGATACCATCACGACCGCCATTTTTTTCGATGAATTTACCGATAGGGCCATCTGGAGTTGTAGTTTCTAAGAATTCAAGTTCAGCATCGCCACATGGGAAGAAGGATACTTTTACTTTTTGTTCTTCAACCACTTCATCTTCTGGAAGATGTTGAATACCCAATGCATTTTTATAGAATTCTTTAGTTGCTGCTAAATCATTAACACCAATACCGATGTGATCCACTTGTAATACTTTAAAAGCCATTTCGATTATCTCCTTTTCAAGGCTAAATCTCTAATGCTATGTAGTCGCCGTCTACTTTAGCACGCTTGTCATTACGCCGTTAACAACTGTGTATGGATCGCTTTCGCGTTCGTTAACAGCTGCCACTTGGCTATTAAATTCGTCGCTTGTAACAATTTTATCAGCTACATAACGACCAATTTGTTCATTAATCATTGCGATGATTTCATCACGAGTACGTTCTGCCCGACGAGATTCCAATTCACCAGAATCTTCAAGATACTCAAAATGTTCATCTAAAGCGTCGATGAGTTCATCTACGCCTTGGTCCTTGCTAGCAATTGTGCGCTTAATTGGTGGGCGCCATTTTACTTCACGAGAGTCTAGGTCAAGCATCATTTCAATTTCTACATTCAAACGATCACAACCATCTCGGTCAGCTTTATTGATAGCAAATACATCGCCAATTTCAAGAATACCTGCTTTGATAGCTTGGATATCATCACCGAGACCAGGAACAAGTACAACCAGTGTAGTATCTGCATTTTTAACGATATCTACTTCGGATTGACCTACACCTACTGTTTCAATGATTACTAAATCCATGCCAAAGGCATCCATGAGTTTTACAACGTCCGCAGTCTTTTTGGATAAACCACCAAGACTACCACGCGTGCCCATGCTTCGAATAAATACATTTTCATTTAATGTCAAATCATTCATTCGAATACGGTCCCCCAAGATAGCACCACCAGAGAATGGGCTTGTTGGGTCGATGGCAACGATGCCGATTTTTTTACCTTGATCTAGATAATGTTTAACAACTTTATCAGTCAAAGTACTTTTACCAGCACCAGGGGCCCCTGTAATACCGAGAATACGTGCATTCCCTGTTTTAGGGTAAATTGCCTTCATAATATCAATGGCATTTTCATACTCGTTTTCTACAGCTGTTATGGACCGTGCTAAGGCTAGTCGGGAACCTTCAAAAAGTTCTTTAACTAAATCCACTCGCCTCACCACCTATCTTAAAATATGGGAATAGAGGGGAGTCAACTATTCAGTTGAACCCCTCTCTTGCCCAATTAATTATTTAACGTTTTCGTTGATGAATTTAACGATATCGCCAGTTGGTGTACCAGGTGTGAATACTGCTGCTACGCCAGCTTTTTTCAAGCCAGGGATATCAGCGTCAGGAATAACGCCACCACCGATTACAAGTACATCGCCCATGCCTTTTTCTTTCAAAAGTTCAACAATTTTAGGGAACAATGTGTTATGAGCACCGGAAAGAAGGGATAATGCAACTACATTAACGTCTTCAGAAAGAGCTGCTTCTACGATTTGTTCTGGAGTTTGACGAAGACCAGTGTAGATTACTTCGAAACCAGCATCGCGAAGTGCGCGTGCTACTACTTTTGCACCACGGTCATGACCATCAAGACCTGGTTTTGCTACGATTACTCTAATACGTTTTTCTGCCATGATTAATTACCTCCGAAATTAGCCGATATTATAATGTGGAATGAGCTTCGTATTCACCGAATACTTCGCGCAATACATTACAAATTTCACCCAAAGTAGCATATGTTTTAACTGCATCAAGAATTAATGGCATCAAGTTAACGTTTTCATCAGCTGCACCAGCTTTAAGAGCTGCTAATGCTTTATCAACTGCTGCTTGATCGCGGTTAGCGCGAACTGCTTGAGTTTTCTTGGATTGGTTAACACCAACGGAAGCATCTACGCGAAGTAAGTCTTTTGGAGCTTCTTCTTCAACTTGGAATTTGTTTACGCCAACGATTGTGCGCAAGCCAGATTCAACTTCCATTTGCCATTTGTAAGCGGATTCTTGAATTTCTTTTTGGATGTAGCCTTTTTCGATTGCTACTACAGCGCCGCCCATTTCATCAATTTTCTTGATGTATGCCATAGCTTCGTCATAGATAGCGTTAGTCATAGCTTCTACATAGTAGGAACCGCCCAATGGGTCAACTACGTCAGCCAAACCAGATTCGTAAGCCACGATTTGTTGTGTACGAAGAGCTACTTGTACAGATGCTTCTGTAGGAAGAGCCAACGCTTCGTCACGGGAGTTTGTATGTAAGGATTGAGTACCGCCCATTACAGCAGCTGCAGTTTGAAGAGCAACACGAACGATGTTGTTATCAACTTGTTGTGCAGTCAACATGGAACCAGCTGTTTGAGTATGTACACGAAGCATCATGGATTTTGGTTTTTTAGCACCAAAACGTTCTTTCATGATTGTTGCCCATAAACGGCGGGATGCACGGAATTTAGCAACTTCTTCAAGTACGTTGTTATGAGCATTCCAGAAGAAGGAAAGACGACCAGCGAATGTATCAACATCAAGACCAGCTTTCAAAGCTGCTTCTACGTATGCGATACCATCAGCAATTGTGAATGCGATTTCTTGAGCTGCTGTGGAACCTGCTTCACGGATATGGTAACCGGAGATGGAGATTGTGTTCCATTTTGGAACATTTTGAGAACAATATTCGAAGATATTAGTAATCAAACGCATGGATGGTTTTGGTGGGAAAATGTAAGTACCACGAGCTGCGTATTCTTTCAAAATATCATTTTGAATTGTACCTTTCAATTCTGTGGAAGGTACGCCTTGTTTTTCAGCTACTGCGATGTACATTGCCAACAAAACGGATGCTGGAGCGTTGATTGTCATGGATGTGGATACTTTACCAAGATCGATGCCGTCGAACAAGATTTCCATATCTGCCAAGGAGTCAATCGCTACACCTACTTTACCAACTTCGCCTTCTGCAACTGCATCGTCGGAGTCATAACCAATTTGTGTAGGTAAGTCGAATGCACAGGAAAGACCAGTTGCACCAGACTCGATTAGGTAGCGGTAACGTTTGTTAGATTCTTCTGCTGTAGCGAAGCCTGCATACATACGCATTGTCCAGAAACGACCACGGTACATAGTAGGTTGTACGCCACGAGTATAAGGGAATTCGCCAGGCATACCCAAATCACGTTCATAGTCAAAACCTTCGATATCAACTGGTGTATATACACGGTTGTATTTTAAATTTTGACGTTCTGGAGTTTTTGCACTTTTTTCGTCACAAAGTTTGTTGTACTCAGCAATTTGGGCTTTTAAGTTTTCGTAAGCCATGTTTTCATCATCCTCCTAAAAAAACAGGTTATTTTTTCATGCTTCCAGTTTCTGTGAAGCGTTTATGCCAAGAAAGAGCTTCATCAAGCAACATAGGTGTATGGGCATTCTTTGTTGCAGCTAATGCTTTTTCTAGGTATTCAGTTAACATAGGTTTGTAGTCTGGGTGAGCACATTTTTCAATGATCAAACGAGCTCTTTCCACTGGGCTCAAACCACGGCAGTCAGCAACACCTTGTTCTGTACAGAAAATCATAGTGTCATGTTCTGGGTGATCCACATGAGATACATATGGAACGATAGAACTGATGTCGCCATTTTTAGCAACGGAGTTAGTGCAGAAAATAGTGAGATAAGCACTACGTGCAAAGTCACCAGAACCACCAACACCATTCATCATTTTGCTACCCATAATATGAGTAGAGTTTACATTGCCAAAAATATCAAATTCGATAGCGGTATTCATGGCAATGACACCAATACGGCGAGCAATACCAGGGTTGTTGGAAATTTCTTGTGGGCGAAGAATGATTTTTTTACGATATTCATCAATATTCGCATAGAAACGTTTCAACCCATCTGGAGAAGGACTTAATGCAGTACCAGAACATACAGTTACTTTACCAGCATCGATCAAGTCGAACATACCATCTTGGATTACTTCTGTATAGATGGACAAATCTGTGAATGGGCCTTTAGCAAGACCACTGATTACAGCATTTGCCACAGAACCTACACCAGATTGTAATGGAAGCAAGTTTTTAGGTAAACGACCTTCTGCAATTTCTTGTTCGAAGAATTTGATAAGGTGTTGACTCATTGCTTTTGCATCATCATCGATAGGTGCCAAAGGTCTTGTTGTATCAGGAACATCACAAGGTACAACTGCAACAATTTTACTTGGGTCACAAGGAATTGCTTCAGTACCAATACGATCACCAGGTGTTTCCAATGGAATTGGTTTACGATGTGGTGGATCGAGTGGTTCATAGATATCATGCATACCTACCAAGGAAAGTGGTTGGGATACGTTTACTTCTACGATAACCTTTTTAGCTTGACTAACAAATGTTGGAGAGTTACCAACAGATGTTGTAGGTACTAAAGAGCCATCTTCGTTGATTTGACAAACTTCTACGATAGCTACGTCTAAATCGCCAAAGAAACCATAGCGAACATTTTGTGCCATTGTGCTTAAATGCATATCGATGTATTTAACAGCACCGCTATTTAAGGCTTTACGTGTATCCCCATTTGTTTGATATGGGAAACGACGATTGATACCGTTAGCACGAGTTAACGCGCCATCAGCTTCATCACCTACGGAAGCACCTGTCCACAAATCAATTTTGAATGGTTCTTTTTCCATTCTTTCTGCCAATGCCAATGGCACTGCTTTTGCATAACCAGATGGAGTAAAGCCGGAAATACCAACTTTATCGTTAGGGTTAATCAAAAGAGCTGCATCATAAGCAGTGACAATTTTACCTTGGAGGGCCGCACATTTAACGCGGTCTTTGATGTCTATCACCATTACCATCTCCTTTAAGAGTAACATTGTATAAACGACAGTTTGATCTCTTGGTCGTTCCTTAAACCGACTTCATCGTAGTCCACATCCAACGTATTGTCAACTTATATGACTAAAATGTATTTTTCATCACACTTTATGGGTGCATTATGATTAAAATGCATAGATTTTCATATATTCACATAAGTTTTATTCACATCGCTATAACTCACAGGAATTATCGATTTATGGCATATATTGATGTTTTTCAATTAAATCGAACTCTCTCTATACAATATATAGACACTTTTCAATACAAAACAACATCTCATATACAAGAACTAGACCATACACCTCCCTATAAAGATACAATGATATACAAAAAACCGGCTTTCAAATGCCAACGATAATGTTCAATTATGTCTAACATTAGAAAACCGGTTATACTACTTAATACGTACCTACCCAAGGTATGTATTAATTATACCATATTATGAAATTATATATCTACCATAAAACATGCTAATTATACAAGATATGACAATTATGCAGATTTATCAGCAGACAGTTGAACTTTTACAAAGGCCCCTACCCAGCCAAACAATTGCCAAAATACAATAGTCACTTGATGACTGTATAGCTCAAAATCAGATAAGCCACTAAATAAAACACCTATAGCCAAAGCACCTACACCTATTTGTGCAGCTTGACGGAATATATCGCCTTTAAGTCTTATAGATGTAATAACATGACCTACGATAACTGCTAGGAATGATAGCAATCCTGGAATACCTGTTTCAGCTAACATATTAAGGTATAAATTATGAGCATGATACATCAAGATGTGAGGTCCTTGAATATAGTAATTATAATCTGGATATACTAAATAAAATGTATTCCACCCAATACCAAAGATAGGATTTTCTCGTACGATATACATAGTACTATCCCATAAGGCCCATCGAAGATCAGCTGACGTATCGTGACCTTGGAATATAGACCACAACCTTGAAGCTATTTCACCATCATAAAAATATAAAATTATTGGCACTGCTAATAGGGATAAAAATAATCTTCGCTCCACAAAGATTGCCCAGTACAAAATCATCGCTCCGAAGCTAATCCAAATTCCCCGAGAATAGGTTAATAGCATCGTTAAGAATAATATAATACCTATAATTAGCATTGAAATAACTTCGCGCGTACGATTTTCCTTCATATATACCAAGATATAACTGATACATACACTGAGTACCATCAATAGATAGGCACCCAATAAATTAGGATTTTGTAATGTAGACGACATGCGACGCATCAATTTAGGGAACTGTGCCGCATCTACCCACTCTTTTATATGTATATTAGGAACAAACACATATTGATAAGCACCTATAATACACACTAGAACAGCAGTACCTAGCAAGGCACGAAGAAAATAGTTCCACTGTTTAGGCGTTTGAATGTATGTACGAACTAAATAATACATACCCCCACTAGCCACAATTTGATAAAACCAACTTTGAATTGACCAATCCCAATTTTCTGACACTATAGAAGATATGCCAGTCCATACCACAAAGATCATAACAGACCACGATAAATAGCCTGTTGGTAAACTCAAAGATTTACTAGATATTAAATCATATAGTGCAAGGCCTATCGCTAGCCAAAGGAGCACATCACCCACCATTGGTTGCAAAGGCATGGCCACAACAACGCCATAAATTAAACGTTCAATATAAAATGTAATTCTCTTCTGATTAGGAATAAGTGAGAGTTCCATAGGCTCACCTTAGTGACTCATCTCATGGTTAAACCACTGACGAGCATCTCCTAAAATATATAAAGAACCACAAACAGTGATAATATCACCAGTTTTTGTATGTTTATATGCTAAAGCCAATGCGTCTTCAACAGAATCTGCTGTTTGCGCTATAGCTTTTGGAACGATGTGACGTATTTTCTCAACCAAAACCTCTGGCACTTCAGTTCTATCTGTTGGAGCTGGTACAACTAGAACCGTATCGCCTGCCTTAACAACTTCGCGGATAATAGCATCTTGATTTTTATCTTTCAGAATTGCCATCACAATCGTTTTTGGAGTGTCCTTAAATAATTCAGCATAGGTCATACTGAAAGATTCAGCACCTGCCGCATTATGAGCACCATCAAAGATAAAGGTGCGATCCAAGCCTCGTTTAACTTCAAATCGACCTGCCCACGTAGTGCGAGCAAATCCTTCACGCATCGTTTCTTCACTGATGTTAGTATCTTCTTTCATCAGTAACCGTACAGCCATTAATGCACACGCAAGATTGACAGATTGGTGAATGCCTGCCATTGTCGTAAACAACATTGCAGGAGCGGCATCATTAGTACTAACCGTAATCATTTGGCCACCAGTTACAGCACTACGGCTATCTATACCAAAGTCTTTATTGAAAGCATATACTTTAGCATGCTTCTCTTTAGCTACCTCTTCAATTATACGAAGCGGTGCATCCTGTGCAGCCGTTACAACAGGAACTTTAGATTTAATAATCCCTGCCTTATGACGCGCAATTTCCTCAACAGTATCACCACAATACGCTTGATGGTCTATTGTTACATTAGTAATAACCGATACCTTTGGTGTCACGATATTAGTAGAATCTAGTAATCCACCTAAACCAACTTCCACCACCGCATAGTCCACATCTTGTTCTTTGAAGAACAAAAAGGCAGCAGCCGTCAAAATTTCAAATTGCGTTGGCGCTTCTATGCCGTTAGTAATGATAGTATCAACTGCCACTTTTACACGACTAATTAGATTACCGAAGGCTTCCTCTGTTATATTTCCATCATTGATTTGAATTCGCTCCGTATAGGATTGAAGGTGAGGCGATGTAAATCGCCCCACCCGTAGTCCACTTGTAAACAGTGCGTAGGAAATATATGAGGTAACCGAGCCCTTACCATTCGTGCCTGTTACATGAACAATCTTATAGTCATCTTGTGGATTCCCAAGGGCTTCCATAAGCGCTGTAATTCGTTCAAGGCCAGGCTTAATACCGAATGAAGATGCCTGTTCTAAATAGGCTAAGGCCTCTTGATATGTCATATAAACCTCCTATTATAAGGTTTCAAGGAACGCTTCACGTTCCAATAACGCTTGTTGTTTTTGTTTATATTCTTCTAACTTTTCTTTTTCTTTTGCTACTACAGCTTCTGGAGCTTTTGCTAGGAAGCCTTGGTTAGACAATTTGCCTTCCAAACGGGAAATTTCTTTTTCCATTTGGATTTTTTCCTTTGCAATACGCTCTCTTTCTTTTTCGCCGTCAATTAAGTCTTTAAGCAAGAGGTATACTTCCATACCATTTACAACTGTTACAGTTGCATTTTCTGGTTTTGGATCATCGTCACCAAGAATAGTTACCTTCTCAGCCCAAGCTAATGTTACGAAGTAATCGCTATGACCTGCTACAGTTTGAGCCAATGCTTCATCTGTTGGCGCCACAATAACCTCAGCTTTTTTACCTAAAGGCACATTCATTTCAGCACGCATATTGCGAATACCTTTGATAGCATCCATCATAACTTCCATTTGACGTGCTGCACCTTCAAGATTATCAAACTTCAATGCTTCAGGCCATTTTGCAACAACAATGCTATCCCCTTCATGAGGCAAGTGTTGCCAAATGTGTTCTGTTACGAACGGCATAAATGGATGTAACAATTCAAGCATGTGACGCAAGATTGTTACAAGTAAATATTGAACTGTACGACGATCACGTTCATTACCATCGTTGTATAAACGAGGTTTAGCTAACTCAATATACCAGTCACAGTATGTGTTCCAAATGAAATCATATACAGAACTTGCAGCTTCACCCAACTCGAATTTATCGAGATTAGACGTTACACTTTGTACTGTTTCGTTATATTTTTGAACAATCCATTGGTCTGCTAATGTCAAATCATCTGCAGTTGGAACGAAGCTTTCATCATAATTTGTAAGATTCATCAATACAAATTTGGATGCATTCCAAATCTTATTGGCAAAGTTACGATTAGCCTCAACACGTTCCATATAGAAGCGCATATCATTACCTGGTGTGTTACCAGTAACAAGAGTAAAGCGCAATGCATCGGCACCATATTGGTCGATAACTTCAAGAGGATTAATACCATTGCCCAAGGATTTACTCATTTTACGACCTTGGCTATCACGAACAAGACCATGAATAAATACATGTTTAAATGGAATTTCATGTTCGAACTCAAGAGCCATAAAGATCATACGAGCAACCCAGAAGAAGATGATATCGTAGCCAGTTACAAGAACACTTGTTGGATACCATTGTTTAAGCTCAGGAGTTTGCTCAGGCCACCCCATTGTAGCAAATGGCCACAAGCCAGAACTGAACCATGTATCAAGAACGTCTGGATCTTGTGTAACATGACCGTGGCAATGAGGACATTCCGTAATATCGTCACGACTAACGATTGTTTCGCCGCATTCATCGCAGTACCATGCAGGAATACGATGGCCCCACCACAATTGACGGGAAATCGTCCAGTCGCGGATGTTTTCAAGCCAGTTTACATAAGTTTTTGTAAAACGTTCAGGAACAAACTCTACTTCGTGATCTTTAACGACTTTAAGAGCTGGCTCTGCTAATGGTTTCATATCTACGAACCATTGTTTAGATACCATTGGCTCAATAATTGTGTTACAACGAGAACAATGACCTACTGCATGGTCATGATCATCGATTTTTTCAAGTAAGCCTAGTTCTTTGAGTTCAGCTACAACTTGTTTACGAGCTTCTTCACGAGTCATGCCATTGAACTTGCCAGCACCTTCATTCATTGTCGCATCATTGTTCATAACAACGATGGATTCCAAATTATGACGTTGGCCCATTTCAAAGTCATTAGGGTCATGAGCAGGCGTAATTTTTACACAGCCTGTACCGAAGCTAGCATCTACATAGTCATCGGCAATTACAAGAATTTCTCGATTAACAAATGGTAAAATCAATGTTTTGCCGATGAGGTCTTTATAACGATCATCATCAGGATTTACTGCTACTGCCACGTCACCGAACATTGTTTCTGGACGTGTGGTAGCAACAACAACAAAACGATTATCTTCACCTTTTACAGGATATTTAATATGCCATAAATGGCCATGTTCGTCTTCATGTTCAACTTCAACATCAGATAAAGCAGTGGCACAACGAGGACACCAGTTGATAATGCGTTCACCGCGATAGATTAATCCTTTTTCATAAAGGCTTACGAATACTTCGCGCACAGCATGATAGTATCCTTCATCCAATGTAAAACGTTCGCGAGACCAGTCACAAGATGCGCCTAGGCTACGGATTTGTTTTACGATAGTATCACCGTATTCTTTTTTCCATTCCCATACGCGTTCTACAAATTTTTCACGGCCTAAATCATAGCGAGATTTCCCCTCTTCTTTAGCGAGCATCTCTTCTACTTTGATTTGAGTAGCAATACCAGCATGGTCAGTACCAGGCATCCACAATACATTGTAACCTTGCATGCGTTTGAAACGGATGAGGATATCTTGCAATGTATTATCTAAAGCATGGCCCATATGCAACATACCAGTTACATTAGGAGGCGGCAACACGATACTAAATGGCTCTTTATTTGTGTCTACTTCTTCGTGAAAGTACCCTTGGTTTTCCCAATAAGAATACCATTTCCCTTCTATTTCACCGGGGTTATAAGTGGTTAAATTTTCGTAGGTTTTCATCGTTCCTCCTAAATAAACTCCTTAGCGCTTCATAATCTTAGCCAATACAAATAGGCTCGTTTCATATAGCAATATCATAGGTAATGCAATCATCGTTTGAGAGAACATATCCGGTGTTGGTGAAATGACAGCACCTATGATAAAGGATATAAGAATAAATATCTTACGTTTCGTTTTTAAAAAACGTGATGTAATTAAGTTGAAATATCCCAAGATGATTAAAATCAACGGCAACTCAAAGATAAATCCAAAGGGTAATACAAAGGACAATACAAAGTCCATGTACTGACCGATGGAAAATAACGGTTGTAATTCGTCTGTAGCAAAGCCCATAAAGAACTTAACGGCTGCTGGTAGTACAAGGAAATAAGAAAACACAATACCTATGCCAAATAGGCCTATTGCAACTGGTAAAATCCAGTTAGATAGCTGTTTTTCTCGCACCGTAAGGGCGGGCTTAACAAATAGCCAGATTTGATGCAATATAATAGGCGCTCCTATAATAAGACCACCTACTATGGATACCTTCATATAGGTAAAGAAGGCCTCAGTCGGTTTCATATAATAGAGCTTACCAGCTGGCTTTAGGAGTATTTCCAATAAGAAGTCTACATAATAATAAGAAATACATGTTCCTATGACTACTGCAACAGCCATTATAATAAGGCGCTTTCGCAATTCAGATAGATGGCCTACAAGGGATATTTCCCTCGCCTCGTCCATCATTTTCTGTTCCATTTCAGTATAAATTGGCTCGTCCTCAGGTTCCTCAGGAACGCGTTGATTTGCCACCTTATACCGTTCTTGCTCAGCCTTTAACTCTGCTTCGCGACGTTTTTGACGAACTACACTATCAAAAGAAGGTTTTTGTATGGGATATTCGAAGTCCGGTTTTGGTTCGAATGGTTCCATATTATACCTTTCTATCAGCTAAATTTTCTACTGCCATCACAAGGAATTCCTTGCCTGGGAAATCACGTACAGCATCGAGCGCTGCCAAAGCATCCTTGCAATATTGATCAGCTACAGCTAATGTATTATCAATACCGCCTTGAGCGATAACATAGTCGATAATAGCCTGCTCATCGCCGCCATTATTCAAGGCCTTAATGTCCACAAGCAATTTATCTTTATTATCATCGTTAACGATGCTTAACAACGGATATGTCAATAACCCTTCGCGCAAATCATTCCCTACTGGTTTACCAGTCGTCGCTGTTGTTTCACGATAATCCATAATATCATCAGTGATTTGGAATGCCATGCCCAAAGCATGACCATATTTTTTCAACTCAACGATTTCAGATTCGCTCCAGCCCCCTAATAGGCCACCCAATTCCATACAGCCTTCCATAAAGTCCGCTGTTTTCTTTTGGGTCTTAGTCATATAACGTTCAATCCCTTGATCGATGCGATACACATCTTCCATCTGCATAAACTCGCCTTCCACAAGGCAAGTAATGATATGTGAAAAAATCTGCAAATATTTCATATTAGGCATTTCAGATACAATTTGGAATGCTTTAGCAAACAAGTAATCACCACTAAGAATAGCTACCTTATTTCCTTTATGCATATGTATCGTTTCTTCACCTCGACGAATCTCTGCTTGATCTAACACATCATCGTGAATCAAAGTCGCTAAATGAAGCATCTCTACGGCTTCAGCAATTCTAATACGCTGACGTTCTACAGATGTACCTGCATTAGCAATCAATAAACATAATTGCGCGCGCAAGCGCTTGCCACCTGCAGCAGATAATGGTCGAATCAGTGCATTAAAGTCTTCTGCACCTGTATTAAAAGATGATGCAAGAGACTCTTCCACACCCTCTAAATCTAGAGCAATGCGTTCCATAATCTCTAATTCATTGGTTTGACTCATGCTTCATCTCCTACTAGAACTTTATTGATGCGTTGTTGTAAAAGTTCACGTCCCGTGTGTTTTAAGGAGCTATATAAAATAGGCGGTGTATTCGTTGGATACATTTCCTTAATTTTAGCCAAGTTCGCAGACTTCTCTTTAGCCGTTAGTTTGTCAGCTTTAGTAACTACAATTTGTAATGGTACACCAGCCTCAATAAGCCAATCATAGGCCACCTTATCGATAGGCATCTCTGGATGACGGCCATCAATAAGTAAGCACAACAACATCAATCGTTCAGAATGTAAAATATAATCGGCAATAAAGGAAGACCACAAGTTGCGGTTTCCCTTATTTGTCTTTGCAAAACCATAACCAGGAAGGTCTACGAGAAACCAGTTATATCTGCGTTCCTCTGTTTCAGAAATATCCTCTTTTGATTCAATATCAAAGTAGTTAATTGTCTTAGTCTTACCTGGTTGGCCACTAACGAGAGCCAACCCACGATAATTACACAACGAGTTAATCAACGAAGATTTGCCCACATTAGAGCGCCCGATGAAGGCTATTTCCACAGTATCCCCTTCAGGATATTGATCAGCCTTAACACAGGAAGTATTATATTTTGCTGCTATAATACGAGGCCCCTTCGGTTCTTTTCGTGTATATTGTGGTTTTGGGCCCATTTGTTTAGTGGATTTTTTCTTTTTTTGCATTACACAAGTGCCTTTGCTAATACTTCATCCATTGTCTTAACTGGCGTAATAATGAGACCGTCTTTTACAATATCAGGTAATTCTGCAATATCCTTTTCATTACCTTTAGGAATCAATACTTCTTTAATACCATTAGACAAGGCTGCTAATAACTTTTCTTTTAAACCGCCAATTGGTAGTACACGGCCACGCAATGTAATTTCACCAGTCATGGCAATATCAGAACGAACCTTACGGTTTGTTAAAATAGATACCATAGCCAATGTCATCGTAATACCTGCGGAAGGGCCATCCTTAGGTGTTGCACCTTCTGGCAAGTGAACGTGTATATCGAGCTTCTTATAGAAATCATCTTCGATTTTTAAGGCTTTTGCATTGTGGCGAATATAGCTCATTGCAGCTTGACCAGACTCTCGCATAACCTTACCTAAGCTACCCGTTAACGCAAGTTTACCTGTACCGTTCATAGTTGTTGCTTCGCATGGCAATACAACGCCACCTACAGAAGTCCAAGCTAGACCATTTACATAGCCAATTTGCGGTTTCTTTTCGCGCTCTTGGTCAACAAAAATTGGTGCACCCAAGAATTCGTGAAGATTTTTTGTCGTTACTTTCGGTGCATCCCCACCTTCTTCAACGACTTTATAAGCAATCTTACGACAAATCTTAGCAATCGTTTTTTCTAAGGTACGAACACCCGCTTCACGAGTATATTCGGAAACTACCTTTTTCAATACTGCATCAGATAATTTAACCTTGTAATCTTCAAGACCATTTTTCTTGATTTGTTTAGGTACTAAATAGCGCTTAGCAATTTCTAATTTTTCTTGTTCCATATAGCTAGATAGTTCGATAATTTCCATACGATCTAACAATGGACCTGGAATATTGGATGCAACGTTAGCCGTTGTAATCCAGAACACTTCGGAGAAATCAAATGGTACTTCAATGAAGTGATCACTAAATGTGCTATTTTGTTCAGGGTCCAATACCTCTAACAATGCAGAGGATGGATCGCCTTTATAATCAGATGCAAGTTTATCAATTTCATCCAATAAGAATACAGGATTCTTAGTGCCTACATTCTTGAGGCCTTGAATCATACGACCAGGCAATGCACCAATATACGTACGGCGATGGCCACGAATTTCAGCTTCATCACGAACACCACCTAAAGATGCGCGGATGAACTTACGGTTCATTGCTTTAGCTATAGACGTAGCCAAGGATGTTTTACCAACACCTGGTGGTCCAACTAAGCAAAGAATGGAGCCACTATTCTTACCAGTTAACTTACGAACAGCTAAGAATTCAAGAATGCGTTTCTTAACCTTTTCAAGGCCATAATGATCAGCCTCAAGCATATCATGAGCTTCTTTAATATCTAAGCGATCCTCAGTCAATTCGTTCCAAGGTAACGCCAACACCCAATCTAGGTAATTGCGCAAAATAGTTGCTTCTGGCATCAATTGAGGCATACGACTATAACGAGAGATTTCTTTATCAATACGTTCATGTACATCTTCGCTAAGGTTGAGTGCTTTCAATTTAACACGTAACTCTTCTGCTTCTTCCTCTGGATCTCCTTTGTCACCCAACTCATCGTGGATAACACGAATTTTTTCACGCAAGAAATATTCTTTTTGCGCTTTTTCCATAGATTGACGAACTTGATTATTAATGGAATTTTCCAAATCAGAAATTTGTAATTCCATATTCAAGATGCCTACGATCATATTTAAACGACGAGCTACGGATAACTCTTCAAGTAACTCTTGGCGTTTAGTATTATTAATAGGCAACAAGAACGCAACTTGGTCAGCTAATTCACATGGATCACGTAATTCCATAACCCGTGTTACGCCTTCATCGGTAACAGATTTAGCCTCTTCAGCCCATTCGCCAAACTTAGATTGCACTAAACGACGATAGGCTTCTAACTCAACATCGTCTTCAAATTCGGAGGCTACACGTTCGTAGTCCCCTACATAGTACGGATCCATACTTGTTATATTCATTACGCGAATACGTGTAATGCCCTCTACAAGAACACGTACAATACCACCTGGCAAGCGTAACATTTGCTTAATTTTTACTAATGTACCCATTTGGGCTAAGTCATGAACAGTTGGCGAATCAACAGCATCATCCTTTTGGCTGACAACTGCTAAAATGCGATCCTCGTTCATTGCGGCTTCTACCGCTTTAATGGATTTGTCTCGACCGATATCGAGGTGAATCACGATATTCGGGTATACAACCATGCCTCTAAGGGGTACGGTTGGAATCCCAATTTCGAGTAAATTCATACTTCCTCCAGGTATTTATATTATGAAAAGAAACTCATTCCTACACAGAAATGAGTTTCTTCGAATTACGATTTCAACTGGATGTCTTGGTCTGCCTCATTTTTGAGTATAGGTTCACCTGTGCTCAACACGGATTCACGATTAACTATGCACTTAGTTACTTCCGGCATGGAAGGAACTTCAAACATAACGCGTTTCATCACCTTTTCAATGATAGCACGCAAACCACGAGCACCTGTTTTTCGCTGTAATGCTTCATCAGCGATTTCTTCTAATGCATCTTCAGTGAAAGTTAATTCTACACCATCAAGGGATAGAATTTTTTCATATTGTTTTGTTAATGCATTTTTAGGCTTTGTCAAAATTTGGATCAATGCATCTCTATCCAATTGATCTAATGTTACCATTACTGGCAAACGACCAATGAACTCAGGGATTAAGCCAAACTTCAATAAATCTTCAGGTACAACATCCTTCAAGATAGCCGATATATTACGTTCTTCTTTACGTTGTACATCTGCACCAAAACCAAGGGTTTTCTTAGCGGTACGCTTAGTAATAACCTTGTCCATACCATCAAATGCACCACCACAAATAAAGAGAATATTTGTAGTGTCAATTTGAAGCATTTCTTGATTTGGATGCTTTCTACCACCTTGAGGCGGAACAGAAGCTACGGTACCTTCTAAGATTTTAAGTAATGCTTGTTGTACGCCTTCACCAGACACATCACGTGTAATGGAAGGGTTCTCAGACTTACGTGCAATCTTATCAATTTCATCGATATAAATAATGCCACGTTCAGCCCGAGCTATATCATAATCTGCAGCTTGGATAATTTTGAGCAAGATATTTTCCACATCTTCCCCTACATAACCAGCTTCAGTTAAGCTTGTAGCATCTGCAATAGCAAATGGTACTTCTAGCATTTTCGCTAAGGTTTGAGCCAATAGTGTTTTACCACTACCAGTAGGACCAATGAATAAAACATTAGCCTTTTGTAATTCTACATCATCAACTACATTATCTGTTTGTAAACGTTTGTAGTGATTATATACAGCCACAGCTAAAGAGATTTTAGCATCATCTTGACCAATAACATATTCGTCAAGATGAGCTTTAATTTCTCTCGGCGTTGGCAATTCTTTTAAGTTGAAGTCGTCCGTCTCTACGTCACCTAACTCATCAGCAATAATACGTTCACATACTTCAACGCATTCATCACAAATATATACGTTAGGACCCGCTACTAATTTGCGGACTTCTTCGCTTGTGCGTCCACAAAAACTGCAGCGCATAGTGTCTTTATCTTTTGCCAATGGGCGCCTCCATTACTTGCTTTCTACAGGTTCTCTTGTGAGCACCTCATCAATTAAGCCGTATTCAACGGCATCCTGAGCACTCATGAAGTTATCGCGATCTGTATCGCGAGCTACTACTTCAATATCTTGTCCACTGCGAGAAGCTAAGATACCATTTAATTCTTCACGCATACGAAGAATCTCACGGGCATGGATTTCAATTTCAGATGCTTGCCCTTGAACACCACCTAATGGTTGGTGAATCATAACGCGTGCATGAGGCAACGCATAACGTTTGCCCTTGGCACCTGCTGTTAAAAGCACTGCCCCCATGCTTGCTGCAGAGCCTACACAAATGGTAGACACATCTGGTTTAATATATTGCATAGTATCATAAATAGCCATGCCGGCAGTTACAACACCACCGGGGCTATTAATGTACAAATGGATATCCTTATCAGGATCCTCTGCTTCTAGGAATAACATTTGCGCAATAACCGCATTTGCTACATTATCATCAATAGGTCCACCTAGGAAGATAATGCGGTCCTTTAACAAGCGAGAGTAAATATCATAGGAACGCTCACCGCGTTCACTTTGTTCAACTACGATTGGTACATACATATATTCACCTTTTCATGTACCTAGTTGAGCAAACTATTATTTAGCCGCTTCAGCGCCTTTTGCATTATCAATAATGAATCGAGCTGCTTTTTTGCGAGCTACAGAGCCTGCCAACATAGCTACACGACCTTCTTTTGCAATAATATCCCAAACTTCTTTAGGATCTGCCCCAAAGTTTTGAGCCATAATGAAGATTTCACGGTTCATATCATCTGGAGTTACTTCGATACCTTCAGCAGTTGCGATAGCGTCTAATACTAAATCAGCGCGTACGTTTTCAGCTGCGGAATCTTTGTATTCAGAACGTAAATCTTCGATAGTTTTGTTGGAGAATTTCAAGTAGTCATCAAGTTTCAAGCCACGGCCTTCCATGTTCATAGCCAATTCTTGAATCATTTGTTCTACACGATCTTCGATCATTACTTCTGGGATTTCAACAGTAGCATTTTTAACAGCTGTTTGAATCAAGTCAGCATTGTAAGTATCGATTGCGCGACGGGAAGCTTCTTCTTCCATTTTAGCGCGAAGATCTTTTTTCAATTCTTCAATAGTTTCGTAAGAGCTTGCTTCTTTTGCGAACTCGTCGTTCAATTCAGGCAACTCTTTACGTTTGATATCATGAATATGAGTTTTGAATTCTGCTTCTTTACCAGCAAGTTCTGCTACGAAGTAGTCTTCAGGGAATGTTACTTTTACAGTTACATCATCGCCAGCTTTAGCGCCGATCAATTGATCTTCGAAGCCAGGAATGAAGCTACCAGAACCGATTTGCAATGGGTAGGATTTACCTTCACCACCATCGAATGGTTTGCCATCAACGGAACCAGCGAAGTCGATTACTGCGAAGTCGTCTTTTTGAATTGTAGCGCCTTCTTCAGCAACAACCATTTTTGCTTGTTGTTCACGGATGTTGTTCAATTGTTCTTCGATTTGTTCATCAGTTACTGTAGCATCTTGTTTTTCAGCTTCTAAGCCTTTGTAGTCGCCAAGTTTAACTTCAGGGCGTTTAGTTACAGTAGCTTTGAAAATCAAGTCTTTACCTTCTTCGAATTGTTCGCGTTCGATTTCTGGTTCAGATACAGGAACGATATCGTTTTCACGAAGTGCAGCACTGTAGTTTTGGCTAGCCAATACTTCGAATGCTTCTTCCATGATAGCGTCTTTGCCGAAGTTCATTTCCAAAATACGGCGAGGCGCATGACCTTTACGGAAGCCAGGAATGTTTACTTGACTTGCAATGCGTTTTACAGCTTGCTTAATGCCTTTATCTACTTCTGCTGCAGGTACTTCAATAGTTAACGTTACTACGTGTTGATCAACAGGATTTACAGTTGCTTTCATTTAAAATATGTCCTCCTCGAAGGGCAATACGCCCAAATTTCTGTAGTATATTATGCACTCCTAATAATAACATAAATGCAAAGTCAATGCAATTCTTCTCAATTTACACTAAAAGACCACCCCGAAATGGGTGGTCTTTCTATGTTCTACATAATTATGCGAATTAGTTATCTTTAGCAATCAATTTGATAATGTCACGACGAGACAAGATACCAATCAAATGGTAATCCTTATCTACAACAGGAACATTTTTCAAATGTTGATCAAGCATAACAGATACAATTTCCTCTACATCTTTATCCGGTGTAGTTGTAATGACTTCGTCAGTCATCAACTCATGAACGTGAGATGCTAACAATTTTTTGAATTGCGCATTATATTCGCCGATACCATTGTAATAAATACTAGCGCCCAACACATTTACATAGTGAGGTACATGAGGGCGAACTTTTTTATAAAGCAAATCACCTTCAGAAATAATACCTAATAATTTATTGTTGTCATCCACTACGGAAACAGCTGTTAAATTATATTTTACCAATAAGTCAGCCACATCAGAAATCGGCGCATCCTTGCCAACAGTAACAGGGTATTTATTCATTACTTCTTGAATTTTCATAGTGAATTCCTCCTTACAAATACATCTTGCTTTATTATACTATTCGACATAGCATAATAAAACTCCTTTTTTATAAGAATATTATATAAATAATTTATAAGTCTATTACCAATGATATGGTTCGTTACGATTAATCTTAGAGGCTCTATAAATTTGCTCTACTAGCAATAAGCGTACCATTTGATGGGTAAAGGTCATTGGGCTAAAGGATAACTTATAATTTACTGACCTACGTAGTTCATCACTTACACCAAAAGCACCGCCAACGATGAAGGCCATATCGCTAACGCCATCTACTTCTAATTTTGCTACAGTCTTTGCTAAGTCTTCCGAGGACATCGTTTTACCGTACACATCGAGTAGCACTGTATAAGCATTCTTAGGAACATTTTTTAATAATCGTTCCCCCTCTTCTATAACGACTTGTTTACGATCTGCATCACTTGGTTTATCTCCAATTTTACTTTCATTTAGTTCAGTAATGGTAATGCCGCCATATGGTCGCATACGCTTCACGAATTCTGCTACCCCATCACGTAAATAAGCATCTTTTAGTTTGCCAATACAAATTACATAAAATCTCATACTCTACCTCTTTATTGATTGCATAGACACAATTTCATTAGGCTGACCATGTTGTAATTTCATTTCCGGCCCAATACGTACGCCACCATCTACGAGCATTTTCCCAATTGTTTGAGTAACAAGGACGGCATTATTATTATTTTCAGAGCGATGAGCTAAAATAACTTGCATAAAGTCAGGCCGCTTCATCATAAGCAAGGCTTGAGCTGCCATTTCATTACTTAAATGGCCTTCATCACTGGCCACCCGTTGTTTTAAAAATGGTTGATACGGTCCAAAACGCAACATATGAGGATCGTAATTAGCCTCTAGCACTAACAACGTACTATCATCGATTCTATGTAATATATCATCAGAAATGATACCCGTATCGGTCACGACTGTAGCCTTGTCTTTTCCAGAAAATACATTTATTCCGATTGGATCTGCTGCATCATGACTCACTGCAAAAGGTTCTACAATGAGATTCCCTAAGGTCAAACTCCCTTTAGTCAGTTCAATTAATTGATTCTTTGGTACGACGAGCTTGTCTTGTATTTCACGCCACGTCCCCTGTTTCGTGTACACAGGGATATCAAAACGTTTCAACAGTTGTTGCAGTCCTGCAATATGATCACTATGCTCATGACTGATAAATATGCCCTCTACCTGTGCCATATCGATATGCAATTCTTTTAATCCATTTACGATGCGCCGACAACTAATGCCTACATCGTGCAATATGACGGAGTTCCCTTTTTTTATTACTGTACAATTGCCCTTGCTACCACTAGCAAGGACATGGACCTCCAACGGTGAGGATTCACTCATCAAAACACTCCATATACTTAATCATAATTCTTTACATATTTTTGTGAAAGTCAGTGACTTAGTTATTCGATATAACTATTGTATTAAGTTATATAACCCTAAACTATCATGACTTACTTTCAGATAAGTCAGTCAAACGCTCTACAAAGTAAGCCATATTTGACTCTATGTCCGGACCTCTACGGAACATATCGCCCCCAACGAGGAACATTGTATCATTACCGTATAACTTAACTAGTTCATTAAGACGAGCATCTGTTACACCACCACCTGGTGCTGGACACGCAGCCTTCATCAAGGCCATCGGTTGTTTAATATAGTTGGATATCCGCTTACACTGTTCCTCAGTGAAAGTAAAACGACCGCCATAGGATACAAAAATCGGCATATCTGCACCAAAGATACGAGGCAACAAGCCTAATTGTAGATAATCAGCTATACCAGATGTGCCAGGACTTACAAATCCACCTGAATAAGCGGGATGATGAATAATGGGCAATCGTAATTTTTCATCACTAGCCAGTTTATGTAGCCAACCAAACCCAACTAGTCCTGATGCTACCATGATGGCCGTTGCGCCAGCTTCCTTAGCAAAATAAGCACGTTCTATTACGTCTGTACCATCGCCAGACACATTAGCTGCATATAAGGTATGTCTGCCGTGTTTATCATTCATTTCGCGCACTATAGCAGCACATCGCTTTACCCGATCTTTAAATTGAGAGAACGACTGGTTAGAGATACCATGGTCATCCTTAATAACATCTGCCCCACCACGTGTATAAGCTCCACACATACGAGCTAACTCTTCATTAGGTGTCCCCATAGGTTTTACAACGGCTTGAATCATAGGACGCGTTGGTGTTTCCACTAATTCGCGAAGCCCATGCAAACCAAAACGTGGTCCTTTAAACACATCGTAAAGAGTTGGGCATAATTCAACATCCACCACCCAAATATGAGGTTGTAAGGATGAATTTCCAAAAACAACATTTAAAAATTGCGTTGCTTCTAAGGCAGTAGTATCTACAAGATATGAAATACGAGCCACATAGTAACGAGATATATCGATAACAGCATTAGGCATGACACCAACATTAACATATGCAGAATCTTGTTCCATCGGTTCAAGAGATTCTAATCGACCAGTAATAGTTCCTTTAATATATGGATCTGTAACAAACTCATAAGGAAACTCTATGGTTTGTTCTACTTGAACAGCCCACGCAATAGCTTTTGCCTCTTCATATGAACTTGCTTCTATTCGATACGTAACTATAAATCGCTCGTCTTTCATAATGCGTCTCCTTTGCAATAATATTATTTAATTATATACCAAAGTAGTGCTTCATTCCATACAAAAAAGGCCTCACTCTAAAACTAGAGCGAGGCCTTTTTGAAAGAGTGATAACATGTATATAGATTTTTTACCTATACGAACAAGGTTTCTACCGTGAGAGACAATACATGTAATCATATGAGAATTAATTGACTTAACTATATCTTATTGATAGAAATGTTTAGGATAACCTTTGAATCGTGTGAAGTGACGATACTTACGTGCTGCACGGTTAGGTTCGTTAACAGTTTTGTAACCAAAGCCATTGAATACTACATTCAATAAAACGGCTACAATACTACCAGCTGTGATACCAGATTTCAAAAGAATTTGTGCCCAAGCTGGGAAGTGTGCATAGATTTGAGGTGCTGCCAACGGAATCATGGATACCCCAATACTAATTGCTACAAGCATTAAGTTATAGTTGCCATCGAAGCTAACTTTACCAAGGGAACGAATACCACTGGCAATAATCATACCAAACATAGCAATCCCTGCACCACCTAATACTGCATTAGGGATACTAGCTACAACAGCTGCTAATTTAGGGAAAAGACCTAATAAAATCAAAATTACACCGGATGCTGCTACAACGAAGCGGCTTTTTACGCGTGTTACAGCGATAAGGCCTACGTTTTGAGCGAATGCTGTGTAAGGGAAACTATTAAGCACACCACCGATAAGAGTGGATAAGCCATCGGCACGAAGCACTGCAGCTAACTCTTTTTGACCGATAGGTTTATCTACGATTTCACCAACAGCAATACTATCACCAGTTGTTTCTACCATAACTACAAGCATTACAATAATCATAGAGATGATAGAAGCAAAATCAAAGGTTGGAAGGCCAAAGTAGAACGGTGTTACAACGGAAACCCATTGAGAACGACCTACTTCAGAGAAGTCTGTAATACCACAAATCATAGCAAGAGCAGTACCGAGGATAAGACCTACCAAGATAGCCAGATTACCTAGGAACCCTTTACCAAATCGATATGTTAAAATAACGAGAATAAATGTAGCTACACCAAGAGCTATGTATAGTGGATCGCCGAAGTTTTTGTTACCTACGCCCCCACCCATCCAGTTAACTGCTACTGGCATCAAGTTGATACCGATAATAGTAATGATGGTACCTGTTACTACAGGTGGGAATAGACGGATTAAGCGACTAAAGAATGGTGCTACCAAGAATGTAAATATACCAGCCACGATAATAGCACCATAAATAGTATTAATATCATGCTGTTGGCCAATCAGAATCATCGGCCCTACAGAAGCAAATGTTACACCTTGAATAAGAGGAATACGACCACCAACAGGACCAAAACCTAATGTTTGTATCAATGTGGCTACACCACATGTGAACAGATCGGCTGTGATCAAACGAATTAAATCTTCAATTGGCAAATGCATGGCTTGCGCAATAATGATTGGTACCGCTACGGCACCAGCATACATGGCCAACACGTGCTGTAAACCATAAGCAAATAATTGCGGGATTGGCAGCATACCATCTACATGGTTGACACCAGATACACCTTTACTCATAAGAATCACCTCATATCTTACGTTTTAGTTACTAGTAAATAATATAGTCATACTATCGTACTTGATAGAGTTTAAAAATCTCATAGACTTCACGTGGGAACCTTGATGGTCAGGGGCTAATGCCCCTAACCACTAAGCAAATATTCTATTTTTTATAACCTGTATGTTGAATCGGCAAGGACCTACGTGGTTCTCCGTCGATACGACGATACGCATTTGCAATGGCTGGTGCAATTGGGATACTGGAGATTTCACCAATACCTTTAGCGCCGTATGCATATTGTTCAGGTGTCCCTTTTTCAATAAGACTTACTTGAATTGGTGGACATTGTGTAGCTCTAAGAAGACCTAATGTACCATATTTAGCTGTTACATAACCATCTTTATAAGGGAAGTCTTCTGTAACCGCATAGCCCATACCCATGATGGCGCCACCTTCAGCTTGACCAGAGCAAGATTGAGGATTAACTACACGACCTACATCGTATGCTACATGTAATTCAGCAACTTTATTATCTTCCCCAATTCTAGCTACACATGCACCATAACCATAAGCAACATGATTTTTCGGATGTGGTTTATCAGAGTTGAATGGATCTGTTTCACCAAGGAATTCTTCGTAAATTTCCACACCATTCAATTCTTCTAATGTCTTAGTTTGTAACATTTCTTTCAAGCGAAGACTTGCTTGACGTGTTGCTTCACCAGTGAACACTGTTTGACGAGATGCAGTAGTTGTACCAGAGTCTGGAGTACGTACTGTATCAGGGCGCTCTACAAATACTTTATCAGCTGTTAAACCAGTTGTTTCACAAAGTACTTGAGTAGCCATTGTAGCCATCCCTTGACCGATACAAGCTGCGCCAGTACGGATACGAACTTTACCATCTCGTACTTCTAAGATAACGCGACCAGTATCAGGTAAACCTACGCCGATACCACTGTTTTTCAAACATACTGCAAGACCTGTGCGGTCAGATGCATAGTATGCATCTTTTACTGCTTCCAAGCATTCTGCTAAAGCAGTTTCTTCTGAGCAAATTTGGCCATTTGGCAAGGAGTCACCAGGGCGAACTACGTTTTTATAGCGGAATTCCCATGGATCCATGCCTACCAATGCAGCTAATTCATCAATGTTTTGTTCTTGACCAAAGATAGTTTGTGTTACGCCGAACCCGCGGAATGCACCACCAGGAACAGTATTTGTGTAAACACAAACGCCATCAAAGGCAAAGTTATCAAATTTGTAAGGACCACAAGAGTGTGTACCAGCACGTTGAAGTACTGGGCCACCTAAGGATGCATAGGCCCCACAGTTAGATACGATGTTTACCTTACTTGCCACCAAGTTGCCTTCTGCGTCACAAGCAGTAGTAATATCCATTTCCATCGCATGGCGTTTAGGGTGAATATTAAGACTTTCTTGACGAGAGAATAGAACCTTAGTTGGTTTACCTGTGAGCCAAGCTACAAGAGAAGCATGATGCTGTACACTCATGTCCTCTTTACCACCAAAGCCGCCACCTACGAGCATGCTGTGAACTTTTACAGCTTCTTCAGGAATGCCAAGCATACGAGACACTTCGTGGCGATCATCGTAAACGTTTTGGCTACCGGAATGTAAATGGATTACATCGCCTTCACGATATGCTACAGCACATTCAGGTTCCATGAATGCATGGTCTGTTTGAGGTGTGGAATAGTGATTTGTTACTACAAATGCAGCCTCTGCAATAGCCTTATCTACATCGCCGCGAGATAATGTTTGACGAGACAATACATTTCCGTTTGGATGTAACTGAGGTGCATCTGGTTTCAATGCTTCTAATGGGTCTACTACAGGCTCTAACTCAGTATAATCAACTTCAACGAGAGCAAGAACTTCATCTAAGTATTTTTTCTCAGTTGTTGCTACTAGTGCAATAGCATCACCAACATAACGAGTGATATCGCCTTCTGCAATGAGCACATCCCAGTCTGGTACCAAGTGACCAGTCTTATTGAATGGAACATCTTTAGCAGTTAAAGCCGTTACACATTTAGGATGTGCAAGTGCTTTAGAAACATCAACGCGATCAACTCTAGCGCGAGGATATTTAGAGCGCAATGCTTTAGCATAAATCATGCCATCCATATGTATATCATCAGCGTATTGTCCAGTACCTAGTGCTTTTTCCTCTGCATCTACACGGTGTAAACGAGCACCTACATTACCAGTTGTATCCTTTTCAGGAACTGGTAAGTTCTCACGGAACATTTTTGCTGCCAGCATAATGCCTTCTTCAATTTTTACATATCCTGTACAACGACAAATGTTGCCTAAAATAGCTTTTTTAACATCATCAGGTGTAGGGTCATTATTTTCATCAATCAAAACTTTTGCACTAATAATCATACCTGGGATACAGAAACCACACTGCACCGCTCCGCATTCACCAAAAGCATAGGTGTATACTGCTTTTTCCCGTTCAGACAGTCCCTCAATTGTTACAACCGATTTACCATCTAATTGGGATAATTTAGTTACACAAGCCTTTGCTTTTTTTCCGTCTATAATTACTGTACACGTACCACAAGCACCAGCACTACAGCCTTCTTTAGTGCCCGTCAATTTCAAATCAGCTCTCAAGAAATCAATTAAACGTTGATCCTCTTGAACCTCATGTTGGGTGCCATTCACTTGAAAGCGGTACATATATAGCCCTCCTCTCATTAAGGAATACATTCACCAAGATATGATTCTATTAAGGATCCATCTTGTACCACATGGTGACCTCTAAGGATAACATCTCGAACTTTACCTGTTACAGATATGCCCTCATAAGGTATATAGTCTGCCTTTGTATGGGCGGACTCTTTCGAAAGCACATGCTCAATGCGCTTATCAACAATTGTAATATCCCCATCGCTACCAACGGCTAACGTGCCCTTCTTCGGATACATACCGTAAAGCTTTGCAGGATTTTCACTAACTAATTTCATAAAATCTACAACGCTCATATTGCATTGATTTACCAACACATCATAAGCTATGATTCCTCGTTCCTCAGCACCTGGAATACCACCAGGTATACGAGTAAAATCATGTCGACTTTTTAGCTTTTGATCATCAAAAGTAAAACTACAATGATCAGACCCAATCGTTTGGAATATGCCATTTACTAAGGCATCCTTTATTGCCATTTGATCCTGAATTGTTCTCAACGGTGGGCTCATCACATATTTAACACCTTCAAAATCAGGCAAATTATATCGTGATTCATCGAGCACTAAATATTGTGGACATGTTTCACAAGTCACTTTATGCCCTAGGTTCCGTTCTCGAATAACCTCTTCAAGGCCCTCTTTAGAACTTACATGAACAATATGTACAGGATAGTCTAATGCAGCACCAATTGTACTAAAGCGCTTAATCGCTTCCGATTCAATCATGGCAGGTCTTGTGAGTGGATGATTGCTTACATCTAATTCACCACGTTTACGTTTATCAGCTACGAGCGCATCAATAAGATCACCATTTTCACAGTGCGCTCCAACGAGAGCGCCCGTAGGTTTGATTGCCTCTATAGCATCATAAATCTTTCGATCTGTTAAACGGAAGCCATACGCTAAATACACTTTAAAGGATGATACACCGGCATCTACAACCTTTGGTATCTCACAAGCTACATTTTCATTCATTTCTACTAGTTCCATATGGAATTTGTAGTCACAGGAGCAATGCCCTGCGGCACGCTCCTTATGAACTTCTAAGCCTTTACAAAGGGATCCTTCCTCAGGAGAAGCAAAATTAATGATTGATGTTGTTCCACCAAGAATAGCGGCTTTTGTACCACTATCAAAATCATCCGCAGTAGACGCTAAGGCATTTGTCATCTGAAAGTGTGTGTGTGGATCTATGAATCCAGGGAACACATAGCAACCTTTTGCATCAATTACTTTAGCTCCTTCTGGAACAGGAACGTGTTCATCGATGGCGACAATTTTGTCGCCATCAATTAATAAATCTCCGGTAAGGATTCGATCAGTTAAGACCAAGTCCCCTTGTTGTATGATAATCATGATACATAGTACACATGCTCTTTACAGAAGGCATGTACAACTCCTTTCAATTCTTCAGGTAATGCATCAATGTCACATACGGCTTCTTCACCTTTGAAGCGGTAACCACAGCTAGTGCCTGTGATGTAGAAACCATCATTTGTACTATCTGCTAAAGCTTCAGCATTGTGGAAGAATGTAATGCGATCCTTGTATGGTTGACAAGGTTCTACGCAATGACATGCACAGTTACCACACTCATTACAGCTTTGATCTACATGGACAATCAATTTAGCATCATTTACAGTAACGACTTCATTACATCTGTTAGGACATACGCGAACGCAAGCACCACATACTACGCGGCAGTGGTAGTCAGAGCTACGTGTACTAGGGAAGGATGGCATTGCTTCACGTTTTTTCTTCATTGCATCGCTCTTCTTGAAGATTTTATTTTCACTAATATCTTTAGCAAGTTTAGCGATTAGATCTTTATGCACTTTCAAAGCAGCGTTGTAATCAGTAGATTCAACTTCATCTGCTAAGCCTTTGAACGTATTGTAACCTTCGCCTTGTAGAAGAATTGTACATACTGTTACAGGCCAGATACCACAATCAAAGATAGCTTTGATATTTTGTTTTACAGCACCACCACTGTAAGACATTGGTAAACGTTCGCCGAATTGAGCACTTAGAAGCTCAGCTACGCCAATTGTTACAGGTAACAAGGATTTACCAGACATGTACATTTGCTCGCCTGGCAATTCATTGTTATGAATTTGTACAGGGAATGTATTTGTCAATTTAACGCCAAAGATCTTGTTATGTTTTTCACCAAGAGCGATAAGACGTTCTAACATTGGAACAGCTTTATCGAATTGAAGATCAACTTCGAATTGATGATCTTCAAAGTCAATATATTCAAAGCCAGCATTATCTAATAACTCTCTAATGCGTTTTGGACCTAATAATGTAGGGTTGCATTTCAAGTATAGATGAAGACCTTTTTCACTGATTAGGTAAGAACAAATGGATTCGATTTCTTCAGCCGGGCAACCATGCATTGTGGACAATGTAATTGCTTGGCAAAGTTCATCGCTAATGGAGTTAATGAAATCAGCATCGATATGTTCAAATTCATCTACATGGTCAAGACACCATTGTTTGCATTCATCCCACATAGGAGATTGAGATGCGCTACGCATTGTGTTGATGAATTTATCAACCATTGGGCTCTTAATACCAGCTAAATTGTAACCAACACTCATGATAAACAAGAAACCATCTGGATCGCCTAAGCCTAATTCTTTAGAGATCAATTTCAATGCAAACCATGCTTTGATGTATTCATCAGCAGCTTCATCACAGCTATATTCAGAAGACCATTCTACGTTGTATGTTTCGTCTACAGAGTAGATACAAGGTCTAGGAATACCTAATTCTTCACCGTACATAATTTGTACAGTTTTCAATTCGATGCAACGAGCACCAGCTACATAAGAAGCCACAATATTTTGTGCCAACTGTGTATTAGGGCCAGCTGCAGGACCTACAGGGTTTTCAATGGATTTACCAAAAATAGATAAGCGTTGATCATGATTCGTACGATGAATTTTATTTACATTGTAAATACGATTGTACATCTTGTACTCAGTCATAATGTGGTTCATCAAATTTCCGAAACTTACCGGATACATAATGTCACTCATAATGTCACACTCCTTTAAAGCGCTTGTGTTATGGGTTTAGTCGTTTCCATAAACCTTTAGATGTTGCTAAAACTTCGTTCATTACTTCAACTTTGTCGATGCCTTGTAATTTACGATCAATCATACGTGGTACACCATCACTAATAGTTGTTACCACATACATACCATTAGCACCGAATAATAAGTGACCATTGATGTTATTTTCATCAAGTGGCGTTGGTGCTGCGTAATCAAGAACGATTACGTCAGCTGCGGCACCTTTTTTAAGGATGCCAACTGTAGTATCGAAGAATTCATTCGCCATTTTACGGTTGTTTTCGAATAGCATATGAGGAACTTCACCCCAACCTACATATGGTTTATGTTGCTCATGTTTTACAAGGCAATTTGCCACTTTGTAAGATTCGAGCATGTCATTTGTATAACCATCTGTACCTAGACCAACTGTGATACCTGCACCTAATAGTTTTAAGATATCTGTTGTGCCTACTGCATTACCCATGTTACTTTCTGGATTATGTACAACCTTGGCTTGAGATTCTTTCAATAATTCTACATCTTGGTCTGTTACGTGTACGCAGTGACCTGCAATACTCTTAGGACCTAAAATGCCAGTCTCTACAAGGCGTCTAACAGGTGTCATGCCATATTTTTCTTTACTATCTGCCACATCTTCAGGACCTTCTGCAACATGAACATGATAACCTAATTTATCTTCATTGTGAGCTTTCACATAGTCTAATGTATCAGAGCTTAGTGTGAAAGATGCATGCAAGCCCATCATAGCAGCAAGTCTAGATGGATCTTGTTTTGCTTCTTTACCAAAGCGTACGTTTTCTGCAACAGCAGCTTTCATTTGATCTACGCCGTTGCGGTCAGATACTTCATAGCATAAACAAGAACGAACGCCGAACTGTTTAGCTACCTCAGCAATAACAGATAAGCTGTTATGAACTTCACCATAAGAAGCGTGGTGGTCAAAAATAGTAGTTACACCATTTTCGATACAGCCTAAATACGTAAGTAATGCGCTTGCTTTTACATCAGGAGCTGTCAATTTATTATCTAAGTAGAACCAAAGTCTTTCCAAGATTTCACCGAAGTTAGTCGGTGCTGGACCTGGTAACGATAAGCCGCGTGCAAGAGCAGAGTAAATATGATGATGTGCATTGATAAAGCCTGGCATAATCAAACCGCCATGAGCATCAATAATTTCTGCATCTTTATATTGTTTACATAATTCATCATATGTACCAATATCTATAATCTGAGTTCCGTCAATAACAACAGCACCATCATAAATGATAGGTCTATCAGTATCGCGCGTAATTACAGTACCTTTTCCTAATATAATCATAGGGCACCTCCCCAACGAAACGTTGGATGCATACTTATAAATCTATATATTATTATAATACGATACGCGTACCTGTTTTTCCTGCTATACCATCCTTAGATTTTTCTAATAATGTGATAATGGAAACACGGCCTTTTTTAGATTCCGCAAAAGCAATAGCTGCTTCTACCTTAGGTTTCATAGAGCCTTCTGCAAATTCGCCTGCTGCTGCATATTTTTTCGCATCTGCCACGGTTATTTCATCTAGCCATTTTTCATTTTCTTTACCAAAATTAATGGCAACCTTTTCAACAGCGGTTAATATAACAAGTACATCTGCATCAATTTCTTGTGCTAATAGGCTACTAGTCCAGTCTTTATCAATAACTGCTGCTGCACCATGAAGTTCATTACCTTCTCTAGTTACAGGGATACCGCCACCACCACAAGCAACGATTAGTTGTTTACCTACTAAGCCTTTAATAGCTTCAATTTCGATAATTTCCTGAGGTGCTGGGGATGCTACTACACGACGATAACCACGACCTGAGTCTTCTTTTACAACGTAATCGTAATTTTTTTCTGCATATTCAGCTTCTTCTTTAGTCATAAAGTGACCGATTGGTTTTGTTGGATTTTGGAATCCAGGGTCATTTTGGTCAACTAATACTTGAGTAACCATTGTCATGGTTGGCAAATGTTCAATACCACGATTCAACAACTCTTCGTGAAGGGCATTTTGTAAGTCATACCCGATATATGCTTGGCTCATGGCCACACATACGGACAATGGTGTATTAGGTTGTCCTTCTACTTCTCGTGTCAATGCAGCCATCGCATTGTTGATCATACCAATTTGAGGACCATTGCCATGAGTTACTACCACATCACAATCAGCTTCTACTAAATCAATAATCGTTTTAGCTGTACTTTTTACTGCAATTTTTTGTTCCGGAAGGGAATTACCTAATGCATTCCCACCTAACGCTACTACAACTCTTTTTTTCATGTTATGCCTCATAACAAACTATTAAGAATAAAAAGGGGCCATCAACACGGATGGCCCCTAAAGTTTACTTTACGGTTGAACTCGGTCAGTTCCCTTCCGTTCTAATTCTTTTAAGGTTTCTACAGGATTCTTAAATTTGCTTAAGAAGATCATAGCTGCAATAACATATGGTTTGTAGCTTGCTTCTTTATAAAGAGGTACGCGATAGCGATCGAATACTGTTGCGTCTACTTCGCCTTCTTCACAACTTACACCTGTAATATCTGCTGGTAAGCAATGTAAGTAAAGAGCTTTACCGTCTTTAGTGAGACTCATCATCTCTTCAGTACATGCCCAATCTTTATGTTTACCATTTTCTTCAAGAAGAACTTTTTCTAATGCTTTAATGCCTTCATGATCGTTTTCGCCATACAATTTCGTACGTTTTTCCATCGCACCAAATGGAGCCCAGCTCTTAGGATATACGATATCTGCATCTTTGAAAGCATCCTTCATATCGTTAGTTCTACGGAAGGAACCGCCGCTTTCTTCAGCTTGTTTCTTAGCAATTTCTTCAACTTCTGGCATTACTTCATAGCCTTCAGGATGTGCTAATACAACTTCCATACCTAAACGAGTGAATAAACCAATAGCACCTTGAGGTACGGATAAAGGTTTACCATAAGATGGAGAGTAAGCCCAAGTCATAGCAATTTTTTTGCCTTTAAGATTTTCTACACCACCGAATTCTTTGATGATATGAGCCGCATCAGCCATGATTTGTGTTGGATGGTCGATATCACATTGTAAGTTTACAAGTGTAGGACGTTGTTCTAATACGCCATCTTCATGACCTTCTTTAACTGCATCAGATACTTGATGCATGTAAGCATTACCTTTACCGATGTACATATCATCACGGATACCGATAACGTCAGCCATGAAGGAGATCATATTCGCTGTTTCACGAACTGTTTCACCGTGAGCAATTTGGGATTTACCTTCATCCAAATCTTGAACTTCAAGACCTAACAAGTTACAAGCGGAGGCGAATGAGAAACGAGTTCTTGTAGAATTATCGCGGAATAAAGAAATACCAAGGCCACTGTCGAATACTTTAGTGGAAATATTGCGTTCTCTAAGAGCTCGTAATGCATCTGCTACTGCCCAAACACCTTTTAATTCATCTTCAGATTTTTCCCATGTAAGGAAGAAATCTTCGCCGTACATTTTGCTAACGTCTAAGTCTTTTAAAGTTTCAATACTTTTATTGAAGTCTGTCATCTGTAAGTCCTCTCTTTCAATTCCCTAAAGGGCTACTTAGGATCTAACTTTATACGGTACCTCATCAAATGGTGAGGTACCATATTAAATTTGTAGTTATGAACTATGTTCTAGTGATTTCCGTTTTAAAGAGATCTAATCCAATTTATATGATATTAGTCTTTACAGTATACGGATGGCAATAATGCATATACAGCCGCACATGTTACAAGGTCTTGTTTCCATGTAATTTCGTTAGGAGCATGTGCTTGTGCTTCTGCGCCAGGACCGAAGCCGATGCAAGGGATTCCATTACGGCCCATGATGGAAACACCATTTGTGGAGAATGTCCATTTATCAGTCAATGGACGAGCTTTACGCATTTCAACTGTATCTTCAGCGCCGATACGTTCGTTACCATACAAGCTAGTGTATGCTTCTTCTAAAGCTTCTGTTACTTTGTGATCTTTAGGAATTACCCAAGTTGGGAAGTAACATTCGATTGGATATGTCAAACCAGTCCAGGATGGACGAGCATATTCATACATGGATACTTTCGCACCATATTCTTTAACATGTGGTAAAGCTTCGATTTCTGCCAAGCAGGATTGCCATGTTTCGCCAGCTGTCATACGACGGTCCAAGGAAACGGCGCAAGAGTCAGCTACTGCACAACGGCTTGGAGAAGTGTAGAAGATTTGGGAAGTAGTTACAGTACCGCGACCTAAGAAGCGAGCTTCTTCGTAGTGGTCTGGGTTGAATTTAGGGTCAAGCATTTTTACAAGGCCTTTAATTGCTGTGCTTTCATCAGCAGAGTTAGCATTCAAGTCACGGATATCTTGAAGAATGTCTGCCATTTTGTAAATTGCGTTGTCACCGCGTTCAGGAGCGGAGCCATGGCAAGATACGCCTTGTACATCTACGCGGATTTCCATACGGCCACGTTGGCCACGGTAGATACCGCCGTCAGTTGGCTCAGTGGATACTACGAATTCAGGACGAATATTACGTTCTTTAATCATGTATTCCCAACAAAGACCATCGCAGTCTTCTTCTTGTACTGTACCTACAACAAGTACGCGATATTTATCACTTAAAAGACCTAAGTCTTTCATGATTTTAGCGCCGTATACAGCGGATACGATACCACCTAATTGGTCGGATACACCACGACCACCGATTTTAGTTTCATCTTCGAATCCTTCATAAGGATCGAAGTTCCAGTTATCGCGGTTGCCAATACCTACTGTATCGATATGAGCGTCGAAGGCAATAAGTGTTTTACCAGTACCCATGTAACCAAGAATGTTACCCATTGGATCTACTTCAACTTCGTCGAAGCCAAGATCTTTCATTTCTTTTTCAATACGTTGAACGTGTTCTTTTTCTTCTGCACTTTCACCAGGGAATGCTACGATTTCACGTAAGAACTTGGTCATCGCTGGTCCATAAGTTGCTGCTGCTTGTTTAATTGCTTGTAAATCCATAATTAATGCCTCCTAACGATCTTCACCATACCACATAATGTTTTTATATCTTTCAGGGTCTGTATCACCTTCAGTGGAGAAGCAGAGCACCTTTGAAGACGCATCTAATTCTAATTCCTTGCGTAAGTCTTCATATTCTGGCATTGTCATAATTGCCGTTACAAGACCTAGTGGAACCGCACCAGATTCACCTGTAGTGATTGGTGTATCACCTTTAATCGGTGCACCACCAACGCGCATACCAAGTCTTGCTACCCAATCAGGAGCAGATACGAATACATCCGCATGGTTTCTCAAAATATCCCAAGAAACTGTATTTGGTTCACCACATGCAAGTCCAGCCATGATTGTTTCTAAATCACCCTCAACGATACGAGGATTACCATCATCAGCTACAGCCCCTTTATATAAGCAAGCTGCTGCTTCAGCTTCTACAACCACTAATTTAGGTTTCTTAGTTGCATTGCTGTATAAATTAGTGAAATAACCTACTACAGCACCTGCTAGGGAACCTACACCAGCTTGTACAAATACATGAGTTGGTACCTTACAGTTTTCAGATTCTAACTGATTTGCCGTTTCCATAGCCATTGTGCCATAGCCTTGCATGATCCAGTTTGGAATTTCTTCATAACCTTCCCATGCTGTATCTTGAACTACAACACCATTTGGAACTTCTTTAGATTTTTTAGTTGCTAGCCGTACACATTCATCGTAGTTGAATTCTTCGATCGTTACGGTAGCACCTTCATTTTCAATTTGTTTTCTACGATATTCTGTAGAGCCTTTAGGCATGAACACTACTGCTTTTTGACCTAATTTATTAGCAGCCCAGGCTACGCCACGTCCGTGGTTACCATCAGTAGCTGTAAAGAATGTAGCTTGTCCGAATTCTTCTTTTAATTGTGGAGAAGTTAATACATCATATGGTACATCTTCAACATTTTTACCAGTTTGTTGAGCTACATATTTTGCCATTGCATAAGAGCCGCCTAATACCTTAAACGCATTTAAGCCAAAGCGGTAAGATTCATCTTTTACAAAGAGAGAATTAACACCGATATAATCTGCTAATTTTTCTAGCGATACTAGTGGAGTTACACTATACTGTGGAAAACTTTCATGAAATGCTTTAGCTTTCTTAATTTCTCTAACATCCATAACGGACAAAAACTTGTCACTAGATGGTGCCATCGTATTACGTTTCCACTGAATTCGGTCCATATTTGCCTCCTAGGATTCTTCCTTTACAGTATTTAAATCACTATAAAGAGTAAACTTAGAAATATTGAAATACTCCGCAATCTTTTCTGAAGATTTAGAGATAAGAAAAGCCCCTTTTTCATTTAAGTAGCTAATAGCTTTTAGTCGCTCTACTTTATTCATGAGTGGTCCAGGTTTGCCAACTAATCGTTCTGCTTCTAGTAGTAAATCATCTAATAGTTCCGATACACTTGTAGTAATTTTTTCAACAGTGCCATTCTCTGCTTGGCCTATCCCTATAAGACTTTCAAGTGATCGATGCATCATAACAAACTCTGTGATATCCTGATTAATTCCTAATAGGTATGCAATATTGCCATTATCATCACGGATATACATGGTAGAAGATTTTAATATTCGTCCATCCTTAGTTTTTGTTAGATACCCAAATCTACCTTCACTACCATCATCATAGTTGAGTACATCTAAAACCACATGTGATGGACCATCACCAACATGACGATTTGTTATCGTACCATTTTCTATATATACAAGTGATGTATCGAGATCTCCTTGTAAGTCATGTATTAGTACTTCACAAGATGGTCCGAATTGTATGGCCAATCCATGGGCTATTACTTTTAGCCGTTCCAATGTACTCATTGAGATAACCTCCCTCTCATCGGTATCGGTTAACTTTATGGTCTAAATAACTTCAGTCCGCTTACATAGTTAGCATTATGAGAATAATTCTAACTATTTTTGTATCAACCTAATTTTTTGTTAGGTTCCTTACTTAAATTATAGGTCTATGTATACAAAAATGCAACGCTATTATGCATTAAAGTTATTTATAAACATACAGATACATACATCCATTGTTACAAACACATACACCCCCTGTGATTTCCATCACACAAACTGTCTGTTATAAAAATTTTTAATGACCTTTGTACTATCACATCTATATAATTAAATCTATTCAAATTCTATAAAAATCAATGTATATCTATATTTTTATATGTATTAATTCTATCTGCTATGTCATTATGCATATATATATTTTATAAATATTCCTACTATTTATAACTATCAAAGAGTTACGTCTATATACATAGTAAGTGTAAATAATCTCCTTATTGCATACAAAAAAGGCTGTAATAACGACATATCGTTATTACAGCCTTTATATACTGTTATCTGTTAGGATTTATGTTAATGGCTAAGAGTAAATTATGCGTTTGCTAATGTTTTACCCAATTCTTCACATTGTGCTTTACCATCATCATCAGGTTCACCCAAGATTGCCACGCCATCAGCTACTAATTCGCCACCAGCGTCTTTAATGCGAGTGCCCCAGTCTTCTAACCAAGTGCCACCCCAACCATAGGAGCCAAAGATTGCTACTTTTTTACCACCCAATTTAGCTTCTAATTCTGTGTAGAATGGTTCAAATTCGCCTTCTTCTAATTGTTCTGCACCCATATCAGCACAGCCAAGAGCTAGTTTTTCGTAAGCTGCTGCGTCATCTACGGATACTTCAGAAACAGATTTCACTTCAACTTCTTGACCTGCAGCTTTGATACCTTCAGCTACTGCTTGAGCCATTTGTTCTGTATTGCCTGTACCGGACCAATAAATTACACCAATCATCTTGTACCTCCTAGGCCGTTCTTGCGACCAATGAACTAAATGTTTTTCCCAACATCAATTGAGTTTGACAAAATTCACGACATGCTTTGTAACATAAGAAAGAGCGTTTTGCATCTACCACATCATGGTAAACTTTCCACTCTCCACACATACGATATCCACTACCACGACGAGAAATAAAATATTTCACATCATTTAACGGATAACCTAGAAATACGCCGATTTCATGTGGAAAATCAATACTCGCCTCCATACGATATCTAAGATGCTCAAGCATCTCCATAATGCTCATGCGATCATGATAACCGTAGGCTTTCAAAAATGTCATTACTGCAGGTTGCCGTACATAGTCTCGTAATTGTTTCTCACGGAATACCAATAATAGTCTACGCGCTTTACAGCGACATAATTCAAAGAAGAACAATCCTTTTTCATTGAACTCTTTATTATATTCTGTCAATACAAATTGGATTTGTTCATTCATGTCCCGTGGAATAGAAACCAAGTTCGAAAGCTTAATACCTCGAATTGCCGGTGCACAATGATATCCAATGATATGGTCAATTGAATTCATCATAAAAGTACCTGCCTGTTGCACATCGTTAGAACTTTCTCTAATGAGAATAATTCCTATATGCCAATAGTACTCTTGATGAGAAAAATTGTCAAGAATAATTGATATATATTTTCAATAATTATTTATTTTTTTACTGTTAGCAAAGTCTTAACTTTAGGGAATATTGCAGCATCATTAGCTTCATCTATAGCTATAAAGCGTGCATTCGGACCAGTATATTTATCATCAAAAAGGCTAATATGCAAAACTTCATTATAAGAATTATTATTAGCTACGCTTTTATATTTTAATATTCCTTCATATACATTACCTTGTTTAGCTAATGGCGTTACAACTGTGAAAGTACCAAGGATTGGACTATCCCCCTTATTAATAGCAGAGGCAAGTGCACCTAGTGAAGATGGATCTGCATTGACATGCTTAGTTTCACTCATGCGACCAGATAATTTCTTTCCTAATACTACATCACCATATACAGCATAGTTCATTTCATTTTCGTTTTTAATATTCAATGTAGATACATTAGCAGAGGTAGCGCCCGCTTCTATAAACACAGATTTAATATCTTTTTTTGCCTCGCCTGCAAAAAGTGCTTTAGGATTATTTTGATACATTGTAACACCTTCAGGTAATTTAACACCTTGATATGTTACAGTTTGACTTTTATTCAAAACGGACTTAATGTTTGCTGCAGAACCTATTGCTGGAACAGATACTAATACAGCAGCTGCAGTAGCAAGTAATACTAATTTTTTCATATGTCTCCTCTAACGAAATGTTAATGTCACAAACTCTCAACATTTATAGTAACAACACAGTAGTAAAGAACCGCCCTTAATGGAGCGGTTCTTTATCATTATCTTAGCAATGTATATGACTGACTAAATTATTTCTTTTGTGCCTTAGCCCAGCTATCGCGTAACCCAACAATACGGTTCATTACGATATGATTTGGTGTGCTATCTTTATCAGTTACAAAGTAACCTTGGCGCAAGAATTGGAAATGGTCTCCTGGTACAGTATTAGCAAGACATGCTTCCCCTTTACTATGGAATACTTGTAAAGAGTCATGGTTGAAATCGCCCAAGAAGTCTTTACCGTCAGAATCTTCTTTAAGTAAATAATCATATAAGCGAGATTCAATATCTACTGCAGTAGATGCTTCAACCCAGTGCAATGTCCCTTTTACCTTACGAGTGCAACCGCTGCCGCTCTTAGTTTCTGGATCATATGTACAGTGTATTTCTGTAATATTGCCATTTTCATCTTTAATAACATCAGTACATGTAATGAAGTATGCACCTTTTAAGCGTACTTCTTTACCTGGTGCCAAGCGGAAGAATTTCTTAACTGGCTCTTCCATAAAGTCATTGCGTTCAATGTAGATTTCACGACCGAATACAACTTCACGGTTACCCAACTCTTCATTTTCTGGATTATTTTCAACTGTGCAAAGTTCAGTTTGACCTTCTGGATAGTTCGTAATAACAACTTTCACAGGATCAATAACTACCATAGGGCGGGTAGCTTTGAGTTTCAAATCTTCACGGATACAGAACTCAAGCAAAGCAATATCAACAACGCTATCAGCTTTAGCGACGCCAATGCGATCGCAGAAATCACGAATTGCTTCTGGCGTGTAACCACGACGACGCAAGCCAGAAATAGTAGGCATACGAGGATCATCCCAGCCAGCTACGAGACCAGCTTCCACAAGTGCACGCAATTTACGTTTGGACATAACCATTTTAGTTACATTTAAACGAGCAAACTCAATTTGTTGCGGAATTTCAGTATCATCCCAATCCTCAAGTACCCAATCATACAATGGACGATGAACTTCAAACTCTAAAGTACAGATAGAGTGTGTAACACGTTCAATAGCATCTTCAATAGGATGAGCAAAGTCATACATAGGGTAAATCTTCCACTCATTGCCTGTGTTATGATGTTCTGCATTTACAATACGATAAAGAACAGGGTCGCGCATAACGATATTAGGATGGGCCATGTCGATTTTTGCACGCAATACCTTTTCACCATCAGCGTATTTACCATCTTTCATTTCTTCGAAGAGTTTCAAGTTTTCTTCTACGCTACGATCGCGGTATGGGCTATTAACACCAGGTGTAGAGAAATCGCCACGAGTTTGTTTAATTTCATCAGCCGTTTGATCATCTACATACGCTTTGCCAAGAGTGATTAATTTCTTAGCATATTCGTACATTTGACCAAAATAGTCAGATGCATAACGTGGTTCATCAGCCCAATCAAAGCCGAGCCATTTTACATCTTCCATGATGGAGTTTACGTATTCAACATCTTCTTTTGCAGGATTCGTATCATCAAAACGAAGATTTGTTAAGCCATTGTACTGTTTGCCAATACCAAAGTTAAGACAAATAGATTTAGCATGACCAATATGTAAGTAACCATTTGGTTCTGGTGGGAAGCGAGTTAACACACGACCACCGTATTTGCCAGTTTCGTTATCTTTGTTGATGATAGCTTCGATAAAGTTAACAGATACAACTTCTTCAGGAGCTACAGTTTTTTCAATATCTTTATGTTCCAACGTTCTAACCTCCATAGGATAAATATTCTTTTATTTTACCATATTTTGCATAATACCGCATATCTTTTGAGGTCTTGTGATATTAGTCGAAATCAGCTAAGTCTATACCAGCTTTTTTAAGCTCTTCTAAGGCAGACTCTACATCCATTTCTGGTTTCTTATAGTTAACTTCTTCATTAACACAGGTCTTTAATGGTTTCTTATGAACGCCAGCAATAATATTGTCAGCTGTCAAAATAGACATATCATAACGCGTACGATCAGTATAAGACCCAATATGTGGTACGATAAGACAGTTCTCAACATCCAATAATGGATGATCTGCTGGCAATGGCTCTGGATCAGTTACGTCAAGTGCTGCGTAATCGATTTCACCTGTTTTTAAGGCATTAATCAGAGCATCTGTATCAACGATAGGACCACGGCCAACATTAACAAACAAAGCCGTATTCTTCATTTTTTTGAAGAATGCTTCATCACACATGTGATATGTTTCATCTGTTAGTGGAGCCATCACACAAACTACATCACTAGTAGCTAATAAGTCATCTAATTCCATATACGTAGTTTTATGAATCTTGTCATCAATACGCTGATTACGATTATGGTATACCACAGTCATACCGAATGCACGAGCACGACGAGAAATAGATACACCAATAGCCCCCATCCCAATAATACCAAGGGTACGGCGACTCAAATCAAAGCCTTTAATATTAGATGGTCTTTGAGCCCAACGTCCTTCTTTTACGAAATTAGCATTTTCCAGAATACGACGACTAGCAGTGGCAATCAATGTAAAAGCAAGCTCTGCTACGGTTTCATTAAGAACACCTGGCGTATTGCCATAAGGAATACCTGCTGCCGTTAATTCATCAATTTTTACATTATCATAACCCACAGCTGCTTGAGCAATAACCTTTAAATTAGGTGCATTTTTTACAAGATCACCGTCTACATCTAAAGGGCGAACACACCACAAACCATCCGCATCAACGAGCCATTCCTTTAATGTCTCACGAGGCATTACAGTCTTTTCAGTCCATTGGCGCACATCTACATGCTCTTTTAAATAAGCAATTGCATCTTTACGGACTAAACCGTTTACAACAACTAGAGGTTTTTTTTCCATATGTATAAGTCCTCCAAAAACGTCTTATAATACACGCTCAAGAATTTCGCGTTAAAGTTAATATTATATATTTCTATTATATACTTATATTTTATACTAGAAAGCTGGCGTAATACAACAAAAAGGAGTAAGGCCTAGGCCTTACTCCTTTTATGTAGCTTTAAATTTGAATTATTTCAAATCTGCTGTACAGTTAGGACATTTAACTGCATCAATGTGAATTTCTGTTTTACAGAATTGACATTCTTTAGTTGTAGGTGCTTCAGCAGCTTCTTCTTCTTTCGCGTTTTTCATCATTTTAGCTAATGCGCGAACCATCAAGAATACAACGAATGCCAAGATCAAGAATTGGATCAAGTCGGTAATGAATGTACCGTATGGCAATACAGAGCCTGCTGCACGTGCTGTAGCAATATCTGCACCAGCCATGAATGCGTCTTTAGAACCTGCGCTTAATGGCAAGTACAAGTTACTGAAATCAATACCGCCTGTGAACAAGCTGATAATAGGCATGAACAAGTTGCTTACAACAGAGTTTACCAACGCTGTGAAAGCAGCACCAATAATCATACCAATAGCGAGGTCCATCATGTTACCTTTGAATGCAAAAGCTTTAAAATCGTTCAAAAATTCTTTCATTTCTCACTACTCCTAGATACACTTAATTGAGAATGCGTTAATAACTGTACTAATCATAAAGGAAAGATGAAGAGATGTCAATATTTTTCGATGTAGTTTTTCGAATTTATTTAATATAGTTTTTCATAGGTCAATCTAAAATTGTAATAAATCAGTATTTATGCGTACTTTTCGCACCATGTTAAAAGGTGCCAATCACGAATGTGATTAGCACCTCTACTGTCATACAACGTCTATTATTGTATAGATTCGACAATTATTTAATTTTATCCTCTATAACCTTTCCTTCTTGTAAAGGTCCACTTTGTTCTTTGAGGCGAGCCAACATAACAGAAGATACGAACATCGCCACACCAGCGCCTATCGTTTCAATAGATAAGCTTTCACCAAAGAACAAGAAGCCATAGAAGGAACTGATGAATACACCAACATATTGTAAGAATTGTGCCACTACAGCGTTAGTTGTAACAAAGGCACCAGTCAAGAAGAACTGAGCCACTACACTAATACCACCAATCGCCAAGATGATAAGCCAATCTGTGCCTTGAGGCATAACGAGTTTGTCAGTTGTAACGAGACCTGCAATCATGCCCGTAATCATAAAATACGCCATGATTTCAAAATTACTATGCTTGCCTCGCTTAGATATAAGGCGAATCGTCGTATACGCAGCCGCAGATAAAGCAGCCCCTAAAATAGCTACTAAGGCAAACCAAGTAAAGCCAGTAAAGCTAAACGGATTTACCATAACCATTACAGCTACAAAGATAAAAAGAAGCCATTTACCAGCCCCTTTAGGTACCCGTTCTTTAAGAAATAAGGCGCTAAATATCAATACAAATATACCTGATGTTTGAAATAAAATCGTTGCATCAGATAACTTTAAATGCACTAAGGCAATAAAGTTACAAACCATGCCAAAGCCGCCGTATAAACCGCGCATTAGTAGATGTCCTCTATCTTCTTTAGAGAATCGGATGCCTTGGGCATACATAACGATAAGAACCGCTACAGTACCAAATAAGCCGCGGAAAAAGGCAATTTCCCCAGAAGGAATATTAGAGCCTAGCATCTTTACGAATAAATTCATCGTACTCAACAAAAGAGCCGATAGCAATGCGTACATAAGGCCTTTTTTAGCCATACTACCTCCCTATACACTTCTACTATAATGTTACTACATAGTTACTGTCCTGTATTATCTATATAAGCACTCCGATATACAGGAGATACAGAGTTCACAAAGCCAAAATATATGCCGCCCTTCTAACGAAAGGCGGCATCGTATTATTTAGAGAACGTATCTACAAAATCAAGAATTTCTTGTTTCATATCCTCTTTATCGATTGCTTTTGTGAAACGCAACGGTTTAGATTTCAAAGCTTCCAATTGTTTAGGGAATGCTACACCCGTTACAGCAGAAATATTATCTAAGCTTTCATACGGTGTGTCCCCCACTTTGATATCTAAAGCCTCACAAATGGCTGTAGGGAATTTAAATGGATGTGCAGTAGACGCAATAATTGTATGGCGTGCACCGTCTTCAGGATGTTTTTCTAATTCCTTCATGTATGCACCCATAGCTACCGCCGTATGAGGGTCCATTACATAACCATAGGAGTTGTACACTTGTTCAATGATGGCTTTTGTTTCTTCATCATCAACGTAGGCACCTGCGAAATTAGCTTTAACACGACTGAACTCTTCTTCATTGACAGTCAATTTACCTGTTGCTTTAAGATCTTTCATCCAACCAGCGGTACGTTCACTATCTTCACCAGAAATATAGTACAAGAAACGTTCAAAATTGGAGGATTCAAGAATATCCATAGATGGAGAAATCGTTGTATAGAATGGACGATTCATATCGTATGTGCCAGTTTCAAAGAACTCAGTAAGCACATTGTTTTGGTTGGATGCACAAATCAATTTACCAATAGGAATACCCATTTTTTTAGCATAGTAAGCAGCCAAGATATTACCAAAGTTACCTGTTGGCACTACTACGTTGAAAGCTTCGTCTTCGTGAATAGCACCTTGTGCTACGAGCTCAGCATAGGCATTTACATAGTACACTACTTGCGGTGCCAAGCGGCCGATGTTAATGGAGTTCGCACTGGAGAACATAACACCTTTTTCCGCAACCTCTTCTGCTGTAGCCTTATCAACGAATAAGCGTTTCAAGAATTGTTGAGCATCATCAAAGTTACCATGAATCGCAGTGACATTAACATTCTCCCCTTCTTGCTTTTGCATTTGTTCTGCTTGCATAGGGCTTACACCATCTGTTGGGTAGAATACTTGGATATGTGTACCAGGTACATCTTTAAAGCCCTCAAGTGCGGCTTTACCAGTATCACCAGATGTAGCCGTTAAGATAAGAACCTCTTTTTTCTCACCTTCTGCTTCTTTTGCTGCCACCAATAGATATGGGAATAAGGACAATGCCATATCTTTGAAAGCTTGTGTACGGCCGTGGAATAATTCCAATACAGAAACCTTTTCTAATAAGGAATGTAATGGTGCAATATCACGAGTACTGAAATTAGCATCAGAGTATGCAGAATTGATCATTTCATTTAAATGAGCTTCAGAGAAGCATGGGAACAACTTAGATAATACAATAGCTGCTACCTCTTGATAGTTTTTATCTTTCACATCATTGTAAGTTAAGCAGTTTGTAGGGAATAAAGATGGTACATATAGACCACCATCCTCTGCTAAGCCGTGCAACAATGCATATGTTTCATTTACCGCAACGGTACCGCGGGTGCTAGTATAATTCATGGAATACCTCATTCATAACTACAATGGATTTTACGAGTTTAATAGATTTATTATAGCATAAAAGCGCCCCTAAAAGGAGCGCTTCTATAGAATTTATATGGTATTTTCACTCAAATTATATGCTGCTAACAAAACTGAGCATCACAAACCATATAAATCATGCATAAACTAGCTATGCAGATTATAATTCGCCTTCTGCAATAGCATCCAATGTATCAAGGGATGGAATAAAGAAGAGCATGCCTGTAATAGGTTTGGAATAATCAAGCAATTTATCATTTTGCGTAAACATATTAGTAAGCATTGTTTTAGTTACATCCCAGTAACGAGCATAGCCAATAAAGTATGTACCACGTACACCTTGACCCGGTTGAGCAAAGGCTACATTCATGCGCACGATTTTATGTTCTTTATCATCGCGATTATCTTGAGCCACTACATTATGAGCTGCTGGATCTTTTTCATCATCTTCTAACTCAATATCGCTGAATTTACGACGGCCAATAAACTTTTCTTGCATTTCTGTAGGAAGCGCACGCCACGCATCAAGATCGTGTTCATATTTTTGAGCAAATGCATAAGAGCCATTAATGAATTCAGGATCTTCATCACCAATAACGCCCCACTCTACAGCTTCTTGACCAACAGGGTTTTCAGTACCATCTACGAAATCGATGATGGCGCGACCTTGTTCATAATGGAAGCCATGAGTTTCATCGACTACAGTTGTAATAGGACGTAAGAACTCCATAATTTGATCCACTACAGTATATGTAACGGACTCATCATTAGAACGTACATGTAAGAATAAATCAGCTGCTACAGCTGGTACGTCTTGTTTATCACCTTTAATACCTTGGAAGTCTTCTAACTCTTTTGGTACAGGTGCATTAGGGAATAAATAATCCCATGCTTTCCGGCTGAAACCAAAAGCAATGCCCAAACCTTCACCATTTGCACGAATGCTAACAGAGCGTTTAATAGCTTGAATGCGGTCCGCCATATCTTGAATCACTTCGAGTTCAGCGTCACGATCTTTACGATTTAATAATAATGTTGTAAAATTTACACTTTGTCCAGCATCTTTATACACATCTTGTGTTCTAGAAACATCTACTGCCATTAGTTACCTCCTAATGAGAAAAATTATTATATAGTAATCATAAGCTATTAAGCACGTATTGTCTATAAGATATAAAACATGCCATATCCAATAAACTCATTACAGCTATTAGAAAACTTTCAGAAAAGGTGACATTTAAAAGCTTAAAATATCACTTCTGTATTCATCCAATCCGCCTCTATACAAATAAAAATCAAATCAATTCAATAATTAATCCTGTTGTCCTACAAATACAGCGTTTTACTGCATTTTATATTTGCTTATTTACCTATATTTCTACATATTTTTTAATAAAATGATGTCAAAATGATGTCAAATATAATATATTCATTATATAGAACGATCCACTTCTTCCCCGTATAGCCTTTCCATCCCTTGACGGGTTACAAGCCACATTTTCCCAGACTTTCTAAACTCACCTTCTAAAAAGCCATTCTTTACACGGCCTCTACAATTCTGTTTCAATGCATCCGCCGTAACATTCCATCGTTCTGCCGCCTCTTGTGTTGTCATTACATCATCTAGTTTCATTACAGTACTCCTAACATTACTAATAGATTATATACAGATAATACAAAAGAAAAACCCGCACAGTAGTGCGGGTTTATTTGGTGGACCACCAGGGGTTCGAACCCTGGACACCCTGATTAAGAGTCAGGTGCTCTGCCAGCTGAGCTAGTGGTCCATGACACGACTAATTATATGCCTATTTTATAGGAATGTAAAGAATATTTATTACATTCCTATAAAACATATACATCAATATCGTCCTAGCCAATCCTTCATCGTATTACAAGCCTCTGTAGGGAGAATATCAGTAGTCCCTACGCAGTCAGCACCACTATATAGTTGAAGTACACTATGTGTACGACTTACCTCTTTAACAACGACATGTGTTAGATTATCCTTAGGTACACTAAATTTCAAACCGTAGCGGCCAAAATAGGTAAATACAGCTTTTACGGTATCGTACTCTATATGGACTTGAAGGAATTTACCACCAGGCCAGCATGATTCAATATTTTCTTTTGATCTTGGTTTCAGAAAATCAAAAAATCCCATACTACCCTCCGATGCGCCACATTGGACGTTCTGGTTGATCCATTCCTATTCCATCATGTCGTTCTTGTTTACGCTGTAATGCTCGCTCTATATGCTCAGCTAACATCTCTGCTGTAGCACCATTTCGCACAAGGGAAACCAAATCAGCCTCATCATCACGCAATAAGCATAAGCGCATCTGACCATCTGATGTGAGTCGAACACGATTACATGTATCACAATAGCTATGAGACATTGAGAAAATAAAGCCAACCGCCTTACCACTTGGCAACGCTAAATACGTAGCAGGTCCAAAGCCATAAACAGAGTGAACCTCTGTAAGAGGACCTCCGCTGACACGTTCCAATTGAGCCTTCCACTCATCAAAGGTTGGTCCATGGAACGCATCGCCTTGAAACGGCATATATTCAATAAAGCGCCATACAACAGGCCACTTTTCTACATATTGCAATAACGATTTAACTTCATCATCAGACCAATGTCGAGACAATACCGTATTGATTTTTACGGACTTAAAATTGGCATTAATAGCGCTGCGAATACCTTCAAGGACGGACTCAAGTTGACCTTCTTTACCAACACAAGTCGCAAAGGCGTCACTTTCAAGGGAGTCCAAACTGATATTTACGCGGTTTAAACCTAGTTTTTTCAACAGTTGAGCACGAGATGATAATAGACTACCATTAGTAGTCATAGAAATATCTTCAAACCAACCAGTTGCTTTGATCCGTTCTAACAACTCTTCAATATGAGGATATAACAATGGTTCACCACCTGTTAGTCGCACAGCTTTCACACCAATACGATGGAAAGCCTCTAAGATGATCATCCATTCATCAACGGATAATAGTTGTGTTTGACTTTGAGGCGTAATTTCTGCAGGTCGGCAATAGGGACAACAGAAATTACACGCATCTGTCAGCGACAGACGTACATATTCAATTGTACGGCCCCATGCGTCTTTCATAACACACCTCGTTTACCAATACAGAATTATTTAATAATAGATACTTCATCACCTACGTGAATTGTACCATTTTTAAGAACTTTACCAAAAATGCCCTGTGTCGGCATAATGCAAGAACCAACTTGTTTCATGATTTCACAACCATGGTGACATTCCTTACCGATTTGTGTGATTTCAAGAATAACGTCTTTACCGACTTGTAGTTGTGTACCTACTGCCAATTCGTAAAGCACCATACCTTCAACGGTGATATTTTCTGCAAAATCACCAGGTCTTACATCCGCTCCTTGGGCACGCATATGATCGATGCTTGCAATACCAAGCAAGCTGATTTGGCGGTGCCAATTACCTGCATGAGCATCACCTTCCATACCGTGATCTACAATAAGATTTGCGGATTCAATATTATGTTTCTTTTGCCCTTTTTTCTCACTAATGGAGATAGCAATAATTTTTCCTTCTGCCATGTAGCCCTTCCCTTCTTATGGGAACATACCATATATAAATAACTTTATATAAATATTTAATTGCAAACATATACTTGTGATTCTCATTTTAATAAAAACATCACAAAATAACTCTACAATTATCTATTTATTATAACATAGTATTCTTACAAATTCCCTGTGAATTTAATCACTAAAAAAGAACTCTATCCTTAAAGAATAGAGTTCTCATTTTTATGATTTAGCGACGTCCCATTTCCTTGAATTCATCACCACGATTAACACCATTAAGTAGTAAATTAAGCAAAATTGCCATAATACTACCGAAAGTGATGCCAGATTTTAAAATAATTTGTGCCCACGCAGGAAAATTAGCATAAAAGTTTGGCGCTGCAATTGGAATCATAGCTACACCAATACTGATAGCCACAAGCATCAAGTTATGGTTACCCTCAAAACTAACTTTACCTAGAGAACGAATCCCGCTGGCAACGATCATGCCGAACATGGCAATACCAGCACCGCCCAACACGGCATTGGGAATGCTAGCTACGATAGCCGCTAATTTAGGGAATAACCCCAATAAAATCAGGATTACACCAGATGCAGCTACAACAAAGCGGCTTTTAACACCTGTTACAGCAATAAGACCTACATTTTGAGCAAACGCTGTATATGGGAAGCTGTTAAGAATACCACCGATAACAGTAGAAATGCCATCAGCACGAATAATAGATGCCAATTCTTTACGACCGATAGGTTTATCTACAATTTCACCGATTGCAATACTATCGCCTGTAGTTTCTACCATAACTACGAGCATAACAATAATCATAGATAGTACAGATGCCCAGTCAAATGTTGGTAACCCGAAATAGAATGGCTCTATAAAAGCAACCCAGTGAGCTCTACCTACTTCATCAAAATTAGCTACACCCAAAGCAAAAGCTATTGCTGTGCCTGCAATCAAGCCAATTAAAACGGAAAGATTACTAAAGAAGCCTTTTGCAAATTTGTAAACAAATACGACAATTAAGAAGGTAAGGAACCCTAGTCCAATATTAGTAAAACTACCAAATTGAGGATTACCTACACCGCCGCCCATCCAATTAATAGCAACTGGCATCAAGTTAATACCAATTATGGTAATAATTGTACCTGTAACTACAGGCGGGAATAATCGAATAAGACGACTAAAGAATGGCGCTATCAAGAAGGTAAATAGACCGGCTACGATAATAGCACCATAAATAGCAGTCATACCATGTTGTGCTCCTATCATCGCCATAGGACCAACAGATGCAAAGGTAACGCCTTGAATCATAGGAATACGTCCACCAATATTACCAAAACCTAATGTTTGGATTAATGTGGCAATACCGCAGGTAAATAAGTCCGCTGTAATTAATCGAATCAAATCCTCCATAGGTAAATTCATAGCCTGTGCCACGATAATCGGTACAGCTACAGCCCCTGCATACATGGCAAGTACGTGCTGTAAACCAAAGGCAAATAGCTGTGGTATGGGCAACATACTATCGACTGTATTCGTTTGTTTTTGATCTGTCATAATGTCTCCTACATCAAACCTCGAAATATCACTCATTTATTTTACACTATTGTTCGGATTTCAACAATAGAAAAAAGAGAATCTATTATTATATGTATAACAGCAGATTCTCTTCACGTTATTTTTCCGAACATTCCACTTCCAACAGAATGCATCATTCAATTTTATTTCTACAAATTAATTGTAAAAGTTTATATTATTTGTACAAGCCTATAACCGCGGCCTCTTTAGCATTAAGATCTTGTTCAATAGAATTCATCTTAGCCGTTACAACAGCCACAAAAGTCTCATCTTTAATACCTGATAAATTAATACGTACGTTTAGGAATGCCGCCTTTACTGCAGCACGAGCATTGATTGCAGCAATAATACCATCAGTAATAAGATTTTGATTACCTTTTTTAGATGCCAACTCTGCTAAATCAAAGATTTGATACGCTAATTCACCAATTTCAAAAGGCACCATAGCTGCGTCTTTATAAGCTTGTTGAATCGCCGCTGTGCGCGTAGCCTTTTCTTCATCTGTATTCTTTGGCAAGCCTAAGGCATTCATAAAGATATTAAATACATCTGCATCAGCTTGAGATAATTCGAGCATGCGATTACGAATCGCTTCTGCCTTAGCTTGAAGTTCTTCCATTTCGGTTTGAACCTCTTCGTAGCCCTTTTTACCAAAGGTTAAGTTCGCTACCATTTCTGCTAATGCTGCACCAGTTGCGGCAGTTAATGCTGCGATAGCACCGCCACCTGGTGTAGGTTCTTTAGACGCCGTAGCAGCTACAAAATCTACAACACGTTGTTCTACTAAATTCATAACAAGACCTCATGTAAAAGCGATAACAAGATATCCTTGTTATCGCTTTGTAATTACTATAAAAATATACAGATAAAAACACTATATAAAACTAGTTAGAGCAGACACTACCTATAGGTAGTTAGAAAACTGTCTACTACAAAGGATTTATATTAGAATAAGCCTTTAATTGTGCCGTCTGCTTCGATATCCATATTAAGAGCGGCAGGACGTTTAGGAAGACCAGGCATAACCATTACATCACCGGTACGGCATACGATAAAGCCTGCTCCATTAGCAACGCGGATATCAGATACAGTGATAGTAAATCCTGTTGGAGCACCTAAGAGTGCTGGATTATCAGATAAGGAATATTGAGTTTTTGCCATACATACAGGCAAACGATCTAGCCCCCAATCTGCTAATTGTTTAATTTGTTTTTTAGCTTTGTCCGTAAAGATAACGCCATCGCCACCATAAATGGTTTTAACGATTTTATTTACCTTTTCTTCTAAGCTATCTTCTAAATCATATACGAATTTAGGTGTTGGTTTTGGACCTTCAAGCAATTCCACGACCTTTTTCGCCATATCAGTGCCGCCTTCGCCGCCTTTTTCCCAACATTCATTAAGTTCTACAGGTACGCCAAATTCATGGCAAAGACGAGTTAACTCAGCTATTTCTGCATCTGTATCAGTAGCAAATTTATTGATAGCTACTAAGACAGGTACATTAAAGTAACGCATATTTTCAATAGCTTTTTGTAAATTACTGAAACCTTTTGTAACAGCCTCAACATTTTCTGTATTGAGCTCTTGTTTAGGTACACCACCATGCATTTTAAGAGCACGCAATGTAGCAACGATTACAATTGTATCAGGGAAAATATTACCGTAGCGGCATTTAATATCAAGGAACTTTTCAGCCCCCAAGTCAGCACCAAAGCCAGCCTCTGTGACTACGATGTCACCTAATTTAAGACCAAGTTTTGTAGCTACGATGGAGTTACAACCATGAGCGATATTCGCAAATGGACCACCGTGAACGATAGCTGGTGTATGTTCTAATGTTTGTACAAGATTTGGTTTAATAGCATCTTTCATAAGAAGCGCCATCGCACCTTGGCAACCAAGTTGATGAACATAAACAGGCTCACCTGCTAAATTACAGCCAATAACAATGCGACCAAAACGTTCTTTCAAATCCTCTAGATCTTTGGCTAAGCAAAGAATGGCCATGATTTCAGAAGCAACAGTAATCATAAAGTGATCTTCGCGTGGGAAGCCACACACTTTACCGCCAAGAGCAACTGTCACATTACGAAGAGCACGGTCATTCATGTCTAGCACACGAGTCCAGGAAAGTTGACGCAAATCGATTTGCAATTCATTACCTTGATGGATATGATTGTCAATCATAGCGGACAATAAATTATTAGCTGCTGTAATAGCGTGCATATCACCTGTAAAATGAAGGTTAATATCATCCATTGGTACAACTTGAGCGTAACCGCCCCCTGCTGCACCACCCTTAATACCAAATACAGGACCTAAGGATGGCTCACGCAATGTGGCAATAGCATTTTTGCCAATTTTTTGTAAGCCTTGTACAAGGCCAATGCTCGTTGTAGACTTACCTTCCCCTGCTGGTGTTGGAGTAATAGCCGTAACGAGCACTAATTTACCATCAGGTTTAGATTCTAAACGGCGAATAGCATCAAAAGAAATCTTCGCTTTATAATGACCATATTGTTCAATATCATCAGGTGTTAAACCGCATTTATCGGCAATGACCTGAATTTTCTCCATTTTATTCTGTTGGGCAATCTCAATATCGCTTAACATAAAGCCTCCTTGGCGCTATGGCCACATTAAACCTATATAACAACTATTAGCTAGACATATACTAAACTTAATTATTTGTCTACTGTGAATGTATATTTGTACACTTACATTACTCTATTATATGTGAAAGTGTCTCTAATGTCTAATACTTATGTCTAACAATTTTAGTAATCTATCTAATATATAGCAAAACCAACACAATATATACAGATAACCAAGAAAAAGCCCTGACGTAAATGTACATCAGGACTTTCAATATATACCGAATACTTATCTTATTAGAATGGGAATAGGATTGGAAGTAAAACAAGTGCTACGATACTTGATACAACGATAAGTGGTAAACCAGCTTTCACATAATCCATGAAGCTATAACCAGCTATGTTGTATACCATAGTGTTGGCAGGCATACCAATTGGTGTAGCATATGCCAAAGAACTTGCAATTACGATTGCTGCAAGCACTGCTTTTGGATCAAAGCCAAGTTGAGCAGCTAAACTAAGACCAATAGGAACTAACAATGCACAGGTAGCAGTATTAGACATGAAGTTCGTCATGAATACACCAAGCACAAAGATTACTACTAGAACAACAATTGGAGATGGACTAGCACCAAGGCTATTTACGATAAGATCTGCAATTACAGAACCAGTACCTGTTTTAACCATTGCGTCCCCAAGGGCCATAGAGCCAGCGAAGAGCATGATTGTTTTCATATCTATAGATCTAACAGCTGCACTTTCACTAATAACATTAGTAGCAACTAATACAAGAGCACCTATCCAGGCACTCACATAAAGTTTTACACCTAATTGTTTTTCAAAGATCATAGCAACAACTGTCAAAATCAATACAATTGCAGCAGTCCATTTTTTCCAAGACGGTACATGGCTATAATCGTCATTGCCTTCAAAGGCACCGTCAGGTTGATGACTTGGAGCATCTGGTAAGAAACGTTTACCAATTGTAGCATAGAAAATAGTACCTACGATAAGGATTGGTAAGCCTACTAGACCATAATCAAAGAAACCAAAGGAGCCTAAGCCTGCCTGTTGTAAACCTGCTTGCGCAATCATATTACCAGGCGCACCGATAAGAGAAATATTACCACCCATAGCTGCAGCAAATACAAGAGGCATCAATAATTTAGTTTGTTTAAAACCACTCTTTTTACAAATACCGATAATTACAGGAATCAGTACAGCAGCTGTACCAGTATTAGATAAGAAACCAGATAAAATACCTGTAATCATCATAACTGCAACAAGTAAAGATGTTTCAGTTTTAGCAAACTTATGAACTACATTACCTACACCTACAGCAACACCTGTTGCAAAGAAGGCTTCACCAATAACAAACATGCCCATAAATAGTAAAACGTTTGGATCTACAAAACCGGCAAATGCTTCTTTAGCAGATAAAACTCCACTTAGATGCAAGCCTACAGCTACGATCATAGCGGTAATAGACAATGGAATTTTCTCCCACGCAAACATGACGATGGCAAATACCAAGAAGCCCAGGGTTATCATTACACTCGTATCCATATATACCTCCTAATACGTGTAATATACCTAAAAAAGGGTGCAAAAAAGGAGGATTGTACAAAATCCGTATAATCCTCCTATTTAGTTACATTTCACAATGCAATTATTTAATGAAGCCTACGTGTTTATAGAGCTCTTCTAACACCTCTTCTTTTTTCGCATTGTATTCTACTTTTTTATTTTCAAAGTAGTTATTGCCATCTGCATCAATAGATACGATAAGCGGACCAAATTCTTTTACCTTAAAAGTCCACAAAGTCTCACACATACCTAATTCACGCCAATTAGCAGATTCTACTTTTTCGACTTCTGTAGCAGCAAGAACTGCATTGCCTGCAGGGAATACACAGTGTAGTGCGCCAAAGTCTTTACATGCACGTGCTGTTTCAGGGCCCATCCCACCTTTACCTACAATGAGACGGACACCGGTCTTCTTAACAAAGTCATATTCGAATTTTTCCATTCTCATAGATGTAGTAGGTCCTACAGATACTACTTCAAATTCATTATCGCTTATAGTACGAATAATTGGTCCTGCATGAAGTATAGCCCCATCTTTAACATCAACCGGTAACGTTTGACCTTCTTCTACCACACGACGATGCCCCATATCACGACAGGTTGTAATATGTCCAGTCAAATAAATCACATCGCCTGGCTTAATGCCTGCTAAATCAGATTGTTGAATAGGTGTAGTTAATATTTTCTTAGCCATTATAATGTCACTCCTTTATGAGATTTAACTGTGCAATTACCATCCTTGTCAAATACGAGATCGCCGCGACGATGATTCCAACAACCTACACTAACAGCACAAGAAATAACAGATGGATGACGTGTACCATGTTCAATGTTCACACCTAAAACAGTTTTATCCCCACCCATACCTTGAGGTCCAATACCAATCTTATTAATTCCATCTTCTAACAATTGTTCCATATAAGCCGCTTTTTCATTAGGTGCTTTTGAAGATACAGGGCGCATTAATGCTTTTTTAGATAAATCAGCAGCGGTATCAATAGTTGTAGCAATCCCTACACCTACTAAAAGTGGAGGACACGCATTCAAACCATAGCTTGTCATCAAATCAAGAACAAACTTAGCAACACCTTCATAGCCTTCGCCAGGCATCAATGTTTTACCTGACCCTGGCAAGGAACACCCGCCACCAGCCATATAAGGGAAGATTTCTACATCATCACGGCCAGGAATGATATCCCAGTGAATATAAGGTGCAGTGAGGCCAATATTTTTACCAGTATTAAACTCATCAAAAGTTTCTACACAGTTCAATCGTAATGGAGCCTCTTGTGTAGCCTTATAAGTTGCTTCTCTTAGAATATCTTCTAATTCTCCTAGTAAGGGATAATTAGATCCAACCTTTACCCAAAATTGTAATACACCAGTATCTTGACAAGAAGGACGATTAAGCTGAGCTGCTAAATCCATATTATGTTGCATTGTTTCATAAATAGATTTGGCCATAGGATTTTTTTCATCCTGTGCCAATTCATGAATTTTTTCTTGTACATCATCAGGCAATACCTTTGCCATATAAGAAATGAAATTAGCTATCTTATTTGTCATTTCTTGTACTTGTTGTTCCTTCGTACTCATCGCAAACCTCCAAAAAGACTTCAATATTTAAGACGTGATTATTTCTGTTTCGGAACCTTAGCTCCTTTCGATGATTCTATTCTACTCTTTTTTCAGTATATAACTATCCAATTTACAAGTTGATTTTTTCTGGTAAAAGCGTAAAGAAACGGTAATGAATCACCTATATGGTTATATTTCAACGCATACAAAATATACAATTTTACCTATATACAAGCACAAAAAGAGCACTACTTATCAAAAGTAGTGCTCTTTCACGATCTAATAACCAATTACTTTAGAATATACAAAATTACCTATACCTAATGATTGTATATATGCCTAAAATCAGTTACAAAATTATGACAATATTGTTTGCTTACTAGCGTATTTAAACTTTACTACTATAACTTCAACTTACTAACAATAGCTTCAAGCTGTGCTTTCACATCCTCTAACATTTGATTGGCTTCATCTAATTCAACCTTTTGTCTAGCTTCAGATTGATAAGGTAAACAAGATTGTAATAGCTCCATAATATCCTCTTCTTGTGTAGAGATAATTTCCTTCCAATCATGTAACTTTGTCTTCCGTCCCATCTCTTTTGCTTGCTTTCTATATTCAGATGGAGTTGTATGGAACCGCTTCTTAAATGCCACGTTGAAGGCCTTAATATCTGCAAATCCACAACTGCTAGCAATATGTGCGACTCTATCATTAGAGTTAACCAGACGGACTGTAGCCTCTCGCAATCTCAAGCGCAATACATACTCAAGAAAAGAAACACCTAACTGACGTTTAAAGAATTGGGATGTGTAGTTCACATTATAGCCGCCTATCTTAGCAATATCTTCTAGCTCAATCTTCTGTTGATAGTTTTCATCAATATAAGCAATCATCTTATCAAAGGTGGCTACAGTCATATCCACAGGTTTTGTATGTACAGGGATAGACTTGACCGCATCAATTTCACGATATATAGCACTAGTCAAAGCCAAATAATGATGTTCCAGCCATAATTGATAATCAGGACTTTTACCATTCACCATTAACAACATCATTTGTGCTGCATTATGCCGTAATGACGTAAAGAAAGGATTATTCCGATTACTTGCATCTGAACGCAGTACAAATTGATACATTCCAAAGTTAGGATCAAAGTGTTGAAAAAACTCTTTACTTATATGAATAACAAGAGCTGTTGTATCCTCCTCTAAAGCCAACGTAGCATGTCCTACTTGGGGAGACATAATGATACTATCAAGAGGCTCCATTGTAAAAACCTCACTGTTACAACTCATATCAATTCTACCCTTTAACAAAATTAGGATTTCAACACCACTGTGCCAATTATAATGATATGTACTAACCTTATATATATCACTATTAAAGTCTATATGATTATGTTTATAAGTATAGTAAAAGTAATCCATAACGATTACATGCTCCCTAGAAAATCAAATTAAAAATGCACCCCTTATTAATCTAAGGGATGCATTTATTATGATATATATATTTAACAACGGTCAACAGCAACTTAATTTTTATCTATTAAGCCTACGCAAAATGTTGATATTCACATTACTATTGCTATTATACCTAATTAACAATTACATAACCGCTGTAATAGCTGCTGCTAAACCGAAGAAGATACCTGGTGCATTGGCTAATGCTACTGGAATGTCTCTATGTTCTTTGAACAAACCATATACTACCCATAATGTACAGTTGATAGCCGCTACGAGTGGTTGAATCCAATCACCAGTACCTGGATGTGCTAAGTTGTGCATGATTTGTGGGAAGTAAGATACATACATAGCTACAGCAGTAACAGTTGCAACTTTGCCTACATTTTCCATAAATTTTACTTGATTCATATATCCTCCAAAATTATAACTTACTAATTTGTTTACTCCTGATGAAGTATATTCTACTCAGTTTAGAGAATCTAACTATCCAAATTAAAAGACAAATTTTTGAGTTAAATTAAGCAAAAATCATAGTTTTCCTTATCTTTTTCTTATTCCTAGGCTTCACATATATATAAATTCACCCAGAAAAAATACACTAAAAAAACACTATTCGTAAAGAATAGTACTTTTTTAATCATTTATTCTAATTTTAATATATAGAAAATCACCCAATTCTAATCTTTCTATATGACCCCAAAATTTAATTTACATGAGTCCAAATTTTATTTACAACATTTTGGAGTTAAATCATTAATTAGAAGGATAATTAGAAGATTAGTTATAATGCCTTTACTACGTCGGCTAACTTCGCTTTTAAAGTTTCTAATTTTTGACTCATAAACTCTAGCTCACTCTTAGCCCTTGAATCATCTTCATAAGATAAAAATGAATGTAGTAGATCTAGGACATCTTGATTTTCAACAGATACGATTTCTACGCCATCTTGTAATGTAGTTTTTCGGCCAATAGATTTTACTTGTTTACGATATTCTGTGGGAGTCATACGGAAATATTTTTTGAAAGCTACATTAAAGGCTTTAATATCTGCAAAGCCACAACAACTAGCAATTCTAGCAATAGCCTCATCTGAGCTCGTCAACCGCACAGTTGCATCTCTCAATCTCAATCTTAGTACATAATCTACAAAGGAAATCCCCATTTGGCGTTTAAAGAATTGAGACGTATAAGCCACATTATAGCCACCAATCTTAGCTATATCTTCTAACTCAAGCTTTTGCCGATAGTGTTCATCAATATAAGCAATCATCTTATCAAAGGTAGCAGGTTTAATATCGCCAGGTCTTGCGTTTTCATGGACAAGTTTAACTGGATCAAATTCTCTAAATACATCACCTGCTAAAGCCAAATAATGATGCTCAACCCACATACGATGTACAGGACTTTCACCTTTAGCCATCAACAACATCATCATAGCCGCATGATGACGTAAGGTAGTAAAAAATTGATTATGCCGAGTACTTTCATCAGATCGAACAACAAATTGATACGATCCAAAATCAGAATCATACTGTTGATAAAACTCATTGCCCACATGAATGGTAAAAGCTATTACATCCTCCTCAAGGGCTAATATTGAATGCCCCACTTGAGGTGAAATAATAACTGCATCAAGAGGCTCCAACGTAAACACCTCATCATTACAACTCATCTCAACGCGCCCTTTTAATAGGATGAAAATCTCTGTTTCCCCATGCCAGTTGTAATGGTATGTACCAATTCGATATATATTGCTGCTAAACTCTATGTAATTATGTTTATATGAATAATCGAAGTAATCCATTACACATTTACTCCCTAAAGTAATTTCGCTCTTAACTCCTGCTCCTGTGATTTACTCATCTCTAACAAGGCAAATTCATCTTGAGTCCACGCACCAAATAAAATTTGGTCTACAACAGCTCCAACAGATTCAGTACATAATTGGGAATTATATACTTGTTCTAAATCACGTTTATACACTTGAAGGCTTTCAAAGAGTCTACTCTGTTCAAGTTCATTACTATTAGAGACCAAAGACTTTACAATTCCATCATGATGCTCTTTAGGAGTAGCTCTCGCTTGTAAAGGATCTACTATCATCATTTCTAGATAACGTAATTGTGTCGTCAAATAGGATAACTCTGGCTTAGTAGCAATTAAACAAAAGTCTACGGTATAGCCTTTAGATTTTAATAATGTAGCTGTATTAATTGGTACTGACGCTGAACGCAATGTACCTTCAATAATTAAATTGTATTTTAAAGAGCTTAATTTATCAATTATAGACTCTACCATCTTCCCAGCAAAGACCTTTGTGTAATCTACACTATCAACACCATATTTCTCTTGTAGCTCTCTAAAATGTGGATGCTGAGCACGATAAGTGTCACCATCAATGACAATATAGTCTCCCTTAGACTCCATCATTTTTACACGATGAATTGTAGTTTTCCCAGCCCCACTTTGACCACCTAAGATGACAGCATGAGGTGTACTAGATATATTTTTATTAAACGTTAGCAAATCAATGGTAAGTTCTAAGGCCTTATCAAAGTCTTCAGAACTATAGGACTCAATATCTTGAATATCACTATATGACTTTAAAGACTTAGCAACTTCCGCAGTATGAGCATCAGTCCCTAGTGACGCTTTAATACGATGCTCAATACCTGTCATCTTTGACTTTAAAGATTCTAATTCATCTACCGATGTAACCATATACAGTTCTGTATTAACAATATAAGAAAAGGCTTTTAGTAAATCTATATACTTACTAGTATTGCTATCGCCTACGATTTTACATAAGCGAGCTAGTGTTTCCGCACTTTGTTCTTTAAGAACTTCTATTTGTAAGGTTAAGTTATACTGTTCAATAATATTCATTGTTCAGTCCTCTCTCAAAGCATATAAAAATGCATCCCTAATCTAAGGGATGCATTCATTATGATATATTTATTTAACTACGGTCAACAGCATCTTGAAGTTTTCTCGTGCATCAAGGCTATGAGACACTTCAGATGGCAGGTAGCAGCCCTAATAGATACACATCAAAGGTATCCCCAGGACGTACCTCGTGTATACCTCTCGGAATACATGCCAATGCATTAACAGTATATAAACCTAACATGCTACTACTGTTAAAATGACGGTTAGCCACAAAGCGTGGCACGCCACCACTGAAGATTACTTTACCTTGTACATAGCGATCAAAAGCGTTGCGTTTAAAAATTTCCGAATCCATAACACAGGCCACCACTGGTGTAGTCCAGTTTGCCAAACCTTTATAGCGCTTCAAGGTTGGTGCTACGATTAAATGCCAACCGTTAAAGGCAGCCCCTGGATTACCAGATAGACCAAAGATGATTTGACCTTTCGGTGTCACAGCACCATAAGATGCCGCACCAGGACGCATTTGAATACGTGCATAAATAGATTGAGCCCCTAGTTTCTCATAAATAAGAGGCATTGTATCAAAGAGACCTACCGATACACCGCCAGAGCTAATGATAATATCAGCGTTTTCACTGAGTTTTAATACATGCTCAATTTCAGAATCAAGCGCTTCTGGCGCATCACTCACATGATAATGGGTTATCTTATGAAAACCTAAATCCTCCAACAAGCCACAAATCATAGCTCGATTAGAGTTGTAAATCTTGCCAGGTGTTAAACTTTCACCAGGTTCAATCACCTCATGTCCTGACGTAAGGACTAATACGCGAGGCATTGCATTTACATTTATTTCAGTAAATCCTAGACCAGTCAAAATAGTTTGTACTGTAGAGGTTACCTCTGTACCACGTGGAATCACAGTAGTTCCAGCACTACATTCCTCACCTTGTGGGATAATATGATCACCACATTTATATTTACCTTGTATAGTAATGGTTGTACCAGGTTCGCCAGAACCAACCACCTGTTCTTGCATAATAACTGTGTCACAGGTTGTAGGAATCGGTGCCCCTGTCATAATACGTACAGCATGACCTGCTTCAACAGGTTTATCCCACACTACGCCGGCCCCTATAATACCATCAACAATGTATTCTGTACGGCTTTCTTCATAACTAATAGCATACCCATCCATAGCAGATTTTGGAAATGCCGGCACATCGGTGGGCGCCACAATATCTTCGGCCAACACATAGCCCTTTGCATCCTTCACATCAATAGTTTCCACTTTGTGGACTTTTGTTTGTAAGGCCTCATCCCATAGTTGGAGTGCCTTCTCAACAGTAACAACGATCATGTAAACCCCTCATCATGTCCTGTATGCGGCGTACCAGTTCAGGTACGTCTTGATCTAACTTGCTAATTTCTACGATAGCTACTCGATCCATCGGGTCCGAGATTAACTCTTCCGTATGTCCCTCTTGTGTTACCTCTATAATAGGGGCAATACCTTGAGATCTTGTTTCTAGTATGACTATATCCACAGGCATAAACTGTGATAAATCATACAGATTAGATTGTTCTTGTGTACGCATACGAATCGCCGTTTCATTAGGGCCTGCAATAGCAACTACATCAGCTCCAGCTTTGTAGGCTAAATCAGTATCAGTCCCATCGTGATCCATTTGAAAGCCGTGTTTATCACTCTTTACAACGCCTACAGAAAATCCAGCTCGTTGTAACTCAGCTACAAGGCGGGTTACTACCGTAGTCTTACCTGTTTTACGTTTTGATGCTACTACACTTATAACTGGAACTCGACGAAACTCATTTTCTGCTAATGCACGAGCCCATTGATAGTCATCATAATGATTTACATTACTTAGCTCCCAATTATAATCACTGGCATCGATAGATTCAACATGACCAATCGTATCAAGGGCATGCTGCAACGATACGTCTTTACCGGCTAGAATAGATGGAAGTAATGATACAATATGAGGTCTATAAATTCCTGCCATAGGTTCTGGCTTACCACTAGAACCAGTAGGAACTATGGCATTCCAATTATTATGATTCACTTGATATAACCAATCATAATATAAATCCATAGGCATAAATGGCATATCTACAGCCATCACCGCATAGGCAGGACTCATTCCAACAGCTAGAGCACTATAAAGTCCACCTAGAGGACCACATCGCTCAATAGAATCCCGAACAATAGAAACTTTTTTCTTTTCATCGTTCGATAACGTATCAATGATATGAGTCTGAATGGCATGTCCTAACTGATCATCATCACCAATGGAGATGATAATATCAGCCACATCCGCTTCTAATCCCTTGCGAAGTGCATGAGATATGAGGCTTTCACCATTAACCCAAGGTAATAATGCCTTAGGTTGCCCCATTCGAGAACTCAAACCACCAGCCAAAATAATTAATCCTAATTTATCCACGACGTCCTAAACCTCGTTTAACACCTTGGTAGATGAATAGTAAAACAACAATATTTAAAATCCCATCTGGTACCATATAAGAGGCGTTATAAATCATGGAGTAAATCCATGGATTTTGTCCTTGTGGAGCATAGCTAGCGAACACAACTGCACCACTCGTAACAGAAGCAGCCCAACGCAATACAATAGCTACAATAGATCCAGAAATGAGACCAGAAATAGAATCTTTGAAATAACCACATACACCTATAGCACCATAAGCAACTAGATAATCCAATATAATACTTAAATAGTGTACAGATGATTTAAAGCCTAAAATAAAATGTAAAATACCATATACGACGCCAGCAAAAATCCCCCGTGCACCACCCCAACGATAGGCATAAATCATGAGCGGCACTAAAGCTGCAGCCTTAATAGAGCCGCCTTGAGGCATATGAAAAATCGTAATAAACGATAATACTTGAGCAATTGCAATCGCCACACCTGCTTCTGCAAGCATGCGAGTTTTGGACTGATCCATGTCAACCAACCTCCTTTTACCATATATATTAATGTATATAACTTGCATAATCTACTTGTATTGTACTACAGTTCGTTTCTGAGTCCAAACAAAATATTCGGAACGTATTGAAAATTTTACGCGTCTCTTGTATAATGGTACAGGTTCAATTTGTAATACTCGAAGGAGATATAGAAAATATGATTAACACAACGAACATCTTTGATTATGAAGACGTGCAATTAATTCCTAATAAATGTATCGTAACTAGCCGTAGCGAATGTGATACACATGTTAAATTAGGTAATCGCACATTCCGCTTGCCAGTAGTTCCTGCAAATATGCAAACTATTATCGACGAAGAATTGGCAGAAAAATTAGCTCGTGAAGGTTATTTCTATATCATGCATCGTTTCCAACCAGAACGTCGTATGGACTTTGTAAAACGCATGCACGACCTTAATTTATATTCTTCTATTTCCATTGGTGTAAAACCAGAAGAATTTGCTTTAGTTGATGAATTCAAAAAAGCAAACTTAACACCAGAATACATCACAATCGATATTGCACATGGTCACTCCAACGCAGTAATCGATATGATTCAATACATCAAAAAGAACTTGCCTGGAACTTTCGTTATCGCTGGTAACGTAGGTACACCAGAAGCAGTTCGTGAGCTTGAAAATGCTGGTGCAGATGCAACTAAAGTTGGTATCGGCCCTGGTAAAGTTTGTATCACTAAATTAAAAACTGGCTTCGGTACTGGTGGTTGGCAATTGGCTGCTGTTCGTTGGTGCGCAAAAGCAGCTACTAAACCTATCATCGCTGACGGCGGTATCCGTGACCACGGTGACATTGCTAAATCCATTCGCTTTGGCGCTACTATGGTTATGATTGGTTCTCTATTCGCTGGTCATGAAGAATCTCCAGGGGAAGAAAAAATCGTTGACGGCAAAGCAGTAAAAGAATACTTTGGTTCTGCTTCTGAGTTCCAAAAAGGTGAACGTAAAAATGTAGAAGGTAAAAAAATCTTCATCGATTCCAAAGGTTCTATCTTTGATACATTAGTTGAAATGGAACAAGATTTGCAATCTGCTATTTCTTATGCTGGTGGTACTACTCTACAAGCAATCCGTAAAGTAGACTATGTACTTGTTAAAAACTCCATCTTCAACGGCGATCGCTAATATAATATTACATGTAAAAGCCACAGGATTTATCCTGTGGCTTTTTTGTATGTAATCAATGTGATCTACAACATATTCGTAATAACATTGCCATATTTCATAAATTTAGCCCCAAAGACATACCGTCTTTGGGGCTATTATTTAAGCTTCAGCTTCTTTGGATTTGTCCATTAACATATATGCATATTTACCAATTGCAGCACTTACTACAAGTAATGCAGTCAATACGATAAATGCCACTGTAAGACTTGTGCCATGAGCAATGAAACCAATCAATGCTGGTCCCATCAAAATTCCCATATAACCAAGCATCGTGGATGTTGCCACAGCTTGTGTCATAGGAATAACATTTTGTTCCCCCATAGCAGAGAATAAATTTGGTACTACCATAGCTAAGGAGATACCAAGTAATAAATACGTATACATGGATCCATAACCTGGCAAGAATACGATAAGGCCCATTGCAATAGCACCTAACAAATAACCACCAATAACAACTTGTTTAGAGGTTAAGTGTTTACCAATTGTATTACCAAGAAGACGTCCAATACACATAGTGCCATTAAAGAGCATAACGCCCATAACGGCTTCTTCGATAACAATACCTTTATCTTCGAATAAGTATAGTGCACTCCAATCCCCTACTGCACCTTCAACTAAGTAAGACACAAAGGACAAGAGGCCAAAGATAATAGCAATCGGATGGAAGGATAATGGGCTTTTAGATTTTTTAGTAACCTTTGCATTTGGATCACTCCCAAAGGTCAACATAAATTGACTAACCACAACCATGGCAATGAATAATATGATGAGAAGTCCCCAAATACTTTCATTAACAGGTAAGGATAAGATTTTTAAAAGGACAAGCAAAACACCAGCACCAGCAAAGCCACCTAAGCTCCATCCACCATGATAGGCACCCATTAAGTGCTTTTTACTCACCTTTTCAGTTAGGATAGCTTGTAAATTAGCAGAAGCACCACTAAGGCCGACACCTATGCCAAAGAAGAATAAAGCCGCTGTTGTAGTAGCAATAGTAGAACACATGGTGACAATGGCAAGAGATAACATACCAATAAAGCTAGCTAATAAAACGACTTTCTTGCATCCAAAGTTCTCTACTAACTTACCAGCTATGGCCATGGACAAACAAGAACCTACACCAAGCACTAAAATCATAGAACCCAATACATCTTCACCTATACCAAGCTTTGCTTTTAAATATGGTACAAAGCCTGCCCACAAGGCTGTATACATACCGGGAATAAAAAAGCCCCCAAAGGCACCACGAATATTCGCTGTAGAAATAGAAACTTGATTGTTCATTACATCCTTTCTGGCTTCTAGAACCGTCCGGCGAAGAAAGGCCCTTTTTATCCGCAAAGCGCTAAAACTTGCACAATGCAGGAAACCATTTTAATTACATATGATTTAATCTTGGAATATAATAACCCTCTTTACGATACATGTAAAGAGGATTTTCTAAATTTAAACTAAACTTAAAAAGCGATATAAAGTATATCTGATTAAGTGCAACTAATTAGTCATTTAAATGACATTTAGTAAAGGATACATATTCCCACACAGCTTGTAAGTAAGGCCACAAGAACAGGTACAGCAGTTCGTTTAAGTAAGTCTACTGATTTAATATGCGCCACGCCTGCTACACCAACCATTACTGGACTAATAGGACTAAGGAATAAGCCTAGGCTTGCACCGTTTTGCATACCAAGCATAGTAGTAATCGGATCCAAGCCTAAATGCGCTACGATATTTGGTACTAGTGGAACTAATGTAAATAACGGTGCTACATTGCTGCCGGTTACCATGCTAAGACCTAACATACCGCCCCCTAGAACAGAGGTCAGTCCAATGGAGTTAAGTGATAATGTTTGAAGTGCGCTAACTAAGGATTCAATAAGACCTAAGCTCACTAAGCCTAGTGCAAAAATCTGTCCCCCTATAATCAAGGTTACAGCATAGGAAAACTGATTCCCCATTCCCTCAAAGAATATTGTGGTACTCTTAAGGACTGTCCGTAAATTACGGTGTCGAATCAGTTCCGCTAACAAGGCAATACCAAAAGCCAGCATCATAGCCAAAGTGACATTCATCTTTACACCAGGTAAACCATATTGACTAAAGCCCAAAATAAAACACAATGGTAATAATGGGAATAGCATATATGGCTTAGGCCCTATTGGCGCCTCTGGAATACTTTCACAAGCATCTATAGCCTTAGGTTCCTCCACTCGATCACGATATTTCTGCCAGAAAAAGTGTGCTATAGCCGTCACAATGGCGACTAAGAAATACAGACGCAACTGGTAGCCTACAAAATAGTTTGGCACAGGCATATTCAATGTCTTTGCAATGAGTAAGGTAGATACCGCACCAGGTCCTACATCCATAAGATGCCCCGTAGCAATAACTGCTGCAGCCCCCACTGGGCTCACCCCAAAGCGAAGCAATACGGGATACATAGTAACCATCATAAGGAGGGCAAGACTCAATGGATTAGGTACACAAATAGACAGTCCCATATTAAGCAGAAACATCAGGGCTAGCACAATATATGGGCGATTTAGACGATATAGCGGTCGGATAAAGGTATGTGCCAATCTCGTCCCTGCCCCAATATATTCCATATATTTTGCATAACCAGCACAAGTCATAATCATGAGGCCTAAATTCACTATATTCTCGGATGTAGTAATCCGCACAATATCCATAGCATCAAATACCAAGACACCTGTAGATTGAGACTCAACGAGTATAGCGTCAATCCAATTTGCTTCATAAGCAATAAACATCATGAGGATTCCCATACCAATTAAAACTGGCTGTGGTTGATAGCGCTTCATTAATAATATACCTGTAATAGCAATAATAGTGATACATATAACTATATTCATAAATAAGCACCTCTCAACTAGAGAATATATATCAGACTTATATGGGACTTACATTAGACGTATATTAGACTTACATTACACTTCTATTATAACTATATTATACCTATATCATGCACAAAACATAAATAAAGATACAATGAAAAAGCACCATTATCTATAAGATAACAGTGCTCTTATTTCTTCTTATACTTTTATTTATGCTCTTTTAACCATGCAATGGCATATTCTGCATATACGGCAGATGCTGCCGATAATACGGAGTCATCCATATTAAATCGATTGTTATGATGATCGTACGTAGCCTCTACATCAGGATTTTGAATACCAATAAAGGCAAAGCATCCTGGTTTATCTTGTAAATACCATGCAAAATCTTCCCCTGGCATTACTTTACGCATTTTGGAAAGCTTGTCTTTACCTAATGTATCAATAACGACACGTTCCGCCAATTCACTGGATGCAGGATCATTAATAGTAGGTGGTACTTTTTTTACATACTCTAATGTAGCAGTAGCACCATAGGCCTCTGCCGTATGTTCTACTACACGGCGAATGGAGTCTACATAATATTCTTCTTGATCAGGATCAAAGAAGCGAATAGTACCACCCATTTTAGCTTCCCCAGGAATAACATTCCATTCAGATCCAGAGTGAATATTCCCAATAGTGAGCACTAAAGAATCTAAGGCACTAACATTACGAGAAACCACCGTTTGCAAGTTCATGACGATAGCACTAGCTACTACAATGGCATCAATCGCTTGATGCGGCTGTGCACCATGGCCTTGCTTACCTTTTACATTGATAGTAATCTGGCTACTTGCAGCCATACGAGGACCTTCCTCTACAGATATGAGTCCTGCTGGTAAGTCAATCCATACGTGACCTCCAAAGATGGTATCCACCTTATCGTACCAGTCACCAAATTTAATGAAATCTGGTGCCCCCGCTCCTGTCTCCTCGGCTGGTTGAAAGGCTAAATATACGTCGCCTTCGATGCGGTCTTTCATAGACATTAACATCTTAGCAGCTCCTAACAAGATAGCCATATGACCATCGTGACCACAAGCGTGCATTTTGCCTTCAGTTTCAGATTTATAGTCTACCGTATTATGTTCGTGAACAGGCAATGCATCGATATCGGCACGCAACGCGATAGCCTTGCCAGGTTTATCACCGTGGATGATACCAATCAAGCCGATGCCACGCTCTGTATCTACACGAACCTCTACGCCCATAGATTCTAATTCTTCAGCCAGTGTCTTAGTCGTTTCAAACTCTTCATTGCTCAGCTCTGGATGTTTATGGAAATATCTACGCCAATCTTGAACGTAGCCTTTATATTGTTCAATTAAATCGCGACTATGCATGGTATCGCCTCCTTATAAAATCCCATAATCAAGGGGAATAACAGGGTAAAAGTAAAAGAAAACGACAGGCATAGCCATGTCGTTTTCTTTATGTCTTATCGGTTGCGTAATACTGCTTGTACCGCCAAGGATACAACAGCTGTTGCAACTGCCACAGCAGCCGTAATTTTTGCTGTTGTGAAAAGCTCTTCTTTTGTAGGTTTTGCTTTTGTAGCAATATCCAATGTTTTTGCTACAGCAGGAACTAATACTTCGTTACGTAAGGATTCTGTATTCATATTTACTCCTCCAATATAGACTGTTTCTTCTAGGGTAACACGAATGAGAACTAAAGTCTATATATTCATCGACTTATTTCAATGATTATACGGTTACGCAACTATTTTAAATGATATTTATGAAAGTTATCCGAAATATTATTTTGCTGCTAACTCTTCAATAGCTTCAGCTACAATAGTGATGGCTTTTTCCAATTGGTCTTGAGGAATATTAAGAGCTGGTAAAAGACGTACTTTATTTTTAGCAGATAAGCACACAACGCCCTTTTCAAGACATTTCGGAATGACTGCTTTTGGATCTACTGTAGTTTCAATACCAAGCATAAGGCCCATGCCGCTTACACCTAGAATACCAGGTTTGCCTGCTAAGGTAGTTTTTACATAGTCCCCTTTTGCTTTTACAGAATCTAAAAATTCTGGTGTTAAACGATTAATGATAGTATTGCCTGCTGCCGCACAGATTGGATTGCCACCAAAGGTTGTAGCATGTGCACCAGCATTTAATACATATTGCATCTTGTCATTGAATAATGTAGCCCCCATAGGAAGCCCACCTGCTAAACCTTTTGCAGTAGATACTACATCAGGCTCGATGCCAAATTGTTGGTATGCGTATAGACTACCAGTACGGCCATTACCAGTTTGTACTTCATCGATTAACACGAGTTGATCGTGTTCATGAGCATATTTTGTTACTGCTTGTACGAAGTCTTTATCTAGTGGCATAACACCACCTTCACCTTGAATAGGTTCCATCATGATGGCACAAACTGCTGGATTATCAAGAGCTTTTAAGGCCGCATCAATATCATTAGCTGGTGTATGAATAAAGCCTTCTGTAAATGGGAAGAAATGTTGATGGAATACATCTTGTCCTGTAGCAGACAAGGTAGTAATGGTCCGACCATGGAAGCTATTAACCAAGGTAACGATGACATGACGACCTTCGCCGTATTTATCGTGGCTATATTTACGAGCCGCCTTGATGGCACATTCATTAGACTCTGCACCAGAGTTAGAGAAGAATACCTTCTTCATACCTGTTTTAGCGCACAATTGTTTTGCCAGTTCAATTTGTGGTAAAGAATAGTACAAATTTGAAATGTGGTTCAACGCATGAGATTGTTTTGTCACAGCCTCTGTCCATTCATCATCATCTACACCAAAGGCTGTTACACCGATACCAGATCCAAGATCGATGTATTCTTTACCATTTACATCCCATAAAAGGGAACCTTTACCTTTTTCAAAACATACATTGAACCGGCCATACGTATTGGCTATATATTCTTTATCTTGTTGTTCAAAATCGATTGTATTACTCATTACATCCTCCGAACGTACGGTCGCGCCGTCGTCTATCTATGTGAAAGGTAACGATAGTAATAAACAATTACCATCGTTATACCTACTATATTACTTTACAAACATTGTGCCAAGACCTTCATCAGTCAATAGCTCAATAAGAATAGCATGTGGGATTTCACCATTGATGATAAATACCTTTTGAGCTCCTGATTTAATGGCCTCTAAGCAGCAATCCACTTTTGGGATCATACCGCCAGCGATAATACCATCTGCTTTTAATTGATCCGCCTCTGCCATTGTAATCTTTGAAATTAAAGATTCCGGATCATGCACATCTTTTAGTACACCATCAATGTTAGTCATGGCCACCATTGTTTCCGCCTTAAGGGCCCCAGCAATTTTTGCGGCTACCGTATCAGCATTGATATTATATGTCTTGCCATCAGACCCCATACCAATGGAAGAAATGACAGGAATATAACCTCTACTGATAACATCATCGATAATACTTGTATCAATCGTATCGATAGAACCGACATAACCAAGCTCATCATTTTGTTTATGAACTTGAATCATATTACCATCCACACCACAGAGGCCAACAGCCTTACCACCAAGGTCTGTTAAATCTGCTACGAGACCTTTATTAACCTTACCGGCTAATACCATTTGTACTACATCCATTGTCGCTTCATCTGTGACACGCAAGCCATTTGCAAAATGGGATTCAATTTTCATAGCATCTAGTGTGCTATTAATAGCTGGACCACCGCCATGAACGAGCACAACTTTTACTCCTACCAATTGAAGTAGCATTAAATCCTTCATAACGGATTTTTTTAATTCTTCATCAATCATAGCATTGCCGCCATATTTAACGACAACATATTGATCTGTATATTGTTTAATATATGGAACGGCCGCAGTTAAGATATGCGCCCGCATTGCATTTGTTACGTCCTTCATAGTTCCCTCTCTAACCTAGTGCTAGGCCTGTATCCTCAGGCAAACCTAAAGCAATGTTCATACATTGAACAGCAGCACCAGAGGCACCTTTGCCTAAATTATCGAAAATAGCATGAACCATAATGCGTTCATCGTTGCCAGTCACATAGATTTTCATGCTATCTGTATTGCTCAATTGATTTGCATTTAACATGCCTGTATTACTGTTTTCAGTAAATGGTACGACAGTAATGATTGGGCTACCTTTATAAAAGTCTTCCAATGCCTGTTGCACTGTATCAATGCTTATTGGCTTTTGACATAAACGACTGTGAATGCCTACCGTTACTTCCATGCCAGAATAATAATCGTCAACGATAGGAATAAAAATAGGTGCTTCACTAAGACCACATACATGCTGGACTTCAGGCAAGTGCTTATGTTGTTGACTAAGACCATATTGACGCGGTGCATAGAGGAAATAATCCTTTGGTTCACTTTCATATTGGCCAATCATCTTTTTACCACCACCGCTATAGCCTGTTAAGGATGTGATAGTGAAAGGATACTCTGTTGGCACAAGACCAGCTTTTACAAGAGGTGCAATACAAGCAATCATCCCACTCGCATGACAACCAGGGTTAGCAATATGTTTTTCAGTAGCGATGGCTGTTTTATAATCCGCACCGAGCTCTGGGAAGCCATAAGCCCAATCAGCAGCCGTTCTAAAGGCAGTCGATGTATCAATTACCTTACATGGTAATTCACCGATAGCGGCCATGATTTCTTTAGATGCCGCATCAGGCAAGCAGAGAAATACAATATCTGCCCCTTTAGCTACCTCTTTAATAGCCTCTACATTTTTACGATCCTCATCAGCTGTAGCTAATAATTCTATATCTTTTCTATCGGATAACCGTTCATGAATTCTTAAACCTGTTGTGCCTTCATGACCGACAATAAATACTTTATAGGGTGCCATAATAAACCTCAATTCTCACCTATTGGTGACTCACACCTATTTATACAACTTTCAGTTATTACTTTCAGCGATTATAAATAGGAAACAAACTATACGATTCATCACCTTCTAGGGAGATGATATTATTTCAAAGGATAGTCACTAAATGTAGCAACCATAACAGCCTTAATCGTATGGAGACGATTTTCTGCTTCTTGGAATGCCAAGGAATTTGGACCTTCAAATACCTCTTCCGTTACCTCAATACCATTCATACCAAACCGTTCAAAGATATCTTTACCAACTTGTGTTTCTGTATTGTGGAACGCTGGCAAGCAGTGACAGAATTTGGTATTTGGATTACCAGTTAATGCCATCATTTCAGCGTTAACTTGGAATGGTTTAAACGTATTGATACGTTCTTCCCACATATCATAAGTATCACCCATGGTTACCCATACACCTGTATAGATTACATCTAAGCCTTTAACACCTTCCGCTACGTTATCTGTACATGTGATGGTAGCACCTGTTTCTTTTGCAACTTTCAAACATTCTTCATAGAATGGACCGGCTGGCCAGTATTGTTTAGGACCGATAAGTCTAAAGTCCATACCCATTTTAGCGGCGCCACTCATTAAGGCATTACACATATTAGATTGACCATGACCTACATAAGCATAGGAGATTTCATTCAATGGTTTATCAATATTTTCTTGAAGCGTTAAAAAATTCGCTAATGTTTGTGTAGGATGATCCATATCGGTAAGACCATTCCACACAGGTACGCCAGAATAATCAGCTAGTGTATCTACATCGGCTTGATCAAAGCCTCTAAACTCGATGGCATCATACATAGATCCTAGAACACGAGCTGTATCTTTTAAGGATTCTTTTTTATTCATTTGGGAACCTGTAGGGCCAAGATATGTTGTATGAGCACCTTGGTCCGCAGCACCTACTTCAAAGGCACAACGTGTCCGTGTGGAGTCTTTTTCAAAAATTAATGCAAAGTTTTTGCCTACTAATGTTTTGATTTCTTTGCCTGCTTTTTTATGGGCTTTTAATTTTGCAGCCAAGTCCAAGAAGTATTTAATTTCTTCTGGTGTGTATTGAAGCATTGTTTTAAATGATGTATGTTGTAAACTCTTCATGATAACCTCTTATTTCAAACTACTTATTTAATTGCTTTTCTTGTAAAAATTCGGCGGCAATAGCAGCCATCATTGTTATACCAGGTTCCAGAATGCTTTCATCAATGGTGAAAGCCTCATTATGCAAGGCCGGATTACCTTCAAATCCAGTACCTAACCAAAGGAAAGCACCTTTTATTTTATGAAGATATGCGGAGAAGTCCTCTGCTGCCATAGACGGAAATTCAGGATGAACCACTGCTTCTTTACCAAGATATTTCTCTACAATAGATGTGGCATAATCGATGGCGTCTGGATTGTTGATAGTAGCACCATGACCACGTTTATAATCTAAGGTACTCTCTGTTTTTAATAACATATCGAGAGCTTGTAAACTTTCACCAAGACGTCGTTCTATATAATCCCGTTTTGCTGGTTCATAAGTACGACAAGTACCTTCTAGATATACATCGCCACAGCCTACATTGTATCTGTCGCCCCCCTTGATAACACCGATGGTACATACTAGATTTTCCATTGGATTTGTTTCACGAGCCACAATAGATTCTACGTTTACAATCCAGTTTGCGGCTGCTACGATGGCATCCACCCCATTATGAGGCTCCGCTCCATGAGTTGATTTACCTTTAATATGGACGAAGAAATGATCTGATGCAGCCATCAAATTACCTTTTTTTAGACCTACCGTACCAACCGGTAATTGTGGCCATACATGAAGGCCATATATTTCATCTACATCATCAAGAATACCGCTATCTACAATACCTTGTGCACCGGGGAATAATGCTTCCTCTTCGGAAGGCTGGAATACGAGCTTTACGGTGCCATGCAATTGGTCTTTAATAGACTGTAAAATGGCTGCGGCACCAAGCAAAATCGCAATGTGGCTATCATGACCACAAGCATGCATAACGCCGTCATTTTCTGATGCAAATGGCAAGCCTGTAGTTTCATGTATGGGCAAGGCATCTATATCGGCACGCAATGCAATGACTGGTCCCGGTTGAGCTCCTTCGATTTTACCGATAACGGCATAATCAGAAACATCATTTACAAAAGGAATACCTAATTCACTAAGAATCTTTTGAATAAATAAGGATGTATTTTTTTCTTCACCAGATAATTCTGGATGACTGTGAATATGTCTACGCCATGCTACAACTTGTTCTTTATATTGTGCGGCATATTTCTTGATCAAATCTTGTAATGTATTCATTACTCTATCTCCTTTATACACTATATGCATATTTTATACATCATTAGCGTATTTTTATAACCTATGTACGTATTATAATACTATCACTCGTTTTATTCAAGTTTTATACAGATTTTTTGTATTTTTATTTGTTATACTATAAATTAATTTTTATCATAGTCCTTAAAACTGTAATTTACATGAACTTAATTTAGCATATAAAATACCTAAAAAATATATAATTATCATTTATATGTTTACCTATTTAATCTATAAATCAGAGAAAACTATTTGGTATAAACACACAAAAAAGACACCTTCCAAGGAAGGTGTCTTTTGCTTATATGTTCTTATATTCTTATGCTTCTATTTCTCTATAACCGACTCATCTAGCTGTGTACCGTCTGGTAAGAAAGCTTTTACTATCAATTTATTCGGTGTTACAGTCATCGCCATATAGTTATTTTTATCTCGATCTGGTGCCACATATACATCTAAAGGATGTTCTTTCCACTTAGGGCGACGAGCATCTCCGGCAATACCAGTCAGGATATATAATGGCCCCGAAGCATCTCGATTAAAGTTACGTACATGCCCTCTATTACGATAAGAATGTAAATGTGCTGACAACACTAAATCTACATTAAACTCATCAAAGATAGGCATAAACAATACGCCCTCTTCGTTGAATCCTACATCACGACTTGCGCCAGGGCGGTCAAAGGCATATTGGAATGGGTCGCGATGCATGAGGACTATCGTCCACTTTTTAGTATTTGCTGCCAAATCTTGGCGTAGCCACTGAACCTGTACATCGTATAAATCAGGATGATGTGTATCATGATTATCCTCATGATTGCTTTCATAAAGTTGCGTATCTAATACAACATAATGAACATCACCGAAGTCATAAGAATAATAACGACGATTAAAAATTTCATTTCCATTAGGCGGTACTGCGAAGTAATTCAAATACGCATAAGGCTCGCGCATTTTCCAATCTAATGTATACATCTCGTGATTGCCTAATGTCGTTGCTAACGGCACATTAGCACTCAACGGTCTGATGGAATTTAACCAAGTGCGCCATTGATAGTCTTGTTCGCCATTATCTACAAGGTCCCCCATACTAATATACAGGGCTGTCCTTGGATTGCGATGTGCTGAGTCCTTTACAATCTCTTCCCATTGAGAATAATCCCCCGACTGAGAGTCTGGATAGATAAGAACATCATAGACACTAGCGCCAGCCGTTTCCAGGGAGTACCAATCACTACGGCGATCACTGCCATACCCAACACGATACTCATACTTTGTTTTAGGTGTTAACCCTGTCAAAGTGCCCTCATGAATATAGGTAGTACTGCCATCATCGGTAAAAGCTTTATCTGTAGCATTTATGGTTTGTATAGTATCGGTCCCATCTTGGCGATATTCTATGATAGCATCAGATTCACTACTATCAGACTGCCACATAATGGTACGGCTTGTGCTATTATCTTGAGCTACAATTTGCCGAATATAACGACTTTCAGAATCGAGTAGTGGTTTTATCTCTTGACCACTCACCACAGCCGCAGTCCGTGCAATTCGACTGTATATAGTATCCCTATATACATAGCTACCTACAGTAGCAGCAACCACGGTAATAATAGCTAGTAAGGATATAATTAATCTTTTTTTGTTCATATAATTCCTTTATTAACTAAACTGTTTGACTAATATTTAATATGAACACATTATAAAACTTAAACTTAACTTTAAGTCAAATAAGATTTACCTACTATTTTTCGTAATATTGCTTCATTTGTGTATATCCATTAACGATGACTTCAATTTCACCTGTTCTAGGATGGAAGATAAGACCGTGAATAGGTACGTCTTTCGGAATCAAAGGATTCATACGCAATTCGTCTACAGTGTCTTCTACATTTTCAGCAGGGTGTGTAAATCCATCTGCCCAGCGTTCCATTTCTTTACGGACCATATGAATCGCTTCTGGTGCAATACCACGAGCCAACATTTTTTCTGTTAAATCTTTTGCCGTAGTTTTTGCCATACCACATTCATGATGACCAATGATAAAAATTTCGTTAACGCCTAGCTCATAAATACAAACAAGTAAACTACGTACAACGCCATCAAAGGGACCTGTAATACAGTTCCCTGCAGTCTTTACGATTTTCGCTTCACCGCGGCCAATATCCATGGAATCTTCTAAGAAGTTAACAAGACGTGTATCCATGCATGTAACGATTGCCATTTCACGACTAGGCATCTTACTGCATTTAGTATCTGTTTCTACATAACCTGTATTTTGATCTTCTACATATTCTCTATTATGGGCTAAAATATCATCTAATAAACTCATAGTACCTCCTATATAAAAAGACCTTGGCATACAACCAAGGTCTCTATATCAATAATGGTCGATATAAATATTATATCATATTCAGTTGTATCCATTCTAAATCACTACTAGTCTTAGATCATTATCCGCCAAAAATAGATTTAGAATAATTAGAGTTAAAACTTATCTATCAGGTGTAGATAGTGCTTCGATAGCTACGCTACCACCGCGTACAACTTCAATGCGATTAACGAACATATCTTTAAATAGAGCAATCATGTCGTTATTTTTGGATACTGTTTTTACACATTGTACGAGAACAGATTTGCGGTTATAATCGACTACCAACAAGTCAAAGGTTTGAGCAATGCGGAAGATTTCTTGTTTATCTGCTTCTTTGCAACTGTTGACCTTAATAAACAATAGTTCTTTCTTTGTAATCGGCATATCCGTAAAGTCGATAACCTTAATCACCTCTACACTGCGATTAAGCTGTTTAATGATTTGTTCGTATGTCAAATCATCGCATGTGAGCTCAATGGTCATACGAGACATGGTAGGATCTTCAGTTTCCCCTACTGTCAATGTATCAAGGTTATAGTTTTTACCTGCAAAGAGGCCAGAAATTTTAGCCAATACGCCGATTTGGTTTTCTACATACGCTGAAATACAGCGTTTTTCCATATGTAATTCCATAGCCCCTCCTATTTTTTATCCTTTAATAACATATCGCTTAAAGATTTGCCAGCTGGTACCATTGGCAATACATTGAGCTCCGTTGGAATGATGAACTCAAGTAATGTAGGACCATCTTTGAAAGCATCTGCCAATTGGAACCCTTTTTCGATATCCTCTACTTTAGTAATGCGCATCGCCTTTGCACCATAGGCTTCTGCCAATTGTACAAAGTCCGGTACGTATTCAAACTCATCATTATCAATCATATCACGTGTCACAATGGAGCTTTCATCCATCAATAAATTTGTACATGCATATCGTTTATCATAGAACAATTGTTGCCATTGGCGTACGTTACCAAGGAAGCCATTATTCAAAATAATAAGTGTTACAGGTAAACGGTAATGCATAGCTGTGGCAAATTCTTGAATATTCATTTGTACGCCACCATCACCACAGATAGCAAATACTCGTTTATCAGGGTTGCCAATTTGAGCCCCTAACGCCGCTGGGAACCCATAGCCCATCGTACCAAGGCCGCCAGATGTCAACATTTGGTGTTGTCCTTTAATTTCGAGGAACTGAGTAGTCCACAATTGATTTTGTCCTACATCAGTAGCAACAATAGGTCGTGCATAGTGGTTATTAATATAATCAATAACAATTTGAGGTGTTAAGCCTTCTTCACCAGCTTGTGTAACAGGGCGGTCAGCCTTAAGTTGTTGTAATTGTGCAGGCCATTCACCAAGATCATGAGGTTCAATATATTCTAATAATTTTTCAATAGCTAATTTAGCATCTGCTACAATCGGAATATCTACCTTAATATTTTTAGAAATAGATGCTGCATCCACATCAATATGGATAATCTTACAATTTTGTGCAAAGGTACTTAACTTGCCTGTAATACGGTCGTTAAAGCGTGTACCAATAGAAATCATTACATCACAATCAGTGAGTGCCACATTCGGTGCATAGCCACCATGAATACCAATATTGCCGAGATATAAAGGATGTCGACTATCGATAGCACCTTTACCCATCAATGTAGTTACAACAGGAATGCCTGTTTTTTCTACTAGCTTCATCATGAGATCGTTAGCACCACTAATGCTAACGCCACCGCCTAATAAGAATAGTGGTCGCTTAGCCTTGCTGATAATAGAGCATGCTTTTTTTACTTGTCCTACGTGAACTGTTGTATTTGGTTTATAGCCACGAATATTGACTTCTGTTGGATACTCATCAGAGCCCATAGCCTTTTGAATGTTTTTAGGAACATCCACCACTACAGGACCAGGACGACCAGTACGGGCAATATAAAATGCTTCTTTCAAAATACGCCCTAGCTCTTTACGATCACGAACGGTAACAGCATATTTACAGATATTGCGCACAATACCAACCGTATCCACCTCTTGGAATGCGTCATTACCCATGAGGCCCAAGTCTACTTGACCTGTAATACAAACAAGGGGAACACTATCAGCGTATGCTGTAGCAATACCTGTCACAAGATTTGTAGCACCTGGTCCAGAGGTTACCATGCACACCCCTACTTTACCTGTACTGCGAGCATAACCATCTGCTGCATGAGCCAATGCTTGCTCATGACGTGGCAAAATTACTTTTACCTTATCTTGTTTATATAATTCATCCATGATATCAATGGTTGCTGCCCCAGGATAGTTGAATAGTATATCTACCTGCTCCTCTTGAAGGGCCTTCACCACATATGCTGCGCCTGAAATCATAGGTGCCTCCTTAACTATGTAAAAAATGCATATCGCATTCTCAATATTCTCATTCGATATATCTAAAAAATTGAATATCTTATATAGATGTGTTATACTCAGTAGTGTACCACATGTTGTGGTACATGAGTATGTAATAAATCTCAAATTATAGAAATATATATTAATTTTGTCTGGAAAGGACTGTAAAACCATGAAAGAAATCTTAGGTTTCCACTTAAACGGTTGCCCTTATTGTGCAAATGCATTCCGTGCTATCGATGAACTTGTTGCAGAAAACCCTGCATATGCAGACATTCATATCAACTGGGTTGAAGATCAAGACGCTCATGAACTCTTCAAAACTCACCCTTATGAGTATTATCCAAACTTATGGTTCGACCTCGACAAACAATATGAGGCTCAACCTGGTGAAAGCTATGACCAAACAAAAGCATTAATCAAAGCTGTATTGGACAAAGCAATCGCATAAGATTATTACATAAAAACGTGATAAAACCATTAAAAAAGAGGCTAGCATAGCTAGCCTCTTTTTTTGTCTTTCCATTCAAGATACATATGTCTAATGACTTGGATCGGTGATACCAATAACATCCTAGGTCCACCATACCGCATGATCTCACGGATTTTTTCACGATACGTAGGTGCATAACAGTGTGTTTTACACACGCTACAGAATGTTTTACTTTCCATATGAGGACATGCATCAATGCGATGCTCCGCATATTCCCAAACCTGCTCACAATCCTCACATAGCTGCCCTTTAGGAGTATGGTGCTTATTATGACAATAGATGCCAATGATTTGGTACATAGTTTTTAGTTCTAACTTACGTTTTTCATCAACTGTCATACTACCCTCCTATTTCACAGACCATGATACCCAAGCCACTTTATCAACCGTTTTATTATGGATTTCTCCATTAATGGCTAATGGTTCAATGAGATTTCTAATTTCTACTTTCATATCTTCTATATCGCCCCATGTATTATTATGAAGTCTCATAGCAAAGTAATTAACCGCTTTATCAAGGCTCATAACCTCTGTTTCAGGCACTGTCTTATAGGTTACTTTTACATTATGCCCTATTTCATGAATAACATCTAAACATGCTTTCATCTTACCATCCCAAGGGAATGAATCGCGACCAAAGAAATGTTCAGATAACATATCTACTGTTTCATCGCTGCGTTCACTAAAAGCAATCCACAAGCATTTGTCCTTACTTGATTCATGCATAGCGCGAATGTTTTCTACATCAAACATGATAGGGCAAAAAATACTATATGTTAAATCAAAGGTTTTATCCCATTTTAGTTCACGGCGAGTTTCATCAGACCACGGTGCAATATACAAGCTAAGATCTAAACCTTCTGCCTCTGCTAATTGTTTAGCACCACGAATCATACCATCAGATAAATCTATACCGGTTGCCTTATGGCCTTCACGAGCTAATCCTAACGCATAGTCACATACACCACAGCCAATATCAAGGGTACAACCGCCTTTAGGGGGCAAAAGATTTTCATCCTTCAAAAAGGATAAAAACTCTGTAACCTGAGCCTTACGATCATCTCGATTATGCATTTCTACAAAGTAATTGGAACGGTTATTCCACGCATCTTGCTCATCACGCCAAGCTTCGTTGACTGTAAGCTCTTGTATTGTATTTGTCATTCTATCTCCTCTGTATCACTACATCGAAACTATGCATTGATACAATTTAGTACTTTATTAATCTTAATTAGATAATGTATATGTATATGTTATTCATCACGTCCTATATGCCTAGTGTTCCAGCTAGGATGTTCAGATTTTCATAAGGACATTCTTATTGTACATCATTCTCAAAACAATTTGTGTTACCCAAATCACATTCCCATGTTATTTAGATATTATAAATATAAAATCCTATATGAATCTTTTATCTATCACACATCCCCTATATTGCTATATAAAAAACCTCCACTATAATGAGTGGAGGTTTCTCTATTACTTTAGTATTGATTTCCTATACGTATTTCTATAGTTGTGATATACAATTATTTATCTTCTTTTTTCTCTACTGAACTAGATACATCATTTGTTTTAGGTATCTCAGCTGTAGGCACATCAGCTTTAGGTGCCTCTACATCAGTTTTCTCTTCAGTCTTTACAATCTCATGATTAGAAGCAGCTTCACGCTCTTGTTTAAGGCGTTCTTCTCTCTTAGATTGTGCTTCTTGTTCGCGTTTTTCAAAGATAACCAATATGAAGTTTTATTCATGAAATGATATAGATCTATTAGTCACCAATCATAACTCGATATACTGGCATTTTCTCTACTGTTTCTACATATTCTAATCCTTCAAAACAATCTTGTCCCTCTTCTATTTTATTGGCAATTTGGTTATGAATTTTTCTTAATAGCTCTACATTAGTAAAATATCGTCTATTCTCTGCGCTTAACTCGACTTTAATATCGGTTTGAAATACACCATCAATGCGATTCTCTTCGTCTAAATCAGTTACGTCAACAATATGCTCATTACTTCGTAGTTGTTCAGAACCTGTAATGAATGCTTCATAAACGATACATACCTTACGATTATTAATAGCAATGCCATTAGGATTCCAATTATCTTTATTATCCGGTATATAATCAATAATATCCTTGTTAAAAGCATCATCATCTAGATATTCTTGATCAGAAAAAGCCCAATATACCGATGTCAATACATCATCTGTACTAGGAGCAGCTGCTAATTTCTTCTCTACTAATTTTCTTGTTTCTATTGTAAGTAAAGGTTTTTTGATAATGTAAAACATCCCCATTGTAGGTATCAGCATAACTGCTAACACGGATATCATATAGGCCAAACTGGTCATGGTACCACCTGATCGCCCTGCTTGAGAATGAGCGGTGCTCACTGTATTCGCTGTATTCGTCATATGATCCAGAAGCCATGGATATTCAAACATACCAGCTATAATTGCAATCAGTATTAAAGTAGCCATCGTAACACAGATAGCAAATAACTGCTTGGCTACCTTATTACAAACTATTTCCTTCTCAGCAAAGGATAATACATCCATCTCAGATATGCCTTTACTCCATTTAGTAGTTCGTGCATGTATGTCCATTTTTCTCTCCCATCAATAAATACAAACATCGCTTCAATGTTAACTATACACCGTATTTCATATATTACTTATATTTATTATAATAGAGAAAAGGAGGCCTTGAAAGTATGGGAAGCTATATGATAATACTAATGTTTATATTGATAGCTATTGCTGTAGTTTTTGCTACTTATAACCTATCTATAATTAAATCCATGCCTCCAGAAGACCGTTATAAACTTCTTTATTTTACAGATGATCAAGTCTCTATAGGCCTTGGATTAATGAAGAGAACCTATAAATTAAAAGATATTCGAGAAGTACGCTTCTCTAAGGGCAAAAAATTTCGTAGCATGGGAAGCTGGGCTGGCAGAATGAAGATTTGCTTACTAAATGGTAAGACAAGTCGTTGGATAGAATTTGATGGTACAGTCTACTACAAAAAGATGGTATATATAACTAATGAAGAAATCATTGATAAATCAATAGACATACTCATGAATGAATTTAAATCTAGGGGAATTCAGTGTAATAAATATAGATAGTAAACAAAAAAGGCTTCTCGAATTTTCGAGAAGCCTTTTATTTGATGCGCCTAGCAGGATTCGAACTTATAATTCGAATTTACAGTATGTATCAATTACATAGAGGAAAGTAATGTAAAAATTTGAATAAATATCTTTTCATTGATAAAAAACTCTTATTTAAGATTTCATTTCTTTATATAACTCTAATAAATGTCTAACACATTCTAACTCAGTAATATTAGTAGAAAATCCATAAGCTTTCATAACAGCGATATTATTATTTCGATGAGCATCTCTAAGATCAGAAGGCATAATCAAATCATTATAAAGCTCTCCTAATGTAGATGTATTATATTTAGCCCTAATATCTATAATTTGTTGAGCTGTATATTCTATATATTTTCTTTGCTCATCAGAAATATTTTTAGGCCAAGGGAAATTATTATACACAATTTCTTTAGAGTATCTATAGCGCATTTCCAATCGTCCTGCAAAGCTTCTCATCCAAGCCATATGTACATTTGAGATTAAAATTCCAAAATCATATAAATCTGCATCTTCAATAATAGTAGCAGAATTTGTTGGTATCGTATTCTCGTCTAGAAAGCCTAAAGGTATATATCTTCTATTTTCCGATGTAGTTAAAGGAAATAAAATATAGCGCTTTGGATTTTTAGTTTCTCTAAATAAACTAGGTTTATCTGCTAATTTTCTTCTATCTGCAGCACCTTTCAAGCGTTCTTCTCTAGAAGCTTTGATTCTTTTCATAACTTCAGGCATTTTAATTAACTCTGATGGGGCAACATCAACTAGCCATAAACAATATCTCTCCTTATTATGAATAAATTCTTCTGCTCCAACAAGTTTTTTAATATATTTGATAGACTTAGGATCTTTCTTTATAAACTCATTATAATCATCTTTTTCAATAATTAAGGCCTTTCCTGCTGGTCTATTACCTGTAGTCATTTCTTTTGCCTGTATATCTAAAGGTCTCGTTCTACTTTCAAGAAGAATATTATCAGTCTCTATTAAATAGGGACTTAACTTTTCAACCTTTTTAGCTACACCATTATTATAAAGTATACATTGTTTAGATTTAAAAGTAGAAAACCCTAAAATAACACAATGAACTGTAGCCTTCTTTGATGATTCACTATTCCATTTAAATGGAGTCCAAGCAAAGTTTATGTTTATTTTAAATCGTTCAAATAGTGGTTCCCATATCGGAGCTACTTGTTCACCTTGAACAATACTATTAGTAGAGACAAAGGCTACTTCAATATTTGTATTTTGAATAAATTCTGCCGCTTTAAAATACCATGCTGATACATAATCAATCTTCCCCGCTCTACTATAAACTTTCCCGTTTTCATCTTTCCATATAGAAAGCATCTCTTTCTTTTGCTCATCAGATTGATCACCATATCCCAGGAATGGTGGGTTACCTATAATATAAGTAAGTTTTTTAGGTGAGATAATATGCTTCCAGTCAATTTTTAAAGAATTCGCCTCATGTATGTTTGTATTATTATGTAGTGGTAAGAACTCCATCTCACGATTAATAATCCCCTCAGTTTCTGCGAACATTTGAGCTTCCGCTATCCACATAGCAGTTCTTGCAACAGCAACGGCAAAATCATTAATTTCAATACCATAAAACTGTTGAATAGTAACTTTAATAGGATTAAGTTCATCTTCATGAAAGCCTAATATACCAGATCCAGATTTATCAGTGATAGTCTCCCTTAAAATATCATTCTCTAATCTACGTAAAGATAAATAGGTTTCTGTCAAAAAGTTACCTGATCCTGTAGCTGGATCAAGAAAAGTTAAAGAAGAAAGATCTTCTTGCAACTTCTTTAACTTTTCTATTCGTTTCTTCGACATTCGCTCAGACATTGCTATCTTAAAATTTTCTTTATATTCATCTAAAAATAAAGGGTCAATTACTTTATGAATATTTTCAATGCTAGTATAATGCATTCCACCTTGATGTCTAGTTTCTGGGTTTAAAGTACTTTCAAATATTGCACCAAAAATAGTTGGAGATATAGCACTCCAATCAAATGCACAAGCCTTTTTAAGAATCATTTGAATCGCAGATTCATTAAATGGAGGCACTTCAATTATCTCACTAAAAAGATTTCCATTTACATAAGGAAACTCTAACAATTTAGGCTCATCAAATGGATCTCGCTTTTCAATAGGAGTGTCTAATATCCGAAATAACTCAAGTAATGCTTTTCTAAAATGCTGTGGTTTAAACTCACTTAAATAATCATGGAATAGTGCTTTAGTCCCAAATAAACCTGCATCTTCAGCATATAAACAGAACACTAATCGCACACACAGTTTATTAATATTTTGTAAGATATAATCTTCAGTTAAATCAATATTAAACTTATATTGTTCAAGTAATAAATCATAAATCTGACCTACAAGCTCGCCCGCCGTTTTAGAAATCTCTAATTCCTTTTCAACATAACTATCCTTTATATTAATCATAAAGTTGAGCCGATAAAAATCAGTTTCAAGATTTCTAAGATACACAATCTCTGGAGCAGAATTAGGATTATCCATATCCAGAATTTGAAATTCAGAAAAATTACAACCTATAATCCAGCGAGGTCTATCACTATAAGGTAAATTACCTGAATAACGTCTTGCTTGTTCTAAAGGAGTTAAATATGATCCATCCGACTGACGAATTTTTGCATTAAGCGGTTTATCGATACTCTTCTGCTCTATCATAGTATGTGTTGCAGGAATCATAGCATCAATATAACTGATATTTTCTAATTTAACACGTTGTTCAAAACGAATAAAATCAGATGGATTTTCTATACCATAAACAGTCTGTAAAAGTTCAAACCAAAATCGTTGTGTATCTTGTTTTTCATCACCAACACCAGCCCATTTTTCAGCAAATGCTTTAGCCGCTTTTTTTTGCTTTTTTAATGTTAACATATAATCACTTTCCCTTAATATCCCCACTACAATCCCTATATTTATTTTTTCATAAATGTCGTGACATTACGCTTTAAATAAAAGCTTTAGTTTCTAAAAGACTTATTTAGTCAATCTACACAAATACTTCTTCCCCCTTTAAAGTAAACAAACCTAAGCGTTAATGTTTCTATCACTTTATAATCATACTACTCGCCAATATCTGGATTGGTTATTAGATTAGTCCCCCCTATTATTAGGTTACTTTATTCGTATATGAAAATATATACACATTATTTATAAAGTGATTTTACATCTATAAGATTATCCTTATAAAATTATGCTATTTCCCATGATAAAAAATATCATAATAGTACCCGCTCATATTATATTACCAAAGGATCATTTATTAATATCTACAAAAGAACTAATTAAATTAATATATTTATCATTTTAATATTAACATATTATGATCCACTTTATAATATTGATTCATAATGGGACTAATTAAAAAAAAGCTTCTCGAAATTTCGAGAAGCCTTTTATTTGGTGCGCCTAGCAGGATTCGAACCTGCGCACCCGGTTCCGGAGACCGGCGCTCTATCCCCTGAGCTATAGGCGCATGAATACTTAAAAATTATACCATATTACGCTATGGTTCGATAGTATAAAGTATATACAAACACTAGGTTTATACGAAATGGCCCCTATAGTTAAGCATTTTGTTAGCTAACTGTAGGGGCTGTTTCTATTACCTTTGCTCTTTAATCAACGATAATAGAGCGTCACAACTACGACTTACATCGTCATAGGTTTCATCAAAATTTCCCGTATACCAAGGGTCCTTTACATCACGGCTTTCACCAACAAAGGACATGGCCTTATACACCTTAGAGTCTACATCATCGCCAATAATACGTTTTAAATTCCGCCCGTTATTTTCATCCATGATAACGAGGTAATCAAAGTTATGATAGTCATCAAGGGTTACTTGACGAGCCTTACGACGCGTATAAGGAATACCCATTTCATCTAATTTTTGTTTAGTCCCATAATGGGTGTCGTTCCCTATCTCCTCACGAGATGTAGCTGCAGACTCAACATAAATAGAATCGCTGAGTCCAGCCTGCTCAACGATATGCTTCATATAAAACTCTGCCATCGTTGAACGACAAATATTACCGTGACAAATGAATAAAACCTTAACCATCATAACTCCTCTAGTAACTCAACAATCGATGGGTTATTAACGCACAAAATTTGTAGATACTTTTTTCTCTTTATCTGTATCTGGATATGGCACACCTTGCTCCTTAGCTACAGCAAAGCTACGCATCATCCAAATCATATTTCTCGCCAAGTTGCGCATTGTTTGCATACCTTCCTCATCTTGCTTAGCATCTTCTGCTACTAGACCATGGCTTATATTCCAATATGTAGAGCCTGCAATTGGCATTTGAGAAATACCAAAGTATTTATTGAGTACATCAAAGGAAGCCGTTGTACCACCGCGACGAGCTACGGCGATAGATGCACCTGGTTTAAAGGCAAATGGATTTGGCTTTACACTTTCTGCACTAAAGAATACGCGATCTAAGAAGGATAAAATACGTCCACTCGGATGAGCATAGTATACAGGTGTTGCAAAGATAAAGCCATCTGCATCCTTCGCTTTTTCTACGAAGGAATTTACATCATCATCCTTGAATACACATTCGCCATGTTCAAAACAATAGCCGCATTGAATACAATCACGAATAGGTTTATTACCAAGCTGAATGACCTCTGTATCTACATTGGCTTCATTGAATACCTTTTGTACCTCTTGTATAGCTTGCATTGTTGTACCATTAACATGGCTACTACCATTTACGATTAGAACTTTCATATTATATCCTCCTAACTCTTACTTAAGAAGTTACATATTAACTAGCCTTTATATACTAACATAGATATACCAAATTGTTAAAGTATGACCATCACAGCAAGCCAGTTGATATTTGTCTATTGACCGATAAAGAATAATTCACATAGACACTTTTATATAAAAAACTCTGTAGCACCTTACCCACAGGCAACTACAGAGTTTTCATTTATTCAATTAGAAGTTATGTCTAACCCCAGCATCAATACGCCATGTATTATCTATAGTAGCACCAAAGTTTTTAGTGAATGTACCATATAGATATGTGCTAGGTCGTACGCTCCAGGATCCGCCAATTTCAGCATCGAGCCAAGTATCTTTCAAATCTACAGTTGTTTGTACTGTTGGATTTCCTGGTGCAGAGTATGTAGTATTTACCTTACCAGAGAATTCATGAGCCAACGCTAATTTAGCAAAGATATTGGATTTTTCTGTTTCTTTCCCAATGCCAATACCAAGTCTACCTACAGCCGAGTTAACAGCGTCAGATTTCACATGCATAGAACCACCGCCTGCAATAGCTGCATCATAGGATACACCTTTTAAACGGCCTACAATAAATTCTACACTAGGATCGATATAGAAGCCATTTTGCTTTTTAATCCGTTTACCATATTCAGCACTCAAAGATGTACCGTAAGTATGGTAATTACCATTCAATCGTTGGCCACTAACGGAGTATAGGTTATAGTCATTAGATAATCTGTTACCACGAGCAATAATATCTAAATAACGTCCATCATCATGTTGTTTTGTCCCATAAACGGCGATGCCACCAAGTTTGCCATCACCATTACCGTTAGCGTAAGAATTACTAGATGTACTGTAATCAAGGGCGCCACCGAAAATCCAACCATTAGATGCTTTATGGTCGTAACCAACTTGTACCCCATTATATGTCATATGCGCATCTGCACCGTCTGTAATTTTAGATTTACCGCCAATGTATTTTGCCCATACACCTTGGTTTGTATTAGCTAAACGAAGATCGCCCAATCGGCGTTGTAAATCATTAGTGTTATTCTTCCATGCCATAGCGGTCGATGTAAGGGCAGATTTTGTACCGCTCACCAATGAGGATTCACTACCACGAACAATCTTTGTTGTATCGTCTACAACGAGATGCCCTTGTGCATCAAAGTGATCTGTACCTAGCTCTGCAACAGCACTAGGGCTAGTAACGCCTTCATTAATTTGAACTGTTGTGCTAAGCTTCTTATCATTGCCTGTGTATTGTAATTTCTCAGCTAATGCTTGAATATTCTTTTTGTAGCTTGCATCGTCGATGGTATTACCGGAATGGTCGCCTTTCATTGTAATATGGCTATTATCCGCCGCATGTTCAACGACGATTTGGCCTTTTCCAGCTTCGCTTGCTGGTACGCCAGATTTATAAATAGCATTCACATAACCGCTATAATTCTGAATTGTTATAGGCCGCGCATCGATAGGATGAATGTTACCTGCTGCAGTTGGGTTAATACCACCTACAAGATTGCGAACCTTACTCCCCTTGTATAGGTACGCTGCATTATCCCCTGATGGACGTTCTTTTTTAGGTGTAGGACGCTCCATGCCAATCCATTCATTATTCCAAGTAGCTCCGTTTTGTAGGTAAATATCTGCACCAGAATTATGAGGGTTTTTATTGCTTTCAGCATATTCATTCAAAACAGCACCGGTAAGGCTAGAGTTAGGTGTTGTGAAAGCTAGTGCTATATTAGTTGGTTCTACATTGTGATTTGGATCGCGGCCATAATCCTTGTTGATAAGGCCTACATTACCAACAGCAACTAAGTCATGAGTGCCTGGATGTTTGCCATCAGCGCCTGCATTAACATATACATCCCCTTCTTCTGCTACTACAGAATAGGTATCAGATGTTTCTACAGGATGAGTGATAATCTTACCGCCTCCATCAACAAGGATATGACCTCGTTGATTGACTTGTAAACCAGAGCCGATAGCATCGATATCTACATTACCTTTAACGTGAATATTGGTATCCCCAAAATCTCGGTCCGGATTATCCTTGCTAAGACGTGGCACCTTCCCACCGTAACCAGCATAAACAGCACTCATATAATAATGACCTAATTCTCGCTTCGATGCTGGTGCATCATTCTTTAATCGTACAATAAGGTCTTTGTCTACCGTTAGTTGTGAACCAAAGCCATTATAAATACCTGTAACATTCTTACTTTTACCAGCCTCTGTTAAACTTTTACCATGTACATTAACTGTTAATGTATCCTCTATGTGTTTAACCTCAGGTTGCGTTTGTACTGGTGACCCCATTGTTAAACCGAGTAACTCCTCTGCTTTATCGCTAGAAGCATTAATTTCTGTAGCCATTGCAGAATAAGATATACCTGTTAATACTAGTGCAGTCATCACGGCTGATACATGACGTCTAATCTTCATAATTCTCTCCTTCTTATATCATGCTTATAATACTCTCACTAAATCACATAAAATTTATAACACCTAAAAAGCACAAAAAGACCCCCTTAGTCCAACTAAGGAGGTCTTCTATTAACTCACACACTCGGTAAGTACTAAAATTACTAATTATTATTCTTCAGGAGAAATAAGGAAGGACAATGCACTAAAGTATTTATTTTGTTCCCCTTTATTTTGTGTAGGGAATGCAACTTCAACACCTACTACATTTAAGCCATCTGCTGTAACAGCTACAGTAGCTTTACCATTTTCATCTGCTTTAGCTTCACCAGTTAAATCATTTACTAAATCTTTGATAAGAGGTGCATTCGCATATGGTTTACCATCTTTAAACACTTGGATTTCATATGTATCACCTTTTCTTAATGTCAATGGATTAACAGAAGGTACAATTTGAATAAATGCATTCTTATCTACAAATGGTTTTGCTTGTGCATTCCAGTAATGAACATCATATTTGATAGCATGTGTACTCTTAACCGCACCAGGAACTTCGGTGATTGGTTTATGAATTGTTTTACCATCTTTAGTCTTAGTCCAGTAGCCATAATCAAAATTAGTTACAGTTACACCAAGGTCTGCTGGTGGAATAATAGCTACATTTTTTTCATGCTTCACAACTTGTACAGGAATTTGTTTGCCTTGTACATCATATCCAGTAATATTTTTTACCATATCTGCACTATAAGCATTATCTACAGGACCCTCACCTAATACAAGTACTTTTTCATCTGTACGGTTAGCGAAGAACACACCATGTGCATCAACAGAAGAGCATACACTACCTGCAGCTAAACCTACAGCAAATAAAGAAGCTAGAATTTTCTTATTCATAAGAACCTCCATAATCAATAACTAATTTCAACAAACTTGATATTATTATACATCGTCATGGATATTCCGTATATACCGATACCCCTATCAGCAAGACTTTATGCAAAGTAAGTATATACAAGGTTCTATATAGCAATTAATCATAAATGATAAAATTATCATCTATTTTTCATATGAATATAATAAATAGGAATATCCTCTTTGTTATATGTAATAAAAACGACGCCCCCATAGGAGCGTCGTTTTATATCACTAAGGATATTATTTTTTGTTTTTAGCAGCTTTCGCACGTGCGTTACGATCAAGGATTGTTTTACGCATACGAATACTTTCAGGTGTTACTTCAACAAGTTCGTCATCGTTGATCCACTCAAGAGCTTGTTCCAAGGAGAAGATACGAGGTGGAGTCAAGCGAACTGCTTCGTCAGAGGAGCTGGAACGCATGTTAGTAACGTGTTTTTTCTTACATGGGTTAACATCCATATCAAGTTCACGAGTGTTTTCACCGATAACTTGGCCTGCATACACGTCTTGGTTAGGACCAACGAACAATGTACCGCGATCTTGAACAGAGTTTAAGCCATATGGAGTAGTTTCGCCATTTTCGAATGCTACCAAAGCACCGCGTGTACGGGAAGGAATTTCGCCTTTGTATGGTGCATAGCCATGGAATACATGGTTCATGATACCATTACCTTTTGTAGCTGTTAAGAATTGTGCACGGAAACCGATCAAACCACGCGCAGGAATTACGAATTCCATGCGAAGGTAACCAGCTAACTCAACCATGTTAGTCAATTCAGCTTTACGTTGGCCAAGATTTTCCATTACAGTACCCATGAATTCTTGAGGTACGTCGATAGTCAATGCTTCTAATGGTTCGCACAATTTGTCGTTAATAGTTTTGAAAATTACGCGAGGTTTACCTACTTGTAATTCATAGCCTTCACGACGCATAGTTTCGATCAATACAGCCAAATGCAATTCGCCACGGCCAGATACTTTGAAAGCATCTGCAGAATCAGTTTCTTCTACCTTCATAGAAACGTTAGTTTCTACTTCGCGGAACAAACGATCACGTAAGTGACGGGATGTAACGAATTCACCTTCGCGACCTGCGAATGGAGAGTTGTTTACGGAGAATACCATGGACAATGTTGGTTCGTCGATGGAGATGGATGGTAATGCTTCAGGATTTTCAGCATCTGCTACAGTTTCGCCGATATTGATATCGTCGATACCAGCGAACGCAATGATATCACCCATTTCAGCTTCGTCAGTTTCAACACGGTTCAAGCCATTATATGTATATACACGACCGATTTTCGCTTTACGAGTGCTTTCACCAGTCATGATAGCCACTTGTTGGTTAGGTTTCATTTTACCGCGAACGATACGGCCTACTGCGATTTTACCGATGAAGTTATCGTAATCAAGTGTAGTAACCATGAATTGAAGAGGACCTTCCAAATCACCTTGTGGTGCAGGAATTTCTTCGATCAATGTTTCAAACAATGGTTCCATATTTACAGCTTCGTCATCCCAGTTAGTTTTAGCCACACCAGCACGAGCAGATGCGTATACTACAGGGAAATCTAGTTGGTCATCATCAGCTTCAAGTTCCATGAACAATTCAAGAACTTCATCTTCAACCTCTTTAACGCGTTGGTCAGGACGGTCGATTTTGTTGATAACTACGATTGGTTTCAATTTTTGTTCTAAAGCTTTACGTAAAACGTATTTAGTTTGAGGCATTGGACCTTCATAAGCATCTACAAGAAGCAATACGCCGTCAACCATGTTAAGTACACGTTCTACTTCGCCGCCGAAGTCAGCATGGCCTGGAGTATCAACGATGTTGATTTTAATGCCATCATGCATAACAGCAGTGTTTTTAGACAAAATAGTAATACCGCGTTCACGTTCCAAGTCGTTGGAGTCCATTACGCGTTCTGCTACTTTTTCATTTTCACGGAACACATGGCTTTGTTTTAATAACGCGTCCACCAAAGTAGTTTTACCATGGTCAACGTGGGCGATAATCGCTACATTACGAAGATTTTCGCGAATCATAAGATCCTCCCTTTAATTCCTTTAGTATATTCTATATCATATAACGCTTGTGAAAGTCGCTATATAGGTATATTCCCAAAATTGGCAACACTTAATTATAACGTAGTCTATAGAAAAAAGTCAAAGAAGTATAGGATTTCTAATCATGGCAATTTCTACATTTGATTATACTTTTGACTCATCTTAAGACTAAATTAGCTACATAAGCATATGGTATTAAAAAAGATTTCTTATGCTACCTTGCCTCAAATAAGATAAAAGGAACGTCACATAAGAAATCTTGTATTAATATTTAGTTTGTATTAATCTTCACCAATCATACGTACTTCTGGCTCCAGATGTACACCATGTTGATCATATACGCGTTTTTGTACCTCTTTAATAAGATCAAGTACATCTTTAGCTTTAGCATTGCCAGTATTGATAACAAAACCAGCATGCTTATGAGATACTTGTGCGTCACCAACAGATAACCCTTTAAGACCTGTTTGTTCAATCAAAGTACCTGCAAAATACCCTGGTGGGCGTTTAAAGGTTGAACCCGCGCTAGCATACTCTAAAGGTTGTTTAGATTCACGCTTTTCTGTGAGCTCATCCATGCGAGCCTTAATAGCATCCTTATCACCAGGTTGTAACGTCATAATAACCTCCCCAATAACCTCATGATTATCGTGGAATACGCTATGACGATATCCAAAATCTAAGTGAGATGCATCGTACTCCTTAATATTGCCCTCGAAGTCTACAGCTAGTACTGAAGTGACAACATGGCTCATTTCCCCGTCATAAGCACCTGCATTCATAAATACAGCACCACCAAGTGTACCTGGAATACCAATGGCAAATTCAAGGCCAGATAGTCCATTTTCCCAAGCAAATTCAGAAGCATCTTTTAACATATAACCAGAACCAATGCATAATACATTATCATTGCAATCCATGATTTGTGTCATATGTCGAACCGATACGACAGCACCGCGAATACCACCATCTTTCACCAAAATATTGGAGCCGCAACCAATAATAGTTACAGGCACTTGTAATTCGTGAATATTGCGTAGCGTAAAGCTCAACTCATCCATCGTCGTAGGTTCAATAAATAAATCAGCAGGACCACCAATTTTAAATGTCGTATGATGACAAAGCAGTTCCTGTTCTCGTACACGTGTACTAGGTAATTTCTCTAATAAGGCTTCTTTTAAGTCCTTAATGTTTTGGTTGTTGTTGTTCGCCATGATCTAACACTTTCATCCCCTCAGTGATTGGTTCGCTAATGATTTTATAAATATCATTAGAGATTTGGCTCCAACGCATTTGTGCTTGTAAATAAGCAGCCGCTGCAGCATTTTCTTGAATTTGAGGCATCAATTCCTCTTGTTTCTTTTGCAATTCATCAGCTTCTGGTGCACCAGACAACTTTGCGTATTCCCATTGCATTTGTTGTGCCATAAATGTGCGTACCAACGCCGCTGCTACTGCATCAGCTTTCAAAGTCTCTTGAGCTGCCATTAACTCTTTGTACTCTTCGGATTCACGCATAGCGTGAGCTAAATCATGAGCTTTATCGTAGTTCATAATATCCTCCTCTAACAACACCTGTCAAAATACTACCTCTCATGTAGATTGGGTAGGATTTCTAACATATATTTATTGTATATATCTCAATGGTGAAAGTATATTTATTTAGGTTGAATCCAGTTGCCTTCGGCTTTAAGATCTGGATAATCAAGTTGGCGCATAGCTTCATACGCAATAATGGCTACTGCATTAGATAAGTTTAAAGAACGCGCCTCATCTACCATTGGTATGCGAATACATGTTTCTTCAACACCTTCTAATAAACTTTCAGGCAAGCCTCTTGATTCAGGGCCAAATACGAGCATATCTCCGATTTCATACTTTACCTCGGAGTGGGTATGCTTTGCTTTTGTAGTAGCGTAGAAATATCTGCGATCAGGATATTTCGCATACAACTCTTGAATATTTTCATGTACCTGTACATCTACCAAATGCCAATAATCGAGACCAGCTCGTTTCACGTGCTTATCGTCGATAGAAAAACCAAGTGGTTTGATAAGATGTAGGGTCATATGATTAGCTGCGCATAAACGCGCTATATTTCCTGTATTGCCAGGGATTTCTGGCTCATAAAGTACTATTTCCATTTTCGTTCCCCTATTCTTTATATCTATATTATTCTACAAAGGAACGCACAAAATGTCCACTTTTCCCGCCTTCTTTTTCTACGAGGTATGTAGGGCCCATAATCATGCCTTTATCAATGGCCTTACACATATCGTATACGGTGAGCAATCCCACTTGTACAGCTGTAAGGGCCTCCATTTCAACGCCCGTTTTTCCAGTAGTCTTAACGATGGCACGTACCTTGACGGCCTTGTTATGATTTTCATCAGTGCAAGCAGGGCTTTCACCATCTACTAAAGAGCAGTGAACCTCAACCTTTGTGAGTGCTAATGGATGACAAAGAGGAATGAGATTGCTCGTTTGCTTAGCCCCCATAATAGCAGCTAGTTGCGCAACACTAAGGACATCGCCCTTTTTTATAGTACCTGCTGCAATGCGCTCATAAATTGCATCATTGATTGCTATGAATCCTTCTGCGATGGCTGTGCGGGATGTGATATCCTTATCGGATACGTCCACCATCCAAGCATTACCATCTTGGTCAAAATGTGTTAAATCCATACTATATCCTTACTAATTATGCATAAATTATCATCAATAGTTTTATTTTCATTAGTTATATTATACAATAGAATTAAGATTTATATGTATAAGGAAGGAAGTGTTCCTATGAAAACAAAACTAACTTATTTCGGTCATGCTTGCTTTATGCTCACTCGCGGTGATGTGTCCATGATTTTCGACCCATTCTTAACAGGTAATACATGGGATATCGCAAAAAAAGAAGATATCAAATGCCAATATATCTTTGTCAGCCATGGTCACGATGACCACTATGGCGATACAGATTTCATTGCTAAAGCAAATGATGCGCTCGTTATCTCTACTGCAGAGGTAGCTGGTAAAGCAGCAGCTGCTGGTTGTCGTACACACGCTATGCATTTAGGCGGTAAATTTGACTTTGAATTCGGTTCTGTTCGCATAGTTCCAGCCTTCCACGGCGCAGGTATCCCTGGCGGTCATGCAGCAGGTTGTATCGTAGACTTCTACGGAGATATTGTATACTTCGCAGGTGATACAGCACTCTTTAGCGATATGAAGTTGTTGAATCGCTTTGGCGATCTTGACTACGCTTTACTTCCTATCGGCGATAACTTCACGATGGGCGTTGAAGATGCAGCTCTTGCTGCTTCTTATGTAAAAGCGCGTATCTCCATTCCAATTCACTACAAAACATGGCCTGTTATCGACCGTGAACCAGGTGTATTTACAAGCTTAGTTGAAGGCAAATATAATCAAACAGCCCTCATTATCGATCCAGGTTCCTCGATCGAGCTCAATAACTAAAATAAAAAATAGCATCTACGTAGAAATGACGCAATTCTAAGGAATTGCGTCATTTTTATATGCTTTTATAAACGCTTCTCTAGGTTAAACCAAAATATATCACTGCTCACCTTTATAAAGCAGCTTATACCTCTTGGTTAGCCATAGAAAAGCCACTACGACTAGACATACGTACAAATTCATCTATATCTTGTGTTTCATCTACACCCACATAACCTAGTTCACGAACCATGCCATACGGATTATGAAGAGATAGTTGAGGATTTTCTCCTGTAAGAACCCATAAAACCTTATACCCTTTCGGAGCCTCTCGTAATCGTTCCTCGCCTTTGCCATCTGTGAAGTAAACCAATAAATCCACACGGTTTTGATTGGCTAAAGAAAATACTGGCGAGAAAGCTGTTGCACCGCGCACATCAAGGCGAGGCTTTACATCTTTTACTGATTCCATCGTATAAGTACGGCGCACCTCATTATCACATTCTACAACGGTAATGCGATGGTTATAGGCATGTACAATTTGCAGTACTTGTTCTAAGGCGTTCGTAAACTCTGCATCGGTAATACTACCACTCATATCGAGAGCAACCCATACATTAGCCTTATGTTGACGCAAGGTACCAGACAACTCCAAGCGCTCAGGTTGACGACGATTGCGACGCATCGTCGTTTTTTTGTACCCACTTGCTACCTTGCCCATGAGCTTTTTAAGGTAGAAATACCACGGAAGAGCACGACGCGTCTTTTGGAAGGTATCGATGAGACTCTTCACATATCCTTCCATATCACCTTTTGAGGCTTCGTTGATATAGCGCTCCGTAATTTGGTCCATCGTATCCGTATCAATGGAATCAGATTCATCCCAAATATCATGGCTAGTTTGAGGATCAAACTCCATAGCTACAGCTGTATCAGAATTATCTACAGGTACAAAGAGTTCAGGCTTTTCCTTCATCGCCTTATCGATGGCCTTGGCGTAATACTCAATGGTACGGAATCGTTTGAGCATCAATCCAAAACGTTCATTTACATTGGCTACAGTAACCGCATCACGATCAACATGTTCTAAGTAGTCATTTACAACCATATCCATCGCCATATGTACAGCCGTTTTATTAAAGCTTTGACTCAATGTTTTTACGCGCATCAAATGTGCAGAAATAATATGTAGAATTTCACGCTTAATGCCATCTTTCATAACATCTGGTGGCTGGCGTAGTAAGATAAAAGGATTTACATATAATACATAGCCACCTTGTTTTAAGTTAATACCGAAGGCACTGGTCATATCAAAACGAATACGATGAGCCATTTGTAAATAGAAATAACCAAAGAATTGGTCCTCTTCAAGGAGTAAGCTATTTACATCATGCAAAATATTCCATAATCGTTGCTCAAAGGCAGGTGTCATAACGGCTTGTTGCATTACTGCAAAATCGGTGCCTTCAATTTGTATCTCATCTAAGGCACGTCCTATGGTCCCTATATGACTATCTGACATATTGTGATTCATCATATCTGCCGCTATACGTTCTGGTTCCATGCTATGATGTTGTGCTTCATAACTATCTACATAGGCTTCGTAGGCAGCATAGATTTGTGTGTACAAGGCCTCTGCTTCACGATGAATACGTTCCCGTTTTGCATGCCAACGATCGAGAGCCTCGATGGCCTTCTCATCATAGGAACCTGTTTTCTCCCACCCGTCTATATGAGTGAGTAAATCAGAGGCGTCGCGAATATCATCTTTATCTAAATTTCGTTGCATTATTCCACCTCCTTTTTCGTTTAACATCAGATTTTATGTATATCATGTTTTATATATTGGTTATTGTATCCCCAATCATTCGCTAAATTTCTTTGTCCATATAGACAGCTTCATTTAATTAACTATAGAGCAGAACTATTTTTGTGCTTCAAAGAAGGTATCGATGAACAAGTCATCTTCAATCGCATAGGCGTATACCCGCTCATAAGTGTTTCGTAAATCTTTCATAACTGCTACGCGTAGATCACCAGGATACAATGTAAGGAATTCAATGAAGTGATGAACTTCTTCGGCATTGCTATTGCGGTTTAAACGATGCAACATATTTTTAGCCGCTACGTATAAGCGTGTTGGACTTTCACTTTTAACCTGTTCAGCCATAGACATAATGGCCCCTGGCTTTTGAACTGCCGCCAATACATCATCAAAGGTAATAAGTGGTTCTTGGTCTGACTCGATAAAGCTTACGAAAGCCTCCGCAATGAGTTTACCAACGTTACCGCGGATAACATTCATAAATACGTCACGACTATAAGCTGAACCCTCTTGGTTTTTATAAATTGTATATAGGCCAGACACGCGTTCGAAGGAGCGAGGTGTAGCATCAATATCGTCTTCGTGGCGTTGATTTAAATATTCAGGATAAGAAGAAATGAATTCGATAACCTTTTCTTCAATGCCTGCGCCGATAGCCCAATCGATCCATTGCATGTAATCCGCATTCATATAGAGCCATACAAAACGGTTTTGTTGGGCTGGATCCATATCAATCGTTTGGTAATCAAAGGAATCCTCAGGGTTCATAGCGGCGATGATACGCACTTGATCACTCAAGGAGAAACCATTGATTTCACGGTTCAAGATAAGGTTCATCAACTCTTGTTGTACCGCATGTTCTGCACGGTTAATTTCGTCGATAAATAGCAATACTTGGCGGCCTTTATCTACGGCTTGTGCCACATGTTCTAACGTATGATGTACTGCGTATACCGTAGTTTTCACTTCACGAGTATGGCCATAACCATCTGTGTGCGTCACCGTTTCCACCGTTGGCAAACCGCCGATTTCACCTTCTTTTAAAAGGTTGCCATCGATAGTAACGAGTTCCCAATCATGTACATCTGCTACGCGCGCTGCGAGAGATGTTTTACCGATGCCCGTTTCACCGACGAGCAATGGTACTTGATTTGCGGCAAGCACTAATTCAACGCTCGCCATTGTATCTATAAAGTTCATTGTATCTCCATTTCTAATACTTCAAATATTCACTGACTGCAATTTTCTTAACAGCCCTAGTTCCATAAGCATCTATAAGTGACAATAAGTCGATATGCCATTTAGATTGGCGACCACCGATAGCTTGGTTGTTAATCAATTCACGAATATAGTCTTCATCAGCTGTATCACTAGAGATGGCGCTAATGATGATCGATTTAATTTCGTCCACAGTGACACCTAAATTATTTGGTATATACCCTAGTGTGGCAGCACTTACACCAAATAGGTGCAATGCCAAGTCCTTTGTAAGCTTTGTAATTTGTCGCATCGCTTGAGAATCTTGTTTAACTGCTGCTTCTAATACGGCTACGCTAGGCTCATCAATATAACGTAATGCCAAGTAATTCTCTTTAACCGCTTGCAATTGTACGGCTTCACTAGGCTCCTTAATATATTGCAAAGCATCATAGTTGGACTTTACAGCTTCTAACTGCAGTGCTTCAGATGGATTTGCAATATAGCGAATAGCCCACCCAGATTGATCGAGAGCACATTGAACAACTGCATCAGATGGGTTGTCGATATATTCTAAAACAGCCCAATCTTTTTCCACCAAGGCCTGTAATAGTCCTTCTGTAGGATGTTCCACGAATTGTATGGCTCGTGGTGATTGTGAAAGCGCCGTTTCAATAACCTTTTCAGTAGGTTCTTTAATGTATTGCAACAACATGCCATTTTGAGCTACGCAGGTAAGTTGCATTGCTTCTGTAGGGTTTGGAATATTCCGAATTCCATGGGGGTTATTGGTCAGCGCCGTTATGTATTGTTCTTCTGTCATACTAACCTTCATTTCTATCTAAAAAGGCCATACGAATACGTATGGCCTATACTGAATTCTATTTTTATTGTATCATATTTTTTCGATATAATTATATCTCTTTCGTATACTTACTACACCGTTAATGCATCTAAATCAGAATTATTCCCAATTACTAATAATTTATCATCTTCACCGAGAATGGTAATTGGGTTTGGTGGAACTTCTAAATCTTCACCGCGTCTTATGCCTACTGCATTAAGATTATATTTCTCACGCAAATTAGAATCCTTTAAGTTAGACCCCACCAAGAATGTTGGCACCTTAATTTCTATGAGACTAATATTTTTAGATAGTTGTAAATAATCCATCACATGGTCTCTAGTTAAAAACTGTACAAGGCGTAATGCCATATCGTATTCAGGGTAAATCACTTGATCTACACCTATTTTATGAAGCATTTTGCCTTGTATATTATTTTCAGCCTTGGCCACAATTTTAGGTGCATTTAATTCTTTAAGAAGCATAGCTGTCATTAAATTAGCTTGAAGATTTCCACCTATAGCCACAATAACCATATCAAACTGGCTTAGGGCCAATTCTTTGATTGCCTCTTCATCAGTTGTATCTGCAACTATAGCATGTGTTATAAATGGCGAAATTTTCTGTACAACTTCTGGATCAATATCTACACCTAATACCTCATGCTCCATGGAAGCTAACATCTTGGCAACAGTGCCACCAAATTGACCAAGACCTATTACTGCTATCGTTTTATGTTTCATATATGCCCCCTTTTATATTCAATCTAATCTATTTTTATAACAATACACGCTCTTCTGCATAGCTAATTGGTTTAGTCGGTGCCGTTCTTAGCGCCCAAGTACCAATAACAGTCATAACCCCTACACGACCTGTAAACATGACAAGCATTAACACCCATTTACTACTTTCAGATAAATTAGGTGTAATACCCGTTGTAAGACCTACGGTCCCAAAGGCAGAAGTTACCTCAAAAAGCAGTCGAATAAAGTCATATGGCTCATCCCAAGCCAAATAACAAGTAGCAAATAAAACAAAAAGGATAGATAAAAAGATTATCCCATTTGCCTTAAGTACAGTAATCAACGAAATACGACGTTCAAAAACCTCTGTATCAGGACGGTTATTAAATAATGTACGCGCTGCTAGAAAAGCGACGGCAATAGTACTAATCTTAACACCGCCCCCTGTAGAGTTAGGACCTGCCCCAATAAACATAAAAATGATGGTAATAAACAGTGTAATTGGATGTAAATCATTATAATCTACAGTTGCAATCCCCGCTGTACGAGGTGTAATCGATTGAAATAGAGATGCCATGACCTTGTTCCATATAGGTAAAGGGCCAAACGTTTTGGGATTCGCCCACTCAACCCCCAAGAAAATAATCGTCCCTAAAAAGATGAGCGCCGTTGTGCCAACTAACATTATTTTTGTATGTAGTTTTAAATCTACAAATCGTCGTAGCTTGCGATGCGACCAAATATCAAATGTTGCGAGATAACCAAAACCACCTATTACAATAAGGGCCATTGTATTCATATTAAATAATACATCGCCCACCATAGCATAAGGTAGATCATTATCAAAGAATATAAATCCTGCATTACAAAAGCTGGAAATAGATTGCATAATCCCCGTATATAAAGCAGCATCACCAATATAGGGATATAGCTGAATAGTATAGATAATACCCCCAATTATTTCGACACAAAAGGTATAAATGGTTAGCTTCTTCGTAATATGTAGAAGCCCTTTCATGCCATCTTGCCCTACATCCTCTGACAAAAGCACGCGATTTTTCAGGCCTACCCGTCGCCCTAATACTAGAGCAATAATAGTGGTAAAAGAAACAATCCCTAAACCACCTAATTGGATAAGGATTACCATGACGATTTTGCCAAACAAGGACCAATGATGATAGGTATCTACTGTTGACAATCCAGTTACAGAAACACAAGATACTGCGGTAAAAGCTGCATCTACAAGCGTTGTACTATGGCCTTGAGCATTTGATATGGGCAACATGAGTAATATCGTCCCTATAGTCATGGTAGCAAAAAAGCTAAGGGCTAATAGGCGATAAGGATTTTGTTGCATATATTGCTGAACTTGATTTTTTGAAGTATTTTTCCACATAACTATAGTCCTATCCTATTAGTTCCTGCACTGACTTTAACGTTGGTAGTGGACTGCGCCCGCCTATGCCTTGTGTATTTAAAGAAGCTACTGCAGATGCAAAAATAGCGGCCTTCTCTAAATCGGAATGCGCACAAGCTTTTAACAACTCTACAGCATGTATAGATGCACGGTCATGCTTAGTCGTCGAAGTTGTGTCTTGCCCCTTCATATGATTAATTGTATGTACTAAATTAGCTAGAAAAGCACCATGAAAGCTATCCCCAGCCCCCGTTGTATCTACTACGGTAGATTGAGTAAATGGTTCACATCGATAAAATGTTCCATCAGGCCAAACAAAATAACTACCATTTGCACCATCCGTAACACCTGCAATACATGCACCTCGTTCATGAATGATACGACAAGCCTCTTTTAGATTAGTTGTGCCCGTATATTTTTCAGCATAATCACGAGCTACGATAACGATGTGACTGGCTTCAGTAATAGGCTTCATGTCTTCATCGTAACGCTGAGCACCACCATCTAAAGAAATGATAGTGCCTACCTCTTTTGCAACAGTCATAGCAGAGCGCATGAGTTGGCGATGTCGACCATTGATATGCAGAATATAGGCTGATCCTATGAGCTGCTTATGGGTATCTAAAAACTCAGGCTCAGTTGAAGTAGACCGTTCAAAAAATACAGCACGCTCACCAGTACTCTGTTTTACGAGGATTGTTGCCACACCGCTGTTAGCACCGCGTTCAACTTGAATTGCCTCTGTATTAACATTGTATTTTTCAAAGTCATCTAATATATGACGACCTACCATGTCATCACCAATGCTATCAATCATAGCGGTACGAGCACCATATTTTCCTGCCACTGCTAGTGCTGTAGCCACTGGCCCACCACCATCTGTAGTAGACGATACGACTTGTTGTACCTCACGGCCTGTAGGATAATGATCGACGACGATAAATCGATCTAATGTACTGGCACCTATGCCAACAATATCTATATATTTTTGAGGAAATGTACTCATACTAATCTCCTAACTCCGAAACCACAACGATTCATGCAACAATATTACTTCTTATAGTTACAGAATACCTTTCACCTTATAAAAAGTAAACCCCAGACCATGGTCTGGGGCTACTTTGTAGTACAAAGTGTACTGTATGTCACGTAGTTTGTCTTATTTAGTATATGTTGTGTGAGAAAGGTTGTTAGATATAAGGTGTAATATAACAGGTTAAGACATCATACGTTCCATCATATATTCAATTTCATCAGCACTCAAATTGTACATAGCTTGTACCATTCGATTAGCTGACTCACCAGAAGCACCGCTTTTGGCGATTTCCGCTTTTGCTTTTGCAATGAGAGCTTCTTTACGTTGTGCTTCTGAATCTTCATCTGTAGGTACCGAAATATTAGCTTTACCTTGACCAATACCACGTACCTCTTGGTTAGGATTATCTTTAGACGTTGTTTTCGTATCTTGGGCAGCCACCGCTTCCATAGCGAAGGAGTTTTTACCAGTCATGATATACTCCACAGCCTCCAAGGTACTTTGTGTAAGATTTACCGTCCAAAATTCACCAGCGGCAGTCAATTTATAAAGTAACCCATTGTAAGTTAAAAGACCACGCTCTTCCCATAATTTATAGAGCCAGTTTAATTCTTCTAGTCTTGGATCTAGTGTTACCAAACTCATAATATTGAGGAAACCTTGTTCAAGTTGGCTTACCACTTGATTTACGACGGGTTGTAAATCACTTTGTTTCATAAGAGCCATGAATGGTTTTTCACCGCGGCTAACCATATCTTCGTATGGCTTTAATGCACGATGTAACATCATGCCGTACCCATCGACATTACCACCGGCACCGCTACCAAATGGGAACATAGGCACGCCCGCTTTAGCCAAGATATTATACAAGCTACGTTCACGATTGTTTGCACTCCAGTGAGCAGCGCTTAATCGGCGATAGGAGCGCTCATCAAGGTACTTACGACCGAATTTGAACATATCCCCTTGCATTGCTGTTGTCGCAGCAGCTGGCACCTTACCTTTTGCAATATCTTTATTAAGATCACTGCCATCAAATACGTTTAATTGATATAGGTCAGCACCATCTACGCCAGAGCTTACTAAATCAGCTAGATCTTGTTCCCAAACCTCCATAGTTTGACCAGGCAAACCATAGATTAAGTCGATAACAACAGAGCATTGACCATAGGCTTTCAACGCAGCCAACCGTTCTAATACGGTTTCTTTCGTATCTAGACGGCCTACCATTTGACGAACTTCTGTGTTGAAAGATTGTACACCAATAGACATGCGGTTTACGCCGTTTGCCATCCAAACATCGAGATTTTCAGGAATCAAATCGTGAATACGGCCTTCTAAGGTAAGCTCGTAATCGTTAGCTAGTGGCAAATATTCTTTAATTGCTTTTAGCAATCGTTCAGAGTTTGCTGGAGATAGCGATGTTGGTGTGCCTCCGCCGATAAATACGGCGTGGATTAATCCATCTTTTAATCTTGGACGCTCACTAGCTAGTTTTAACTCGCTAACAAGACCATCAATATATTGGTCCTCTATACTTTGACTTGTACCATTTTGGAAGAAGCCACAATATGTGCATTTTGTCTTACAAAATGGAATGTGAATATAGGCGCATTGCATTTCACCCTTTTTCGGTGTGCCATTCATTAAGGTATCCCAAACGGCTTGTGTTTCCTTTGGAGAAACTAAGGTACCATTTAGCCCTGCATGAACAACCCGTTTATGCGGGAATGCACCACTCATCGGATTATCGCATTCTAAACCTAATTGTAGATTGCGTTGTTTCTCCGGAATGGATTCAAAGAAACTTGCTAAACTCATACTCCAATCCCCTTTCAGTTTAGGCTTGCAACTTTGCAAGTACAGATTTTGTAAATTCTTTTGCATTTGCAAAGTCTTGTTCGTCTGGATGTGTTTCAGCCGCTTTATGTAAGGCATCGCGTTCAGGGCTTTGACCATGAGCAGATCCAGGTGGGAACATTTTATACATCATTTCGATGACTTTCGGATCAATTTTACCTTGGCATACGAAGCCATCTACAAGGGATTCTTTATTTTGTAGTAATTCAGATGCTTTTTCAATACTTTCACGAGCGTGTTCAGAATCTGCATACATACCTAATGTGGCAAAGAATACGATGTTAGGATTTGTTAAGGTTTCAATCAATTTTGCAGCCTCTTTATTTGCTGTACCGCGATCTACCCAGAAGCCTACGAACACTGTGTCATAATCAGCTAAATTCTCAGGCGCTTCTTTTACGGGAACGCATGGTGTACCTTCAGGCATTACGGAAGCCATTGCTTCCGCTACCCTTTTTGTGTTTCCCGTGAGGGAAGAATATAAAATAATGGATTTCATAATTAGCTCCTTTAATTCTTGGATGAGTATATTACTAAAATAGATCTATTACATAGATACTTTTATTCCTCCTCATCATCAGAGGATTCGTGACCTCTAAACTCAACTGGTACCTTGATATCGATATCTTCGCCTGTTGGATTTTTATATGGTGTTGCGGCCACTACGGCAGACATTGCCGCATCATTGAATATTTCATTTGTAGAAAATACGATACTTTGTCCAATAAGACTACCATTTGTATCAAGTGTTACTTGTACAGTCACATCGCCTTGTAATTTTCTTTTTAAAGCCATGGAAGGCATTTGTGCATTGTCTTGCACTCTTGCACGGAATCCCTCCGTATCAAAGGCAGCTTTCACCGTACCATGATCATCACCATTACCATTGCCATTACCGTTGCCATTTCCCTGACCTTGGCCATCGCCATTACCAGTGCCAACACCTGTACCGTTACCACCGCCAGAGCCGCCACCATGTCCGGGGCCGGAACCCCCTGCGGAATTATCGCCAGAGGTATTACCTTTATGTTCGCCACCTTTTTTGGCTACATCTACTGCATCAGGAATATCTGTTGTAGGAGATGGATCTATATTCGCTACAACAGCCTTTGTTCTTGCCGCCACTTCATCTGCTGACAATGGTTTAGGGAATAGGTCAGATCTATTACCTCCTCCACCGCCGGCATGACCACTACCGCCATCATCGAGCACACTTTGTGTGAGGTCGATTTCATAAGTTTCCATGTCTTGAATTGCTGGAACCACTACGAAAAAGATTACGGCAATAAATAGAGCAATAAGATGAACTATGGCGGATATAATGGCTGCTTTTTTCCATGATATGCCTAGTCCCATAGCTATCCTTTCTGTTCAGCTGCAATAGCCAAGCGTTTAACACCAGATTGTTTTAGCATATCCATAATCGCTACTACTTGACCATGAGCTGCACGTTTGTCGGCTTGTAAGATAACACTAGCGTTAGGATTTTCTTGAATCCGTTGTTTAATCATAGCTTCTGCTTCATCAATACTCATTGGATTGTTATCAATTGTAATATGCCCTTCCGCATCAAGTGTAAATACAACAGGCAATTGAGCTGGTGCAGATGCACTAGTAGCTTGTGGTAGTTGTACAGATAATGCTTTTTGAGCTACTGTTTGTAAGCTATTCATCATGAAGAATACCAACAAGAAGAAGATAATATCAATCATTGGAATAATCATGAATTCAGGCTTTGTTTTCATACGAAAGCTTTGTAAGTTCATAATCATTTCCACCCTTCTCGTTTAGCACTAACGATGCTTACGCACATACCTTCAATTTGATTAATAATAGAATCTAAACGATGGCTAAAGAATGTGTACACAATGAATGCCATGATGGCTACACACAAACCGGACGCTGTAGCGATAAGGGCCTCACCTACACCACCAGTGATAGCAGATGCGCCCGCACCGGAGTCGAGGATACTGAAAGAACCAATCATACCTGTTACTGTACCTAATAGGCCCAATAATGGAGAGATTGTAACGGTAGCACTGAGGTAATCCATATATTTACGGAAGCCTACTGCGTCTACACCCATTTGGTCAGCAAAGGCTGTTTTCATAGCTTCTTCGCTAGAAGTATTATGTAAACCTGCTTCTGCAATACGACTCGCAATAGATGGGTTTTCTTTGATTACTTTATCAATTTCTGCCCAATTTTGTAATTTTGCTAGTTCATTGACTGCATGGGTAACAACGAAAGTTTTACCGGCATATTTGTGATAGTAGAAAGCTCGTTCTGCAGCGATAGCGATGACCATGAAAGACAAGAGTAATAATGGATACATTACATACCCACCGCTATAAAACAAGTGAATGACATAATTTAAGTTTTCCATATTAGTAACCTTTCTGCCTGTTTACAGACTGAATATTAGAACCTGTAGGTCCCTTGAATTCTTGTATAATCGCCTAACTTAAAGCTTTCACTACCATATAACGTATCTCGTTTATTAGTACCCTTCGCATCGAACGTGTAGAATGCCTCAAGGAGTAAATCCTTGCGAGGTACATAGCCAGCACCAAATGTAAAGCTGCGAATACCGTCAAGATAACGATCCGGTACTGCGCCAGTACCATTGCCACCAAAGAAGGAGCCATGTTCAAAGTATTTGTAATCGATGAACGCATTCCAAGATTTAGGAATATCTAGGTCGGCACGACCAATGTCGAGACGAGCCATCCAGAAGTGTGGTGTACCACCCATTTGATGACCTTTAAGAGCAAAGTCGGCTGTGCCACGTTCGTGTTGGTATACAGTGTTACCATTTAAATAACGGCCCAAGTTGGAACGGTTTTGGCCGTAATCAACGGTAACAGATGCATTCGCACCTAATTGATATTTAGCGCCAATACCGAATACATGCGCTACATTGGAGAAGCTATATTCATCATTACCGTTGCCATTTGCATTTAGGTATGTATGCGTTTTACCGCCAAAGGAGCGTAAATACCACGCTTGTAACCCAAGACGAGAGCCTATTTGTTTCTTGTATTGAACAAAGGCAGCTTTATCAATAGCTGGTACATTGTCTTTTTCAAGAACTACCCCTTCTGTTTGAATCAAGTTACCAATGATCTTACCAATCGCTTCACGTGGTAATTTATTTTCAGACTCTGCATCATGTACAACCTTTTCAAGATTATACATATAGTTGAACAATGCATTTGGCATGCCCCAACCATAGTAAGAACTACCTTCACCCCAATCATTGGAGGACATTGTAAAGTTCTTTTTGTAAATCGCATCTTTAGCATCATAATCACTAAATACATAACTACCACTATCGTATTTATACGTTTTAGCCCCTAAGTAACCAGTGAACTCATAATCACTAGCTGGTTGTCCATAGTAATCATACGATTGTTTGAACGTGCCATCTGGCTGTTTAACCCAAACCACATCAAGCTCACTATTGTTATAGTTGCTCCAGTTATCTGTAGCATTATATTTAGCAATTTCTGCTACGGATTGATTGATCTCGTCACCATGTTTTTCAACATAGGCTTTAGGATTTACTAAAGCATCTTTATTATCAGTAGATACGATAAGACCTTTAGCCTTTTCTTTTAAGTATTCAGGGTATAAAGATGAGTTCACATTATACATAATGTCGCCGGTCTTATAGAGTTTTTCCCCTGTATTCTTATTAGTGATTTCATACATTGCATAACCACCAGATGGAATATCGAGGGAGAATTTCTTCTCAGCCATATCTGTAGGGTATGCCTTTGTAAGAATATCTTGTAAGCGGCTCATCACTTGAGCTTGTTTTTGTTGTGTTTCTACAAGCTTAGCATTTGCCTTTTCAAGCTCTTGATCGCGATTTGGATTACTCCATCTTAAATCCAAGGTTTCTTTATAAGCTTCATATTCAGCTTGCAATTCTTTAAGTTGTTGATAGAAGTAGATGCTATCTGTCTTACCTTTATAAGTAGAATCATAAATACCATTAGGGCTATCTGGTGCAGCTGTATCTTCACTAGATTTTTTCTCACCATCAGAACCGGTTTTAGTAGCACTTTCAATATCGTATGGGAACTCATCGCGATTAATACCGATTAACTCAGCCGCTGTTGGCGGTCTGTAGATAACTTCATGTACTGCGTGAGTATAGGCAGAATCAGTGATACCTGTACTATGTTTGAAAGTACCAACACCGATACGAACTTGAGAGTCATGACCATTCCAAACGGCACGAACACCGTCATAAGATTGACCGAACCAATAACCACTCGCACCCATAGGCTCTGTTAAGCGGCCCACAGATACATCCCATTTTTTAACGCGTCTCGTGAGATCCACTGTATCGAGTCGTTGATGGTTAAAGCCTTTAGAATCAGATTGAGTCCAGCTTGTATCTACACCACTCATGCCAGTCGCACTGCCGATAACTTTGAGGTTTGTAAACTCATTAAGACGTGCATCAAAGCCAAGTCGTAAGCGTTGTTCAAAGCTATGACGATTAGCATCGTACATATTTGCTTTGGCAGAACCAATAGCAGAGTTCGCTCTAAATGGAGATTGTGGTCTATTAGAGCCGTCATGTGCCATCCAGCGCGCTCTGTAATCGCCAACTAATGTAACACCACGTTCTTTTGTGGTATCAAAATCAGAACGAATAAAATCAGTTAAACGAACTACATCTGCTACATTTTGTACACCAGATTCAGCATTTACTACTTCGCCATTAGCGCCATTAGGTGTATTGGCCCCTACTGCATTAACAGTTGTGCCATCCTTGGATTTGCCGATTGCTGTAGTTTTGCTGCTATCACCACCACCGAATTTAAGGTTAACGCCCACACGATATACCCGTTCTTGTGTAGCTCGATCATCATCGCGATGATTAAAGATATTGTTGATACCAAAGTACATCATGGCATTTTTATTGAATCGTTTTTGAACCATTACATTCCAAATGCCAAATGTTTTCTTTTCATAAGTTTGCTTATTATAAACGCCTGCATCACCAGACAAGATATCTGGCCAGTAGTTACCGCCATTATTTAGTGTATTACTATCAAGCATGTTGATATAGTAATCACCCCAGATGGAACCATTCCAACCGGATTTAGGATTGTCATAAGTAATACCGATGTCAACTTTGTGCATTGGTTTATCAAGCAATTGACGAGGCATACTTGGATCGCTCTTGTTGATGGCATGCAAGTATGTATAACCTAACTTACCAGACCAATATTTGCCGAACTTTTGTTGTACTTCCGCTTGAACACCTGTGATTTCTGCTTTACCAATATTTTTAAAGCTGTAAATCATATCTGGGGCCCGTTGGTACTTCGCATCGCCTTTGAGGTATGGCGCAAAGTCCATGAAGTCCCCTGTGAAGTACACAGACATATAGTTCTTGATGCGGTTGTGGAATACACCTACGCGCGCATAAGTATTTTTATTTTCACCTTCCAAGCTCATATCAAAGTTGACTGATTTTTCAGGTTTTAAATTAGGATTACCCGCCCAGTACCAACCGAGTTTTGCTACTCCAATCCCTACAGGGTTAGAAGCGTACATTTCCCAGTTATACCATAATTCACCCATACCAGGCTCTGTATAACCAGTACCAACATTGGCTTTAAATCTACGGTGTGTATTGCCCTTTACGTTATAGGTCATCCCCAAGGACGCAGACAAATTAGAACCAAATAGACTACTATTATCAAAACGAAGAATTGGAGATAAGGTTAAATTCTTATTCACCTGCCAAGTATCAGAAACATAAGCATTTAACTTGCGAATCGTACCACTACCAGTTGTTAAGCGTTGATCACGGCTACGATATTCTTCTAAGAAGGCTTTCCCATTTAATTTAGGCGCCTTTTTACGCATTTCTGGGTCATTGGACTCGCCATATTTAAAGTAGTCACCTACAATATTGGCACGTGTGGCAGATAATACAGGATTTTCTGCTTTTAAACGCTCTTCTAAAGCTTTATAACGAGCTTTAAACTCATCCGTTACAGGTTGATTATTAGGGGATGTACTAGACCAATCACTTAATCGACTTTCAGATAAACCATAATTTATATAGTCATCGTATGTAATGCCTGGTTTTTGAGCATCTGTTTCGGCGCCATAGTATTCATAATCCATATCCCATTGTGGCATGCCACCACCGGAATTGATGAACTTGTAGTCGTGGATGTGAGAATATACCTTAATACTGTTATCGCCTTTACGTCTTACAAGACGATCGAGTTTATCCACTAGCAAGCTCTTATCGTAATCCCATGGATCGATGTACATTGTGCTTGTATTAGGAGAGCTCTTCAATCGGCTACCAGAACCTTCTTCGCGAGCATAGCTCACGCCGTAACTAAGCAGATGATTTTTATTGAGCTGTGTATTCGCATTAGCTCGAATGTCTAATTGACGGTGATCGATATTATCGATATAGCGCAACTCATTGGAGCCTTCATAAGCAGAACGACCAGTATAACTAATGAGGGCTACGTCATTTTCTTTGATGCGGGAGTAGTTAGTTTCAACAGTCCAGTCGCTTTTACCAGCTCGAGAGGACCATTGCAAGTTTGCCGTATTACGATCTGCAGTACGTTTAAAGTGTTGTTGAGGCTCTAAGTCGGAGTCAGAGTGTTTAACATCGCGTACAAGATCTTCTGTATAACGGTTGAGACGCATTTCAAATTTATTTTTATCGTTTGCATCATAAGTTGCTACAAGACCGATATCGGCCGCATCACCATAGTAACGAAGTACATTGGGTTTGAAGTTATGCTTAGCATAATCAAAAGCCATACCGGAGTCACGACGTTTAACGGATGCTAAAACAGGCATAAGATCACGTTTACTACCAGATAAACCGGCCTTTAATTTCCCCATTTGACCAGAGTCGGCACGAATGAAAAAGTTTTGGAATGGGAACGCATCGCCATCGCTCTTACGACGCATACCTTCTGCATTTAATTGCAAAGATGGTTTCTTTTGCGCCTTTTTAGTGATGATATTAACGACACCACCTATAGCATCAGAGCCATATTTAGCACTGGCAGCACCTTGGATAACTTCTATACGTTCAACGTTTTCTGTACCTAGCCGTTGGACTTCGTCTGCTGCACCAGAGTACTTATCAAAATCGCCGAGTACGGGTTGACCATCTACAAGGATTAGTGTGTGACGCGCTTCGGCACCGCGGATGGATACACCAACACGGCCCATAGCATCAACGGTTCTAGATACACCTGTTTGAGTAAATATAATATCTTCGACGGACTTCGCCTGTTTCTTTTCAATCTCTTTCTTGGTAATGATTTGCACTTGCTGTGAGTTCAATTTTGCTTCTTCTTCAGCCCATGTTCCTTTAACATGAACTACATCTGTCGTGACAGTCGCATTCCCCGCCCACACTACAAGCGGTGCACTAAGCCATAAGGCAACTGCACTTGATAGAATAATGCTACGTTTTGCATGTCCCCACCGGTTCATTGTGCCCTCCTCAATTTCTAACTAACCATATGTTTTGTATCTCATACACAAAATAAAAAAGATACACTCTACCAACATATAATGACATTGAATATCATTTACATTTTAATGTTAGCAAAGTGTATCTTGCATATCTACTCCGAAAAGACCAAAAATATACATTTCGGACAATATTAAGTTTTTATAACCTACTAGTTCTAAACCTTAAACACTTATATTTTAAATATTACTAATACTATAATGCATGTCTTGGTTTAGTTTGAAGGTATTTATACTTTACGATAAGCACTAGGCGTTACACCTGTGGCCTCTTTGAATGCACTAGTAAATTTACTACCATTCTCGTAGCCTACGGCATTAGCAATTTCTAAAATAGATTGATCTGACTCTTGAAGCAAGCGCTTAGCTGCATTAATACGACATTCCTTTAAATAGTGATGGATTGTCGTACCATATACCCCTTTAAAACAACGCTTTAATGTTGATGTAGGAATATCAAATTGGTCAGACAAGGAATCTATGGTTATCCGTTTCATAAACTGTGTAGATATATATTCATTAACAGCTTTTACAATATCTACTTGTTGTTTACGATAGGAGCTTCTCTTTTCATGATTAGTTGTAGAAATAATAGATAATAATAAGAAAATTTCAATAACTTTTAATTTAAAATAGTGCCCCTTGATTTGATCAGGCACTTTATATAAACTGGAAAAAATCTGACGAACAGATTCTGTCTCTTCCATCATCATACCAAAGTCAGAATGCTCACAGAATCGATTTGCTAATTGTGTCAAATCGATGCGCGCTTCAGTCACAAGTGCATCTAATACGGGTTGAGCCTTTTCAACATCTACGAGTAATACAATCCCTTTAAAGAGCTTTGTAGGGAAGTAGTTCTCATGTTGATAATCAGCATGAATATGCCACCCTATGGACATATCACCTGGCCCCATATATAAATAGTCACCAGATGTAAACTTGCACTCAATGCGCCCCTCTTCACAATGATTTATGGCAAACGTCTTCGTATGGGATTTTGCATAAAATTGAATCGTTTTTTGCTTCACATCAAGGAACATCAAATCGATACCATCAAACACTGTATGTCTCGACATAGAATTTCCTGCATGTGAAACTGCATGATTATGTGGATTCATACGATCACCATATAAACAAATACTATATAAATTACTATATACACAGTTATCATAGTATAATTGTTGATATTCATTGTCAAATTCAATTTTGTAATAATTCATTTTTTCTTTAAAAATATAAGTTTCTACTATTTGTAATCCACATAAGACAATTTCAGTAATATATAGCGCTCTATTCATTAAAATCCATTCATTACACAATCTACTCTATGTATGATTGATTTTCCAATAAAATAAGCCTTGCAAGTTAAACCAACGCAGTCTAACTTACAAGGCTATATTTAGAGTTATTAGAGATAATTCTTTATTTTTTTGTTTTTACAATAAAGACTAATGCTATAACATGACCAATCCATACAAAGGCCATAACACCAAGTGCAATGGGCATATTTTGACTAAAATAGGCACCAATTGCCATTATTGTACTAACCGATAAGAGAATGGACAACTTTGTCCGCAACGTCAACGCTTTATCGCGCTCATAAGCACCAACAGTCTTTTGATATAAACTAGATTCTAAGAACATGTTATGAAAACGTTCCGATCCTCGAGCTAAACAAAATAAAGTAAGCATATAAAAAGGAACTGTTGGCAATAGTGGTATTACAATTCCTGCTGTACCGAGAACAAAACTGATTGCTCCAACAGTCAAGAATATATATCGCACAACCACATTACTATGTTGCTCAGTTGTTTTCATTACTCCTCTTCTACGTAGTTAATAACTTTACCTTTTGTTTTAATAAAGTTTGGAATAATAAGTACAAGAGCTGCAATGGCTACGATACCATAGATGCCAGCCATACCTATCCATTCGAATGCATGACCTAATACAAGACCCATTACTGCAAAGTCTGCATCACCAAATGTTGTATTTTGGAAACCTAATTGACCAAGAACTGGCAATGCCAATGCTGGTAAGAAGGTAATAGCCAAACCATTAAGGAATGCACCTACTGCTGCACCACGACGACCACCTGTAGCATTACCATAAATGCCTGCTGTTGCACCACAGAAGAAATGAGGTACAAGACCAGGAATGATCAATACACCACCTACAGCACCAAGGATAAGCATGCCGATGATACCGCCGATAAAGGAGCTAATGAATCCCAATACTACAGCCGTTGGAGCATATGTAAAGAATACTGCACAGTCTACTGCTGGAATTGCATTAGGGATAATTTTTGTAGCAATACCTTGGAAAGCAGGAATCAAATCGCCTAAGATCATACGTACACCAGAGTATACGATTGTTACGCCTACAGCAAAGTTCATAGCGCTCATAACAGCATATAAGTAAGGACTCATATCACCGGATAAAGTAGATACAAATTCAGAGCCTGCTGCAATAGCTGCAATCAAATAGAATACGATCATAGTCAATGCAGTAGATAATGTAGAGTCACGCAAGAAGCCCCATTTCTCAGGAATTTCAATATCTTCTGTGCTATCTTCAGCTTTACCTACATATTGAGCAACCCAAGCAGATAAATAGTAACCTAAGCTACCAAAGTGACCAATCGCAATTTCATCACCATCAGTAACTTTAGATGTGTAGCTTTGACCAATCGCTGGAGAAATTGCAGACCATGCGCCCATCAAGAAACCACCTACAAGGATGAGTTCCATACCAGATAAACCTGCTGTACCAAGTACGGCAGACATAAGACATGCCATAAACAAGCTATGATGACCTGTTAAGAACACATATTTGAACTTGGTGAAACGAGCAATACATAAGTTCATCAATAAGCCTACAACGAGAATAGACATCGTTTCAACACCAAGTACCTTTTGTGCTACAGCTACGATAGCTTCGTTGTTTGGTACAACGCCAGTAATATGGAAGCCATGCTCAATCATCTTACCTAGTGGATCAAGGTTATTAACGATAACACCTGCACCGGCTGCGAGCATCAAGTAGCCAAGAATAGGTTTTAATGTACCGGTCATTACCTTATGAAACGGACGTTTCAAGGCAATTAAACCTATACATGACATAATACCAATCAAAAGTGCTGGTTGAGACAGCACATCGCGTAAGAACTCTAATACCATTTCCATGGCACTACCTCCTATATATAGTTGTTACATTTTATTGAGCTGCTTGTTTCAATGCATCAAGAATATCTTCAGTGATTTTCTTTTTATTGATATAGCTGCGAACAATAGCGACATTCTTATCTTCAAATTGTTCCGCTAACTCTTTTACAGTTACAATAAGGTCTGCTTTACGGCCTTGTGCAGCATTAAAATCAATAGATTCAACTTGTGCATCAATACCATTTTCAGCACAAATCTCTTCAATTTTCATTTTTAGCATCAAGCTAGAACCAATGCCATTACCGCATACAGTTAATACAGAAATCATACTTGCCTCCTCCTAAACGTATTCTTGATCTTCTAAACGCTCTGCCAAGAATTCTTGTACATCTTCAATACTTTCAAAATCAGCTGCTGCATCTAAAAACTCGTCATCTTCAAATAACGTAGCAATATCAGTCAACAATTGAATATGTTCATCCTTGTTAGGAGCACATAAGAATAATGCAACAGAAACCGGATCGTTATCAGGGCTACCAAAGTTTAATGGTTTTTCTAAGGTTACTAAAGCAGTACCTACACGTTTTGCCCCATTTTCCGGGCGAGCATGTGGCATAGCAAGACCTGGTGCCAATACAATATATGGCCCCATTTCACGTACAACCTCGACCATAGCCTCTGTATAAGATGGATCAGTAAAACCTGCATCAACCATAAGTTGACCACCGTGACGAATTACCTCTTCCCACGTTTCTGCGGGATAATGAAAAGATACATTATCCTCAGATAGTAAATCTTGTAACAAGCTAACACCTCCTAAATTTACTCACGTATATACTTTTATTATATCCATTCTATCAGTTTTTTCATATAACAAAATTGGAATTATTATACTATATACAACGAAGAAGGTCCCAATTCTATAAATTGGGACCTTCTTCGTACTGCTTGTATTGCACACAGCATATTGTAGAGAGTAGAGATGTGTTGTAGTTGAAAGATTTAAAATGGATTATTGTAAAATAGATGTAAAGTTTATTAAGTTGTATATGCTGTGACAATGCCTTTTTTATCTATTTCGATTATATTGTTGCCTATATTTTTTATCATTATTTGCCTTAATGGCCATAATTAATGGTTTGAGTGAAAGAAACTCTTCATCACTGAGTCGAATGGTTCTACCAATACGTTTAATCGGATTACGTGGGCGCCCGGCACCGCGTCTAGTTCCACCCCATGCCATATACATACCTCACTTTTCACTTGAAAAACTCCTTCTACCGATAGTATAACTGCTCATACATAAGTATGCAATATCTATTCATTATAAATAATCTCATAATAGTCTTTAAACGTGTAATAAACTGCATTTATTAATAAAATGCATAATCAAGAAAACCACATATTTATAAGCATTTCCCTATTCTCAACTTGAATTGTAACATCAATGTTGCCAAATATAGATAAATCGCTTTTATAGAATATAGTATTTAAAAGCTAATGTATACCTATATTCTTTGATTACATACTAGATACAACTAGTCAAATTAAAGTGTTAAAATCTCATCAACAAATGGGATAACTTAATCAATCTAATACTTTAACTACAGAAAAAAAAGACCGCTCTCGCAGTCTTTTTATTTCTATATATGATTGTATTAACCAAATAGTAAGTGACCTACTTCATACGCAATAGCTGCTACAATACCAGATAATGGAATTGTTACAAACCACGCCAACACCATAGATCTTGCTACGCCCCAGTTAACAGCTTTCAAACGTTTAGAGGAACCAACGCCTAGCAAGGAACCACTTACAACGTGTGTAGTACTTACAGGTAAATGTAAGAATGTAGCTGTAAAAATAGTGATGGCAGAGTTTAAGTCAGCAGCGAAACCATTGATAGTTTCCAATTTGAAAATCTTAGTCCCCATAGTAGAGATGATTTTCCAACCGCCTACTGCTGTACCCATGGCCATAGCCGTAGCACAACAAAGTTTAACCCATACTGGTACCTCTAATGTATCGATAAAGCCACCGCTAAGTAATGTTAAGGTAATAATCCCCATGGCCTTTTGCGCATCATTAGAACCATGAGAAAAGGCCATCATGATGGCAGATACAATTTGCATGGATCTAAATCTATCATTCAATACGATTGGAGAAAATCTACCAAAGATAAGCAACAATACTTTCATCACAATATAGCCACCAATCATGGCTACAATGGGAGATAAAATAAGGGATAAGAAAATCTTTATAATCCCTGCCTCATTTAAAGCATCGAACCCTACGGACCAACCTACAGCACCGATGATACCACCGATAAGAGCATGAGATGAGGAACTAGGAATCCCCCAATACCATGTAAGCAAGTTCCATGTTATGGCACCAATAAGAGCTGCTGAGATAATCGCACTATTAATAAGAGACGCAGACATTACGATGTCACCACCGATTGTCTTTGCAACGCCTGTACTAACCATGGCCCCCAAGAAATTGAGTGCCGCAGTCATCATAATTGCCTTTTTAGGCTCAATAGCACGGGTCGAAACAGATGTAGCAATAGCGTTCGCCGTATCGTGGAAGCCATTGATATAGTCAAAGGCTAATGCTAGAAATACAACTAGCCATACTAAATATTGAGCATCAAGCATACTTCAATACTACCCGGCGGAATGTACCAACCAAATCTTCGCAACCATCGATTACATCCTCCATGGCACTAAGGATTTCCTTCCATTTGATAATTTCAATAGGATCTGTACACTCAGTAAAGAGTTTAGCCATTTCTTCGTGGTAAATATTATCCGCTTCAGACTCAAGTTTCAATACTTGGTGTACACGGCCTTCTACCTTTACATGGTCCTTTTTAAGGCTACCCATATAACCAATAGATTTATTGATATGCTTAACGCATTTTACAACGATTTCACTCATACGGATAGCACCATCACTTGGCTTACCAACGTGGTACATAACCATTTTATCCATGATTTCTTTAATATTATCCAATGTAGTATCCAATTGGTCGATTAGAAGCTGAATATCTTCGCGATCCATTGGAGTGATGAATGTTTTACGCAAACGTTCTACAGTTTCGGTTACTAATTCATCGGCAGCTTTTTCCTTTGTATCAATTTCAAGAAAAGCCTCTTCTTTAGAGATATCGCCTTTAAACACACGTTCCATCATTTCTGCACTTTCATATGTAAGAGCAGCATGATTTTCTAAAATACTGAAAAATTTTTCTTCTTTTCCTTTTAATTTAAAAGCCATGAAGATCCTCCTGAAACAGTATTGATTGCTTCTATAAATATAATTTAATTATAGCACACTAACAATAATTCCTAAACAATTTACCATGCTCTATATTTTAACCCCTATGCGTATATGGCATATATAGTATCTCATTTCGTGAAAACAACTATAATAGTATTTACGTATTATAGGTGTACTCTCTAAACATTCTAGATCACAATAACTCGTAAGATGAATAGTTCTATGATTCTTCATAACATCCAATACAAGTCTAAAGACAATAATAAAAAAGCAGATAGCTGATTAATTATCAACTATCTGCTTTTTAACTTAAGCCACATACGAGTTTGTATAATATATAGCAACGAATTACAACAGTTAACAGTTAGAAATACGGTTAATTATTACTGTTACTATTTTTTACCTATTAGTTATTAGCTTCTGCTGCAGCTTTAGCTGCTTCTGCGGCCTTTTTCAAGTTAGGCACAGATGTTGGGCATGTAGCAGGTGTACAAGCACCATTAGGACCCAAGTCTTCAGAGCGATTTACAAATGTTGTATGTAACATGTGATGTGCTTTATGGCTCATAGGTTTGCCATCGAAGAACTCAGCATATAATTTTTGGATATCTGGATTATCACAAGCTGCTTTCACTTGTACCTCTGCATCGCGAGTATACAAGGACGCAATGCGAGCTTCACGAGCTTTATCAGCCATCGGTAATTTAACGCGTGGTTGACCACCACCACCGATACAGCCACCACGGCAAGCCATTACTTCAATGAAGTCATAATGGATGTTTTCTGCACGCATGCGTTCGATAAACTTACGCAAGTTGCCTGTACCATGAACAGCCGCTACATGTAATGTTTTATCACCAATCACTACGTCTGCTTCACGAGCACCGTCCATACCACGAATTGCTTCGAATGGGATCAATGTTTGAGGTGCATCTTCACCAGTTGCTAGTTTGTAAGCCGCACGCATAGCCGCTTCCATAACGCCACCAGTATTACCGAAGATGATACCACCACCAGATGCTTCACCCATCAATGGATCAAATGTAGAATCTTCTAATTCATCAAAGTTGATTTCTTCTGCACGTAACCATTTTGCAAGTTCACGTGTAGTAATACAGTAATCTGTATCGCGCATTTCTGGTACATCCCAGTATTCAGCAGAGGAATTCATTTCGTCACGACGAATCTCGAATTTCTTAGCTGTACAAGGTGTTACTGCAACAGCAACGATTTGTTTTGCATCAAGGCCCATTTTTTCAGCAAAATATGTCTTTTGCGTAGGCGCTTGCATTGCAATTGGACTCTTAGCTGTAGACAAGTTTGGCAAGAATTCTGGATAAAATGTTTCAGCAAACTTAACCCAAGCAGGACAGCAAGATGTGAATTGAGGCAATACCGCATCACTATTGATAACGCGTTCCAACAATTCAGATGCTTCCTCCATGATAGTCATGTCAGCACCAAAGTTTGTATCTAAAATATAGTCGCCACCCAATTTACGAAGAGCAGCTACCATTTTACCTTCTACGAATGTACCCGCATCAAGACCGAACTCTTCACCTAAGCCAACACGTACAGCAGGTGCAGTTTGGAAAACGACGATTTTATTAGGGTCAGCAATAGCTGCTTTTACTTCATCAATTTCAGAGCGTTCATTGATGGAATCGAATGGACAAATAGATGCACATTGACCGCAATGAATACAAATTGGATGATCCCCATTAGTTGTTAAGTCATAATAATCAAATACGCCCATGTCTACAGCACAAGCTTTACGACATAAGGAGCAGTTTTTACATTTGGATAAATCTTGAACTAATGCAATATTGCCGTCTTCAATAGGTACACGACGGTCTAAAAATTGGTACTTACTCATAAGTTCCTCCTACTTAGGTAACGTTGTTATCGTTAATCGATGAAATTATACTATACATTGTGATTTTTATCAATAAATTTACATGTAATTCCTTTGCATAACAGATATTAAAAAATCGCATGATACAAGGAATTATAGGCGTTCTTCTAATTCCATCCACCGTTCTGTGAGCGCATCTATTTGGGATTGAGTCTCTTCTCGCTCAGCCATCAAGGATTGCATCTTTTCATAATCAGTAGCAACTTGACTGATCATGACATCGAGGCCCTTTACTAAATGCTCTAATTTAGGTAACTCATCCATGATGTTAGCATACTCTGCTTCTTCCGCTTTATTGAGTCCCTTCTTCGGTGTTTCTTTGAAAGTATCTTCCCCAAATATAGCCATATTACTATCACTACCATCTATCGAAGTACTTAATGATGAATCATCAGAGCCAGTACCAATTTCAGATTTGTCAGTTTTATCAGTTTTAGAAGCAATAGATGTATCAGTATTGGCCATGTAGAATGGGCGCTTTCCACCACTACTTTCATCTAAAGAATCCTTGTAATCGGAATAGGAGCCGTGAACAATTTCAATTTGACCATCGCCACTAAAAACAAAGAGTTTGTCTACAACACGGTCTAAGAAGTAACGATCATGACATACTGTGATAATGACCCCACTAAAGGAATCAAGGAAGTCCTCTAGCACCTCTAATGTAGGAATATCAAGATCATTGGTCGGTTCATCTAGTAATAAAACATTAGGCGCGCTCATAAGCAATTTCAATAGATATAAGCGACGTCGTTCACCGCCTGAAAGCTTACGAATCGGCACACCATGTAACTCTGGTGTGAAAAGGAATCGTTCAAGAATCTGACCAGCACTCAACGTAGAACCATCGCCCAGAACCATATAGGAATGATCTTCACGAATATAATCGAGAACACGCATATCTTCATCAAACTCTGGTAGTTCTTGTTTGAAATGGGCAATGCGAACGGTCTCGCCCTTACCAATAGTACCGTTTGTAGGTTCATAGGTTCCATCAAGAATATTCATAAAGGTAGACTTGCCAACACCATTAGGGCCTACAATACCAATACGATCATGACGCACTACATGGTAGGTAAAATCCTTAATCATAGGGCGCTCACCAAAGTAGAACTCTAAATGTTCAATATCAAAAATGGTTTTCCCTAAACGCGTTTTTAAAGCAATGGGATCCATTTGATCGGGACGTCTAGTTTTCTCCATATTCTTAAGTTTTTCATAGCGGTCTAAACGAGCCTTTTGTTTCGTGGTTCTCGCCAAAGCTCCACGACGTACCCATTCGATTTCTCGTTTCAAGAACTGACGGCGTTTCTCTTCCGTAGCGGCCTCGCGAGCCTCTCGATCCGCCTTCAAGGCAATAAATTCTTCGTAATTACCATCATATTGATACATACGACGATTAGAAAGCTCTAAAATTCCATTACATACAGAGTCGAGGAAATATCTATCATGAGTACTGATTAATAGGCCCCCTTGACGAGCACTTAAGTAGGACTCAAGCCAGTCGATGCTATCTTCATCTAAATGGTTTGTAGGTTCATCTAACAATAGTAGGTCACAAGGATATAATAATGCCTGTCCTAATGCGAGACGACGCTTTTGACCACCAGATAACATAGCCACTTTTTGATCCATCTCAGGAAAACCTAATTTAGTTAAAATAATACGAGCCTCTTGCTCTACTTGCCATCCATCTTGTTGATCCATTTGTTCTAACGCATTCATATAGTTACGTGATATTTTACTATCCTCGCTACCAGACTCTTGCATTTCACGATATTCACGACTAATACGTTCAAAGGATTGCACCATCCGCAAACGAGGATGGTCTCCATCAAGAACAGCTTCTAGCAAAGTTGATTCTGGATCAAACTCTGGGGTTTGAGCCAAATAATGAATACTCGCCTTACCATTCCGCTCAATGGTACCCTTATCAGGCTCCATTCGGGCTGCCAAAATTTTAAGGAATGTAGACTTACCCGTCCCATTAATCCCTACAAGCCCTAAACGTTTATCTGTGGTGAAAGTAATATTCACATCTTTAAACAGCAGTCGCGTGCCATATGATTTTTCTATATTTTGTAAACTAATAACGTTCATCGTATGCTCCTATTATGTCATTCTGTTATTTATTATACTACACATTACCATTGACAGTAACAGGCGCCGTCAGTAGAATAAACGTAACGTATATATTCATGAGGAGGTCCACATGGCAGCAGATATCGTTTTAGACTTTTATGAAACTATCAACTTTGAACTTATCGATATCGATGGGTATGACACATTATTTACAGAGCTCTTAGAAGATGGCACCTATGCAACTGTGTCCGATGATGACGGTCATTTGCCAGAGGATTTAGAGACGCCAATCGTATTCAATGTGTACGACGATAACGACTCCTTCCAATGGAGTGTGACCCTAGATGATTCCTACCAACTAAAAGACTTGTTGGACGGTGCTGAAAGCACAGATACATTCTTAGAAACACTTCAAAAAATTCGACAAGAACATATCGAACAATACCAATAAAGCAAAAGCGATGACCTAAAGGTCATCGCTTTTTATTTCATATAAAGCTACTAATATCTCTATATTACTAATCAAGAAATACGCTCATTACCAATAGCTAATTATATTCGTACTAGCCACTACAAGAGATTAGTTAATAAACTCTTCCGCTTTTATTAGTTCAACAGGTTCGCCCGTATTAGTAGCATCTAGAATTTCAATTAAGCTATTTACGATATTCGCTGCACCATCAACATGCCATTCACGAGCGCGCTCAGACATTTGTTGAAGTCGTGGTAAATTGATGAGAAGGGCTGTCACAACATCTTCTAAGTTATGAATATCACGAGCCCAACGAGCACAACCCCGTTGCTCTAATAGCTCTGCATTAGCCTCTTCTTGCCCTGGAATAGCATTAAAGAACACCATAGGTAAACCAATTGTAACAGCCTCCATACAGGTTAATGCACCAGGCTTTGTTACCAGCAAGGAAGAGGATTTCATAAGCTCCGAAATATTCGTAGTATATCCATACACAATAGTCTTAGTACGCATAGATTCACTAAGGGTAACTAAGGATTCATAAAGAGATGTATTTTGACCGGCTACAACGGTAATTTCACCAATGCCATTAACTTCATCTAAGTGTTTTAATGCCGTTTCTAGAGAACCCAATCCAAGGCCCCCACCCATAACGAGCACTTTTATGGGTTCCTCTAAGCTATATTCTGCAATAGCATCACGGAAGAAGGCACGACGCACTGGAATCCCAGATACATGGATACGTGAGGCATCGATACCAGACGATACCATTTCATCTACCATCGATTCAGTAGCTACATAGTATGTATCAATTTGTGGATATAGCCAAAATTGATGACTACTAAAGTCCGTCATGATAGCCACTAATGGTACATCGATATGACCTTGACGTTTTAAGATAGACGCTGCACCACATGGGAATGGATGAGTAAATACCATCACATCTGGTTCTTCTTGTTGCACCAACTTAAGCATGCGGCTTTTCAATAGGTATGATAATGCAGTTTGCAAAATCGTACCTCGTTTTTCCCCTTTTGATACACGGTAAATCATATCATATAGCATAGGAAATACGTCAATCATCTTGATATATGTGCCCTTGATCAAATGCTCTACAGACATGGTTTCTGTATCAAGAAAGTCTACATGTGTTATGGACGCTTGTGGCTCTTTCTCTTTCCAATATTCTTCTATGGCTCTGGCGGCCTGCATATGTCCGGTCCCAATAGAAGCGGACACGATGAGAACCTTCCGTGATCTTTCGTTATTCATAGTACACCCTTTCTCTGTGCATTATACCATAAATAGACGAAAAAAAGAGACCTCGAAAGGTCTCTTTCCAATCCATTAAAGATTATTTTTTGCGTTTTTTAGCTTTTGCAGCGTTAACTTGTTCTTTCAAACCTTTACCAGCTTTGAATGCAGGGGATTTGGAAGCTGCGATTGTAATAGTTTTACCGTTTTGTGGGTTACGGCCTTCACGAGCTGCGCGTTCACGAACTTCGAATGTACCGAAGCCGATAACTTGTACTTTACCGCCAGCAGCTAATTCTTCAGCAACTGTGTCAAATACAGCTTTTACCGCTTTTTCAGCGTCTTTTTTAGTTAATTCAGTTTTTTGTGCAACACTTGCGATTAATTCTGTTTTGTTCATGACAGAACCTCCTTAAAAATACTATACCTAAGAAGCATGCAAACCTCTAGGCTACTTTTCCTGCACTTTAGCCTCCTCCCAAAAAGCATCCAGCTCAGCTAATGAAAAGTCTTCCCATGAGCGATCGCTTTGGTTAACACAAGCTTCTACATGTAAAAAACGCTGTCGGAACTTTGTGTTTGTGCGATTTAGTGCATTTTCACCGCTTATTTTATACCATCTTAATAGATTAATCAAGGAAAAAAGCACATCTCCCGCTTCTTTTTCCATATTTTCTCTATCTTTTTGGGCAATAGCCTCCTTAAATTCATCCATTTCTTCCGAAACTTTCGCCCAAACCGGATCGAGCTCATCCCAGTCAAAACCTAGCTTCGCAGCCTTTTCTTGCAACTTATAAGCCGCCACTAAAGCAGGTAAACTTTTAGATACACCATCTAATACAGATTTTTGTATATTTTTCTTTTCTTGTGCCTTTAATTCATCCCAACTGTATGATTTTTCATTATTTTCAGGGTCAAAAACATGGGGATGACGACTAATCATCTTCTGAGTCACATCATTAATTACATCTTCTAATGTAAACTGACCAGCTTCTTCAGCCAATTGACTGTGAAAGACAACTTGTAATAATACATCACCTAGTTCTTCACGAAGATTAGCCATATCTTTATTATCGATAGCATCTACTACTTCATAAGTTTCTTCAATGAAATATCGACGTAACGATTCATGAGTTTGTTTTTGATCCCAAGGACAACCATTAGGAGCTCGCAAGGCTTTTACTACATCTACTAATGGTTGTACCGATACAGGCTTATCAGTATTGTTCTTCATATAGTTTAGCCTCCTCCTTATCTCGGCGAGCTTGTAAGCGCTTGCCTATAACAGGGAAATGATACATATCAGCTTTTACAACGGCCTTTGTTAACCATAAGGATAAACCATATACAAATACAGCCACAATAATAGCCGCTGCCACTGCACCACCATTGCCGAATAACTCTACAGTAGTCACATATACTACTTGTGTAGCACCGCCCATAGCCATGGCAGACACTACAATTTTTAATAGCTCTAATTTATTAAGTACAGATCCTACATATTTTTTAACAAATATATAGTTTATGAATGCCGCAATGGCAAAATTCAAATTCGTTGCCCATGCAGCACCATTAATGCCTAGCTCAATAGTACCTGTCAATTCATAGTCTAAGAAGGTCTTAGCCAACAAACCAATAAAAATGGCTATCATAGGAATAACAGTTCTGCCTAACCCTTGCAAGATGCCTGCTGTAATCTGTTGCCAACCTAAGAATATAATGCTCAAGCTAATAACAGCAATAACAGGACCTGCATGAGGCGTTGCATATATCAGTTTAGATATAGGTGTCGCCAACACACAGAGGCCGATACAGGCTGGAATAGTAAAGATATTTGCAATTTTAATGGCTGTCCCAGCGCGCTGCACAATACGATGTACATCACCTTGGGCATGCGCTTCCGATACAGCTGGGACAAGACTAGCTGCTAGAGATGTAGTCAAAATAATGGGCAATCCAATCAACGATGTAGCCATCCCTGTAAGATAACCAAATTGTGTGGTCGCTTCATTGAGATAATACCCAATATCCATCAAACGCTTTGGGACGATGAATGTATCGATAAGGGATACCATAGGCAGCATAATATTGGCCATCGAAACAGGTATGGCCAAACTAAATAGTCGTTTCACTACAGAACTGTTACTTTCACCAACAGCATTCGGATTCTGCTGTGCCAACATTTGCGCCCGTACACGACGTTGACGATAGTAAAAGTAAATTAATACGAGTAATCCCGCTAGTACGCCAGGGAATGTAGCAAAGGTTGCACCACCAGCCGCTAAGTGTAACCCTCTATCAATGAAGTAATAGGCTAAGCCCACCATAGAGGATACGCGGAAGATTTGTTCAAAGACTTGGCTAGTCCCGGTAGGAACCATATATTGGAAGCCTTGGAAGTAACCTCTAAAACAACTCAAAATTGTAACGACAAAGATTGCTGGTGATAATAGCTGAATGGCAAGCAATGCACGAGGATCTGTAATAATATGAGAATCTATGAGCCACTGCGCACTACCGTATAAAGCAACACTAAATACAAGGCCTAACAGTGTTAATACCTTTAAAGATACGGAAAATACTTGTTGTACGCCACGCATATCATCATTAGCTAGCTTTTCCGCAATCATAATAGATATGGCCACAGGAATGCCAGCCGCGGAAATACTAACGATAATTTGATAAATCGGATAGGCCATCATATATAGGCCAATCCCTTCACCACCGAGAACACGTGCAATAAGGACTTTACTGAAAGCACCAATAACCTTAACGATAATCCCAGCTAAGGTTAAAATCATAGCACCCTTTAAAAATCGATTCATAGGCCCTCCTTAGACGATGATTTCTGGCTAAGAGCCTTCATCACCGCTTCCGTAATGGTCAAAATAGAACCTTTCATGCCATTAAGGCTTACATATAATGTGGCTGGCTTGGTGTCTGCAAATTTCATCTTCTTCCATAGATCTTCTCGTACAGCCCCCATATCCCAATCGGCCATCTTAGAATCATCATGCCAATGGATAGTAAGCTGTTGATCTCTACGGACGATACTTTTAATGCCAAGTAAACGTGCTTGCTCTTTAATTTGGGCAATGCGCAATAGTCGGTCCACCGGATCTGTTGGCGTACCGAACCGGTCGATGAGTTCGTCTGTCATATCATCAAGCTGTTCTTTTGATTTAATATGTAACAATCGTTGGTATACAGAAATTTTGCGGGCACTATCTTTGATATATGCATCGTCGATAAAGGCATCTACCTCTAAGTCGATGGCTGGATCAATGGAGACCTCGCGTTCTACCTCTTTATGTTGAGCCTTCGCAATAGCTTCTTCTAACATACTTACGTACATACCAAAGCCGACAGAGGCGATGTTACCATGTTGTTGTGAACCTAAGAGATTACCAGCCCCACGGATTTCTAAATCTCGCATCGCCAATTTAAAGCCAGCACCGAGCTCGGTGAACTCTTCAATAGCTTTCAAGCGCTTTTCTGCAGCCTCTGAAAGCATTTTGTCAGGTCGATACATAAAGTATGCATAGGCCCGTCTACGAGAACGCCCTACGCGTCCACGCATTTGATATAGCTGAGATAAACCTAATCGGTCCGCATCATAAATGATGATAGTATTGGCATTAGGAATATCTAAGCCGGTTTCAATGATACTTGTAGACAATAATACATCATAATGGCCTTCATAGAAATCCGTCATAATTTCTTCAATTTGACGGCCCGTCATTTGACCGTGAGCAATAGCATAGCGTAAACCAGGTAATGCTGCTTCTAATAACTCACCCATATGATTAATTGATGCAACGCGGTTATATACGAAGTAAACTTGTCCGCCCCGTGCCAATTCTCGCTTGATGGCATCAGCAACGATGTTCATATCATATTCCACCACATAGGTCTGAACCGGCAATCGTTCCTCTGGTGGCGTGTTGATAACAGACATTTCCCGAACACCTACAAGAGACATATGTAAGGTCCGAGGAATTGGGGTTGCACTTAAGGTGAGCACATCAATATTACTAGCCCACTCTTTCCATTTTTCCTTTTGAGCTACCCCGAAGCGTTGCTCTTCATCAACAACAAGCATGCCTAATTCTTTAAAGACTACTTTTTTATTAAGTAGTGAATGGGTGCCGATAAGAACATCGATAGAGCCATCCTCTACACCTTTTAGCACTTGTTTCTTCTCAGATGTACTGCGGAAACGATTGAGCACATCGACTTTGACCCCAAATGGAGCAAAACGATTCCAGAAGGTTTGGAAATGTTGCTGTGCAAGAACTGTTGTCGGTACGAGCACCGCAACCTGTTTGCCACTCATAACGGCCTTAAAGATGGCACGCATAGCCACTTCGGTTTTACCAAAGCCTACATCACCTGCTAGCAAGCGATCCATAGGAACAGGTTTTTCCATGGATGCCTTGATTTCTGCTGTAGCCTGTAATTGGTCTTCCGTTTCTTCATAAGGGAAGGCGTCTTCAAACTCTTGCTGCCATGGTTGATCTGGCAAAAATGCAAACCCTTCTGTAATTTCTCGTTGTGCATAGATCTCAACGAGCTTATCTGCCAAATCATTGATGGATTTTTTGGCCTTTGTAACAACCTTAGCCCAATCACGGCCACCCATTTTATGGATGCGCGGCACATCACCTTCATTACCAATGTATTTTTGTAACTGATCTAGATTGTTTGCTGGTAGGAATAACTTATCCGTTCCGGCATAGGCGATTTCAATATAGTCCCGGTGAATGCCTTCTGTTTCTATCGTTTTAAGGCCAATATACTTACCAATACCATGCATGCTATGAACTACATAGTCACCTGGTGTTAAATCCGTAAAGTAATTGATTTCTTGGCCCTTTTTAGGCTTGTTGCGAAGCTTACGTTTTTGTTGTCCGTAAATATTACCTTCTACAACAACTACTAAATGGCTATTTGGCAATTCAAAACCATCGGTCAATAAACCTTGCAAAATAACGACCGTATTAGGTTTTGCAATCCATTCCTTACTATGAACAAAGGCAATCCCTTCACCTTCAAGAGCTCGTTCAATACCTTCTCGTCGTTGTTGGTTATTTAATACCAATACAACTTGATGATTTAGGCGATGCCATTGCTTAATTTCATCTGTTAGGAGTGGAATTTGACGCTCAAAGCTCGTCATCGTCTTACCTTGAATACCGATTGGATTAAATCCAGGTAGACCAATAGAGCGTTGTTGCATAAATGTGAAAGCTACTTGATTTGTAGCCTCTACAGTACGTTGTAATTCACTCCAGTCGCAATGATTTTTCCGATGTGTAGGATCTTCCTTGAGGAACTTCTTTAATGCTTCCTGGATACGACCGGGCTCATCATAGATGAGAGTCCCTTCTTTCACATAAGATAATAAGGTGCAATCTGCATCACTTTTACCAAGGAAGAACGGTGTCACCGTATACGAATCAATTTGTTCAATAGAACGTTGGTTCTCAACAGAGAAGAACCGCAATGTATCGATTTCATCGCCAAAGAACTCAATTCGTATTGGATGTTCACTATTAACAGGATAAATATCTAGAATATCCCCACGCACGGCAAAATGACCACGTTGTTCCACCTGGTCTACACGTTCATATCCAATTGTAACAAGCTGTTCAAGAGCTGTATCGCGATCAATCGTATCATTCAAAGAAAAATGTAACGACTGGCCTTTTAAATATTGTGGAGATACTACATATTGTGTAACCTCTTCTGCATTCGCTATAACTACGGCAGGTTCTTGCCATGCTAGCAATGCTAAAGCACGCATTTGTGCACCTTGATCTTCAAGGCTACGAGCAGTGGTTGTAAACTCCACATTGTCAGTTATAGGAAATGATAGGACTGGGATATTAGGCCAGAAAAAGGCTAAATCTCGTTCCCACATCTCTTTATGGTCCTTATCATGGACTACGATAACTACGGGCTTTGTAAGACCTGTAGCAAAAGCTTGGTTTAAGAGGAAACTCTTTTGAGACCCACTTAGACCATATATGACTGACTTTCCTTTCCGCTGAAATGCGTTTAGCCCATCCACAAAGGATGGGTTCTGTGAAAGCAGCTTAGTTAATGTATTATCCATACTGCACCATATAGTATTCATGATTATTTAAATAAATAGTTCTAACTCATTTATTATAACATTTTTAGGCAAAAAAAATAGCACCTCAAAAGGTGCAATAAAGTTGGTGCGGGAGAAGGGACTTGAACCCCCACGCCGTAAGGCGCCAGATCCTAAGTCTGGTGCGTCTGCCAATTCCGCCACTCCCGCGTCTCAACTGAAATAATAATATCATGTATATAATTCATCGTCAATCATTTTTTTAGATTTAACTAAAATTTCATGTTGCCTCTAAAATATCTACTATATGACTAATTAAATATCTACTATATAACTAATTCTATTTTTCTTATTTTAACCTTACATATTGGTTATTATATAAACTGTAAAATGAAAAAGAGACTGACCCAGAATCCGAACTACTAGAATCCTGGGTCAGCCTCTTTTTTAGGATGATGATGAATAAATGCATGCCCTACATTTACCATAAAAATATATTAACAGTCATAACACATGTCATGCTGGTAATACCAAGAAGGTATTATTCACCATGACCATGCCATCGACATTTAGGTCTTTCGAATACAATCTAACTCATAAATGATGAAGATTGTATAGAACTAAAAAATCCTTTTTACGGGTACGTAAAAAGGAGCCATTAACTTCTCCTCCCTATCTCTCGTAGGTCAAATGGTGAATGTTGAATAGGCAGTTCTCCTGACTCGGCGTCATCGCTTATCTAGCCTTCCCAGTTTCCCAGTGACTTAATTTAGACTCGCTCGACCATACAGTGGCGGGACCGTGCTGGCATTTAACCAGCTTCTCTATTATGCTTTTCAGCACCTATTCCCAAATATGATGTTTTCTATGAGTTAATATTAACACCGCTATCGTATTAAGTCAATTTATTTTTGTAATTTTATTTACAATTTTACTGTCCATTAATTTATACATATATAAACATGAGTTATACACTATTTAGATATCTTCACCGCTTTTACTATTTCATCTCTTATTCATCTATTGCCATATATGATATTTTTAATTACAATATAAAGGTATCTAAAAATAGGAGGAATCTATGTATATCGGAGATTTCATTAAAGAATATCGTGAAGCCAATGGTGTATCCGTTGAAGGCTTCGCCACAAAAGCAGGCTTAACAGTTACAGAAATTGAAGCCTTAGAAAATAACTTACAAGAAGATGGTACTGTAATACCAGTTGCGATGCGACAAATTAAAGGTATAGCCGCAGCTATGAGTGTACCAATGCCTGTAGTTTTGGCTCAGATTCCTTCCGATCAAGAATTAGTTGTCCATGTAGTAGCTGAGTCTGATCAGCCACATGCAAAGTAATAAGGAGAATAAATGAAGCGTAGTTTATTAATTGCAGCAGCTTTCACAATCTTAGGCATCCTGCCCTCTCAAGCAGTCAATATTGCTGACTTAGAGAATGCAAGAGGTTATGCCTACTTATATCGTATGAATGGTCAAAACTATTACGCAGAACAACGCGTTAAAGTTATCGCTGGTGAAGGTAATAAATTTGAAATTATCGGTCGTACCTATAGCCATCAAGGGGCTCAATATTATATGACAGAGTACATAAACCATTATTACTTTGATCAAGATGCCGATACAATTCAATGGGTCCAAGAACAACGTAATATTATCGATGCCCGTACAGGTAGAGTATTACGCGAGGAAAAACGACCTAAAGCAAAATTGATTACTTTAAAACCAGATACTTATGGTTATATGCAAGCTATCTATTGGAGAGATCTTGCCGTAGCTGCAGGTCAGCTAAAATAATCTAAGTATTATCTAATCGACAATTTTTAAAAGCTCGCCATATAAAGTATACATATAATAAAGGACTCTACTGATTAGAATGTAGAGTCCTTTTGATTATACTATTACTATAAGTAGATAAAATAAAAAAGCACCACATTACTGTGATGCTTTAATTTGGTGACCCAGAAGGGATTCGAACCCCTGGCCTTTTGATTCGTAGTCAAACGCTCTATCCAGCTGAGCTACTGAGTCATGTACTTGGTACTCACTTATATTAACACAACGCTTAAATCTATGCAAGCATTTTTTAATATTTTTTTGAGTAATTTTATGGACATGCGGTCCGAAGACCGCAATCCAAATTTGGCAGGGGCAGTAGGACTTGAACCCACAACCAACGGTTTTGGAGACCGCTACTCTACCAATTGAGCTATACCCCTATGTTCATCAAGCCGTGCTTGATACTTGATTAGTTTAACAAAAAATAGACCCTATGTCAAGAAACAAAGCGCTTTAAAATAATGAAATAATAGTGAATTTAAAAGGAAAAAGAGCCCTTTTTCAAGGGCTCTTATGTCTACCTAACTTTTACCTTTATATATACGGGAGATGGTATATATAATTAGAGAGTTTTGTATATGTATTGTTTTGTTTATACACAGGGAGAGTATTGTTGTGTATTTAAGTGTTGTTTTATGTGTTGTATTGTTTTGTGTTGTGTTGTTTGTATTATTTGTAAAAGGGACAGGTAAAAGTTATTTGCAGTAGACCTCCATTTCCTTAGTTGATCTCAATCAACTATTGCTAGTATATAGATTCTATGTGAAAACATAGTGAAAGTTTTATGAGATATATATGAAACGAGTAAATTTTGGTACATATTTAAACATTACAAATATAGCTATAAAACTTGTATTTACCTATGCTTTTAGGTTTATATATAATTTCTAGATAAAACTATGCATGAATAGAATATGTAGTAGATAGTCATTATTAGAATTTATAATTAAAGCAATATTAATTACATAAAAATGATTAGTTAAAAATTTGATTAAAGAATGTCTTATATACTGTTTTGATCAATCAAGTATTATGTATAGATATATCCATTAAAATAGTAATATTTGAGTTATACTGTTGTTTTTATATCATTAAGAAGTCTATACCTATTGAATAATACAACTAACGTTTACGGATAAATATTTAAAGTTAAAAATGAAGGATGATGGTATATTATGGATAAGTATATATAGAGATAGAGATATAGTGATACTTTAGTATTAATCGATATATAATACTTAGAACGTAACTCTAAATAATCACCCCTATAAGCTAGTTTAAGATGGCTTAAAGGGATCTTTATATGTGTGAGTACCTTAACAAAAGATAGTTACAAATTATTGAATTTGCTCAACAGCCTATATTGTTCAGTAACATGGGCACTACGTGCCGCGTTACTGATTAGATATATCTACGTCCTACCATTAGACGCGGCTTCCTATCACACTCGCCCATGACAGTATATAATACAACAGTTTAATGTACGGTACATCGTTTAGGGCTTCGTCGAACCTGATGCAATGGACGTATGCATCGCTGCGCTCCTTTACGCCCTATTGCCCTAGGTTTCACACGCCGTCCTACAGATTACTATCCATAGATAATACTTGTACAACTTTGGCTGGAGACGGCTCTAGTAGGTATGAGAGCTGTGCTCGTTAGAGCACAAAAATAGAGGGCCAACCCTTTAGGGTTGACCCTCTATTTTATGCTTAATCAGCAGCTTCCTATCCTCCCAGGCCGTCTCCA
>NZ_JAGZRH010000004.1:0-163221 GCF_018381775.1 Veillonella sp. | reverse complement strand
GAAGTAAAAGAATATTTGCCGAATTTTCTTATGATTGGAGATAATGGTGGAGGGGTTGCCATTCTGATGGATAATAAAAATCAAAATATTTTTGCTGTCAGCATGGGAGTAATGAGTGAAGACTCCTTAGAAAAAATATCATCTTCTTTAGAAGACTTTCTATTAGTAAAAAAAGGAATGTTTAATTATTAGTAGGCCGTAGCCCGCACAAAATCTTCAGTCCTGACGTAGGGGACGTGCGGTACGTACGCGGTTTCGCCTATCAAAACCACATCAACGAAGACGGAGAAAGCCGACAACAATCTCACTACTTCCACACCGACCAAATCGGCATACCGCGCGAGATAACCGACATCCACGGCAATCTGTTATAGTACGGCGAATATACCACATGGGGTCGTCTGAAAAAGGACAGGCGGGTTTACAAGGATGCACATTAGCCGTTCAGACTGCAGAACCAATACTTCGAAGAAGAGACGGGACTGCATTAAAATCTGATGCGCTATTACGAGCTTGAGGCGGGTCGGTTTGTGAATTAAGTTCCGATTGGATTGATGGCTGGGGAAAATTTATATCAGTTTGCACTGAACGAACAAAGATGGAACGACCCTGAAGGCTTGGCATTCGAAAGATAGGTGTAACAGGAAAAAATAATATGGTAAATGATAGAATTTCAAGTTTTGACGCTTTTTTAGAATGTAAAGATCTATCAATCAATGACTTATTAGAAAAACTACTACATTCTAATACTACTATTCAATATGAAGCAGCAAAAAGACTACAATTTTTTCAGTATAAAGAGATTATTGATATAATCAGAAATATCCTCTTAACAAGTCGATATAGTAAACATAGAGAAATTGCAAATTTTATCTTGGGACAAATACAAGAAGAACTTGGCACTACGGAATTGAAAGAAATTTTCTCTATATTAATTTACTCTATTCAAAATGACAAAAGTATTAAAGTGAAATCATCTGCAATATCTTCTTTAGGACATCTATTCAAAAAATATAATCTAGGAGAAGAAGAGTTTCGCACTATAGAAAATAATATTAGTTCTATTTGGAATATAAATAGATATTCTATAATTATTTCTATTGCATTTAGTTCTGCATATTTCCCAAAAAGAAATTATATAAAAGAATATCTTATAAAAAATTTAAATAGCAAGCATCACAAAATTATCTCATGGATATTATATGGATTGAAAGAAAAACATTATAAATCAGAATCAATTGAAAATTTACTAATACATAAACTAAGCCAATTTAATGAAAAATCTTATATTTACAATGAAATTATTGCATTTTTAATTTCAATTAGTTCTAAAAAAGTTATCCCTTATATTGAAAAGACACTATTCACTCAAAGTAAAATCGATGATGAAATTTATACTGAACTTAAAAATAATCTATCGGATGAATTTGCGGAATTAAGAAAAAAATTATTAGAAGAATTTAAATAGTTTCTTGACGTACGCCTCAACTGCAAACCTGTTTTCGTCTTCAATGCCAGTAAAACCAACCGCCTTCCGCCTGCAAAACCAGTACGCTGACCGTGAGACGGGGCTGCATTACAACTTCTTCAGGTATTATGAGCCTGATGCAGGGCGGTTTGTGAATCAGGATCCGATTAGGTTGTGGGGTGGGGAGAATCTTTATTTGTTTGTGCCTAATGCAAATGTCTGGGTTGATCCATTAGGATTATCCGTACAATCAGAGAGTGCTCAACGTGGAATTGATAAAGCAACTAAGTATTTAAAAAGTAGAGGTTTTAAAATTTTATCAGATGAAGTAACAATTAAAGTTTTCGATAGAACATGGAAAAAAATAATACAGGACGATTAACGAAAGGTCAAAAGAGATCAGGGTTATTCAATTTGAAAAAACGCACAATGCTGGAGGAAAATGTCCGAAGGCTGCATATATGGTTTCAACAAAAATAAGGATAAGCAAACGGATGTGGGTTCATCCAAAGGCGTTGCTCGCTTTATGACTTTAGTATTCAAAGATTGATTTTAAGGACGATAATTATGAAAAGTAAAGAATTTATTCAAGGTCTTATTGAATATTTGAAAAATAATTTGAATATTCCTGATGCTAATTTTCTAAAAGATAGAATTAAATTTAAAAAAGGAAAATATGTTTATGGTGAAATATCCTTTAGCAATTCTCGTACTTTCGAGGGGGTCATACTTCACCTATATGCATACAATTCTGAAATGGGAAATTTTTTCTCCCAAAATGTTCCTCCTTATGATAAATCGTCAAATCCTTATGATTTAGTATTTGTACAACCATCTATCTCGCAGGCGCATTTTTTTAAAGCTCCCCCTATTACCTCATTTCCTTATGGAGATACCATTAAATTACCTGAATCTGAGAATGATGCAAAAAACATCTATCCAGATGTATTAAAGCATTTGCAGCAAAATCATATTCCAATCATTATGGCCTTCCATTCCGGTAGCAAAGAAGTTTTAAAATATTTAGCACTTTATCCAGAGGCTTTTCGTTTTAAAGCATTAACTGCTATTTTTATTGTAAATAAGAATGAATTACCACTAAATGATCCTTTAATACAGAATATTTTATTGTTTGATAAAAAAGTATTAGAAAATGATAATGGATTGTTTAGCAAGCATGATTTGATCTTCCTGGAAAATTCTTTTGACCAAAAATTAAAACAACAAATTATGCAATAATTAGTCCTTGTAACAAGCCGTAGCCCGCACAAAATCGAAGTAGATACGATATGACTGATTCAATCGGGCCTAGACAGAAATTTAATTATGGTCATGACTGACCTGTAAAATATACATTTGACATTGTTTCATTTTTATTGAGGAGTTGTATGCTATGAATTTAGATGCAGTTAATCCAGAATTAGAATCAAAGATTAATGATTTAGTCTGTGAGGCTTATAATAAATCTTTTTTAGAACAAGAAAAGTTATTAAAAGAAGCATTTGAGCTAATACCCAAGCCAGTAACTCAATGGGCGCATCCAACGACAATGGTTACGATTGCTTTGTTTGAGTTATATTATAAAAATCAAAAATATGAACAGGCTAAGGAATGGCTGCGTATTGCTTTAAGTGTTGCTGACTTAGGAACCACTAATGCAGGGACGTATCTGTTAGCTGGTATTTTTTATTATGACCTTGAAAAATATGATGAAGCTTATAAATATTTTGATATTGCTTATAATGATGCTGGATATTATCCATTTAGTATTGAGGACAAAAAATATTGGCAGTTTTATAAACAGCGTAAAGACGAATTAAATCCTAAGAAAAAAAACCAAAAGTAAGATTCGATATTTTCAGACGACCTCTACCAAATCGCCATCAATATCACCGACACCGTCGGTTACACCACCAGCTACGGCTACAACGCCTGATGGCTGCCCGAAACCATTATCGACACTTACAATACGACAGCTACGACCCCTTGGCACAGGTATGCAACTGGACCAACGAAGACGGCGAAAGCCGCCAGCAAACCCGCTACTTCCGCTGCGACAAAATCGGCATTCCACGTGAGATGACCGATAAGGACGGCAACCTCATATGGTTCGGCAACTACACCGGCTGGGATCATCTGAAAAAAGATGAGTGGGTTTACAAGAACATGCACCAGTCGTTCAGACTGCAAAACCAGTATGCCGACCGTGATACGGGGCTGCATTACAACTTCTTCAGGTATTATAAGCCTGAGCGGGTCGGTTTGTGAATCAGGACCCGATTGGCCTTTCGGGCGGAGACAATCTGTATCAGTTTGCGCCTAATGTGTAGGATCGTTGTTGGTCATCCTCGCCCTCATAATGAAATGCATAATAGAAAATTTCATGAAAAGGTACGAGATAGATTAAAAAATGTAAGACTTAAGGAGGTAGCAGGATGAATTATTCTGATGATATATTTGAAAAGTTAGTTGCTACAATCGAAGAGGCAACAAGTCAGGCGGCTATAGATTTGTTCAATTCGACAAATGAAACTTTTTACTTCTTTGTGTTAAGTACCATAGGTGAGGCACTTGCTCCTTTTGTGAGTGCTTGGTCATATGAAGCATTAAAAAAACAAAGCATTGCTCAAAATTGGGATGCTTACGATATTGCAGATTTTAAATGGTCTTCGATAGATAGTCCTTACTTAGAGTTTGGTTCACAATATTTCCATCAAGTAAACCAAGCTTTCTTAGATCGTATTGATATTCACTCATTAAAAACAGAAGTGGAATATGAAAAAGAATTTAATTTCCGGATTAATGTGATGGAGGAAGCACTTCATCGGTGTGATATGAAGGGAATATTCTCCTTAAATCAAGCTCGTTCAGAAATAATGATTAATGTTGAAGTATTACCACCCGATTATACAAATACTATTCGTGCGAAAAAATTAAATCCTATCGAATCAATCCAACTTTGGTTAAAAGAAGCTGCTGAAACTGTGGAATAATTAACTTTTCTTGATAGTAAGTAAGCCGTAGCCTGCACAAAACTTCCAATTCCAACGTAGGGTGTGGGCGGTACGAACGCGGTTTCCGATTTTCAGACGGCCATACAGATTCCTGAGGTTACAGTTTTCAAATCAGACGACCCCAAAACTCAAGGTCGTCTGAAAAAGGATGAGCGTGTCTATCGACATTCCCATCAGCCGTTTAGACTGCAAAACCAATACTTCGATGAAGAAACCGGACTGCATTACAACCTGATGCGGTATTACGAGCCAGAGGCGGGGTCGTTTGTGAATCAGGATCCGATTGGTTTGTGGGGAAGAAGCAATTTTTATAACTATTCTCAAAATGTATAAGCTTGGGTAGATTTATATGGATTGTCGTCTGGTTGTAATGACGGAGATACAAAAGATAGTAAACTAATTAACCAAAAAGAATTGAAATGGATTTTAGATCAAATAGGCTCAGATCCACATGCGTTTAAAGCTGATTATGTTGGTAAACGAGCCGTATCTCATTATGATATTTATAAACAAAATAAAACTGGAGAACTTTTATTAAGAAGAAAAAATTCTTCTGAATTTATTAGAACAAGAATTGGTTGCGATGATGCTGAATAATTCAATTGAAGTAACATTTTATATGGAATCAAATGATTATATTAACATGAGAGAAATAGACAAAATACTTAATATTAAAAATGCTGAGTTTTATAGTAAGGGAGATTTATTTACCTCACCAAACAAAAAGGTTCAATTTATAATTGAACACTCTTACTATTCTTTTGGTATAGATAAAGAGGAAAATTTAAATGAAAAAATTAATAAAATTATACAAAAAATAGAAGACATAAAGAAAAATTTAGACTATATATTTAAAAAATATAAGCTAAATAAAGAGCTTATAATTTACAGCTGGGCCAACGATGAGGCTACTCGTGAATATAAAATCTCCTTAAAACAAATTCAATTATTATCTGAGTTAGGAATAGAGTTAAAAATCATTCATTATAATATTTAGTATAAGTGTGGATTAATTTCAAGATCTAACAAACCCCAAAAGCAGTCTGAAATTCTAAACCCTCACTTATCCATCCTTCAGTAAGCCTTCCTAATCGAAAGCCTTATACTATATATAGGGTTCTGAAACCAATTGATAATGTAGCTGCAAGTAAAATTATGCCGTTATTCGGAGAGATTGGATTAGGGACACAGTATGAATTACCAAAATCTGTTAAATCATATAGAATCCGGGCATCTGGAAGAGGTGAAAATAGGAAAATGTTAAAAATTAATGAATTGAATTCATATCTTAAAAATAAAGGAGTACCAGAAGATAGTTACTCAATCAATGAAGTAAATGATGAATCATTATGTATTGTTGAAGAAAATAAAAAATGGCATATATTCTATTCTGAAAGAGGATTGAGAACCGAAGAATATTGTTGCCAAGATGAACATTTGGCAATTCTATATTTTATAAATCGGTTATCAAAAATGTTAAAATTTTCTTTCGAATGAAAAAAAGCAAACTGTAGCCTGTATGAAACCTCCAGTCCCGACGTAGGGTGTGTGCGGTGCGCACGAGATTTCTATTTTTCAAACGATCTCTACCAAATCGCCTCCCCCGACGATGGCTACGGCGATTTTACCGCCGTTTACGGACGGGACGGTAAAAAACTGAACGGTTTTGCCTACCGCAACTACGTCATGGTCGATTACAGACACAAGCGCGACAGCGTGTACAAGATTTACAAGAAAGTTTGAAAAAACGGTTGAGTAAGTCCATATCTGTTGGAGGATGTTCATCTACCAACTCACCCAAACGATTAGATTAGGAGGAAAGTATGAAGAAATTAATGGTGTGGGGATATAGCGCACAAAGTTTAGATGAGTTAGCGAAAAGAAAAGTGCCTAAGGTTTCCTTAGGGGAAGTAGGGATATCAGAGGAATTTAACCCTAAAAAAACGCATCCTGATTTTGACTTTCCATGGAGTTGGTTCGTAAAGGGGCAAGAAATTCCTCCAATGCCTGAAAAGGTTTATGTCTGCTTAAAAAAAGCAAGGAGTGTTACTTTTGATTTTCTTCCATATAATGATTTCTTTATCATGTCAGCGCGTTTTTTGGAATTTATTAAAAAATACGGATTTGATCATGATTTTGGAATGAGTAAAGCAATTATTGTCAATACAAAAGGTGAGTTATTGACAAATGAAGTCTATTATTTGGTAAGAATAGTTAGCTGGGAAATTGAGGATGAAATTGTTTACCCGGATTTAGGAAGAGATGAAAAAGGTTTTTCGCTGGAGGCATATACTAATTCGGATAAGGATATTTTGCTGTCTTCCAAATATAAGTATATGGAAGCATTTATGGTGTCAGAAAATTTAAAAGAAAAAATATTAGAAATGTTCTCCTTACCTTTTCTTTATACTTTGAAGGAATGGAAGGAGCAAAATGATTATGAAATTATTGGATTTGATAAATTATAATAAAAAGGAAACTTAAATGTCAAAATTACTTTTTACTTCTTCTAAAACGCCACATAGTATTGGTTATATTGGAGGAGGACCTGAACATATTCCGTTAGAATTATGGCCTAAAGTTCCAAATTCTGATGCCTATCAAACGCATCTGTTTACTCTTTATTCTGATTTTTTACCTGAAAATGTATTCCCTCGCAGAAATTATTATATCTCTGTTTTTATTTCCATAGAGGAGCATGCACTAGGAGGGGTGAAAGACTCTATTTCATCTAAATATACTGTTAATTGTCAGGATGATTTAATTTTACTAAATGATGGTTTTAGTTGCGCTGTCCTTTATGAAAGGGAAGAAGCTATCAACAAGCAAGATTTAGGAAATATTTCTTTGGAAAGAAAGTTTTTTGAAAGGCTTGATGAAATTGATAAAGCAGCTGATGCAAAATACAATGAAGATGAACATTTATTCTTTGAAGATAATGGAATGGGATTGGATGTATCCAAAATTTTGGGGCAATCCTTATTTTGAACAAGATATAATATATCCTTCTCCTAAGTTTAATTTTTGCTTGCAATTATTAGAAGAAGATATAGATAAAAAGTTACATATTTTTCAGAATGGTATTGGTTATTTTTATTATGACCAAAATGTTAAGAAAAAACTTCTATCTGGAAGTCAAGCAGGTATTTTCTTTATTCAAAATACTTAATAATTAACATAAAACCTTCAGTCCCGATGTAGGGTATGTGCGGTACGCACACACGGTTTCTGTTTTTCAGGCGACCTTTGTTGTGCCGTAATTAACCGCTGCTACGCTTACGACAAAGCAGGCAAACTGATTCAAAATACTGACAAAAGAAGTGGCACGCTCTATTACGTCTACGACAAAATCGGATGCGTTCAGAAAGCCCAAAACAGCCAAGACGGACATAGCGAAAAATTCGCCTTATCAAAATATGTTGTAAAAAATATCAATCATGCGAAATATACCAAATGATGCAAAAGTTACTCGAAAAGGAATTTCTTGGGGCAGCAAGCAAAGAAATGCACCTTGTTCAAGATGTAAACCAAGTATTGACGGTGCTGGTGGTGTATATGATTAATGAAAGAATGAGTTATGAATATAGAATTACATATTGAAAAAGTACAATCTCTTTTAGATCAAATGGATCTACAAAAGAAATGTAAATTTGCAGCTTGGTGCTGTAATGCACTGATCATTGAGAAAAAAATAAATGAAAATATGACTAAAATAACTAATTCAAATGTGAACTACCAACTCTGTGATGCTATTATTAAAGCTGGTTGGTATGATTTCTCCCAAATAAATATTGGAATCTCTCTAAAAGCTATAGAAGATATAAATTGGGATGATGATGATCCATTAAATGATATGGTAGAAACACAAGGAACTATAGAATTATTAGCTTCGATTCGAAATATGTTACTAGGTATACAACAAAAATCATCTGATAGTTATTATTACTTTGCTGCAAGTGCTGAAAACGTAATTAACTGGAAAGATGCTTTAGCGAATTTCCCATACTCCGAAGATGGCAAAATAGAGGACGAAAATTTAAAACGTGAATATGAAATTCAATTGTTATTTTTAGATGATTTAAGAAATAGTATAATTACCTTACAGGATATTAAGAAATATAGATAAATGGATGCAAGCCTAAGTAGATTATTTAGAAAGATAGGAGTTGAGTTGATGGAGTCTGAGGAATTAACTTCTAAAATTTTGCTGGAAAGTGTTTTAGAATGTACAAATTTTGTAGTGAATGAGGTGCCAAACTTATACAGTGCAGTAATAGAGAGATTAAAGCAAGACGATGAAGTGTTCTTTATGAATTTTGTTGAAGATGAGGATGGTCAGGATGATTATTATGGATATGTCTATAATAAAACAAATGGAAAAATCTACGAATATGCGTTCCATGATGACAAATTAGTGAAAAATAGGAAGTTATCTTTTATTGAAAAGAAAATTGGAAAGCTAACAACGAAAGATATTCTTGAATTACCTATAATAGACTTACTGTAATCCTTCTTTGAGGTCATCTGAAATGTTTGCTCTTTAACAACCTTATCACTAGTCAGTATCAAGGTCGTCTGGAATCTAACTTTTAGACGACCTTTGTTGTACCGTATTCAACCGCCGCTACGTCTACGACAAAGCCCGCCGTCTGACCGTCCTCACTAATGAAAACGGCGAGAAACCTACCGTCTCGATTACGACCCGATTACCGGCAACTACACTGGCTGGGGTCGTCTGAAAGAGGAAACCAAGGTAACGGATAGCGGATATCACCCATTCCGCCTGCAAAACTAGTACGCTGACCGTGAGACAGAGCTGCATTACAACTTCTTCAGGTATTACGAGTCTGAGGCGGAGCGGTTTATGAATCAGGACCCGATTGGGTTGTTGGGTGGGGAGAATTTGTATCAATTCGCACCTAATACTTTAATGTGGATCGATTTATGGGGCTATCAGTTCATGGAGGTGGGAGTTGTGGGAGTGTTAGGAAGGCCAGTCCTGAAGGTGAAGTAAATCATATGCCTGCTTATAAGGCTGTTAAATAGGGGGGGATGTCTGGGAGAGTCTCTCACTATAAGAGTCTAGCAACATGGATGACAAAGGCAGATCACCGTAAAACAGCAAGTTGGGGAAGCTGGGCAAAAGCAAGTCAATGGCAATCACAGCCAGCTAAATTAATTGATAAAGATAAATTCGGAAAAGTAATGGAAATGGATATACGAGATATTAAGAGAAAATTTGGGAAAAAATATAATAAAGGTATAAGTGAGATGATTGATTATGCAATTGGTGAAGGGCATATAACTAGGGCAAAGGTCGTAGATTAAAAAGGAAACATACAAAATGTTGAAAATATTGAATAATTCTTTGGATGGAATTGTATTGGGTCAAAAAAAGGCTGACTTTGATGATGTTATTTTAAATAATCCTAATTATTCATTAGAGTTTGATAGAAAACACAAGATACAATCTGATTCAGAATTGATTACTGTATCTTCCTTGAGGAATTGTGATGAATTTTGCTTAAATGGAAAAGTTATTAACTTTTCAAATCTTGAAAAATTTTTAGAAGTGGGAGATCCTCTAATAGAAGTTTCGGATGAAGAAAATTACTTTTATATTTTTCCAAAATATAATTTAGTTTTATATGTTGACTATAAGGATAATTTGTTTCTGCAGATATTAATTTACGATGAGAGTATAAGAGATTTATATGATAATAAAGGGAAAAAGTACTCAGACTTTCAAAAAAGTAAACTTAAAAACCCAACTTTAAATCATAATAAATTAATATTTATTCCTTATAAGAGCATAGGCGATTTTGAATTAAATTGTTCTCTATCAGATGTTATAAGAAAATATGACATATCAAATAATGTTATCCCGAAGGTAAAAAATATTATAGAGATAAACAATTTTGTACTAAGGTTTGATAATGAAAAGTTAACTGAGGTTACAATTTTCAATGATAAGAAAGTAGAGTTTGCAATATACTATAATGAAATGGATATATCATCAAAAAAAGGGCTTACTGAGTTATTAAGTCAATATGAAGTTATTGAGAGAACGAAATCTAAATATCTTTTCAAAGAATTAGGTCTAGTTGTAGAAAAAGATCTGTCCGAATTTCGTTTTTTTGAACAATCATTATTAAAATTTTGGGTAAATTTGCATAGACCTATTACTAGCTGGTAATTACAAGTAAGCCATAGCAAACCGTAGCCCACAAAAAATCTTTAGCCCTGACGTAGGGTGTGTGCAGTACGCACGTACGTGGTTTCGCCTATCAAAACCACATCAACGAAGACGGCGAAAACTGCCAACAAACCCATTACTTACATTGCTACCAAATCGGCATCCCGCGTGAGATGTCCGATAAGGACAGAAATCTCTTGTGGTACGGCGAATGCACCGCCTTGGATCGTCTGAAAAAGGATGGCGGGTCTATCGGAATGCACATCAGCCCTTCCGCCTGCAAAACTAGTATGCCGACCATGAAACGGGGCTGCATTAAAACTTCTTCAGGTATTATGAGACTGATGCGGGCATGTTTGTGAATCAGGATTCGATTGGGTTGATGGGGGGGACAAACTTTTATCAGTTTTCGATGAATGCGCTGGGAGGGGTTGATCCATTAGGGTTAGCTAGAAATATCCATCAGATAAACCATCAAATAAAGTCCGAGAAGAAGGACGAGTATTAACAAAAATGGAAAAATTCAACTTAAAATTTGGCAAATGTGCACAAGTATTCCCTGGATTAAGTAGCTTAACAACCAGATTTATAAGTTGAGTAAGTCTTTTGTTATTGCCTAATTCAATTAGCCAATGTCAAGATTTAGATTTTCCATGAAAAATCCAGATAAATGTGGGGCAAAAAAGAAATGAATCTACATGACAAGGAAATTGTTGGTTTTTTATATAAGAAAAATGATCAATTACTCGTATTACTTTCATCTGATGAAAATAATATCTTTTTTAATTCAGTAATTTTTTTTCATTTTAACAACGTTTCGGACCAAAATATTATTTTTGATATATATGAATGGGGAAAAGAAGATATTCCAAATGAAATTATTAAACTTTTTCCTTGTATAAATCCCTTTATAGAAGATAAAGAAATATATAATTTTCATTATATAAATTCATCTGTTGGACTAGAGGGTATTGTTATCACTAAAAAATAACATTTCTGCGCAAAATATCGTTATGCTGAGATACTACTGACGTCTAAAGAGACCTTGACCTACGATAACCGGCTATCAGAAAAACGACTTAGAAGCTTCCAATGACAGCAGCTATTACTACGGCTACTTCGATGACCTGACCCACTGGGAACTAGCCAACGTAACGGGTGTCGTTGCATTATCGGAAAGCGATACATGTACAGGAAAATGCCAGGAAGAAAAAAACGTAAGAAATGTTTAGATGCTACAGTAGACAACATTAAAATGGTTACAGCAAAAACATCTTATCTAACATTACAAAAAGGTGTTTCCATCCCTGCTGTTGCGAGATACAACCAGACCCTATAGATTGGTGGTAATAAAAATGATATCAAATGACATTCAAGAATTACTTAAAAATATTACAAAGTCTCTAATTAAAATCGAAACAAAAGAATTAGATGCTTTAATTTCTAGACAGTTAACCCATATAGATAATATTGATTTTCACAGATACGAAATATCCCATAGGAAAATTGAAAGTCTCAAATTTTCTTTCTGTTCATTTCGTGGTGCTTTCATAAGCTATAGTTCCTTTACTAATTGTAATTTTATTAATTGTTCTTTTATTACGGCAATAATTTGTAATACAAAATTTACTAATTGTACATTTATTAATTGTGTATTCAGATCAATGCATATACAAGATAATTTAATATCTAGCTGCTCTTTTCAAAACTGTCATATAGAAGATAATATATTTTCTACAAATAAAACATAATATGAGGATACATCCTAAAACTGGCGAAAAATATGTAGGCCAAGCCAAATCTGGTCAATGTCTAGACCGATTGGAAGAAAATCACATTAAATTACAAGGCGGTATCAAGAGTCGAAGAGGACCTTTGGCCAATAAACGTCATCAGATGTCTGAACCTCGCTACCGTGCAGAAGGTGGAAAAATTCCCATGCCTTATTGAATTGCAGAAAGGGACTTTAAAAAATGGCAAGAAAAAAACAGAAATGGCAGGTAGGTGATTATTTTGGCATTCCCATAGAAGATGATTTTTTAGCTGTTGGACAGATTCTTGGAAGATATGATTGGATAGGTGTAGCCTGCTTAATTACCAAAATGAAAATTTCCTCAAAAAACCTTCCTTTATATGAAGATATAAAAATAGATAAAAACGATGTTATTGCTGCTATGTTTATTACTGAAGAATCGTTAGATAAAGGATTCTGGCCAATTATTCAACAAGGTATAGTAAATAAAAATATACTGAAACAATATTTTCCTAATATTGTTTTAATTGAACAAGGAAATATTATTGGTATTAATACCGAAGGTTCAGCTATTATTGATGATTATATTAAAGCTTATCCTGAAAGTAAAATGCTTCGTACCATTTGAACACAAAATACTAGCCGTTCCAATTGCAGAACCAATATGTCGACCGTGAGACGTGGCTGCATTATTGAAGGTAAAGCTGCACCTCAAGGTTTGGGGTTACGTGGTGGACAAACACAAAAATATATTAATGACTTAAAAAGGTTAATAAGACAATGAATCAGGAGCAATTTATAAAAAAGATTAATATAGTTTTAGTTGAAATTGATAAAATGATTAATAATTGTGATGAATATAGTTATACAAATAAACAGCAGTTGATTTCTATAAAAAATGAACTATATGACATGATTAATTATCTAAATTCAGAAAGTATTTTTCAACAAAAAAAAGGAAAAGAATTTTTATTGTCTCGGATAGTAATTGATTCTTGGCCATTTAATAATGAAGTTGGTAAACTCCTTGTAGAATTAGAAGAAGATTTCAATTCTTTGACAAGAGAAAATATAAAAATGTCTAAGTTGAAAATTTTGAATGAAACTCCTTTAGACTTTCAAGAAAAAAATTTTTTTGACGAATGGGAAGTCAGTTACCTTGATTTGATGGAAGTAAATCAAGGTTCTCCCTTAGTTGGAAGTCTATCCATTAACGGTCAATTTATTATTAAAGAACAGGGTTTTGGAGGACCTTTGTTGTATTTCAATAGAAAAATATATATTCCAGTTTTCATTAGACGATTTTGCGTTGTTGGATTTAGGCTTGCAATATTAAATTTAGATGATTTATCAATTGAGTATATTGGGGGGATTGAAGACTTGGTTTATCTGAAAGAGATAAAAGATAATAGAATTTATTTCTATACAGATATATATAAAAGCACAGAAAAGAATTTAACTTTATATGAACAAATATAACTCAAGGATATGCTATAAACATCATAGCCAAAGGACTTCCATGTTAATTAAAAAAATAGGAAATTAAGTATAACAAAGCTCAAACAGATAGATATATGAGTAAGCAATTAACTAGAATTGGTGGTAAGGTTTTTGGAAAATACGGATCACGTAGTCAATGTGCATAGAAACTAATTGATAACAAAAACTTATAAAAGGAACATTAAAATGAGTATTTTAAGTAATTATATAATTCAAGATTTAATCCAGAATGTATCTAAAGGAGTTACAGAGACATTTAAATTTGTATTAGAAAGATATAATTCTAATGAAGTTTTTGCCTATACATTATATATTGATGACTATTGTTCATATCTGGGTTGGGCTGCTAATACTATTTCTCACTACGAAATAGAAAAAGTAAACTACCCAAAAGAAGACCAGCCTTTTATTAAATGGTATTACCCTCAATTTGCAATAGGACTTGGAGAGGTTCCTGAGAAAATAGATAGTATATTTAATAATGAGATTCAAAATATTCTTAATGATGCAAATACATTAATATCAGAAGATAATTTTGAGCAATATCAGGCAGAAGTATATGATTCAATTATAGAAGGATTTAAAAAAGCGATAGCAAGCGTGGATAAGGAAAAAAGAAATAATGTAATATTTTTTGTTTCTATTGCAGATAGTGATAATGCTGAAATTATGGAAAATTATTCTGCTGAGCAATTGAATTCATATGATAAATTTCTTACGTTCAAAAATAGATTTCAAAGCAACCCGTAGCCCGTATGAAACCTCCAATCTCGTTTTTCATTAGACGATTTTGCGTTGTTGGATTTAGGCTTGCAATATTAAATTTAGATGATTTATCAATTGAGTATATTGGAGGCGTGAGTTCTGATACGACCAAGCTTTAAAAGAATTATCAAGAAGAGGTATTAAATGATTAGCCAAGAAACAATGAATTTGCTTATTAAATATTTTCAAGATGAGCCTGAGCTTAAAGGGATACCCGCTAGTAATGGGGAAATTAAACATGCTGAAAATATTTTAGGAATAAAATTTCACGATGATTACATTGAATTTATTAAAAAATTCGGTGGAGCAAGCGCTGGTTTGGATATCCATGCTTTCCATAATTCAACATTAATTGGAAAAGAAACAGTTATTGAATTAACTCAGGGATTTCAAAAACTTTTAGAATTACATGAACAACCAATGAATAAACTTTATGCAATATCAGATGATGGTTCAGGCAATCCCATTTTAATGGATCAACAGGGACATATTTTTATTTATTACCATGATTCATCGGAAATGGAAATGTTATATGAATCACTTGATAGCTTATTTAAAGAAACATTGTTGGGTGAATAGCAAGCTGTAGCCCGTATGAAACCTTCAATCTCGACGTAAAGTGTACGCGGTACGCACGCGGATTAGCCAATCGAAACCACATCAATGAATACGGAGAAAGCCGCCAGCAAACCCACTACTTTCACTGCGACCAAATCGGCATCCCGAGAGAGATGACCGATAAGGACGGCAACCTCTTATGGCTCGGCAACTATACCGGCTGAGGTCGTCCGAAAGAGGAAACCAAGGTAACTTAAAATGACTAACTTTATATCAACAGGTAGTACTTATTGGATTTCAGATGAAGAAATTCATATTCTCGAAGAGAAGGCCATTAATGGAGATAAAAACTCAGCATTTAAATTGTATCAATATCATATGTTTGTATCTTTAGATCAAGATTTGGAATTTAAATGGCTAGAAATCGCAGCAAAAAATGGACATCCAATTGCCCAATTCAATTTAGCTGATTTATTTTTCACACAAGGCAATAAAGAAAAAGCCATATTTTGGGCTAATAAGGCATATAGAAATGGTGCCAAACTACCAGACGAATTAAAAATATTGATAAATATCAATTAATTAATAAGATTTAGCGAATTATCGTTACAAACCTAAAACTTCTGGAGGATGATTAAGAAAAGAAGCCAAGAAATTTCTTAGAAAATTGAAAAGAGTAGGTAAGAAATGCCCTTAAGTTTTTAGGAGAATTTAAATGGAAAAAAATGGATACGTTAATTTTAACTTTTCAGATAGTAAACCCAATATAAATAATATATTAGTTGGGCTAGATTTAGACTATTCAAATAAAGTGATAGCGCCAGATGGTCATGAGTTAACATTGATTGCTTTTATGCCAATTGAAAATTTATTGACTATTGCACCTCAATTTAAAACAGATTTTCAGAATAAGGAATATAAAGATAAAGCAATTTACGTTTTTTCTTATTATGATAAAGAAGATTATTTTCTTGACTACATTACTGAAATTGACGATGCCATCCAAGGATACACGAAAGTTATCATTGGAGATAAAAATCAGTTCAAATTTAACCTAGATAAATTTTATCCGATTAATCCTATTGAGAATTTAGATGAAATGAGTTTTCTAGGAGGACAACCTGAATATTTACAACAAGAGAGTGATGATTTTCTAGAAAAATATATTTTCATAGGTCAAATCTTAGGAATGGATCTACCTGAAGAAGTAAATGAAATTTTTTATCTAACTGAGAACATAGGATATATTTTTATAAATCGAGATCTATCTGGTGGATTGTTCTTCGTACAAACGACTTAAACAAAACTAAAAAGGATTAAATTATGAATGAAAGTATTGAAACAGTATTAAATAGTTTTCTGATCTCCAACATTCAATCCGAATAACGAGAAAATCATTGAAATAGAAGAAAAAGGTAGCTCTATAACTGTAAAAAGTGATGTGCTTTACGCTGGAATGGAAGCGCAAAGACTTTATAAATTCAAAAAACAGGCAGGTCTCTGGAAATTAGATAATGTAAAAGAATTTGATAGTTATGATGGGAAATGGCATTCTATACATATCTAAATTAAAGTAATTAGCAAACTGTAGCCAATATGAACCCTCTAATCGATAGAGGGTTCTTTTTTATGTTATCCTTCATGCTTTGTATTTGAAAAATTATTTCTATTTATAGTATGATTACTTTATATGTTTTTATTCTGTAGAAAGGAGCTCGTATGAATCGACTTAGTTTCTCGCGAACTCAGATTTTAATTCTTGTCAGCGTGTGGCTAACATTTTTGATTAGCTTTGTTATGCGCTTATCTTGGGCATCTTTGATGCCTATTGTTAACGAGGCATTGAATTTCACGCCTCAAATGGGTACGGCCTATTTATCCGCCTTTTATATGGGCTATGCTATCATGGTTCTACCAGGTGGTATCTTAGCGGATCGCATTGGTTATCGTTACACCATTTTGGTAAGCTTACTTGCCATGGCAGTTATTACGGCATTGATGAGTACCATAGATAATTACACCTATGGATGGGTATTACGATTCTTATTAGGTATCGTATCTGGTCCTGTACAAGCATCTTGTTTAAGTGCTATTGGGGATTACTTTGGTCCTAATCAACGTGGTGCTGCAGTTGGTATCTTTATGTCCTGTACATCCCTTGGATTGACCACTGTAAACCTTTATGCACCATATGTGGCAACTAACTATGGATGGCAAAATGCATTTCTTTTAACAGCTGTATTACCAATCCTTGTTTTCATTCTTAGCTACTTTACAGTTCGTAAACCAAGTGCTGACATCTTGGCGCAACGAGAAGCAGAGGTGAGTGCTGCATCTGCTCATGTAGGTGAAACAACTTCCTTAAAGGAAAATTTGCTACATGTTTTAAAAAATCGCAACATTTGTTGCCTTGCCTTTGCAGGCTTCTTTGCTACCGGTGCTACCTGGGCCGTAGCGCAATGGTCAAACTTGTACATGGTTAAACAGCTCGGCGTTAATGCCATCTATGCAGGTCATGTGATGTCCGCCTTTGGTTTAGCCGCGCTTATTGCGAAACCGACTATCGGTATTTTGTCCGATATTTTACCGATTAAGAAAAACCATTTGGTAGCGCTTGTTATGTTCTTATTTGCACCAGCATTGATCCTCTTTGCGAGCACCACAAATCCAGATATGCTCTTTATAACAGGTCCAATTCTTGGTATTGGTGCTTTCATGCATAGTGCTTTAACAAATGCTCTCGTAATTCAATCCGCAGAACCTCATTTACGCGGTACAACTGCAGGCTTTGTAAACTTGTTTAATCAAATCGGTGTTATGTTAGCACCTATGATTTTAGGTAGCATGTTGACTGCTACAGGTAGTTATCAATCTGCATTGATGACCCTTGCTATTGCTCCAGTTATCGGTGCTATTGCATTGTTCTTTGTACGTCTTAAATAATGTGAAAGCATTATACAATAGGTTCATCTGATTGTATGGAAACAAATAAAATATGAAACAAAAGAGACTGAACTAGATCTCCTAAATAGGGGACAGTTCAGTCTCTTTTTATACGTTACGAGTAACTATATTTTTTGATTATGGTTTTTGCGGTGCATGATAATCAGGTTGAGGCCTCCAATCACTCATAGGTGTATTTGGATCGGGCATGTCCTGATTTTGAATGTCGAGAATCCAATCACTAGGTCGGGGCCCTTGAGGCGGTGGTGGTGGAACGGGTCCATATATACCTAATTTAGAAGGAAATAACCGTGGTTGATTAGATGTATAAGGAGATTCTAATTGGTTTAGCGGTTTATAGATACCTTCTGGTGGCTGAACTCCAAATAATGGCCTACCTTCTGTTGGAGCCGGTGTACTTAATGGTTTATATGGACGAGGTGGTACGTATGGGTTCTTAGATGTATAGGTAATACGCTCTAATTCCAATGCATTATGTAAAATAAATTGACCTATTTCAGCTACAGGAGAACCCTTTGTAGCGACGTGAGCACCTGTAGATAGAACAGAACGTTGATTGTTAGCAGTTCCTATAGGTGCGCCATTTACTTGGTAGAATTTCGCCGGTGCTACATGCCAATCCATGAGGTAAATATCTTTAGATGTGTTACCACGATGGTATGTATAATTAGTTGAATAATCAGCAATAATATTCTGCTTTTTATATAGACTAATTGTACGAGCGTGAAGCGTACTATATGTAGGACCTGACTGTGCTAGACTAAGTGTACTTAAGTCGATATACACAGTCTCCGAAGGGCTATTATAAGCAACTTGGTATTGAGTAGGCTTGTTCTCTAATTCATATTGTGAAATCGCACTAGCTGATTGTAATGTTGCTAATGCTAGTATTAAAAAGGGATATAGTTTTCTCATCTTTGACCTCTCTTATGTGGAATTAGTATACCATAGTCAAACATGTAATTCTATAAAAAATGCATATAAAAATCCATAGTATGTATATTGTATATAATTGTCATTTTGTTATATGATTAATGCATAGTACAGGAGGTCTAGATATGGAAATTATCTGTTTTGGCGATAGCATCACCCGCGGTTATGATGTGCCTTATGGCCAAGGTTGGGTTGAAATTTGTGATGCATCTATAGAGGGTGTACATTTTACAAATTATGGTGAAGACGGCTGCTCCGTTCAGGGCATGATTTATAACATTGAAAAATGGCTACCTACAGCTGTAGCTGATTCAACGCGTCATATCTTCTTAATGTGTGGTACTAATGATATTTTGCAAGGTCGAGATAGCACATATGTGTTCAAGACCTTGGTGAAAGCTATTGAACTAGCGAGCACAAAGGGGAAGGTTATTATTGGTTTAGAAACACAAATCGATAGTGATATGGATGGACTCGACATTGTGGTGCGAGAGGTCAATGAACAACTGAAAGCCTATGCTGCAGAGCATGATTTAAAGGTTATAGACTTTTATACATCATTATACGAAGCAGATCAAATCGGGCAAATTGTCTTTGCCGGTGAAGTACATCCTAATGCAAGAGGCTATCGTTTGATGGCTTATAAAGCGTTAGAAGTATTTACAAGATTATCGTAAAAAAATAAATCTAAGAATTCAATTGGTAAGATGCATAAAAAAGCCCCGAATAAGATACCTCATTCGGGGCTTTGGTGATTTATATAGTCTTTATGTGTGAAGGCTTGTAGCTTTCACATTATATTTAATTCGTCACGAATTAGTCGTTAGAATTAGCGAGTACGTGCGTTAGATACGCGAGCAGATTGTGCAATTGCGTATGCAGTACCTTTAACTAAATCGTAAGCATCAGCAGTGTTGCCAGATACTGTTACAGCAGCTACAGTATCGTCAGTTACTGCGAACAATGCAGTTGCATAAGGGTGTTGTGCACCGTTTGGTACAGTTACAGCACCAGATTTAACAACGATGTAACGGTTGCCGTTGTTGAATACGTCGTAATGAGCAGCTTGTTTTACACCATCATAGCTTTCATTGTAAGCGAACAATGCAGCTACTTCACCGCCTGCTACTTGACCAGTTTGTTGCATGGAACGCAATTTAGCAGCTGCTACAGCTGTTGGTTGAGTCATGTTAACAGTGATACGCAAGGAGTTGTTGTTTACAACTGCTTCAGTGATTACGTTTGTAGAGAATACATTTGCAACGCCGTCGCCAGCACGGTTGTAGGAGCTAGCAGTTTTCACTTGGTAGCCGTTAGTGTATGCAGGCAAGTCGTAAGTGTAAGATTTGCCGTTCAACAACAAGTCGAATGCGTTTAATTGGTTAGTTTTATAACGGGAAACATATGCACTGCCGTTACCATTAGCTGTTACGGAAGTTACAGTTTCTTGGTATACAGGTTGGCTGTTAGTAGCGATAGGGTCCATGATTTGAAGACCTACAGCTGTTGTTTCAGGTGCTACGAAGATTGGATCGCCCAATTCTTTGGATACAGGCATTTGTTGAGCCATGTCACCTGCTGTGTAAGGTACCGCTGGCAATGGTTTGTAACCAGGGCGTGGTGCGCTTGTTACATAACCAGATTGGTACGCTGGTGTAGCCGCTTGAGGTGCAGCGTAAGTATATTGCTCAGCTGCAGCGCGTTCGTAAGCGCGTGCGTTAGCATCAACAGATGCTGCGAAAGCAGAGAAAGACATAGTTGTAGCTGCAAATACTGCAAAAGCAGCCGCTAAATGTTTTTTGTTCATAATAGTTCACTCCTAAATACATGATTTTTACAAATAACACAAATACTAACATGTATTATATATGAAATTCTGTTAATTGTAAATAAAATATAAATTTTTTTCTTAATTATAAACAAATATAATCAAATGAGTCAAATTTTGTACAATTAGCTTAAATTAACCCCAGAATTAAGCACAGAATATCATATTACTATATAATAGTATTTATGTATAATGACATTATTATATCGAAAAAAATAGTTTTAGGCTATACCTAAGAACAAGAAATATATAAATAAGATGAAATTTGTGAATTATATAAATTATATAAACTGAGATGGTGAAAGTTTCACTAGGGAGGTCTCATGAATATTAGCGTCTATTATGGACGAGCGGGATCAGGCAAGACGCGTGCCGTATATGAACGGATACGCCAAGTGATGACCGATTGTCCAGGGGAACCTATAATCTTACTCGTTCCTGAACCAGCTACCTATCGGGTGGAGCGGGAACTTGCTGAATTTATGCCTGAAAAAGGCTTTACTACGGTCCGTGTCGTAGGCTTTGGTCGTTTGGGTTACCAAGTATACCAATCAATAGGCTCCAAAGGGGCCGGTCAATCAAGCTTATCTAGCTTTGGCCGGTCTATATTGTTGCGCCTTGTTATGAAGCGAAAACAAAAGGAGCTGGGCCTATTAGAACAGGCTACTAAACGTCCTGAGTTTTCTTCTGTATTGCAACAGCTCTTTTCTGAGTTTCGCGCCTTCCGCATCGGTCCTAATGACCTTGAACGTGGGGCGGAGTCCGTTAAAAATAAAGTATTACAAAAGAAATTGCGTGAACTTGCCATCTGTATGGCCGCCTATGAAGAGGAAATCAGTCGTCATGGGGAGCGCGACATCGATCCTATCATGGAAATCGTTGAGGCGTTGCCTCAATCTCCACTAATGGAAAATAGCCACGTCTTTATCGATGGCTTCCATTGGTTTACACCTACTCACTACGAGTTGATCTATACCTTGTTTGATTTGGCTAAGGAAGCCGTTATTACTATCGATTTGCCAATGGCTCCAAAGGCTTTAAATATTGCACGTCGAGGGGAGCATCTCTTTAGCCGCCCTTTAGAGATTTACGATACCTTAGTTGCCCGTTATGGATCTAGCATTAATTGGGTTGGTTTTGATGGGAAACGGGGCCCTCACATCGTACAAGAATTAGAAGCTAATTACTTTACTAGTCCTAGTAAGCAAAATTCTACTGGTTCTACTATTCCGCTCATTCGTGGTTACAACCGTGAACGGGAAGCCGATGCGGTGGCTCGCCGTATTTTAGCCTACGTAGAATCCTCTCCAGAGGCACGTTACCGCGATGTATGTATCATGCTTCGCGAGTCGGAAACGTACGGGGATACCTTAGAGAAGGTCTTCGGTCGGTATGGCATTCCGCACTTTATCGACCGCCAGCGGCCTATGAAAAATCATCCATTAGGCGAATTGTTGACGGCTCTCTTTGATATCGTGCGCCATAGCTACAGTCGAGACAGCGTGTTCTTATTGCTTAAAACAGACTTGATGCCACTCAGCCGTGAGGTCGTAGATGAACTAGAAAACTACGTGCTCGAGTTTGGTATTGACCATTATAAATGGGAACGTGAAAGCTGGCCGTATTTACGAGGCTTCCATGAAGGGCAAGATGAAGAAGGTCACGCTGACGCACCGCGTAGAGCGCGTGTCAACCAAGCAAGGCAAACCATTATGGACATCCTATCCCCGTGGTTTGATTTTGCCGCTCATAGCGAAGGACACACGGGGGCAGAATGGGGCGAACAGCTGTATGGTTTGTTAGAAACCTTGCAAGTGCCTGAGCGTCTATATGAATGGGCGAAAGATGCAGAAACGGTGGGGGATCAAGAGTCGAAAGCCAGCCATGAACAGATGTACAATGCTGTTATTTCTTTCATAGATGAAATCTCTATGGTCATGAAGGATGAAGTGTTGACCCTAGATGAGATGATGCTACTCCTCGAAGAAGGCTTGAGCGATGTAAATTATTCTATGATTCCTCCGTCCTTGGATCATGTGGTAATCACCACCATCGAACGCGGTTATAGCCAATGGTGGCCTAAGGTGTTTGTCATGGGCCTCAATCAAGGTGTATTCCCACAAAGCATGGGCGATGAAGGTCTTATTAAGGATAAGGAACGTCAAGAATTAGCCGATGCAGGTATTACCCTTGCAGAAGGGGCTTTGCCGAAGGCTTTCAACGAGAATTTCCTATTATACCTAGCTATGACGCGGGCATCCGATTCGTTGACGCTGTCCTATGCAAGTTCTGGCGAAGATGGAACCGGTCTGGAGCCGTCCCTCGTGGTGAAACGACTAGAGTCCCTAGGTTATGTAGATAAGGCTGTAGATATTCCTCTATCCATTGCACCTGATACAGAGGCGGAGTACGTGTGGCGTCCACTGCAAAGTTTATCCCTCTTATCTGAGCGCTGGGGTGCTCTCTTTAGCGGCCAAGAGGTGAATCCATTGTGGTGGGGCTTATATAACTGGGCTCGTAACAGCGATACCTACCGCCCGCGTTTAAGTGAGGTGTCTCGTGGTATTCGAGATAATAATGATGTGCCAGTTATTACGAAGGATTTAGTGAATGGATTGTTCCTATCTAAAGGCTATATGTCTGGTTCTGTGACGCGTCTAGAGCGATATCAGCAATGTCCGTTCAAGTTCTATGCGCAGTATGGTTTGAAACTAGAACCGCGTCGTGTACGCTCCTTTGGTGCTCCTGAAATTGGTACATTCCTTCATGCTAACTTAGAGCGTTTAGGTAATTATCTATTAGATAACAATAAACAATGGCGTGATCTCAATGAAGAGGAGCAACAAAATTTATGTCGTTCTGTAGCCGATGAGATTTTACAAGAAAATCATGGTGGCGAGGAAACGAGCGATGCCTACCAAAAGGCCATTGAGCAGCGGGTACAACGAACATTACATGTGACGGTGGACCGCCTCGTAGAGTGGTCGAAGCGCAGTGATTTTGATACGAAATACTTAGAGCAAGATTTTGGCCGTCAAGGCGGTTGGGATCCGATTCGCGTACCCCTTGGAGAGGATCGCTATTTACGGCTCATTGGCCAAATTGACCGCATCGATGAATATACAAGGGACGGTCAAACCTATGGCATGGTTATCGACTACAAATCGGGCGGCGCACATGTGACGGCCCAAGATGTATACTATGGCCTTAAATTGCAGCTTATGACCTATCTATTGGCCTTGGAATCTGCTTATGGTAAAAACCAAGGCGAGTCTATAGCTCCTGCGGCTGTGGTGTATTCCTATGTGAAAAATCCTAAAATTCCTGCCGATGCACCTATATCTTATGAGGATGCAATAGCACTAGCCAAAGAAAGCGATGCATGGCAAAACAGTGGATACTTCTCTGATGATATCGAGTTGTTGACGCATATCGACAATAAATTTTTGTCCTATGGATCTAAACGAGGACCATATGTACCAATCGCTACGAAAAAGGATCAAACTATTTCTAGTAGAGATTTGCGTAAGGTTAAGAATTCTGGCGAATTTGACGTAATGTGTCGTTACACCAATCACGTAATGGCTGACATCGGTCGCCACATCGGGGATGGTCAATTCCCAATTCAGCCTTACCAGTTAAATAAGAATAGACCTTGTACATACTGTGATTACAATACTGTATGCCGTTTTGACTCTAGCCGTAATAAATATAATTATCTGTCCGGCTTATCTGAAGAGGATGCATTAGAACGGATGAAAGAGGTTCTAAATGACGGAAATGACAGAAATAACAGTAGCGATGTAAATAAAAGTAACTTAGCAGATAGTAGTAACGAAGGAGGTGAAGACTGTGGGTGTTAAGTGGACGCCAGAGCAGGAGTCTGCCATCATAGCGCCTAAGGATTCGTCCTTAGCTAATCAAACCTTGCTTGTGGCGGCTGCGGCCGGCTCAGGTAAAACGGCAGTTCTCGTAGAGCGCATTATTACCCGTTTAAAAGACATGGATAATCCTTTATCTGTGCAAGAGCTCATGGTTGTAACCTTTACAAAGGCGGCAGCTCAAGAGATGAGTGCTCGCATCGGACTTGCCTTGGCAAAAGCCATGGAGTCTACTGATGACGAGGCTATGCAAGAGCGGCTTGAGCGACAGCTCAATCTGTTGCCATCTGCTCATATTTCTACGTTGCACTCCTTCTGCCAATGGGTAATTCGTTCCTATTTCTATAAGCTAGATATTAACCCAACCGCTCGCATTGGCAATGAAGCAGAAATGGCATTGTTACAACAAGAGGTGCTAGCCGATTTATTGACTAAATCTTACGAAGAAGGCCTTTATAATATCTACGAATTGGCGGATTTCTTTAGCGATGATAAATCGGATGCAGGCTTAACAGCGAAGATTATGTCTTTATATAACTACGCCATGTCCCTTGCCAACCCTGATGGATGGTTACGAAAAGCCTTAGAGCCTTATAAAGAGGCCATGACTATTAACCCTAGTGATACGCTGTGGGGTCAATACATGTGGGATAACCATGTAGCTGTTATTGACCGAATTCGTGAGCGCTTAGAGCGGATGGAACAAATCTTGCTCGATCCAATGGGGCCTCATAAATGGCAAAACATTTACGACAACCAACTAGCTGCACTAAGCATGCTTTCATCAGCTGAAAATTGGGATAATATGGGTGAAGCTTGTAAGCACACGGACACCTTTATTAAGGATCAGTTCCGCATGGGGTCAAAAGAGGTACAAGCCTTTGATCCTATATTGGTAGCAGAGTTTAAATCCTTAGGTTCCCAAAATAAAGATGATCTCAAAGCAATGCAAGCATCTGTGTTTACCGTATCAGAAGCTACCTTACAAGAGCAGTTCAAGGCTCAATATCCAATCATCGAAGGTTTAGTAGAGCTAACCATTGCGTTCCATAAGGCGTATCGCGATATGAAACAAGAGCAAGGAATCATGGACTTTAGTGATTTGGAGCATTTATGCTTGGCCCTTCTCGTGGAGCCTGGTATAGAGGATGACCCTCAGCCGTCCGATGTAGCAAAGGAACTGCAAGATACTTTCAAAGAAATCATGGTCGACGAATACCAAGATACGAACGGCGTACAAGAGACGATTATCAATTTGATTTCTCGCGTCGATAATCGGTTCTACGTAGGGGACGTGAAGCAGGCGATTTATAGCTTCCGTATGGCCGATAGTTCTCTGTTTATGGAGAAATATAATACGTACGGCGATACTGATGCGGTAGAACGCCGTATCGACCTAGCAAAGAATTTCCGGTCTCACGAAAATATCTTAGCCGCAACGAACTTCTTGTTCTATCAAATCATGACGGAAGAGGCGGCAGAGCTCAATTATACAGAAGCTGAATCTCTCATTCCTGGCCGCATCGTAGAGGATGCGCCTGAGGATTGGGTTGGGGGCGACGTGGAATTGCAGCTCCTCGATGTGAGTAAGGATACGCTCAGTGCTAGTGAAAGCGACGAAGATGAAGGGGACGATCCTGAAAATAACGAGCGTGAGCTCGATTTCATCATCCAAAAGATTAAGGAAATTCACGCTGCTAAGAAACAAGTACAAAATCCAGATGGTACGTTCCGTCAAATCGAGTGGCGTGACTTTGCTATTTTGCGCAGATCCTTGGCTGGTTGGGGCACTCGTGCCGTAGAGGCCATGCGCCAAGCGGGCATCCCTGCGGTGGTAAACGAACGAGATGGCTACTTTGAAGCACAAGAAATACAACTATTGTTAGCGTTGCTATCTATCATAGATAATCCAGAACAAGACTTGCCAATGGCGGCGGTGTTACACTCTGGTCTCGTAGGTCTTGATGCAAACGAACTAGGTGCACTGCGCCTATCTGGAGAGGGTTCTCTGTGGTCCCTCATGCCAACCTATGCTAAAGAGGCTCAAGATGAGCGTTTATTAGCTTTTATTGGCCATATGGAGCGGTGGCGTACCTTGTCACGCCGTCACGGTGTAACCGATTTGTTATGGGATATTTACGAATCTCAAGATTATGTAAACTATGTAGGTGCTATGCCGAATGGCCTCGTGCGCCGTGCCAACGTGCTCGCCTTATACGACAGAGCAAAAGGCTATGAGGCCTCTGGCTTCCGTGGTCTCTTTAGATTTTTGCGCTTTGTTGAAAGCTTGCGTGATAGCAACCAAGATATGCCTCTTGCCAATGTGGTGAGCGAAGCGGACAATGTGGTGCGCCTCATGACCATCCATAAGAGTAAGGGCCTTGAATTCCCTGTGGTATTCTTATCTGGCGTTCAAAAACGGTTCAATATGATGGATCTTCGTTCAGAACTCCTTATCGATAAAAACGCAGGACTTGGTCTTAAGGGGTACTTCCCAGATATTCGGGTGTCTTTCCCAACTATGCCGTGGTTCTACGTGAAAGACGTAAAAGAAGCAGCCCTTAAAGCAGAGGAACAGCGTATTCTTTACGTAGCCTTAACACGAGCTCGAGATAAATTGTTCCTAACGGGCTTTGTAAAAGGCTTTAAAAAGTCTAGTGGAGGGTTGAATACATTAGGTGAACTCATTAAGAATTCTGCCTCTGTAGAGGGTCGACAACTACCTACGGATATTATCACTCAAGCTAATACGTATCTAGAATGGTTAATTATGGGCTTTGCTCGTCATTTGGACGGTGGTAATCCATTGCGCGTAGCCATTGAGTACGAAGGACCGACCTATTTTGACTTACCAGATAAAAAATGTCGCATCAAGGTCGAAGTCCACGATGGTTCTCTCTACGGTGATCTCGATTATAAAGCAGATATCGATGAAACTACCATCAATAAGGTACGCGAGTTGAAAGCAGTTAATGCTGTAGAATTGCCACAGGAAATCGAAGACCGATTCAACTATACCTATCCATACAGCGATGCTACGCGACGCACGGCTAAGATTTCCGTCAGTGAATTGAAACGACGATTCCAAGAACGGGAACTTGAAGCAGGCACTATTGATACCCTAAACGAACCAATTGTAACGGTCGATACAGGCGCTAAACGAGCTGTTTCAGATGCAATCTTAGGTCAAGCCATTAAGCTAGATGTTTGTAATGCTGATGATTTAGCTAATTCCGTATTCGGTCGCAAGCCGCAAGCACTGCAGTCCGAAGAGGATGTGTTGACAGGGGCTCAATGGGGTACCTTGATGCATGAGGCCATGCAATGGCTTCCTCTTGCGCAGTATACTCAAGCTTCTTTAACGAAAGAGCTTGATGCACTCGTAACGAAAGGGACTTTCACAGAGGAAGAACGAAATCTATTAAGCGATACAAGTCTATATAAATTCTTTAGTTCTGACCTTGGGAAGCGTCTTATCAATGCGAAGCGCATAGAACGTGAAATGCCGTTTAGTATGCTTTTTGAAGGTAAACGCGTATATGATACCTTAGAGGACGGAGAAAATCTATTCCTCCAAGGTATTATCGATACTGCCTTTGAAGAAGATGGTGAGTGGGTTCTTGTAGATTACAAGACCGATCGCGTCAAATCTGGGGAGGACCTCATCAAGCGTTATAAAATACAAATGGACCTCTACAAAGAGGCATTACAACGATTGACGGGAATGCCTGTGAAAGCTTGTTATATTTATAGTTTCCGTTTGCATGATGCTATCATTATAGATTAGCCTTTGATAAGCCTATGATTAATTTAGTGCTATGAATGAGAAATATGCAGGGACTAGGTAGGTATTTCTTATAAGGTAATGAACATAAAAAAGCTCTCTATCCTTGGATAGAGAGCTTTTGTGTTATAGATTGTTATATATTTTGTCTTGTAGATTTCTCTACAATTTATTAAATATGTGGTAGTTTAGGCAAATTTAAAGCCTTTTTCTTTTTGTGTTTTGATGGGGCAAATACTTTTAGAACCCGTGGCAATACTTCGATATCTACCGGCATGGATGGACCTTGGTCGCCGTCCATATTAGTAGGTAGATCACCGGCATTAGATAATAGTTCTATATGAGCTTTTTTTACAGTTAATGAAGTTGTATAACGGGAGTTATAGATGGCACCGCTAATGATGAGTGGTAATACGCTAAGAATATCAAGGATAAAGTATTCCTTGAATATAATGATACGCATATAACCATCGTCTACAGAGGCTTCAGGCATAAAGCGTTCAAAGCTAGATACTACATTGGTAAGTAATGCCAATACGAGTGGTGATTTACAAATGAAATCATCATTTTCTGTTTGGATGCGGTATGTGTAGTCCTTGGTTGTAAATAATGCTTGGCCTGCGCGTAAAAAATAGGCAAGAGGACCTAAAATACTTTTTTCTTTTGGTGTAACCTCTTCGATTACTTTTGGAATAACACCAGCTGCGATATTATTGCAGAAATATTTGTCGTTACAACGACCGATATCAATGGTACGTGTTTGGTTGATATCAATACGTTTGATCGCCTGTGTTGGATTCTGATGAATACCAAGGGCACGAGACATATCGTTTACAGTACCAACAGGAATGAAACCAAAGGTAGATTTAAAGCCACCTTGGGCAATACCGTTAACGGTTTCATTTACGGTGCCGTCACCGCCCATGCAGAACACAGCATCGAATCCGCGTTCGCAAGCATCCTTTGCGAAACGTGTAGCATCGCCTTCACCAGTAGTGAATTTGACCTCAATCGTCTCAAACAAGGTGCTCAATTTCCATTGTAAATCGAGGGCATAGCGACGTGCCGCACCGCCACCTGATACAGGATTTATGATAACTAAACAACGGCTCATGGTACAACTTCCTTACTTTCAAAAATGAGATATAGCTATTATTTATCGTTAAATTGACAGTCTTAGATGTGAGCTCTATAATTATATTGTATGCACTAAATTACATATGACATATTTATTCAAAATACAAAATATATCGTATAATATATTATACTCATTTTAGCCGTTCTTTGAAAGTACGAAAGAGATGACGGGATATAAGGTTAGGGGATAGTAATGGGAAGACAAGATTCAAAAGATAAATACAAATTGTCCGCTGTGGACTCCATTGAAAGATTACCGCTTAGTGAACAAGTTTATTTAACATTAAAAACAGCTATCTTAACAGGCGAATTAATGCCACAAGAAAAGCTTAACGAAGTAAAAATTGCAGAACAATTGCAAGTGAGCGCTACACCTGTACGTGAAGCATTCCGTAAATTGGCTAAAGATAATCTCGTAGTTATTGTTCCTTGGAAGGGTGTTACTGTAAAGGCGGATACTCCTGAAGAGATTATTGCATTGTATCAAGTGCGTGAAGTAATGGAAGGCCTTGGTGCGCGACTTTGTGCCCGTCATGCGACTGATGAACAAATTAAAGAGTTGCGTGAAATTTGTAAAGAAATGCATCAAATCGAAGAGGCTACAGAACGCGTTGAAGTAAATAGTCGCTTCCATACTATGATTGCTCATTATTCAGGTAATGAACGCGTTGTAGAATACTTAGCGAGCTTCCGTGAACGCGTTAACCGCGACATGTACATTAGCTCTTTTAATGCAGTGCGTACCCATGATTGCGACGATGAACATGATCATATCGTAGATGCTATTGAGCGTCATGATGAAGTGGCAGCAGAAACTGCTATGCGTCAGCATATTAATAATGCATTTATCTTCAAAAAAGCAAATGCTGAAGTGCAACACAAAAAACTTAATGAAGTATAATGCCTATTGTTAGCATGCTTTATGAAAGGCTCCGCCGTTGGCGGGGCTTTTTCTGTACGAGCGTTAATACTGTATTTGATTGGCTTAACTTAGCTTTGGCTTAACTTTAGTTAGCGCGCTGTTCCTCGTATGATTTAGAAATTCTAATCGTTTATAGTGTGACGTAAGATGAGCATTGCAACTTTTATAATCTATGATACGCAACCTTACAAGCTGAGCTACATCAATTTGGAATGCTTGAGCGATTTTAAATAAAATTTCTAAAGACATGCCCGATATGCCTGTGCCACACTCTAGCTTGCTCAAATAACTGCGGCTAATCCCAACGTGGCGTGCTAGCTCGTGTTGGGACATATTTAGCGATATGCGAATGTTGGCAATTTTATGACCTAAACACACATATTGATGTTGTAAAAATGGGTCTTCGTAGGTATTTATTCGTAGCTCAGTTAACGGTGTTGTTAGAGGTTTCATAGGGATTCCTTTCTTTTCCCTGCTCTCTAAATATAGTATACTGAGACTGTTGGTCGTTGACTAATATAGAAAATTAGATATTTATCGGTTATTTCAGATAATTACACGGATTGTGAAAATCGTAGGATACTACTGTAAGTATAGGAGGCAATATGGAAAAATACATTGCAGTTGCCATTGGTGGCGCAGTTGGTGCGTTGTGTCGCATGGCTCTTGGCGAATGGGTTATGACAAAGGTGAGTTCCTTTCCATATGGAACGGTTGTAGTAAACCTCATTGGTTGCCTTATTATTGGCCTTGTACTAGGTCTATATATGCAAAAGCCAGATTTATCGCAGTTGGCGAGATTTTTCCTCGTTGTTGGTGGTCTCGGTGCATTTACAACATTTTCAACCTTTGCCTTTGAAATGCTGCAACTCATGATGACGGAGTCTTATGTACAGGCTTTTTTCTATGGCTTTGTACAAATTGTAGGGGGCTTAATCCTTTGCTGGATTGGTGTACTACTTGCGCGTATACTCTGTGCACTCTGATCTTACCAAATAAGGTGACTTGAGTTACAGCATATATAAAGCTATTTTTATATGATTAATACATAAGACTATTTAGGTCTTATTCGGAAGATATTTATAAACTAATTTGCAAGAAATTTAGAATAGGATTAGGTACATTTTGTTGTTATAACATACATTGTATAGAGTTCAGAATTTAAAGTTTGAAGAAAATTTTGAGTATAATACATTACATAGAATTCTAGATTATAAAGGGAGATATTATGAAATCCATTAGAACACAAGATGCCGTGGGGCATGCATTAATACATGATTTAGTACGCATTGTTATCGGTGAGGTGAAAGATACGCCGTTCCGCCGTGGCCATGTTATTACGGAAGAGGATATTCCGAAATTACTAGACCTTGGTAAAGAGCATATCTTTGTGATGGAACCTGAGGATGAAGGATTCTTGCACGAAGAGGACGTGGCACGTGCTTTGTACAATATGGCAGGTGGCGAAAATATGCATGACGGACCTATGGCGCAAGGTAAAATTGAAGCCATTGCAGACGTAGATGGTCTCTTTAAAGTTGACGTAGAGCGACTACATGCTATTAATAGCATTGGCGAGCTTACCATCGTAACAAGATTTAATAATACACCTGTGAAAGCAGGCGATAAATTAGCAGGCATGCGTTGTATTCCATTGTTATTAGAGGAACAACAAGTAGAGGATGCGAAGAGAATTGCTAATGACAAGCCTTTACTCAATGTAAAACCATTCGTACGCAAAACAATGGGCATCGTTACTACAGGCTCCGAAGTATTTGAAGGCCGCATTAAAGATGCTTTCACCCCAATCATTGAAGAACGTTGTGCTGAATTCGGTGTAAAAAAAGTAGCTCATGAAATCGTAACGGATAATACAGACGATATTGTGGCGGCTATCGACAAGGTAAAAGCAGCTGGCGCGGATATTATTTTCTGTACTGGTGGCATGAGTGTTGACCCTGACGATTTAACACCAGGTGCCATTAAACGCTATGCAGATCGCGTAGTGACTTATGGTTTGCCTGTATTGCCAGGTTCCATGGTTTGTATTGCTTACTGTGCTGATGGTACACCGATTCTCGGCGTTCCAGGTGGCGTATTGTTCAGCAAACCAACGGCATTTGATGAAATCTTGCCACGCCTCGTAGCAAATGATGAAATCACAAAAGAGGATTGTATTCGCATGGGCCATGGTGGATTCTTGGGATAATCCTTTTATGGAACATCTAAAAACTGTATAAGTCCATACAAAAAGCGGGTAGATATCTACCCGCTTAATTTGTTAATGCCATTATATTATTAAAATGATTTTTTCCCTAGTGCAGGATGGCTACAACGTTTTAATGTAAGGGTGTCAATCATGTGGACTGCCTCGTCCAACGTAATGTCCTCACGCTTTGTCGGTGTTTCCAGAACTGCCAAAGGATAGTCAGTACCTACCTCACCAGAGGGCAAGTAAATATATTCTTGGTTAATAGTATCGCCAAAAATATAGCCCGCTTGTAAATGTTCTTTATGAATGCGACTCATGGTCTCTCCTTACATAATTTCTTTCAGTCTAAAGTCTAGATAGTCTGCAGATACTAGCTCTAATTTTGTGGAGCCAAACTCCTTTGGAATACGTTTAAATGATATTTGATCGTGTAAATGTCCAAAGATACATGTATCTACATTGTATGTCTCCATGAGATCCGTAAAACCAGAAGGCGTATTGGATTCATTGAATGGAGGATAGTGTAACAATAGGATTTTTATTACTGGTCTGTTGTGTATATCTATTGTTAATGGCTCTAATGTTTCAGAATCTGTTGTTTCCATGTTTGTTTCAGCTGTAAGCTGTTCTAGAAGTGTTTTCACAGAGCCATCCATTTCTTGTAATGCTGCTTCGGTGCGCATTAGTTCTCTATCGTAAATGGACTGGTCTGTTTCAGGAGTGAAATGGGAGTCTCCAGGGCAGAGATAGGCGCGTGTGCCACCAAAGGCAATGATGCGAGGGCCTTCTTCTGTTTGAATAAGCTGTGCTGTACCATGACCTTGCAAGAAGGTGATAGCATCGCCCATGAGGTTTCGCATCTTGTTGGCAGAGGCCCACCAGTAATCGTGATTGCCTCGAATCATATATTTCTTACCCGGCATGGATGCGATTTCTTGTAAGTCGCAAGCCGCTTCATCTAGGCGAAGAGCCCAACTCATGTCACCTACGAGAAAGACTATATCTTCATCTGTTACACGGTCGATCCAATCTTCCTTGATGCAGCTCCAGTGGTTATCCCAATGGGGACCAAAAATATCCATCGGCTTCGTCGGAGGATTGCCAGATAGATGGAGATCGCCGATGGCAAATACTTTCATAAACATCCTTTCAAATATATCATCAAAATTATTTAGATACAATTTGTATATTAAACTATTTAGAGGCGTGGAAGTACGGCGCAATGTCTTGAATGATTTTTGCAGCTCGTTCCTCATCGCAAGTTTGAGGAATTTTGTAACCCACGTAAAGTGGTGTTGTGACATAACGGGCTACTACCTTGATGTAGTCGTAGCCGTCCTCAAGATTATATACAAAATAGTTGTAGGACTGGCTATAATTGGCGATGCTGCGCAATACATAACGCAATACTTGCTGTAATCTTAACGCTACGGAGCGCACAGGTGCATCTGGTTTAAAGCGTATATTGTACTCAAAGAATCCAATTATAGGCTGTGTAGATAAGGTGATGCGCACATCTTGATCTTCGTACAAGAGCCAGCCTTCCATATTTTGGGCCGTAATATCTTCGTGGTAATCGTAATCCTCAAGGCCTATAATTTGGCTATGCGGATGGCGGATAGAACCGCCAGACATGTATCCGTGATTTTTGAAGAAGAGTACTGATTTGAACTCTTTCCGTTCTCGTGTTTCACGCCATTTATCTAGACCAAATTGGAGAATGCGAGCCGCTTCATCGGCAGGCAATGTAGAAAATTCGCCTTCGTCTGTTTCTGTTTCAATAATAACCGTTGGCCATGTTTTATCTAATACAGGATATTTGTTCATGAGCCATATGATATGACCTGATGTATCTAGAATATCCGTTAATTTTGAACGATCACAGAAGGGGCAGCGCACTTCTTCGTTGCGAATATTAACAGGCTTTGTGCGCCCTAGTGCGATGTTAAATCGTAGTGGTTTATTCATCATGTGCCTCCTTCCGTATAAGAAAATCTATACTCTTAATCATACCATAATTAGCCCATTCGTACATGAAATAATGGTATAATAATAGGGTATTATTTTAACGATTAAGGAGGCCCTATGAAACCGACGACGCTCGTATTTCCTATTGATGAACAAAATCGCATATTGCTAGGTCGTAAGAAACGTGGTTTCGGGGCTGATAAATATAATGGATTTGGTGGTAAACTCGAGGCTGGTGAAAGCTTCCGAGACTGTGCTATTCGCGAATTATTTGAGGAATCTGGACTTCATGGTCGCCCCGAAGATTTAGAATGTGTGGCTGCTTTTGATTTTCAATTTCCTTTTGATGAAAGCTTAACACATGTAGGTTATGTGTACTTTTTGCGTACTTTCACAGGCAATGTAGAGGAAACAGACGAAATGGAACCTCATTGGCTAACAGTAGACGAAATTCCTTACAAGCATATGTGGGATGGTGATCGCCAATGGTTGCCAATGCTGTTAGAAGGCAAGAAGTTAAAAGGACCTATCGTATTTGGCCGAGACAACAGTACGGTAGATAAGATGGATCTGACCACTGTGGATACCGTTCTTGAAAGCGAACACTTGGCACGCATTGATCTATATATTAATGGATAACCTGTACCTTATTGGCTGCAACATATATGCAATATGCTTGTAATATGCCTATAGTCATGAACGTGGTACTAGAGTCCTAAGTTTATAATATTTTGAGGTAATATGACTGATAAAAAGAACCCTAAGTGGGTGCCACAGCTATTGGCGTGGTATGATGTGCATAAACGGGAATTGCCGTGGCGCGATTGCGGAGACCCTTATAAGATTTGGGTGTCTGAGGTGATGAGCCAGCAGACGCGCATTGAGGCGATGAAGCCCTATTATGACAACTGGATGCGTTTATTCCCAACTTTAGAGGACCTAGCAAAGGCCTCTGAGGATGAGGTGGTTCACGCTTGGCAGGGGCTTGGTTACTATAGCCGTGCTCGTAACTTGCGCCTTGGCGTAAAGGACGTCGTGGAAAACTACGGTGGTATTGTGCCCCGTGACCGCAAGACGATGGAGTCCTTGAAGGGCGTAGGATCTTATACGGCTGGGGCCGTGCTATCTATGGCGTACAACGAACCAGAGGTAGCTGTAGACGGCAATGTGCTGCGTATTTACGCTCGTTTATATCGCATCTTTGATGATATTTTGAGCACTAAAGGTAAGAAGGCTATAACTGCTATTGTAGAGGAAACATTACCTCACGATCGCCCTGGTGATTTTAACCAAGCCTTAATGGATTTTGGCTCTGCTGTGTGCATTCCAAAAACTCCGCGCTGTGGAGAATGTCCTATTGTAAATATGTGCGAAGCATATCAACACAAGGATACGGACAAATTACCAGTGCGTATCAAGAAAACAAAGGTTGTAGAGGTTCCAGTATTTGTAGGTATCTTGCAATACGAAGACTATTATCTATTGCATAAACGCTCGAATCGTGGGTTGTTACGGTCCATGTGGGAATTCCCTTCGGTGGAAATGGTATCTGCCTTTGACGAAGGTGAACGAGGCCTTGAAGAATTAGTTAAGGACCTAGGTTTTGAACTAGCTTTACAACCTGTATTGGTAAAAGAAATAACACATATTTTTTCTCATCGAAAATGGTTTATGAAAGCATTTCGGGGTGATTTAACGTATGCAGGAGATGCTAAGAATATAACGATCGGAGCTATCCAAAAGCAATTGCCAAAGGACTGGATGCTCATCAAGCGCGACGAGTTCGCTAACTATGCTTGGGCAGGTCCTCATGGTAAATTGACGGAGATGGCAAAATAATTTGTAGGAGCAATGAATGAGAATTCTATTTAATATCATTTTTTCTGCTATCCTCGTAATAGGATTGGTAGGATTTTGGGCGCTTTTCCTCAACTTGTGGAAGCCTAAAAAGAAATGGCCTGCTTGGGTAGGTTATCTAATTATTATCGGTGCGTGGTTCGCTGCCATCCGATACTATATACTCAATCAAGTGGATCTATACGGAACGATGTATTATCCGTTGATGAATCTATTCCGTACTGAAAGTTACGGTTTTCTCTTCGGCTTATTCTTGGCTATTCCTGTATTCATCGTCCTAGGTTTACTATACTGGGTGGTCAATAAGATTTGGAGCAAAACGCCGGAGGAAAATAGGACGGGCCGTCGCGCCTTCTTTAGGACGGCGGCAACAGTGGTACCGTTGGCAACAATTGGTGGTTCTAGCTATGCTGCCTATGTAGGTCAACATGAGATTGAGGTTACTCATGAAAGCTTCGGTTATACAAACTTACCGCCTGGGTTAAAGGATTATAAAATCGTTCAACTCAGCGATATCCATGTAGGGCCAAGCATCGACTTAGATGATCTTGATGAAATTTTAAAGCTCGCCCTTGTAGAAAAGCCTAATCGTGTTGTCATCACTGGTGATTTAATTGATAAACTGGCTTGGTTGCCACAGGTTTGTGAAAGATTAACAACCTTTGCAAAGCAAATTCCTGACGGTGTTGATTTCATCTTAGGTAATCACGAATACCATCACGATGTGAATAAGGTACTAGATGAACTAAAACACAATACACCAATGAATATCCTTGTGAATAGCAATATTCAAATTATGGGTGGTAAACAACCGGTATATATTGCGGGGGTTGCGTATGACAATGATCGGGAAAAAGAAAAACGTGAAGCTATGATTGATAAGGCTTTATCTGGTATTCCCGACTATGCCTTTGTAATTCTATTGGCCCATCACCCTGAATTTTTTGAAGAAGCTATTGAACGTAAAATTCCGTTGACCCTCTCTGGTCATACCCACGGTGGTCAAATTGTATTTATGGGCGTGCCTGTAGTGCCAACTGGCACTCCATATACAAAAGGTCGATACGTAGAAGAACAAAGCGTGTGCTACGTCAATAACGGATCAGGACACTGGTTCCCAATCCGTATCAACTGCCCACGAGAAATTACAGTTATTACATTCTTTGACGGAGTAGCTTAGAAGTAAAGGTGAGCTCCTTAGAATAAAAGATGAGCTCACTATAGGGATACAAAAATGTATAATACATCCTTTATCCATAAATTTCTTATATGTATCATTCTACTTGCGCTATTTGATATTTCTCTAATCTACGAGATGACAGCAGATATATATAAAGGATATCTCAAAATAGCAATACTAGTGGCAGTTGGATGCCATTTAGATATATACCTGGAACTCAGTAAACAAGAAGAACTGATAATACAAGCATTCAAAAATGATACATTTAACGAGACCTATGAACTATTAAGTACGAAACAGCTGGTTTTTATCATATCCTTTGTCGTATTAATGACTATAAACCTTGTGAAATATTAGAAAAACATAGGATACAAAAGAGTATTTATATAGAGTATTTTGTTTTGTGGGAGCAGTAAAGTGAAAGGTGTTTTTAAGTTTTTATTTTATAGTATTATAATCGTAGCTATTTTATTTCCTATAGTTCAGATTTTATATCGTCTTTTAAATGGTATTCCAATTAATGGATTATTAAGCTCATTACCATATGTATATCTTGGTGTGGGAATATTTTATGTTTTAGGTTTTCTTCTTATTAAATATGTAATGAAGTCGTAATTTAAAATAAAGCCCCGATACGTTTTGTGATATGTACCCATTTTCCTGGACAACCAGTAAAGGGGGTACATATCAATGTATCGGGGCTTTTTCCGTTCATTTGAGGTATGAGAGGATGTTACAGATATGTCATAGAGATGAGAGAGATTTTATTTCATGCGAACTGCTTCAGCGAATTCGTCTTCGGTCATGAGTTTTTCTTCCAAGATGATTTCTTTAATAGAGCAACCGCGTTTGTACGCTTCCTTTACAACCTTAGCGCTCTTATCATAGCCGATGTATGGTGTTAGGGATGTAGCGATCATGAGGGATTGTTCTACAAAGAAGTTGAGTTTTTCAGGTACGAATTCGACACCGTCGATACAGTGTGTTGTGAAAGAGTTCATCGCATCTGCGAGGAGGCGACAGCTTTCAACAAAATCATAGATCATGATAGGCATGTACACGTTCAATTGGAACGCACCGCTGCCTGCACAGAGAGTCATAGTTGTATTATGGCCAAATACTTGGGCGCATACCATGGTCAAAGCTTCACATTGTGTAGGATTTACCTTGCCTGGCATGATGGAGGAGCCCGGTTCGTTTTCAGGTAGATGCCATTCGCCGTAACCGCAACGAGGGCCAGAGCCTAAGAAGCGAACATCATTAGCGATTTTGAATAGTGTAGTAGCCAACGTATTAAGTGCACCGTGGGCCATCATAAATGCATCTTTCAAAGATAGGCCTTGGAATTTGTTATTCTTAACACGGAATGGCGCACCTGTTACCTCTGGCAATACAGTTTCCATAACGTCTAGATAGCCTTTAGGTGTGTTTACACCAGTACCAACGGCAGTGCCGCCGAGGGCTACGTCGAGTAGGTGGTCAGCGTTTTGAACGAGCATAGTTTTAGCAGTTTTTAAGCCCTCTACAAAGGCGCTGATTTCTTGGTCTACCATGATGAAAGTCGCATCTTGTAGATGTGTACGACCAACTTTTTGCAAGCCTTTACCTTTTTCTTGTAATTTTTCGAAGGATTGGATAAGGCCGTCTAATGCAGGGATTACGCGTTTTGTAATTTCAAAGTATGCGCAGATATGCATTGCCGTAGGGAATGTATCGTTTGTACTTTGGCCGCGGTTTACATCGTCGTTAGGATGGAGCGGGTTGCTTTCATCTAACTGTTTAGCCCGGTGAGCGATTACCTCGTTCACATTCATATTAGTCTGTGTGCCAGAACCTGTTTGGAATACAGTTAATGGGAACTCATCATCCCATTTGCCGTCCACGATCTCATCTACTACTTGAGCGATGAGTTTCGCTTTTTCCTCCGTTACTGCTCCACACTTAGCATTAGTTAAAGCACATGCTTTTTTTACAAGCGCAAGCGCTTTGATTTGTTCAATAGGGATGCGGTGGTCACCGATCTTAAAGTTATTGAACGAGCGTTGCGTTTGAGGTCCGTAAATTCGTCTAGCGTCGACTTCGACAGGTCCCATTGAATCGTATTCAATTCTTGTTTCCATAATGTTTACAACCTCCTTAAAAGACATGCCGACCTTACTGTCGGTACTTTAATTATATAAAATCCTGTATATTTGTACAGAATAAAAGATAATGATTTCTATTTTCATATAGAAGGGAGTTGTATATGCGATTTGTGCATATACAGCTTTTCTCTTCTCCCAATATATATGCGATGATTTATATTAATTTGTATATATGTTTCATATAAGGTTGATTTGAGAGGAGAAAGGCGATAGTCCAAAAACGACTTAGCGGCCCCGCGTAGCGGGGTGGGTGGCTTTGGAGGCTTTTGGACTATTGCCTTTTCCTTCATAGTTAATGGTCTAATGAAATATGTATACATTATAAATATCGCATATATATTGAAATCATCGCTTTAACACGTTAAAATGGAAGTAGCTTATTATATTGTTTTAAGCTCTAGTTTCACAGAGGAGGTAAGTACTTATGAAACATGACTTTATGAGCCATGACCTTCATCTGCCGGAACTGACACTACGTGGGATGCTACTTGGTGCATTGATTACTGTAATTTTTACAGCATCTAACGTATATCTCGGTTTGAAGGTTGGTTTGACATTCTCGTCATCCATTCCGGCAGCCATTATTTCAATGGCAATTTTACGTTTCTTCAAGGATTCTAACGTTCTTGAAAACAACATGGTACAAACTCAGGCTTCTGCAGCCGGTACTTTGTCCGCAATTATCTTTATCTTGCCAGGTCTACTCATGCTTGGGTATTGGAACGGCTTCCCATTCTGGCAAACATTCTTGCTCTGCGCATGCGGTGGTTCTTTAGGTGTGTTATTCACCATTCCATTGCGTCGTGCCATGGTAGTAAATAGTGATCTACCATATCCGGAAGGCCGTGCAGCAGCAGAAATTTTGAAAGTTGGATCTCACAATGCTGGCCAAGGTCCACAATCTAGCTCCGGTATGGGTGATATCGTATCCGGTGGTTTGGTAGCTGGTATTATCAGTCTTTGTGCGAACGGCTTCAAAGTTCTTGGGGACAGCATGAGCTTCTGGCTTCCTGTTGGTAGCAAGGGTATTACTCAAATTCCGTTGGGCTTCTCTACAGCATTGTTAGGCGCTGGTTACCTTATCGGTATCGCTTCTGGTATCGCTATCCTAGTTGGTGTACTCATCGCGTGGGCAGGTTTTGTGCCTTACTTAACTAATATGTTTGCTCCAGACGGCGGTGCTACTGCTAAATTTGCAATGGCTGTTTGGAAATCTAAAGTTCGTTTCATCGGTGCTGGTGCTATCGGTATCGCAGCGATTTGGACTTTGATTACATTGATCAAACCTATCATCGAAGGTATGAAAATTTCTGTTAAATCCATGAACAGCAGTTCCGCAGAACGTGAATTGCATCGTATGGATACAGATATGAGCACAAAATCTGTTATCATCGTGTTCGGTATCATCCTTTTAGGTTTAGTTCTTACATTCTGGGACTTCGTATCTGCAGTACCTATTAGCGCAGGCTTAATGTGGACACTTGTTATCGTAGGTGTTGTAGTAGCTTTGCTAATCGGCTTCTTTGTAGCTGCTGCATGTGGTTACATGGCAGGTCTTATCGGTACATCTGCATCTCCAATCTCTGGTATTGGTATCTTGGCGACTATTATTTCTTCCTTAGTAGTGTACTTTATCGCTGCTGAAAATAACTTGTTCGCTACAGAAGCAGGCGTACAATTCGCTACAGCTATGGCTATCTTCATGACATCTGTAGTTATCGCGATTGCATCTATTTCTAACGATAACTTACAAGACTTGAAAACAGGTCAACTCGTTGGTGCTACACCTTGGCGTCAACAAATTGCGTTGTTACTTGGCTCTGTAGCTGGTGCAGTTGCAATTGCTCCTGTTCTTAACTTGCTTTACCAAGCATATGGCTTCACAGGTGCGTTACCACGTGCTGAAATGGACCCTAATGCTGCATTATCCGCTCCACAAGCAACTTTGATGACTACAATTGCTCAAGGTATCTTCAGTTCTAGTATGGATTGGGATTACATCTTGATTGGCGTTGGTGTTGGCGTAGTAGCAATCATCGTTAACTTGATCCTTAAGAGCACAACAGCTTCTTTAACATTGCCTCCATTGGCAGTTGGTATGGGTATTTATTTACCTCCAACATTGGAAGTACCTCTCATTTTAGGTTCTTTCATTAGCTATTTCGTAGGCCGTTACCTAGTAGCTCGTGCTAAAATGCGTGCTGGCGAACTCGCTGAGTACGATGTTGAACAATCTAACCGCCGTGGTGTTCTCTTCGCTTCTGGTTTGATTGTTGGTGAAAGCTTGATTGGTGTAATCATAGCTGTTATTATTGTATTGTCCGTTACAACTGGTGGCGGTGAATCTCCACTTGAATTAGTAGGTCCTGATTTTGAAAGCACAGCACAATGGTTAGGATTGCTTGCATTCATCTTCTCTGGTCTCTATCTTGTTCGTCGTGTTGTAACCCACAAATTCAATAAAGAAGAAGCTTTAGCTATGAAAGCTGAGCAAGAACAACAATAAGAGGTTAAACAATGAAATTAAAACAGTCTGTACTCATCATGATGGCTGCTGCATTGCCAGTAGTATCTTTCGCAGCAAGCGAAATTCCTGTAACTAAAGACAATGCAACAGTGCAAACAGTTCAAGCTGATACGAATAAAGTAAATCGCAATGATTTAACATACCGTATCTCTAGTACTGCTACACCGGAGCAAAACCGTGCGTTGCGCTCTGTAGCATCTAAGGTTGATCGCGATGCAGTTGAAGTAGTAGCACCTAATGCGGATCGCTATATGGACCGCAAAGAGGTAGCTGTATCTCCAGTAGAATCCACTACAGATCATCTTGATCTAGTGTTCCCAACAGTTAAATCTGTTAGTCCAATTGTAGAAAAAGCAATCAATAATACTATCAAAAAATACGTTGCTAAAGTACAAAACGACGTAGAAAAAATGAATGCCAAAGAAGCTGATAAAACAAATGTAGTTATGTACTACGATGTTAAAACAGATAAAAATGGTATTCTTAGTGTATTGATTCATACGTACACAATGCGTGATCGCGATGCTAATGGTGTTAACTATGTAAAAGGCTTCACATTCAACACTACAACTGGTCGTCAATTATCCTTGTATGACCTTGGTGGTCTTAACAAAAAAGAATTAGTGAATGCTATCGAGAATAATCAAGATGTGAAGAATCAATTGGGCGGCGAAGTAAACATCGAAAAAATGCCTACTGAATTCTACACAACTGATGACTATTCTGTAGTAATGGTATTGCAACAAGACGTGGATACAATCCACAGTGCAGGTACCGTATATGTACCAGTTGGTAACTTACGTGACCGCCAAAATGATGTAACAAAAAAATAATCGAACTGTGTGAATTCGATTATGTGTGTATAGTAACAGCTGTTTAATTGTGAAAGAACCGCTCCTTCGGGGGCGGTTCTTTTTTTTGCACCATAGATTTAATAATAGTCTTATAATACATTTTGATGGGGATACAACAAAAAGCCGTGTAAGAACACGGCTTTTTATTATTGAGGTTATTTAATTATTTATTTGTTGTATCGTAGTAGTTTACGCGTGGAGGCAATGGGAATTGGATTGCTGCATCCGCTTTTACTGTCTCTGGTTGTGGTAATTGTACTACTACATTGTTTTTGAATTTCTTTTTGAAAGCTTTCACAGTGTCCTTTTGAACGGAGTCTGCTGTGATGATAAGAGCGCTTGTATCGTCATTAGGACGGATGGAAATGATATTACCTTTTGGCTCTTTAGCTTTGTATAAATCAAGAGCATCGGATTGATAATCTTCAAGTTGAGCTTGATTTAATTTACCTTGAGATACTACAAGAGCACTTTCAAGTTGTGGATCTTGAGTTTCAGAAATTGCATGCGCCACAGCATCAGCTTTTTTCTTATCTGTTAAAGAAGCATGTAATTTTCCACCATCCCAGAAGAGGGCACCGTCTTGACGGAATTTAGTGAAGTCATTGCCATAGCCTAATGTTTTGTCGATAATAGTAGCGGTTTTGCTTTCTACTTGTTGTTTGAACAATGTATTGTGGAAGGCAAGTGCTTGCTCTGTTTGTGTCATGCGGTATGCAATCTCAGCTGCTTCAGCACGAGTTACATATTTTTCAGGGTTGAATAATGTACCAGGAGCGTAGTTTGTGAAGCCAAGGTATGCAAGTTCACGAACTGCGTCTTGAGCCCAAGGAGCTACGAATTTTTGGTCTCCATAAGCAATACTATCAAGTGCTGTTGGATCCTCTGTTGTGTATCCTAAGTAGTGAATGTAGTTGTCTGCTACTACAGCAAATTCTTGGCGAGACATATATTTTTCAGGTTTATATGTGTTATCGCCATAACCGCTGATGATATTTTTGCGCGCTACAGACTCGATAGCAAGAGCGGACCAACGATCAGATGTAATATCTTTAAATTTGCTAGATAAGAAGGCTGCTGTACCATCATCTGTGATGTTGTTGAAGAGCGCAGCTACTTCTTCACGAGTCATAGGTTGGTTAGGTCGGAATGTACCGTCAGAATAACCTTTCATAAGATTTGCTTTTGTTACAGTACTGATAGAATTGGCAGCCCAGAAATCGCTAGGTACATCAGAGAAGATGTGTGCACGGATTTTTTGAATATCTTGAGGCGTACCAATAGATGTATTTACAACTAAAGGTGTGGCAGCTTTAGCAGCATCAAATTTAGGAGACTCTACTTTAGTTGCTTCTACGTTAGAAACATCTGTTTTTGGTGTAACTGCTCTTGAGTTGTCTACTGTAGACGCTTCAGCTTTAGTGGAGGCTACTGCAGAAGCATGAGTTGTAGTATTAGCAGAAACAAAACTAAGGCCTGTTGTAGCTAATAGTGTGCCTAAAACAAGGGCACGTAATACATAAGGGGTATTCTTGTACATAAAAATCCTTCCTAATTATGGTAAATGGATAACGTTCTATAGTTGAAGAATATAAACTTTCACCAACAATAAAATCTATATCCATTATATAGCGAATAATAAGGCATGCATAGTGATATAAACAAAGCAGCGTAATACTAAACGTATACGCTGCCTTGGCTAGTTGAGTGAACGCCGATTAGCGTTTAACTGTCATTTTTACTTTGGAACCGAATAATTTAGACATCCCTTGTTGAGTTTCTTTAGATGCAGTTGTTACAACAGCATAAAGTTGGTTGTTTTCTACATCAGGGAATGTAGCTAGGATAGTACCAGCTTTTTCATTTTTGTTGTAGTAGTTGCGGAAGTTCGCATCGATTGCATCGTATTCAGTTTGGCTGTATTGGGATGGCTCAACTACAACATAGTTATTTACAGTGGAATCACCACGTGCTGCAAGGTTAGCTTTTACTGTGGAGATATCGCTATCTGTTTTCAATGCTACGTGCAATTGATTATCGCGCCAGTACATTACACCGTAATCTTGGAACGCTTCTTCTGTTTTATATGTTTTATTCAATTCATTGAATACTTTATCTTCTAAAGCAGCTTGTTGTTTTTGATCAAGTGCTTTTAAAGTGCTACGACGAACAGGGCGAACTGTGCGAGTAGGTTCAGTTTTTTGAGCTACTGCTTCGTTTTTATTGTGTTTTACGTCTTTTTCTACTTTTTTAGCATCAGCTTTAGTAGCTTTTTCTGCTTTCTTAGCATCTTCTTTTACAGCTTTATCAGCTTTTGCAGCGTCTTTTTTTGCATCTTTATTTACTTTAGATGCATCTTTTTCAACTGTTTTTTCTACTTTTTTAGTATCTTCTTTTACAGCTGTTTCAGCTTTAGCTTCAGTTGTAGTATGTTTTGGTGTTGCAAGACCTGCACCGTTAAGCATGCGGTTCAAAATTGTAGCCGCTTGTGCTCTTGTTACAGGTTGTTTAGGGTTGAAGTTTTCAGTCGCCCCAGATGCTACAATGCCACGTTGTGCCATGTATTGAATATCTGCCAAGTAAGCAGAGGAAATGCTAGCTTCGTCTTTGAAAGTAACCTTTTCTGTTTTTACAGGTGTAGAAAGGTTTAATTTCTTAGCCAAGCTTGCTGCGGATGCTACGAATTGTTCGCGGTCCATAGTTTTGCTAGGTGTGAAAGCTGTTTTAGATGTGCCTTCCATTACGCCTGCAGTGCTTACCAATTTGATAGCAGAGCTAGACCAACGATCTGCTTCTACGTCAGAGTAGGAAGTAGCGGATTCTTTTGTTACGATATCAGCTAATTCTTGTTCGTTTAAGTTATGTTGTAATACTTTGCCGTAAATAGCAGCTGCTTGTTCACGAGTGATTTGAGCGCTAGGTTTGAATGTGTTATCTGCGTAACCAGAAAGGTAACCGGCTTGTGTCATTGCTTGGATAGCATCGCGAGCCCAGTTATCTTTAGTGTCAGGATATACACCAGCAGGTAAGTTTTCTTTAGCTTTTACAGCTTTTTTACCTTCTACTTTAGCAGCATCTTCTTTAACATCATTTTTTACAGATGTATCAACGCGTTTAGTGTCGTTTTTAACGGAAGTATCAACGCGTTTAGCGTCATTTTTTACAGATGTATCTACACGTTTAGCGTCGTTTTTAACGGAAGTATCAACGCGTTTAGCGTCGTTTTTGGCAGATGTATCAGCATGCTTAGCATCGTGTTTTACAACTGTAGCTGCGTGTTTAGCATCATTTTTAACAGATGTATCAACGCGTTTAGCGTCATTTTTTACAGATGTATCAACACGTTTAGCATCATTTTTAACAGATGTATCAACGCGATGTTCGTCAGATTTAGCAGCTACTTCAGCTTTTGTAGCTGTACTAGATACTTCAGATTTTACATGAGCCGCAGTTGTTTCGGCGTGAGCCATGCCGAATGTGGAACCGAGGGCTAATGTAATTGCCAAGGATAAAGATAATTTATTTAGTTTCATTGAAAAGGCTCCTTTCAAACTATACTTATATAAAATAAATTATAACACTTTTTAAATTTATACACTACTATAAGAAAATGTAATATATAAGGATAAAAATTACATGAATTTGAAATTTAAAGCCTATTTATATAAATATTCAATGAATTATAGGTAAATAACGATATGAGAGCTATTGAAAATGCAAAATGATAAACATTCCCAAAATCTAGAATTTAAGGGACTTTTACAAGAATAATTTATAAATAAGGAGGTGTTTGTGATAAAATTCAATGTTTGTTATTACAAAAAGTCATAACGATATGAGAAATAAAAGGGTACATACTAATATAGCAATCCTTTGGACATTTTCTATATGATTAATTTATAATTATATCGATAAAGCTTTTGAATATTTATTTGAAAGCATAAGTAATGTTTCGGGCGGAAAATTATTGAAAAACTTTCACTAGAATTCTTGCCATAACACATACATATCAAAATTTTTTATTAGGTTAAGTACTAGAAAAGACGAGGACGATAATATGAAAATTCATCTTTTCCAACAGTGTTTGATTGACATGTTCTACCCACATGTAGGCATGGCTGGTGTAGAAGTACTTGAAAGATTAGGCTGCGAGCTCGTAGTGCCTAAGAAACAAGTATGTTGTGGCCAAATGTTTACTAACTCTGGTTACAATGAAGCAGCTATGGACGCTATTAAGAACACAATCGAATGCTTCGAGAACGCTGAATATGTAGTCAGCATGTCCGGCTCTTGCGCATTTGCAATCCGTGATGAATACCATCATTTCTTGAAAGATCAACCTGAGTGGTTGGCACGTGCAGAACGATTGAGCGGCAAAATTTACGAGTTCACTCAATTCATTACTGACGTATTAGGTGTTGAAGATGTAGGCGCTCGTTTCAACGAATCCGTTACATACCACACATCTTGCCACGTAACTCGTTTGATGGGCATTAAAGAGCCTCCTTTCAAACTCCTTAAAAACGTTAAAGATATCAACTTGATCGAATTACCACGTGCAGATCGTTGCTGCGGTTTCGGCGGTACTTTCTCCGTTAAAAACCCTGAAATTAGTGAAGTTATGACACGCGAAAAAGCATTGGAAATCGCTGGCACAGGTGCTAACGTAATTTCCGGTTCTGACCAAGCGTGCTTGATGAACATCGCTGGTATGCTTGACCGTCTTCACAAAGAAGGCGAAATCGATCGCCGTATCAAAGTAATGCATATTGCTGAAATCTTAAACTGCCGTTAAGGAGGAGACGACATGGCACTTATATATGACAATCGCCCCTATAAAACACGTATAAAAGAATGTTTGGCTGACGATTTCAAAGTTGCAGCTATCAAAAAAGCACAAGACGTGTTTTATGATAAACGTAATACAGTAGTTGCGGACGTTCCTGAATGGTTAGATTTCCGCGCTGAAGCAGCTGAAATTCGCGATCACGTACTTAATCACTTGGATTACTATGTAAACCAATTTGCTGAAAACGCTGAAAAAGCTGGTTCTAAAGTTCACTTTGCATTCGACGATAAAGAAGCGACTCAAATCGCTTTAGATATCCTTCGTCAACGCGAAGCTAAAATGATTGTTAAATCCAAAACTATCTTAACTGAAGAAATTGGTTTGAACGAAGTATTAGAAGAAGCTGGTATCGAAGTAAACGAAACTGACTTGGCTGAATTTATTTTGCAAACTGCAGTAAGCCCACCATCTCACATCGTAGTACCAGGCCTTCACTTTGAACGTAACAAAATCCGCGAAATCTTCGCTGAAAAATTAGGTTATACAGGCACTGAAAACCCTACAGAAATGACTCACTTCGTACGTGGTTATGTACGTGAGCGCTTCTTGAAAGCTGACGTAGGCGTTAATGGTTGTAACTTTGCGGTAGCTGAGTCCGGTACTTGTACTATCGTTTCCAACGAAGGTAACGGTCGTATGGCAAGCTCCATTCCTAAGACACAATTGATCTTCTTAGGTACTGAGCGTATCGTTCCTGACTTCAAAGCCCTTGACGTTATGATGGAAATGTTGAATCGCTCTGCAGTAGGTGCTAAAATTTCCAACTACTTCTCCATGATGACTGGTCCTGCTCGCGCGGGTGAAGCTGATGGTCCTGAAGAAACTCATATCATCATTATCGACAACGGTCGTTCTGGTATCTTGGGTGGTACATTCCAAGAAATGCTTCGTTGTATTCGTTGTGGTGCATGTATGAATATCTGCCCTGTATACCGTCACGTTTCTGGTCACGGTTATGGCTCCGTATATCCAGGTCCAATGGGTGCTGTATTGACTCCATTGTTCAAAGGTTACGAAGTAGCAGGCGACCTTCCATACGCTTCCACATTGTGCGGCGCATGTACAGAAAACTGTCCAGTAGCTATTCCATTGCATGAGTTGTTAATGGAACACCGTCACATTATGGCTGACATCGAAAAAACTCGTCCAAAAGCTGAAGAAGCTATCTTCACAGCAGCTGCTAAGATGTTCGGCAACTCCACATTATTCGATTTTGGTACAAAAGCTGGCGCTATCGGTATGAACTTGATTAGTAACAAAGAAGGTAATATGCCTACATGGACTCAAGCTGTTCCAGTTATGAATGGCTGGACTAAATCCAAAGAAATGGGTACATTGAAGTTCAAGAAATTCCGTGATTTATATGCTGAACATGAAAAGAACAAGAAAAAGGAGAAAAAATAATGGATGAAGTTAAACGTAATCAATTTGTTGCACGTTTATCTCGTGCATTAGGCCGTGATCAAGTGCCTACGTCTGTACCGGCTTTTGATTATAGCCATGGTCCTCAAGAAACTATGTTCAAAGAATTATCTCATGAACAAGTTATCACTATGTTCAAAGAGCAATGTGAACGAGTAGGTACAAAATTCGTAGATACTACACCTGATAAATTGGGTGAAACTATTATGGCTGTTATCGAAGAACGTGGTAATGGTAAGGTAATCTTCCCAAGCACTTCTGAGGTTGAAGAATATAAATTAAAAGAATTATTCGAAAAAGACGCAGCTTCTAATGGTGGTGTTCGTACGTACTTCCAATGGGACCCAGCTAAAGGTCGTGAAGAAAATATTTCTAACACAGCTAATGCTGATATCGGTATTACATTCCCATACTGCGGTATTGCTGAAACAGCTACTGTAGTACAAGCATCTGGTGAAGAATCTGGTCGTGCAATCAGTTTGTTGCCAGAAACTCATATTGCTGTATTATATACTGATACAATCAACCCACGTATGACACAAACTATGGAACATTTGGCTGAACGTTATCACAATGATCCATCCAAATTCCCTACAAACATTTGCTTGATTTCTGGTCCGTCTCGTACGGCTGATATCGAGTTGGTAACTGTAGATGGTGCTCATGGTCCTATCCGCGTTACATATATCTTAGTTAATAGATAATATAATAACTAGATAAACTAAAGGCGACCTTCATTGGAAGGTCGCCTTTTTTATATGTGTTGATTTCTATTATGATGTAGAGCTCTCTTGGAACTGTATAGGCGCCTGTAGAGCTATGGATATTAATGTGTTTATGGAACTTGCAGATTCTGCATAGATAAACTCATAAAATTCGTATTGTTTTACTTGTAAAATTTTCGATATATGCTATACTTAGTTCATAACCTATTATTGTGATATGAATTAAAGAGGTGTATTATGAATATTCCATTCTTTACAGATTACCTCATGTTAAGTAATCCAATAAGTATCGCTATTATCGCAGTGTTTGTACTCGCGTTAATCGGTATTTATGTATTGCAACGCAAGGGCACATCCTTTGGTAATCTCGTTATTATTGGTACCATTGTTGGTGCCGTACTCGGTATTGCAGTTCAAATCATTGCGGGCTTCCCAGATGATCCATCTAAAGTGGTTTACATCAAGGAAAGTACTAAGTGGTTCTCTCTAGTGGGGGGCGGTTTCATTGATTTGATCCGTATGCTTGTTATTCCTATTGTATTTATTTCTATCGTCCATGTTATCTTGCACATGGAGGCGGGTGCTAACCTTAAAAAGTTAGTAGTTGCCATGGTATCTACAAACCTTGGCATGGTAGCTGTTGCTGCTATCGTTGGTCTTATCTTGGGTAATGCTTTTGGTTTAGGTCAAGGATTTGATATTGTTGAATCTGGTAAAAAGATTCGTGAAATCAAACCAATGGTTGATACATTCCGTGCGTTGATTCCAAGTAACCCAATTCAAGCAGCTGCTGAAACTAATGTTATTGGTATCGTAGTATTTGCTATCATCTTGGGTAGCGTTGCTCGTTTGTTGAAGAAAACAGGCACAAATAGCATGGAAATCTTCACTAAGTTATTTGATGAACTTCATCAATTGATTTCTTGGGTAGCAGACTTCATTATTGGTCTTATGCCATACGGCGTAGTTGCATTGTTGGCATCTACATTGGCAACACGTGGCCTGCAAGCTATCTTAGACATGGGTCTCTTCGTAGTATTGCTTTACGTTGGCCTTTTGATTATGTTCGTTGTTCAAGCTATCTTGATTTCTAGCTTTGGTTACAATCCGATTACATACTTCAAAAAAGCAAAAGCTCCGCTCTTGTTAGCTTTCACATCCCGTTCCTCTATGGGCGTATTGCCATTGACTGTGGAAACATTGACAAAACGTCTTGGTGTAAATGCTACAACAGCTAATACAGTAGCATCTTTCGGTACTACTGCGGGCATGCAAGGTTGTGCCGGCGTATTCCCAGCACTTGTCGTTGTATATATCTCTAATGTAGCAAATATTCCATTCGATTTGACTATGTACATCATGAGTGTTATTGTTATCGCCATCGGTTCTGTTGGTATCGCTGGTGTTCCTGGTACAGCTACAATGGCCGCATCCGTATCCCTTAGTGGTACAGGCCTTGGTGCGTACTTCACATCTATTAGCCCAATCCTTGCTATCGATCCATTGATCGACATGGGCCGTACATGCTTGAACGTATCTGGTTCCTTAACAAATGCTCTTGTAGTAGATAAAATTATGGGCACTATCGATAAAGACGCCTATAACAATCCTAATGAAGGTCGAGTTTAATAGGCAGACTTAGGATTATTCCTATATAGTAGAATTTAATAATGATAAAAGAACAGTCTTTGGGCTGTTCTTTTTTTGTACGATTAGTATTTTTAGCTCTAATTAAAAGTGATTATTATTACAGATTGTAAAGCATGTTATTTGTAATTGATATTAAAAATGTGAGCTTGGCTACTAACATATGTATGCGTATATGGTATACTTACCATTACAAAGTTCTGTATTATGCTTAATAAATATAAGCCAAGAGGGTAATAGTATGATTACACAAGAATTGAAAGATCGATTAATTGCAGATTATCCAAAGTTTGAAGATATGACGCACAAATTCTATAAGAAAGAAATGTCTATTGCGGACTATAAAGGCCAATCTGGTGCTTATGGTAGTTACGCTGAGCGAGGTGCTAACTCCGGTATGAGCCGTTGGCGCTTTAATGGGGGCCGTATGACGCGCGAGCACATGCAGTTCTTAGCAGACGCTATTCGTAAATACAACTTACAACACGTACATTTCACTACCGGCCAATGCTTGCAAATGCAGGGCCTCGATGGTGATACAATTTTAAACCTCTATAAAGAATGCTATGACCATGGTATCTATAATCGAGGTGCTGGTGGGGACAATCCAAATGTAGTGGCTAGTATTTTGCGCGGTATTGATCCTCGTGAAACCCTCGACATAACGCCGTATGCAACGGCTATTAGCGAGTTCCTTCTAGAGCAAATGTTCTACATCAAAATCCCTCGCAAGTTTAAAATGGGCATCGACAATGGCTTTGATAGTACGCCTCATGCTACATTCAAAGACCTTGGTTTCAATTTAACGAAATATAATACCTTTGATGTATACGCTTGTGGTGGTATTGGCCCCAATCCTCGAATTGGTATTCCAGTGGCACATGATGTGCAACCTGAAGATGTGTTGTACCATGTGAAAGCTATGCTTATGGTCTTTGCTAACCATGGCAATTTCAAAAACCGTGGTAAGGCTCGTACCCGCTACATGCCTGCAGAAATGGGCGGCGCTGAAGCTTTCATCAAGACCTATGAAGAAACATTGGCGATGGTGAAAGAGGTTGAACAATTAACGATTAATCCAGCTGACTATGCGTATGAAATTACGAAAACGGGTAAGCGTGATAATTCTGTGGAAAACGATCGTATTCACCGTCAAAAACAAGAAGGCTTATACTATGTAGAATACCATCCGGCAGGTGGCGATGCTAATGTAGAACATTTATTGTCTGCTCTTGATTATGCAGTAACACTAGATCAAGTGGAGGCTCGTATTGCGCCAGACCAAGCATTGTTCTTCATCAACCTTACTGCTGATGAGGCTCGTAAAATTGTAGAATTAACAGATGACAGTGCAGAAAATGACTTCCGCCGTTCCGTATCCTGTGTAGGCTCTACGGTTTGTCAAATCGGTATGCAAGACTCCAATGGTCTTTTAAAAGACATCTTCAGACACCTTGAAGAAAAAGGCGTAGATACAAGAAAATTACCTCGTTTACACATCTCCGGCTGTCCACACTCCTGCGGTACACACCAAATCGGTGAAATTGGTTTCCATGGTGCTGTAAAACTAGTAGATAAGAAACCTACAGTAGCCTTTATCCTCGTAGACGGTGGCTCTGAGCATATGGGATCTGAAAACTTCGGTAAAATGGCAGGTAATATTGTAGCCACAAAAATTCCAGAATTCTTAGAAGCCTTGGCAAACATCCTGAACCAATCCCCAGAACCAGACTTTGGCACATGGAGAATGACACACAAAGCGGAATACATGGAACTTATAAAAGCATTTGAGTAAATTTCCTTTTTCGCTTGTGATGGGGCCCTGTTAGATTGCGACAACTCAATAAATAATAAAAAGAGGTCCCTCTTTGCTCCGTTCTTCGCAAAGTCGCTGCATAGGGACCTCTTTTTATTATTTGAGCGTCTGCTATTAACTAGTCCCATCACAAGCTACGTTTGATCTTTACTCAATATGCTTTTATGTGATGGGGAAAGGGGTTAGAAAACTAAGTATCTCCTTGCTCCGTCCTTCGTAAAGTCGCTGCAGAAATACCTAGTTTTATTTTTATAACACCTACTGTGAATTAGTCCCATAGCAAGCGACTAATCTCCTTCTATATATTGATGATCCCCATCACAAGCTACATCTGATATTTACTCGATCTGCTTTTTGTGGGGTGAGAGAAAGAACGCTAAGCAGTTTTGACTAAATTAGGCTTAAAACTAAACTGCGGACTAGCCGCAGGCTAGTTTCTCCCAAATGGAGGGCGTGGCACCACTACTATAAAGCTTTTTTATAGGAATTAATCAGGTTATCTAGGGCTTACGTATTTGACGGTCGATATACCTATTTTGATGGGACGTCTTTATAAATATAGTAATAAAAAAGTACCAATATACTTGCGCAGCGACTTTGCGAAGAACGGAGCAAGCAAGTATATTGGTACTTTTTTTACTAGGTTGTCGAAATGTAACGGGGCCCCATCAAAATAGGTTGGCTGATTTTCAAAAGAGTACGTCGCCTAGATAACCCTCGATTAATTGTGTTATAATAAATTTTATAGTAGTTTTTGGAGGATTTATCAGATGTTATTTACCGTCAATACAGAAGTCTGTACACGATGCGGCCTTTGCGTAGCTGACTGTCCGACAGGCTTGCTAGTGATGTCCGAAAATGGACCTGTAACTGGCAAAGGAGGTTGTATCTCCTGTGGGCATTGTATTTCTGTATGCCCTACACTTGCTCTTGATAGTGATATGACACCACGTAAAGAGCAAATTGATATCACAAAAGAACAAAAATTAACGCCAGAGCAAGCTGAGTTATTCTTACGCAGCCGTCGCTCTATTCGTAATTATCAAAATAAACCAGTTCCTGCTGAGCTTATTCGCAAGGTATTAAATGTTGCGAGAATGGCTCCAACAGCAACTAATACACAAGGTATTTCCTATATTGTTATTCGGGATAAACAAAAGTTGCGCCGCATTGCAGATCTTGTTCTTGAATGGATGCATATAGCGGCTAAAACCGTTCCTATTATGCGCTTGTATGCTCGTGCGGCACAAGCAGAAGTCGATAAAGGAAAAGAATATATTTTGCGTGATGCACCTGCATTGGTCGTTGCGATTGGTTCTAAAAAGGATATTCATCGTACACATGATAGTGGGCACTCTTGTTTATCATATGCAGAACTCTATGCACCTACTGTAGGGTTGGGTACTTGTTGGGCTGGTTTCTTTGAACATGCTGGAGAAGCTGAATACCAACCATTATTAGATGAATTAGGTGTACCTGATGATAAAATTGTAGCTGGTGGCCTTCTCATGGGATATCCTAAAGTACGATATCGCAATATTGTGGAACGCCAACCATTGGACGTTACATTCGACACTGAAGAATAAACGTAATTGGTACTAAAGAATAAAATAAAAGCGATACTCTAAAAAGTTAGGGTATCGCTTTTTGGCATTATAAATAAAAGAACCGGCCTCTAATTTGATAGAGGTCGGTTCTTGTTTATTTAGTTTGCAGAGGTAATGCTACCTTTGAAAGTATCGTTGATGTATTGTTTAATAGCATCAGATTTGTAAATGTCTGCAATTTTTTTGTAAGTTTCGTTGTCTTTGTCTTCACTACGCACCGCAAGTACGATAACTGTTAGTGGTTCATCTTTAGATTCGAAGAAGAAACCTTGTTTTTCCACATTAAGACCAGCACTTTGTGCATAATTCATTGGAATAACTGCAATTGTTACATCATCTAGACTACGAGGTAATTGAGCTGCTTCTAATTCTTGAATCTTTATATTTTTCGGATTAGATGTGATATCTGCAACAGTTGCTTTGAAGCCGACACCATCTTTTAACGTAATTAATCCAGCTTTAGCTAATAATACTAATGCACGACCACCATTAGTAGGGTCATTTGGAATAGAAACCGTAGCGCCTTCAGGTACATCTTGTACGCTATGTACACTATTACTATATAATCCCATACGCACTAAAAGGGTTTTACCGATTGCTACTAAGTTGGAACCATTTTGTTTATTAAAGTTTTCCATAAATGGCACGTGTTGGTACGCATTCAATTGAATGTCGCCATCAGCAAGAGCTTTATCTGGTGTTACATAATCGGAGAACTCTACAACTTTAAGGTCGATACCTTGTTTTTTAGCCTCTTTTGCAACGGCTTCAGCAACTTGAGCATGAGGACCAGCAGTAGCACCGATTTTAATTTCCTTTGGTGCCTGACTAGATTGATTTGTATCTGTGCCACAGCCTGCGATGGCGAATGCTAAAACGCCAACGAGAAGAGGGGCAATAAATTTTTTTAATTTCATGTGAACATCCCTTTCTATATACATATAATGGATATATCCTATCATGTAAATGGGGTTTTGTATATAGATAAAAATATAGGGGTTGGCTATAGATTAAAACTATGGCTTTTACGATGATTGTAAAGTAGAGTTATTAAGTAATCGAAAGTAGCGTTATCTAGATATATCTAAAAAAATCGAAATATGATATAATAAAGATAAGTTTTATACAATTAAAATGGTGGAATACAAACATAATACTTAGGAGGTCCCCATGTTTAACTTTGATTTTTATAACCCTACACATATCGTATTTGGTAAAGATCGTTTAGGTGAATTAGATACATTGGTTCCAAAGGATGCAAAGGTGCTTATTACTTACGGCGGTGGATCTGCTGTGCGCAGTGGTCTTATTGACCGCATTGTGAAAGCCCTTGGTAACCGTAAGGTAGAGCAATTCGGCGGTATTGAGCCAAACCCATCTCTTGAAACGTGTGAACGTGCGGTAGCTTTCATTAAAGAACATGGTGTAGATTTCGTTCTTGCTGTAGGCGGCGGCTCTGTAGTAGACGCTACAAAACTTATCGTTATGGGCGCTACTTATGATGGCCCTGTTATTGAGGTTATGAAAGCTGGTGTACCAGAGGTTCCGGTAGACATGGTACCAAATCCATTACCATTTGGTACAGTTATGACGCTTCCTGCCACAGGTTCCGAAATGAATAATGGTGCGGTTATTACTTATGGTGATGGTAAATTCCCTGTATTCAGTAGCTTAGTATTCCCTAAGTTCTCCATGCTTGATCCAACATTGACTTTCACATTGCCTGAAAAACAAGTTAAGAATGGCGTTATTGATACCTTTGTGCATACCACAGAGCAATATTTAACATACCCTGTAGAAGGTCGTATTCAAGATCGTTTCAGCGAAGGTATTCTAAAAACTATGATTGAAATCGGCAAAGAAACGGTAGAAAATCCAGAAAACTACGATATTCGTGCTAACCACGTGTGGGCTTCTACCTTGGCATTAAACGGCTTGATTGGTGCAGGCGTGCCACAAGACTGGGCAACACATCTTATCGGTCATGAGTTAACTGCGGCGTACCATCTCGACCATGGGATTACATTAGCTATCGTATTACCTGCATTGTTAGAAGTGAAAAAAGCAGACAAGCTTGAAAAATTGGCACAATATGCTACACGTGTATGGCATATCACAGAAGGTACAAACGAAGAAAAAGCAGATAAGGCTATCGCTAAAACGCGTGAATTCTTCGAGTCCCTTGGCGTATCTACACATTTGAAAGACTATGGTCTAGGCGAAGAAGCAGTTGATAAAGTTGTGAAACAATTAGAAGACCATGGCATGACTCGACTTGGTGAAAAAGGCGATGTAACACCAGACGTAGCTCGTGAAATTTTAACGCGCGCTTTATAATACATTTGGTTAAAGCCATCAAAATTTGACACTAATTATATACAATGTATAATAAAATAGCTTATATAAAAGACACCATATGGTGTCTTTTATTATTGTTCAAATTAGTTTTATCGTCTAGAAGAGGACTAAGATTAGTTTTGACTATCGTTTACATAATATATAATGTATGATTTCGAAAGGAGAAAATCCTTTGAGTGACATAAAGCATCGAAGTGCCTTTTCTTTTGCATTTCCTATTATGGTTCCTATGGGCATAAGTTTCTTTTTCATAGGCTTAGGATTTGGTTTATATGCTACGAGCCAAGGATTCCCTTGGTGGACGGCACCTGTTTTAGCAGCCACTATTTTCGCAGGTTCCATGGAATTCGTAACTATTGGCATGCTTATGGCGGGCTTTGATCCGTTAAACGCTTTTGTTTTGACCATGTTCGTCAATGGCCGTCACTTCTTCTATGGTCTATCTGCGCTGCAGAAATATGTACATATGGGATGGAAGTGGTTACCTACAGTTGCTTGGATGTGTGATGAAAGTTTTGCCATTAATATGGCAACAAAATTGCCTGATGATGTAGATGAAAAGTGGTTTTATTTCCACGTGTCTTGGCTAAACTATGTATTCTGGGTATTTAGTACCTTTGTAGGTGGTCTATTTGGTAATCTATTGGCTACCGTAGATTTACGAGGCATCGACTTTGTATTGCCAGGGCTATTTATTGTGGTATTTCTTGAAATGCTACTTAATGCAAAGAATAACCAAAATAGAGCCTTTGGTGTAGCTGGTGCCGCTATGGCGATTGTGATGCTCTTGTTGGTGGGAAAATCACTCTTTATGCTTTTATCTATGAGCTGTATGTTGGTAGCCTGCTATATTGCGTACAAGTGGGGAGGTGTACATCTTGACTAGTACAGAAATGGTCATTACTGTTGCTATTGTTGTGGCAGGTACATTACTTACTCGTTTTGGTGCCTTTCTCGTATTTCCACCAGGGAAAAAGGCGCCGGATTTTGTACTCTTTTTAGGCAAGGCTTTGCCGGCTGCCGTTATGGGTATGCTTGTGGTATATACCTTTAAGGAGACCGTTGTTTTATCGTATCCATATGGTATTCCGGAGCTCATAGCCTTGTTAGTTACGGTAGGATTACATTTATGGAAACGTAATATGCTCGTATCGATTGCGGCAGGAACAGTTATCTATATGATACTTATACAAGCCGTATTTAATGTGCCTAAATAAAGAAAACCACTTATATCTACTTCTAAATTAGATATAAGTGGTTTTGTTATTTATATACTGTTTTATTTATTGAGACATCGTAGTTGTAATATTTATTTTAATTACTGCTAATCATAATTAGGAGTTGTATATTCTATTTAAGTTGTAATAATCTTTCTAGACCTGGTGCTGTGTGGTGGTCTTCCAAGAAGTCTTGTTGATCTAATAATTCCATAACGTCCATGTCGATGTTAGTAAGCTTGAAGTCGAATACATCAAAGTTAGCTTCCATATGGCTTACATTATTTGCCTTTGGCAATGGAATGATGCCTCGTTGGATGTGCCAACGTAAGATGATTTGGTGTTTGCTAACGCCGTACTTTTCAGCCAAGCTCTTGATGATAGGATGGTCGAAAATTGGTTGGCGATCACGAGTAAATGGAGACCACGCCATGCCTACTACTTGATGTTTACGCATTAATTGTAATAAGGACTGACGTTGGTTAAACGGGTGGCACTCGATTTGGTTCACCACAGGTTTTACATTACAGTGATATAGCAAGTCGATGAGGCGATCTTCGTAAAAGTTAGAGAGACCTAGACCACGTAATACGTTTTGGTCGTATAACTCCTCCATAGCGCGCCAAGAACCGTAGTAATCACCCAAAGGTTGATGTACGAGCATAATGTCGATATAATTAGTGTCTAATTTCTTTAAAGAGCTTTCAACAGCTCGCATTGTATTATCGTAGCCTGCATCGGTGTGCCAAATTTTTGTAGTAATAATGATATCTGTACGATTAACGCCAGATGCTTTGATACCTCTACCAACGGCCTCTTCGTTACCGTAGTAAGCGGCTGTATCGAGCAAGCGGTAACCTACGCCAAGTGCATTAGCAACGGCTTGCTCCGTTTCCCCTTCGGTGCCTGTTTTATAAGTGCCATAACCGATAGAGGGAATAAAGCTGCCGTTATTTAAAATTCTAAAATCCATCCGTTCTTCCATGAGAACCTCCGTTATATCCATAAATTAAAGGAATTAGCTTTCATACAATTCTAATTGATTTTATGATATACTAAGGTATTGATAAAAATCAATATGACAGGAAGTGACAGAATGAAATTAAAACGAATTTATTCTGTAGTTGCTATGCTTGGTGTTGTGATGATGGCCTTGGCCATTGCTGGTTGCGGTACGAAAACTGTATCCGTTGCTGATGTAACATACAAGGATATGCCGCTACAGATCCATAATGATGCCAATGTAACAGCCCTTAACAAGGCGACGGTAACACCGACGTTGACAGGGCAGGTCGCGTATGCTGTAAAAGTAGGCGACCAAGTACAACAAGGTCAAACCTTGGCCACTGTAGATACATCGGCTTTACAGCAACAGCTAGCATCCTTACAAGGTCAATTAGCACAAGCGCAAGCTCAGTCCTATGCGACATCCGTTACAACTACGACGGCAGCATCTGTAGATAGTGGTCAATTAGCACAAGCTCAAAAGATGCGCGAAGCGGGTATGATTACTCAAAAAGAATATGATCGCATTGTAGAGCGGTCTCAGCCACAAACTACGACGGTAACAACTGGTGGTGGCGGTGGTGCCAATACGGCAGCCATCCAAGCTCAAATTGCTCAAGTATCTGCACAAATGGCAGCATCTACAATCGTAGCGCCTATAGCTGGTACAGTGACTGCTATTTACAATGAAGACCGTCAAATGGCCATTGCAGATCGTCCGTTCATGATGATTCAACAATCTACACCGATGGTAGCTTCTCTTAGCATCCCTCGTGATGCGGCGATGAAATTAGGTACACCAGATGCTAAAAAGGGTATTAAGGTACTCCTCAAGGTAGGTGACCAAGAGTTACCAGGTGAATTGACATATGTAGATGTGACTCAGCCAGAAAATGTGCCAAGCGTTCTTGTGAAAGCTACTTTCAACAATGACAAAGGCCTAATCAAGGCTGGCGAGTTCTATACGCTCATCATCGAGTCAGATATAAAAGCGAAGATGCTCACTGTACCAAGCAAAGCGGTTCGCGAAAACCAAGACGGCAAATACGTATATGTATTGACTGAAAATAATACGGTTGACGTACGTGTCATTGAGGTCGGTATGACAGAAGACGATAATGTAGCAATTATTTCAGGCCTAAACGAAGGCGATAAGGTAATTACAACCGACGGAAACTTTGAATTAGGCGAATCTGTTAAATTATAATGAACGACCATGTGGTTATAGGTACCCATGGTAAATACCTCGACCGAGGAATTTGATAGGAGGGATTATTATTTTAGAATTTAAACGTTTTGAACTAAGAGACAAACCATTAATCGACAAATATTTTGAACAACATCATTATGAAGCATCTGATAATTGCTTTACTACATTATTTATGTGGCAAGATGCGTATGGTATTCGTTGGGCTGAGGAAAACGGTGTATTGTACATCCAAGGTGGCGGTAAACGTGAACCATTCCTATTGCCTCCGTTTGCCGGTAAAGATGCAAAGTTCCTTGATGGTTTGTTACGCGCTAAAGAATGGTTCGTAGAAAATAATTTGCCATTCCGTTTCAAAGGTATTAGCAAAGTTGTAAAAGAGCGTATGGAAGAGTTATGTCCTGGTCGTTATGAATTTACACCTGACCGAGACAACTACGAATACATTTACAAATCTGAAGATCTTATCAACTTATCTGGTAAGAAGTTCCGTCAAAAGAAAAACCATTTGAACCAATTCCGTATGCAATATTCTAACTATGAATATATGCCAATCACTGAAGATATCATTCCATTGTGCCGCGAAACAGCAGCATCTTGGGTAGAAACTCATCATGAAGAAGGTATTGAAGATGAATTGGTTGCTATCAACTTATTATTTGATAATTGGGAGACACTAGGGCTTAAAGGTGGCGCCATCAAATTGTTTGGCCGCGTTGAAGCTTTCAGTATCGGTGAATTATTGAATGATAAAATGGCGTTGATTCACATTGAAAAAGCAAATCCAGATATCCGTGGTTTGTATCAAGCGATCAATAATGAATTCATTCGTCATGAATTTAGCGAAGTAGAATTCATCAACCGTGAAGAAGACATGGGCTTGCCTGGTCTTCGCCAAGCAAAAGAATCTTACAATCCAGATCATTTTGCTGAAAAATATGACGCAGTATATGCTAATGAAGCAGATAATGCAACAGGCGGTAAATAAAAATCTGAGCTATGAAGCCGATGTGCTTCATAGCTCATTTTTGTTATAATAGAAGTGTTAGCCTATCTATTTGATTATATTTTGTATCATCATGGTGATGCCACAGATAGAGCGTGGTTTTTATACTATAACGAGGATATACTTATGGAATATAGAATTGCAACAGTTCAAGATACGCCACATGTGGAAAATCTATGGGCGTACTGCTTTGAACCAAAGGAAGATCCATTCTTCCAATATTACTTTACAAATTGCTATGAACCAGAAAATACAATGGTTGGTCTTGAACAAGATCAATTATTGAGTACCGTTCATTTGCGTCAATATAATATCAATGTTCGTGGTGCTGTATTGCCTACAAGCTATATGGTTGGCGTAGCCACACATCCAGCGGCTCGTCGTGGTGGCGTAGGTGGTGCGTTGTTAAAGGCTTCTCTTGAAGAGCTTCGCAACCGAGGTCAAGTATTGACGATTTTGATGCCCTCCAAGGCTGCATTCTACCAACAATATGGTTGGGAACTCTATGCTCATCAATGGGTGAACACTATGTCTCTTGAGGACTTGCGCCCTATGACTGATAAATCCTTGAGCTTTGGTTTACTTAATAGCGTTGACCAATGGACATTGCTTGATCCTGTATATAAAGCATATACAGCTCGTCTTTCTGGCTATGCTGAACGCGGTGAAAAGGAATGGAAACGCTTGCTCGGCAGCTTCTTTGCAGAAGGCGTGAATATCGCTGTAGTGCGCAATGATGAAGGTGTTATCGAAGGCTATGCGGTATATCGCTTAGGTCAACCTGAAATTCCTGTATCCGAATTAGTTTATACTACACGTCGTGCACAACGAGCATTGTTGAACTACTTCTATAACCACCGTTCTCAAGGCACTACTATTCGTTGGAATGAGGGCCTTCACGATACATACTATCGCTTCTATCCAGATGGTAAAAGCGGACATTCCACAATGCCGTACATGATGAGCCGTATTGTGGATGTGAAAGCTGCCTTCGAATCCATTCCTGTAAACCCAGAGGCTTTGATGATGCCTATTACAATGACCTTTGGTGTGAAAGATAGCCTTTGTGAGTGGAATGAAGGGTGCTATGAAGTCCAATATGGCGGTGCATTGACACCATCTGTTAAAAAGGTGTCTGACACATTAGATGGGGACGTAGATATTACTGTTGAAGTCGGTGCTTTGAGCCAACTCTTAATGGGCACATTAACCGCTCGTGATCTTGCTTTTGAAGGTAAACTTTCAGCTAATGAGGAATGGCTAGAATTCTTCGATATTCTCTATCCTGAACAAAAAACATATATTAATGAATGGTGGTAATATGAGCTGGAAAACGTATACGGTGAAAGAACCAACAGAATTGACGGTTTCTAAATATGTAAAGGAGCGCTTTTCATTATCCTCTCGAGATATTCAAATGATGTTCCGCAAGAAACGGGTGAAAGTAAATAGCCGTGTAGCCCATTCCCAGCGTTCCCTCAAAAAGGGTGATGTATTAACTTTGGAATTACCACAGGATAAGGACTATGGTGTCGATGTAGAAAAAGGTCCCATTACAGTTCTTTATGAAGATGTACATACCCTAGTAGTTAATAAACCTCCATTCATGCTTGTTCATCCAGCGGGACAAACTAAATCTGGTACATTGAGTAACTATGTGGCTGGGTATTATGCGAAAAAAGGTGTAGTTCACAAGGTGCGCCCTGTACATCGTCTTGACCGAGACACATCTGGTTGTATTCTCTTTGGTAAAACAAAGGAAGCTCAGCAATATTACACTGATGAATTACAAGCTGGTCGTATCGATCGCATCTATACTGGCCTTGTAGAAGGTCGCATTGACTCAGATGGTATTGTCGATGCGCCTATCGGTGTAGATCCAGTATTTGATAATCGCCGTGTCATCGATGAATTTGGTCAACCAGCTCAAACGGAATATACCGTTGTTGGTCATGAAGGCGAACATACGCTATTGAAGTTCAAATTATTAACCGGCAGAACACATCAAATCCGCGTGCACATGGAACACATTGGTCATCCTATTGTGGGAGATGCCATGTATGGGACACGCAATAAACCCTATACACGTCAATGCTTACATGCGTCAGAACTCACCTTTGTACCCTATGGTAAGGACGAGCCTATAACGGTAACCTGTGAAGTAGGGGACGACTTTGGTCGTGAGAAGTAGTGATTGTGTATTCGTGTATACAAAAAACAATAGTGATAAAAATGCATAGTCTATGACTTAAAGTCATGGACTATGTTTTTTTTATATTTTCAATTCACAGTGGACAGGAGTATACTATGTATAGACAAAAATTCTATAGAATTTAAAATTTAGATGAGGTTATGGACGATTACAGCCGATAATATCACTACAGAATGGATTCTTTAGAAGTAGTTTATAGTTTATACTTTCACCAAGACCGAACGGAACGATGCCGCAGCGCTTGGGATGATCAAGTGATATGAAGGAGTGCACGTTATGGATATGAATCAGAGCACAATCGAGCAACAACGTCTAGATCAAGCTAGACTAGAAGCTAATGGTATGTACAGCAGCCAATTTGAAAAGGATGCGTGCGGCATGGGCTTTGTCGTTAATATTAAAGGTAAAAAATCCCACGATATTATCGATGATGGTTTGCGTATTTTAGAGCGCCTTGAACACCGTGGTGGTGCTGGTGCCGATAAGGACACAGGGGATGGTGCTGGTATTTTAGTACAAATTCCACATGAGTTCTTTAAACGCGAATGCGAAGTGCTTGGTATCAACTTGCCTGCAGCTGGTGAGTACGGCGTAGGGATGGTGTTTGCTCACAAATATGAAAGCCTCCGTAACGAGCAAAAACGCATTTTCGAAGAGGTTGTACGCGAAGAGGGTCAAGTTGTTCTTGGTTGGCGCGAAGTGCCAGTTGATGGTACAAAGGTTGGTAAAGAAGCAGCTGCTATTCGCCCTTGGATGATTCAAATCCTCATCGGTAAAGGCCCAGACGTAACTAATAATAAAGAATTTGAACGTAAATTATATATTATTCGTAAATTAGCTGAAAAACGCATTGTTCCATTGAGCAAGGAATTATCTAGTGATTTCTATATTGCATCCTTGTCCTCTAAAACAATCGTATATAAAGGTATGTTAACACCTGGTCAATTGCGTGACTTCTACCTTGATTTGAGCGACCTTGACTTTACATCTGCGTTGGCTATGGTTCACTCTCGTTTTAGTACGAATACATTCCCAAGTTGGGCTCGGGCGCATCCTAACCGTTTCTTAGTGCATAATGGTGAAATCAATACAATCCGTGGTAACGTAAACTGGATCAATGCTCGTGAAGGTAAGGCGGAATCTCCATTATTCCCAGACATCAAAAAAGTATTCCCTGTAGTTGATGACAGCGGTTCTGACTCCGCTATGTTCGATAACACATTGGAATTCTTGCACATGACAGGTCGTTCCTTGCCTCATGCGATTATGATGATGATCCCTGAACCTTGGGAACGCAACAATCTCATGAGCCAAGAAAAACATGATTTCTATGAGTTCAATAGCTTCATGATGGAACCATGGGATGGCCCTGCTGCTATGGGCTTTACTGATGGTACTGTTATCGGTGGCGTACTTGACCGTAATGGTTTACGTCCTGCTCGTTACTATGTAACAACTGATGATCGTGTTATCATGGCATCTGAAGTGGGTGTAGTAAACGAAAACGCTGAAAATATTCGCGCTAAAGGTCGCTTGGAACCAGGCAAAATGCTTCTCATCGATACTGAAGAACAACGCATTATTTCCGACGAAGAAATCAAACAACGCGTTGCTACTGAATTGCCGTATGATGAATGGGTAAAAGAACATGTTATCCACTTGTCTGAAATTACTCAAGCTGATGAAAGCGATATTCCAAAAGTAGACGATTTGTTCAAAAAGCAACAAGCCTTTGGTTATACTCAAGAAGATCTTGTACGTATGATCGTACCTATGGCAAAAGATGGTAAAGACCCTGTAGGTGCAATGGGTGCCGATGCTCCACTTGCTATCTTGTCTGATAAACCACAATTGTTATACAGCTACTTCAAGCAAATGTTCGCGCAAGTAACAAATCCTCCAATCGATTCCATTCGTGAGGAAATGGTTACATCTACTCGTGTTATGCTTGGTAACTCTGGTAACTTAACAGATCCTAATAAAGCTGGTACCTATGCGTTGTCCATGCGTACACCAATTCTTACAAATCAAGAATTGGCGTCCATTAAGGCTCTAGACTGCCGTCGAATGAAATCTGTTACATTACCAATCCTTTTCGACCCAACTAAGGGTGCGGATGGTTTGCGTGATGCGTTGACTGAATTGTGCGAAAAAGCCGAAGAAGCAGCACGTACAGAGCAAAATGTATTGATTTTATCCGACCGTGAAGTAGATGAAAATCATGCACCAATTCCAGCATTGTTAGCTGTAGCAGCTGTTCATAATCACTTAATTAGAAAAGTATTGCGCACAGAAATTGGTCTTATCCTCGAATCTGGTGAGCCTCGCGAAGTACATCATTTCTGTACATTGATCGGTTATGGTGTAACAGCTATCAATCCTTACTTGGCTCTTGAAACTGTACGCGATTTACAAGCTCGTAAACGTCTTGGTGATATTACACCTGAACAAGCAGAAAAGAACTACATTAAAGCAGCTGTAGGCGGCATTATGAAGGTTATGTCCAAAATGGGTATCTCCACAGTTCGTTCTTACCATGGTGCCCAAATTTTCGAAGCTTTGGGCTTGAACACCAACTTTATTAATAAGTTCTTCGTAAATACACCAACTCGTATTGGCGGGATTGGTCTTGTAGGCGTTGCCAATGAAGCATTGGCTCGTTATGACCGTGCTTTCAAATCCGACGAATCTGTGCTTGAACCAGGTGGTTGGTATGGCCCTGTAAAAGATGGGGAAGAGCATTTGTTCAACCCTAAAACAATTGATCTTTTACAAGAATCCCTTATCAACGGTGATTACGCCAAATATAAAGAATACTCTAAAGCGATTCGCAATGATTATCATGTAACATTGCGTTCCTTGATGGAATTGAACTACCCAGTGGGCGGCGGTATTCCTATCGAAGAGGTTGAACCTGAAGAATCCATCGTAAAACGCTTTAAAGCGGGCGCTATGAGTTATGGTGCTATCAGTAAAGAGGCTCATGAAACGATTGCTATCGCTATGAACCGTCTTGGTTCTACATCTAACTCTGGTGAGGGCGGCGAAGATGTAGCTCGTTTCAAACCATTGCCAAATGGCGACAGCATGAACTCCGAAGTAAAACAAATTGCATCTGGCCGTTTCGGTGTAACTGCAAATTACCTCATCCACGCAAAAGAGTTGCAAATTAAATGCGCACAAGGTGCTAAACCAGGCGAAGGTGGTCAATTACCAGGTAAAAAAGTATACCCTGAAATCGGGAAAGCTCGTCACTCCACTCCTGGTGTAGAGCTCGTATCTCCACCACCACATCATGATATTTACTCCATCGAAGACTTGGCTGAGTTGATTTACGATTTGAAATGCGTTAACAAAGATGCTCGTATTTCCGTTAAATTAACATCTGAAGCTGGCGTAGGTACTATCGCTGCAGGTGTGGCAAAAGCGAAAGCAGACAATATCCTAATCTCTGGTTACGATGGTGGTACAGGTGCGGCAGGCCGTACATCTGTAAAACACGCTGGTGTGCCTTGGGAATTAGGCTTGTCCGAAACACATCAAACATTGATGCTCAACAGATTGCGTGACCGCGTTAAATTGGAAGTAGACTCCAAATTGATGACTGGTTTTGACGTAGCTGTTGCGGCTATGCTTGGCGCTGAGTTATTTGGTTTCGGTACATTACCACTCGTTGCTGTAGGCTGTAAAATGGCTCGTGTATGTAACCTCAACACATGCCCTTATGGTGTAGCGACACAAGATGAAAAATTGCGTGCTCGTTTTACAGGTAAACCTGAGTACGTAGAAAACTTGATGATCTTCATCGCTCGTGAATTGCGTGAAATCATGGCTCGATTAGGTATACGCTCCGTAGCTGAACTTGTAGGCCGTATCGACCTTGTTCGTCAAAAATCTCAAGACGATAACTTCAAATTGTCTCGCGTTGACCTTAAACGCGTATTGTTCCACCCATACATCGATGCATCTGTAGGTCATATGCACATGATTGACCAAGATCACGAATTGGAACGCACATTGGACATGTCCAAGCTCTTGCGTATGTGCCGTCCTGCCATTGAGGACCAAAAACCAATTCGCGCTAAATTGGCTATCAACAACATTAACCGTGTTGTAGGTACCTTGGTTGGTTCTGAGGTGACACGTCGTTATGGTGAAAGCGGCTTGCCAGATAACACAATCAAGTTGAACTTTGAAGGCTCTGCAGGCCAATCCTTTGGTGCTTTCATTCCTAAAGGCATGACATTAGAACTTGAAGGTGATGCGAATGATTACCTCGGTAAAGGCTTGTCCGGTGGTACAATTACTGTATATCCGCCTAAGAAATCTATTTTCGAAGCGGAAGAAAACATCCTTATCGGTAACGTTGCCTTCTATGGTGCTACATCTGGTACAGCCTATATTAACGGTGTAGCTGGTGAACGTTTCGCTGTTCGTAACAGTGGTATCACTGCTGTTGTGGAAGGTTTGGGCGACCATGGTTGTGAATACATGACTGGTGGCGAAGTTCTTGTACTCGGTAAAATTGGCCGTAACTTCGCAGCAGGTATGTCCGGTGGCTATGCATACATCCTCGATTGCGATGAACGCTATGTAAATACAGGCCTTGTAGAATTACGTCCTGCTAATAATGATGACCTTAAACGCATTAAAGAATTAGTAGAACAACACGTATTGCACACTAATTCCGCTAAAGGCCGTCACATCCTTGAAAACTGGAATAACTTTGTAAACAGATTTACAAAAGTTGTACCTGTAGCATATGAAGAAATGCACGCTGCTATTGAACGCTATAAAGAACAAGGCTTATCCTTGGAAGAAGCACAATTAGCTGCATTCAAAGAAAAATATGCAAAATAGAGTTATAAAACAATGATAATACAAAACTCCCACTAGTTGATTAAAACTAGTGGGAGTTTTGTATTATTAAATTAGTTTGATGGATAGTTAAAAATCATAAAAAAATTTCTATGTGGGGGAATGAAAGTTCTTTGGCTATGATAATAGATTAGCTTTTTTCTGATCTTGATTTTTTTATATCGAACTAAAATTATTAAATATATGAGTATAAGTTTTTAAAATAGTCTTTTTTAATACTTACTATGTAATAAGTTTTTAAAATAGTATTTTTTTAAACTTATTTTGAATAAGTTTTTAAAGTAGGCGTTTTAAAAACTATTCTAAAATATCTACTAATTTGGTAAAGATAAATATACTCTTCCTTGGAGACCCTATTTTAGAGAGATAGCCTAGATCAGTTAATAGATTTAGTGTGCTATAAACAGCAGTTTTGCCTAATTGTGTATGTTGAATAATTTCGCTAGGTGTGGCACGTAACTTATCAAAAATAAAATCGATAATTTGTATATGTTCTGTTTTTTTTACATGCTCAATCATTTCTTTATAGAGGGCAATAATATTTTTCGCAGACTGAATATGGAGGCTACTTTCTTCTTCAACACCAGCTAGGAAAAAAGAAATCCAATCTTCCCATGCTTGATAATAGGCAGGTGAACTGATATCAGCTTGAGAAATATTATGAAGGCATTCTTTATATTTATTGTCATTGGCGGCAAAGTAACGACTGATATAAAAGACAGGGTATGGAATAGAGCCTTTAATAAATAAATATAATGGAATTAATAGACGACCGACACGGCCGTTTCCATCTTTAAATGGATGTATCATTTCGAATTGTGCGTGTATAATTGCAATTGCAATTAAGTGTGTAATTTCATTTGCGGAGTTGATGTAATCAACTAAGTTTTCAATATACTCCTCGGTTAAATAAGGCGGTAAAGGGGTAAAATAACCAAGAACTTTATTAGCGATATAATTTTGTTCCGTTTTAAATTGCCCAGGAGCTTTAGATGCACCTCTCACATTATCAGATAGCAAAACCTTATGGAGGGCACAGATCATATTTTTTGTTATAGAAATATCTTTTTCTTTGAATTCAGCAAAGGCATATTGTATAGCTATTATATAGTTTTCAATTTCTTTTATATCATTTTTTATAATATCGGTAGATGGAGTATTGTTTATAACATCCTCAATAGTTGCAATTGTTCCCTCTATTTTAGACGAGAGTACAGCCTCTTGGACTGTTAATGCAGATATCAGAATTGTAGGATTTGGGATGTTTTGTAAGTATCCAATAAATCGTGATAATGATGAATCTCCATTGATTGAATTTTTCAAGAATGTTTTGGAGCGGATAAGTTTATCGATAACATTAACTATTGGTAGTTTAGGTGGTATATGAGGTGTAGGAAAATCTCTAATTGGCATTTTTACCTCCCAATATATTTATTGATAAAAATAAAATTACATAATATATGATAATTGAAATTTATGTTTTTAATTTAGTTTTATCTATCTATAGTTGGAACTTATTTTCGGAATTTGTTGTGCATATTAAACTAATAAAAGATTATCATTATAAGCCTATAATAATTTGTGTTTAATTATGCTTGAACAATCGAAATACTAATTTTTCTTTTCTTTTATAATATTTATAATTAATATTTTTGACTAGTTTTGAGATAAACATTCCAAATGGGATGTCAATAGTCTTTGAATATTTTTGGTTTTAACAGTATTCCTAGCTTAATAAAACTCTTTAGACAATAATCATTTGATTAAAATGTTAGGATTACTTTGTGATAAAATGTTTTTCTTAGCAGAAAAGAGAATTCTTAAATTAGATACAAATAGATTTAAAGGCATCTCCGAATGGCGTGATTGAGTACATTCCTTTATAAACCTCTACTTTAGTATATAACTCTGGATTGCTTTCAACTAAAAGTAATCCATTCTTAAATTCAGCTAAATTCTCGTAAGGTGCATAACAACTTTCGTCAACAAGACTCATGATATGGTTTATTTGAGCTAACCCTAATCTATTAAGATTATTTATTGCTATAGAGGTGTCAATATTTATTAATTCAGGAATATTAGGAATAATAATTAAGTCTTCTTTTGTTTGCAACGAGTAAGTTGCTTCATCTTTATGATATAAACGAATTTCACCTATGGGACCTACTTTGGGGAGCTTGGATAATAATAAGGCATCATGTGGTGAGAGTTGTTTGATAATCTCAACGAAAGAATGATGGAGATTGTTTTTTTTGCGTGAATCCATATCAGCTGTTATTAGTTTAGTAAACATTTCTCTAATCGATTTTTCTTCGATATAGAATTTTGATGCCTCTAAAGCTGGCCCAATAATACTTAAATTTGGCTCACTTTTATATTGATCAGGAATATTGGTATAGTGAGTTTCTACAGACTGTTTAAACTCTAAAAAATTTTGTTTATGTTTAATGATTCTTTTTTGTGCCCATAAATTAACTGGGGCGAAACAAGCATTCCAAATATTGGCGAATGTTTCTCCGGCTGCAGTTGCAATAGGATTTAAGGATTTATTTATGGGTTCTGGTAGATTAAGATCAATATTAAGATCCACAAGGCTCACCTTCTTTTTAATGTACATTATTGAGTTATGAGTGATTGATAGGAATAAAGCTTAAAGATAGAGTGTCTATAAAAGAACATAAGTATTATTTGGCATAAATTAAATAGAGGGAAATTTGCTTACATTAAATAAAGTTTCCAAGTTCAAAAGTCTAGTGATAGAGTAAATAAGGTATTGAAAAAATTAACTCTGAGTGTCTAGTTGATAATATAATTAATATTGATACTTTTTTAGAAATAAGTTTATATTAGGACATACGTGACTTACATATAATCATTATACTAAAATTTATTTTAATATTAAAGATAAATGAGGGAATTATGAGGGGGAGTGCTTTGACTATAGAGGTATTTTCATGTATAATATTTGTATTGCAATATTGGATCATGGCAGTTCTCGGGCCCGTGCAATGGGGGCCTGTGAATCGTGTCAGGACTGAGAGGTAGCAGCACTAAGCGGTAACCTTCATGTGCCACGGGGAACCCGGGGGCTGTCGTGATCGAATATTGCAAGGCGGCCTGAAGGGCCGCTTTTTTTATGTCTAATTTAGGATGCATGATACTTTATTAAGGAAGTCAGAATTTCCTGAATATGGTATAATAAAGTATTGTAATTTTCGGAAAAAGGGGGTGTTCCAATGGCATATATTGCGTTATATCGTAAGTACCGTCCACAGACGTTTACCGATGTGGTTGGTCAGCATCAGGTATCGGATACATTGATGCGCGCTATCCGTGAAGATAAGGTAGCTCATGCGTATTTGTTTGCCGGTCCGCGGGGGACTGGTAAGACAAGTATGGCTAAGATTTTTGCACGTGCTATCAACTGTGAGCATGGTCCAACGGATCACCCTTGCAACGAATGTAGTGCTTGTAAATCTATTTTGAGCGGTCAGTCCATGGACGTCCTTGAAATCGATGCCGCATCAAACCGTGGTATCGATGAGGTGCGTGCCCTTCGTGAAAGCGTCAAATTTATGCCTGTTGAGGGCCGTAAAAAGGTGTTCATCATCGACGAAGCCCACATGCTGACGACAGAAGCGTGGAATGCTCTCTTAAAAACTATCGAAGAGCCACCGGCTCACGTTATGTTTATCTTTGCTACTACAGAAATTGAGAAGCTACCTGTTACGATTGTATCTCGCTGTCAGCGTTATACTTTTAGACGTATTACATCTGATGATATCGCACAGCGTTTATCCTATGTGGCGGAAAAGGAAGGCTTTGGCTTAGATTCTGCAGCAGCTCAGCTCATCGCAGTTCATGCAGATGGCGGTTTGCGTGATGCGTTGAGTATTTTAGACCAATGTGCAGGGATGGCGACGGGCTCTATTACGCCGCAAGTAGTAGAAGAGCTCATCGGTCTTGTTAGTAAGGAATGGATTATTCATTTCCTTGATGCGTTACGTAATGGAGATGGACCTAAGTTGTTGTCCTATATTCACGATGCCTTAGCAGAAGGTCGTGATGCGACGCAAATTATGGAAGCCCTCATTCAGCATGTGCGTGCTTTGCTTGTCGGTAAGGTGGCTCCTGATGCGGACGAGCTCAAGGTATATGATGCCTTTAAGGCTGAGTTTTTAGCTCAAGCTGAAAGCATCGATTTTAATGAGCTTAACCAATATGTGCGCAGTGCGCAATCTATCATGAATGATGCAAAACAGGTGGATAATCCACGAACTATCATTGAAATGGGCTTGCTCGTTTTATGTGCTAAATTAGGCTCTGTTGATGAAAGCTTAGAAGACCGTGTATATGCACTAGAGTCTTCTGAGCGCTCTGAACGAAATGACCTATTAAACCGCATGGCTCAATTAGAGCAACGAGGTCCAGCGGTAGCCCCTGCACCTGTTTACGGTGCTAATGCATTTGGACCACCTCAAGGCAGTTATGCTAATAACTTTGTCCCTGTTGATAATGATGCTACTGTACAGAGTGCTCCAATGAGTAGTGATCAAAATGCTACGGTTGGTACAGTACCACCTCCAAGTGGCGTAGGAATGACACCACCTCCTACGAATGCAGGCATGACACTACCGCCTACTAATGTTGGTATGACACCTCCACCGTTAGGAGCGCCTGGTAGCACACCTCCTCCTATGAATGGAGTGGGCATGGCTCCTCCGCCGATAGGCGGTGTTGGTATGGCGCCACCACCAAGTACTGGGGGCGCACCACAACGACCTGCTAGGAATCAAGCTAAAGGTCGCGGTAAAAAAGGTATTAGTACGCAGGCTATTATTAGTGATCAAATCTTATCGGCTCAAGAGTATCGCAATGTACAGGCCAATGTTATTAAATACTTGAAGGACAGTAATCGCAATATGACCTCTACCGTAATTGGACAAGGTCAGCTCGTATACGTAGACCAAAGCAAAGCGGTAATGGCCTTCAAAAATACATTGCACCTCAATGTAATGACCAACGAAGTAAACTTGGCAGAAGCGGTAGATGCTTTCACATATACGCTAGGCTATCCGGTACATGTAGAAATCGTTGATGCCCTCACACAAGTTTACAAAGACTATAAAAAGGCCTCTGGTAGTACGACGCAGCACCAAGTGAAAGCGCCGCAACGTCCACCAGAACCAATGGTTGATGTACGTACAACATCTGGAGCACAGCCGACACAGATGGACTTTACAAATTCGTCCTCTTCGCAAGGTGCTAGCTATGCACAAGAGACGAACGAAAAGAATGCTCAAGTTGGGCCTACAACTGATGAGCAACCAAGTAAGCCTGATTCAGCAGCGGTGGATGCGGCAAAGGCGGCAGCGCTGGCTTTCTTAGCAAAGAAGACAGGCGGTAGTGCTGTCAGTGCCACATCTGGTGCGGTTGCAAGTGAGGCCAGAGCAGAAACCTTACCATCTGGTGGTGATGTACCGATTACATCCTTTGATGGCGCTCCATCTACTCAGGTGATTGATGGTGAGATTCCTATTGAGTCACTAGCGGGTTCTATGGAAGGCGATGATATTCCTGTTCATTCCTTTGATGATGTGCCTGTAGACGATATGGAGGAATCTTATGTATCATCCTTAGATGATATGCCGCCACATCCGTTAGATAGTGTGACCGTTATTAGCGATGATGGGGAAGTCTTAGAACGCCCTATGGATAGCGGTGCGCATATTGAGGTGGAAGCTGTCCCAAAGTCTGATGGGGGCGAACAGCAACAGGGAACCCCGCATCAAAGTGAAGGGCAGTCTATGCTTTCACAAACACCTATTGAGGTCGCACCTATCGATAGCGTGACGGTAGCTCGTGAATATGCATGGGATCCAGAGCATATGACGGAAGAGGAACGAAACAATCCTCTCTTGGCAGAAACATTAGAGAAACTATCTGAAGATCACGACATCATCGTCGAGGTCATCGAAGAATAAATCAATTAGAATATTAGTATAGGACGTAGATCCTAAAAGGAGGAATTACAATGTTTGGTAAAGGTATGGGCAATATGGCTGGCATGATGAAAAAAGTTCAAAAAATGCAAGCAGATATGAAGAAAATGCAAGAAGAATTAAAAACTCGTACAGTAGAGGCTTCCGTTGGTGGTGGTGCTGTAACAGTTGTGATGAACGGCGAAAAAATCATCGAGTCTTTGAAATTGAACCCAACTGCAGTTGATCCTGAAGATGTAGAAATGTTAGAAGACTTAGTGATGGCTGCTGTAAACGAAGCTAGCAAAAAAGTAGACGACCTCTTGGCTCAAGAAATGGGCAAAGTAACTGGTGGTCTTAACTTGCCAACAGGTTTATTCTAAATGACAAATGCTTTAGAACGGCTTGTAGAGCAGCTGCGCCGCTTGCCAGGTATCGGCTCCAAGTCGGCTAGACGCTTGGCCTATCATTTGGTAGAAATGCCGAAGGAAGAGGTAGACCGTCTCGTGGAAACCATCGTAGAAGCGAAGGGGGCTACACGTCACTGTTCTATTTGCTTTAACTTATCAACACAAGATCCTTGTGAATTCTGTAGCAATCCGAACCGAGATCAAACGACGATTATGGTCGTTGAAACATCTCGCGATGTCATTGCTATCGAGCGCAGTGGTGACTATAAGGGCTTATATCACGTATTAGAAGGTGCCTTGTCCCCTATGGAGGGCATCGGTGCTGATGATATTCGCGTAAAAGAATTGATTGCCCGCCTTCGTGATGGTGTGGTACAAGAGGTTATCCTCGCTACTGACCCAGACGTAGAAGGGGAGGCGACAGCTCTTTATTTGGCGCGTTTATTAAGCCCAAGTGGCATTAAGGTAACGCGTATTGCCCGCGGTGTTCCTGTGGGCGGCGATATCGAATATGCCGATGAATTAACGTTAGGCGGTGCTGTAGTGAACCGCCAAGAAATGAAAGGATAATATGGGAGCTTTATTAGCATCACCGATTATATCGGCGGTTGTATCCGTTGCTGTAGCCTACATTGCTTTCAAAGTAGCATTTTTCACCATTAAACGAGTGGCTATGAATGCGGTAACTGGTATTTTGACGTATTTAGTATGCGTTCATATCCTCAATATTCCTATGGATATTGGTTTGGGCGTATGGGCTTTAACAGCAATTCTTGGCCCTATTCCAATGCTCATTGCTGCCGGATGGTACGGCTTTTTAAAATAGGAGGACCTCATGCTTATCAATCGTGAACAACAACGCGTTATTGATGAAGTTGAACAGAATATCCTCTTGTTAGCGTCCGCTGGGACGGGAAAAACGAATACACTTGCTTATCGAGTGGCTCACCTCATTGAGGGCGGCTATGCGAAGGCGGAGAATATCTTGTGCATGACCTTTACGAACAAGGCCGCAAATGAGATGAAAGACCGCATTCGATCGCTCGTAGGCAGTCCTGCAAAGGCTGTGGAGGTTAGTACATTCCACAGCTTTTGCTTTTTCGTGCTCCAACAAGAGGGCAAGCGCAACGAAACCTTGTATACGGATGTAACCATCTTTGATGAAGAGGATTGCAAGGAATTGTCTGAACCGTATCGTCCAGGTAAATTGCGAGAAATGTCCTTTGCCAATATCATCTCCATGGTAAAAGAATATCGATCCTTATATGGCTTTTATTCTGATGATCTGGTAGGCGATTATAAACGAACTATTGATCGTTTGCAAAAGGAACAGCGTCCTGCTATTGAGCAACAGTTCTCTAGCTTTGGCAATGTTCTTTATAGTGAGCTCCATGACTTCTTGAACCATGGTCACGAATGGATTGCCGCTTATGATGAAAGCTTAGCCTCTGTCCATGGTCTAGATTTCACAGATCTTATTTGCGGTGTTCATCGCCTATTCCAAGATCCAGTAGTTCGGGAGCGTTGGCGTAGCCGTTATAGCTATATCTCTGTAGATGAAATGCAAGATACAGGCGTACTAGAGTACAAGGTATTAGAAATGCTTTGGGAAGGTAATCACGTCCTATTATGTGGTGACTATTTCCAAACTATTTACGAATGGCGTGGGTCCGACCCATTCCGCTTGCTCAAGCAGTTTGATGCGGACTTTAAGCCTTTAAAAATCATCTTCTATGAAAATTACCGCTCAAACTGGACGCTTTTTACAATGGCTTTCAAAACATTGCAAAATATGTTCCCTGATCTGGTAGGCTCTATCTATACTGAATTGCCTCGCGCCAATAGTGAAAGAAAGGGTAAGCCTGTTCTCATTAAAGGCTGTAAAAACAGCTATCTTGAGGGCCGATATATCTATGAAACTATCTGCACCTTGCCAAAGGATGCTAATATTGGTGTTCTCGTACGAGATAATAAAAAGGCGCAACGGCTGAGCGATTCCTTTGAACGCCTTAATAATGAAAAGCCTGAAGACGAACGCCGTCACTTCATGATTATTGACGAGTTTAAATTCTTTAGACGGCAAGAAATCAAAGACGTTATGGCTTATTTTAAACTGCTTATGAACCCGAATGACTCCGTCAGCGCTAAGCGCATTATAAAACGCTATGTTGCCGGCATCGGTGACGCTCGTATCGCCGCTATTGAAAGCCCTGAGACGCGCCAAGTAGGCTTAAAATTGACGGACTTTATGGATATGCCCATCTTTGAAGCCGAGCCTTATGCCAAGCTCGTCAGTGGTTTAGAGAAACACGAAGTTGTAGTATACGATGTAGAGAGTACAGGTACCGACACGTCCCAGGATCGTATCATTCAAATTGCGGCTATCCGCATTGATGAAAATGGGCAGGTCCTAGAGACCTTTGAACGCTTTATCAACCCAGGCGTACCTGTAGGACAATCAGAAGAGGTACACGGCTTCTCCGATGCGTATTTACAGGAACACGGCGAAGAGTCAGCCATAGTATTGCAAGCCTTTAAGGAATTCTCGAAGAATGCTATTATTGTAGGCCACAATGTAAATTATGATGTGACCATCTTTACTAATGAATTGGCACGTCATAATTTAGGTAACCCAGAGTTCAAGGCTATTTACGATACACTGGACATCTATCGTAGATTTTATCCTAATTTGCCGAATCATAAATTGGGCTTCCTAGCGTCAGAGTTTCCTATCAATCATGAGCCTACGCATAATGCAATGGACGATATCTTGGCCACAGCACAACTTTTAATCTATGCAGTAAAAGAAAATATTGTGCCTACAACGACTGGTCGTATGGTGGCCATCAATAAGTATAAAGCGGCTTTCACTAACATTGCGTCCCAAATGGCGACGTTACGCAGAAAGGCTTATACGGAATTACCAACGAAGTTATTGGCGTACATTATGAATCAAATGGGGGTTCTAGAATACTATAAATCCCATGGGGAAGCGGCAAAGGTAGAGCATATACGGGATCTATATCGCATTATGGAGAAACTAGATGCTGCCTATGAAGGACCAGCCGGTTTAGCTCGATTAAATCAAATCTTGCAGATGGCGGCCCTCACCGCAGGTGAGCCAGCTCAACAAGTACGAAACGAAGACCGCATTCCTATCATCACTATCCACCAAGCAAAGGGGAGCGAGTTTGACCATGTATTCCTAGCAGGCCTCAACGAAGGTACCTTCCCAAGCCCGTTTGCCATTGCAGAAGGACGTGAAGACGAAGAAAAACGCTTGTTCTATGTGGCCATAACACGCCCTAAGCAAGAGCTGACCATTACCTTTGAACAAACGAATATACGTGGCCGAGCTGTTCAACCGAGCTCGCTACTCAACTATATGCCACGAGATAATGAGCTCGTAGAAAGGAGATACTAATGGCGAGAAAAACACATCGTCCTGACGATATTTTGTGGACTGTGACTGCTGCGGATTTAGAAGCTGTACATACTAACAAGCTTGCTGCAGTGCCGTCGTCTAAGAAACAAGAAGCGGTCATAATGAGTGATACTGTGGCCATCTTGCTAGGCGAAGTCCTTGATACGAGATATCCTCGTAAGTCTTTAGTAAAGTTATTTGAGGAAAAATTAATCCACATCAACGGACATAAGGCGACGCCAAAGGATGTTATCTCCGAAGGTGACGAGATTTGGATTGCTATGGCGAAGGAAAAAATCGATTACGAACCGATTGAAATGGACTTACATATCCTATATGAAGATGATGATCTCCTCATTGTGGATAAGCCAGCAGGTGTGACTGTAAACTCTAAAGGCCAAGTATCCCTTGCCAATGGTGTGGCTCACTATTTCAAAGAACATGGTATTAAGCGTAAGGTCCGTTTCTTGAACCGCTTAGATAGAGATACGACGGGCGTTATTGTGATTGCTAAAAGTGGCTTAGCCCAAAGTCTTTATCAACAGCAAATGGATGATAATACCTTTGAAAAGTGGTATATGGCCAATGTAGAAGGTATCGTAGAAGTTGATGAGGATTCCTTGGTATTACCTATGGAACGCAGTGCGGATGGGATTCATTACGAAGTAAACCCTAAGGGGAAAGAGACTCGTACAGATTATTCCGTCCTATGTAGACATCAATCACAGCCTGTGGATAACTCTGTGAATAAGTTCAAAAATTCTGTGGATATAGCATCAAAAAATGTGGATATAGAACTATCAGATGTGGATAAAAGTGGTCGAAATGTGGACAAATCTGTGTATAACTCCCAAGAATGTGGATATACAGAGGTTTTAGTCCGTTTGTACACAGGAAAAACACATCAAATTCGTGTAGCTTTTAGTCATATAGGTCACCCTCTCGTAGGGGATACATTATATGGCGCACAACCAACGGGGCAGCCATTCCAACTGCGTGCCCAAAAGGTTGTATTTACACACATGCGCACAGGCGAGCGTATTACGGTTATCTCATAAAATTGTGAAGTCACAATACATCAAACATTCTAATTGAGAAATGAGAATTATTGATAACTTAGTAATATCAATGATTTTATAAAAATTTTTCAAAAAATATAATGACAAATGATAATCGATAAGCTATAATAGGAATGTAAATAAATCGATAGGCTTCGATTTACAGCTTAGTGAATTGAATGTAAGAGGTGTAGTTTAATATGATTTTGCAAGATAATAGTGCAGCACGTAATCGGGGCATTACGCTTGCTAGTATAAAAGGTATTATAGGTAACGTCGTTCTCGTTATTTTTAAAATGATTGTAGGCCTTGCGTCTAACTCCATCGCTATCATCCTTGATGCGGTAAACAACTTAACAGACGTTTTGTCCTCTGTATTGACTATCGTTGGTACAAAATTAGCCGCTAAGGGTGCCGATAAGGAGCATCCATTTGGTCACGGTCGTATCGAATATATGACTACCATGGCCATTGCTTTCATCATTCTAGGTGCAGGCATTGGATCCCTCAAGGAATCTATTGATAAAATTCTTCACCCTGAGGTATCTACCTTTGATGTTCCAAGCTTGGCCATTATCGCCGTTGCCATTGTGGTGAAAGTTGTAATGGGCCGTTATATCAAGGCGCAAGGTGAAAAATATAAATCCGATGCCCTTGTAGCATCTGGTATAGATGCCCTTTTTGATGCGATAATTACCTTTGCTACCTTGATATCTGCAGGCTTAGTATTCTTCTTTAACTTTGATATTCAAGGTTATGTAGGGGCTGCTATCTCCGTATTGATTTTGAAAGCTGCGTATGACATTTTAAAAGAAATGTATAATCACTTGCTTGGTGTTCGTGCAGATGATAACTTAGTACGTGAAATTAAAGAAACTATCGCTCAACATCCAAATGTGGGCGGTGTATATGATTTAGTATTAAATAGCTACGGTCCTGGTGAAACAATTGGATCCGTTCATATTACAGTGCCAGATACGATGACTATGGCTGATATCCATCCTTTGACAAAAGGTATCGCTGTTCATCTTTATAAAAAATTTGGTATTGCCATGACTGTTGGCGTATATGCTGAAAACCAACCTAGTGTAGAAGTACTTGAAGTAAGACAAGCTCTCGACCAAGTTGTGAGTCTATATACACATGTAGTACAAATACATGCCTTTTATGTACAAGAAGAAAAGAAAGTTATCTACTACGATATTATCTTTGACTTTGACGAAGAAGATCCACATGGTACATTAGAAAAAATTAAAGCAGAAATGCAAAAACGCTGCCCTGAATATACACAATTTGCTATTGTAGATACTGACTTTAGTAACTAATAGTATAAAAATAAAGGTTTCAATCAATCATCGACAGAATAAGTTTTGTCGAGCATTGGTTGAAGCCTTTTCTTTTATTAGGTTAGAGATTTAGTTATACTATACATAAGAGAGAGGTGATTCTATGTTGCGATGGATACAAAAGCATTATATTGTTAGTTTTTTGCTTTTACTTATCCTTGTTTTATGTGCCTTACACCTTAATGGTACGAGAAATGAGAATCGAATTTTACCCAAACAAGGAATAATTATAGAGAATGATATTACAGTTGATAGTAATCGTGATCCTAATGCAACCGTGACAGTTATAAATGCAAGTAATTACTCTGAATCTTATGTAGTTGATGTATTGCCTATCATGAAAGAGTATAACTGTTATATTTTTGACTCTCTTATCGTTAATAATGAATTATATCTTCTTGCACGCTCTAATGATGCAATTTCTAATATGAATTTGTATCCACTTTTAATTTTTAAGATTAATGATACATCTTTATACTCTAATGTTATCGGGTATGAATTAGATAAATTCTCCGCTTCATTAGACTACATAGATGGTAAAATTATAGCTTCTAATGGGAATGGAAAATACATCTTAGGGTCTGATTTATCTGCTAGCAAAATAGTTAATACGGATCCGTTTTCTGTTCAAGCTAAAAGTGTTAGTAAACATGGTATAAAAAAGGATAAAGTAATATTGGACTCTTTAATTCCTAGAGAACTGTACATTAATGGTAAGGCAGGCGATACCTATTTGCTTACTGTTAGTCCTCTTAACTATGCGAAGCCTAACATGAATTTACCATTTGAGTTTTTAAAAGCTGAACAGTATTATGGTATACCTATACATGAAAATATGATGTTATTCTGGAATACGAGTACTGATGAGATGGAGTTTTATAACGATCTTATAGCTATTACATCTTTTAATATTAAATATATGGATATGGATTATAATATTGCGAGATTTGAACATTGGAATCAAATAATTAAGAATAATAGTCCTGAAAAATAAGATAGACTTGATATTAAATAGCCCAATGCATATAATATATTGTGTAAAATATAATTTGTTTAGGGAATCCTATCTGAGGAGAGATATAATGAAGAAATTTGCTCTTACAACGTTAGCTGTAATGGCAGCCGTTGGTGTGTTGGCGGTTCAGCCTGCAGATGCGAAGAAGGTACAACAAGATCCTAATATGGCACTTATTGATATGCCTATGAATGATGAAATTCAGCAAGTCAATGGTGTATCTAAATCTGCAAATAAAGAAACACAACGTTTATCTAACAAGTTAGCCGATGCTACAAGAGTGATGGTTAAGAAAAATTGGAAAACCATCTATATTAAAGCGGTACCTACAGGAGATAAATCAGCTGTACGATTCTATTACACAGATAAAAATGGTCAAGTATATAATGGTCAAGTCATTAGAAATACAGGTCTATCCAAAGGTAAATATATGACTGGCTCATTGCGACAAGTTGAAGCGCTACAAGAATTAGTAAAGCATTTACAACAAAATGGTCAAGAGGTACCATCCTCCATTGATCTTATCATTACCCAAGGCGGATATCGTACCAAGACGATCTTTAATTATGGCGAAGATACAAGTAATCTGCCTGCTTATCAACAACAGTATGAACAACAAAACTTCCCTACAATGAAGTAAGATGTATTAGGAGACAATTAATTCTACTGTAGGCATTTTTATCACTACATTCCATTTAAAATCGCTTCCAATGCAATAAAAAAAGACACCCTATCAACAGCAATGTAGTTGATAGGGTGTCTTTTGTGTTAGATTATGTAATCGTCAGAATCTTCTTTTTTAGGTTTTTTGTAAATCTCTTTTACACCAGCCATCTCGATAAGTTCCTCACTGAGAGCGTCTTCATCATCTGTATTAAGCATGGAGTAGAAGGCCCAGAGGATAACGAACCAAATTGGTGTAAACAAGAGGGCAATTCGAGTGTCTTCATTTAAGGCGAGAATACCTAGAATGAAAACAAAGAACGCAAGGATGATGTAATTCATCACTGGGAATAGAGGCATTTTGAATTTAGATTGTGCTGCTAATTCAGGATTTTTCTTGCGGTATTTGAGGTGACAAATAACCATCATCGCCCAAATAAAGATGAAGCAGAATGTAGAGATAGATGTAATCATAACGAATACTGCTTCTGGCATTACATAGTTGAGTACAACTGTAATTAATAGTACTGCAGCGGAGAAAATGGTTGCTTGATATGGTACGCTGCTGTGGGTTAAGCGACGCATAGAGCTTGGCGCATGACCGCGTTTTGCAAGGGCGTAAATCATACGGCCTGTACTAAAGATACCAGAGTTTGTAGCAGATGCGGCAGATGTAAGAACTACGAAGTTTACGATACCTGCAGCGGCTGCAATACCAACTGCTGTAAATACGGCCACAAATGGACTAGCAGATGGGTTAACGGCTGTCCAAGGATAAATGCTCATGATAATAGCCAAAGAGCCCACATAGAATAAAATTATGCGTAATGGAATGTTGTTAATAGCCATAGGGATAACCTTTTCAGGATCCTCTGTTTCACCAGCTGTTAAACCTACGAGCTCGATGCCTGTGAAAGCGAAAACAACCATTTGGAATGATAAGATAAAGCCCATCGTTCCGTTCGGGAACCAGCCCCCATAATTCCACATATTACTAAAGGCGGCAACGCCTGCATCTGTAGTAAAACCTGTGACAATCATGATGATACCGATGATAATGAGGGAGATAATGGCAATTACCTTAATCAAGGCAAACCAGAATTCCATTTCACCGAAGTACTTTACGGCTGTTAAGTTCATTAATAGCAATGCCACTAAGACGACAAGGGCCGGTATCCATTGAGGCAGCCACGGTATCCAGAACTGCATATAGAGGCCTACGGCTGTTAAGTCGGCCATGGCTAGTGAAAGCCAACAGAACCAGTATGTCCATCCTGTGATAAAGGCTGCTCGATCACCTAAATAATCCTCCACAAAGTCGATAAAGGAGTGGTGATTCAAGTTGGATAATAACAATTCGCCTAATGCCCTCATGATAAAGAAGCATATAATACCTGTAATTAGGTAGGCAAAAATGATGGATGGACCTGCCAAGTGAATGGCGCGGCCGGAGCCTAAGAATAAGCCTGTACCGATGGCACCGCCAATGGCGAGCAACTGTACATGACGATTCTTAAGGCCCCGTTTTAACTGATGCGTATCAGACATAGTAAAGACCTCTTTTCTACAAACTATCTACAAATATAAAAAGCCATGGATGCCCATAGCCTTTATAATCTATAGAATATATAAAACTATTTTTTTATAATACAGTATCTATTGTAAAAAGTCAAATGTATTTTTACAGTAGACATATAACCCAAAATAGTATTATTAATATACGAATAAAAGAGAAATTATTCATATTTTTAAAAGAATATTTAGTCTTAAAAGGTTTCCAAAATTTGCTATAATGATACATAGATTATCTTTTACGTAAAACCGTGGAGGCTATATGAGACGACAAGACCGCAAGGTGACAGATATAGATGAAATTAAGGGCATTTTAAATAGTACTCGTATCATTCACCTAGGCATGATGGATGGTGATTACCCTTACGTGGTGCCCTTACATTTTGGATATGAATTTATAGATGAGGTACTTTATATCTATGTACATGGCCATTATGAGGGGAAAAAGTTTAGTTTGATTCAAGCGAATCCACATGTATTTATTGAAATTGATGGTAGCGATGAAGCCCTCGTTTCAGGTGGAGCTATACCATGTAAATATAGCTCGGTATACTCTAGTGTAATGGGTCGTGGAGAGGCTACCTATTTAGAGTCTATTGATGAAAAATCTCATGGCTTACAAGTATTGATGAAACATCAGACAGGACGTGAATTTACTTTTACAGAAGCCATGGTAAACTCTGTGGGCGTAGTACAAATTAAAGTGGTAGACTATACTGCAAAAAGACGAAGACAATTTGAACAAGATATTATTATGCCTCCACTAAACGAATAAAGACACCACATCCTATTGAACGCTATAAAGATATAGCGCTCAGTAGGATGTTTTTTTATATCGAACCTCAGCATTAGATACATTATTTGGTCGTGACCATGCTTTCACAAAAGGAAAGATAAAAGTTTTATGAAGTAGCTAGGGATACAGAATAGGTTTCTTGATTCTGATATAAATAAGAAAATATATCATTATATGTGTGAAGTATATTATAAAATTTTATAAGCGGAGAGAATATGAAAAAATTAATATGTAAATCTATTTTAGCTGCTATAGCTGTTGGTTTAGTATCTATAAGCTATGTATCCGCAGATACTGTTAATCAGTCTGTATCTACGAATAATTCTGAGGTCGCATCTAAGTCTAAAAATGTTACGCCAAACATGAATAATGCTTCTGCAATTAAACAAATACCAAGAGAGCAATTAGTAGGCTGGCCTGTAATGACTCAAGACGGTGCTCGTAACTTTAAAGGGGTAGTAGAGGCTATTCAGAAATTGCCTTATGAGGCTGAAGTACCTAGTTATATACCTTTTGGATATCAGCTTTATACAGCGCGTCACGATCGAAATGATGTATTAGAGGTTGTATATTACAAAAGAGGCGGGCCTATCTATGAGGATGGGAATAAATTTATTGGCAATATAATGGCTTATCGAATGGGCTATTCCGTGGATACCGTAAGAGATACAGCGTATATTCCTGCTGAGTATAAGGACTATGAATGGTCTGAACAAGGTGAATCTGGCAAGGTGTATTATACAGGTAATCCAGGCGCACAATTAATCCGTAGCATTACGTGGACGGAAGGTGGCATGGCGTACTCTTTATTCTTCTTAGAACCTGTGAAAGCTGTTGATGCTGAATTCTATAAGGAACATGTGGTGCCTGTAAAAAATATAGATAGCTCACGTTATGAATTATTAGGAAACTATCCGGTTACGAAGATTTCAAACAAAACAAGAGCTGAATATGATAGAGAACGAATGATTCCTTAGCAGGTAAACTGATGTTATACAAATTGTATCTAGCATAATATATTTTGTAATAGTAGCGAAATCTGTAATCGCTTATAAAGAGGAAAGTATATGAGAAAAACGATGTATAAGTCCGTTTTAGCTGGTATTGCTGCTGGGTTACTATCTGTAGGAATGGCAACCGCAGAAGCTGTAGATGCTCCTGATACTGCAGATAAGACTGTATCTACTAAAACACTTACGCTAGGACATAATTTTAAAAATGTAGAGCCTAGAACTGACGGTTTACAATGGCACTTTCATGAGTGGCCTATAGAGAATACACAAAAGGCGCATACTTTTAACGGACATCTAAGAGCGGCAGCGCAGAAGCTGCCATATGAGGTTAAGGCCCCTAGCTATATTCCTCATGGCTATGAGGTCTATACAGTGCGTCAAGACAAAAATGATGTATTAGAGGTTGTATATTTTATAAAAAATGCTCATACATATCGAGCTGGTAAGAAAAATCTCGCTAGTATTTTGGTATATAGAATGGGCTATTCCGTGAACGATGTAAAAGATGTACCGTATGTTCCTGCTGAGTATAAGGACTTTGAATGGTCTGAACAAGGTGAATCCGGTGAAGTTTTTTATACCGGTGATCCAGCAGCACAACTGATCCGCAGCATTACGTGGACAAAGGACGGTATGGCGTACTCCTTATTGTTCTTAGAACCTGTGAAAGCTGTGGATGCTGAATTCTATAAAGAACATGTGGAGCCTGTAAAAATATAGTTATGTCACATAGTGATTTACTTGAAATAAAGCGAAAATCTGTGTAACCGCTCAAAGAGGAGAGAATATGAAGAAAATAATAAAAACTGCTATTTTATGTGCCACGATGGCTACTGCAGTCAGTATGTTTGGAGTGCAGCCAGTTAGTGCTACATACCCGTTAATAGATAAAAATGGTAACACCGTTCCTGTTGAACGAGATGTAGATAGTCAGAAAATTATCGATGATAATCAAGAACTTATGGATCGTTATCGCTGGTATGATCAAGTTGGTGATAATGATTTAGTTAAAACTAATATTGAAAGTGCCGTGCAGGAGTTTGGTTATCCATTACAAGTGCCGTCTTATATGCCTAAAGATTATGCAGTACGCGATGTAAAGGCTAAGGACCATGATGTATTAGAAATTGTATATACAGAAACGGGCCGTGATGGAGAATATGGGCCGAAATTAACCTTCTCTAATACAGATATTGTATATCGCATGGGGTGGGCTATCGATACAGTGGTAACACCTATATTAGAAAAGACAAATTATAATGCTAAGGATGCAGTTAGCTTTATTACCCCTAATGGAATTTCTGTAAATACATTAGGCTCTAGAAAAGACGCTATTCAAATTGCTTACTGGGAAAAAGATAATAAAATTCATATGCTCTACTTTGCTTCTTCAAGAAACCAAAGCTTTGTAAGCAAAATTGTAGACTCTGTAGGTCCTTTGAGCAACGTAGCCGCTGATGATACTCGATTACGTGGTGATCGAAATGATAAGCAAAATATTGAAGAACCTATTAAACAAAATGTTGAAGAACAGGGTAAACAAAATGTTAAAGTAGATTGGCCTCCTTATGAATCGATTCCTTTACCAGTACGTACACATACAAATTCTGTATGGCCTATACTTACCAGCAAATCCATCGGTTTACCTAGCGGTGTAATTAATGCATCTCATAAGGTGTCCTATGACGTATCTGTACCAAGTTATTTACCTTTTGGCTATACATACTATGCTACACATTATTACGATAATGATGTGTTAGAAACTGTATATTGGAAGCAAGGTGAAGAGTACCAAGAACGCAGTGGCCGTTGGGTAACTCATACGATGGTCTTCCGCATGAGCTACTCTATGGATACTGTATGGCCTGAAGAATATATTCCAATGGAGTATCATGACGTACAGTGGAGTGAGTCTACTCCAATAGGGGAGGTTCAATATACAGGTGATGTAGATAAGGGCTTAGTACGCAGTGTTACGTGGTACAAGGATAATATGGCGTATTTCTTGTTCTTCCAAGTGCCTGTGAAAGCATCTGAAGCAGACTTTTATAGAGATCATGTAGTGCCGTTAAAAGATATCGATCCAAGTCGTACAGATTTAATTGGTGTAAAATAATTCGTTAGTACCTGGTATTAGTTTTTCCTAAGAAAAGAGTACATAAAAAAAGGACCTATCTCCTAGATATTTTTTAATATCTTTGGAGATAGGTTCTCTTAGTTATTAATTAGAAGAATACGTAGCGGATGATAACGAGTACCGCCAATACGTACATAATCCAGTTAACCTCTTTTGCACGACCTGCAATAATTTTGAGTAGAGGGTATGCAATAAGACCTGCAGAGATACCATTAGCGATGCTGTATGTGAACGGCATCAAAACGATAACCAGGTATGCCGGGAAGCTTTCTGTCCAATCATCGAAGTCGATATTTCTAATAGCGCCTAACATGAGGGCACCAACGATGATAAGAACAGGAGAGGTTGCTGCATTTGGCACCAAGGAAACGATTGGGGCCAAGAACAAGCAGAGCAAGAATAATACGCCTGTTGTGACAGCTGTTAAGCCTGTACGGCCACCAGCACCTACACCTGCCGCACTTTCAACAAAGGCAGTAATCGTAGAAGTACCGAGCAATGCGCCTGCACTAACGCCGATAGCATCGACAGTCATAGCTTTCCCAAGACCTGGGAATTTACCAGTTTTAGGGTCTGCAATTTTCGCCTCTGTGGCAGTACCAATCAAGGTACCCATGGAGTCGAATAATTCAACGAAGGTGAAGGAGAAGATAATCGTGATTAAGCCCATGTGGAGCGCACCAGGAATATCTAATTGAAGGAATGCTGCTTTAGAGAAATCAGGCACTGCTAATACAGTGAAGTTCTCAGGCATTGTAGAAAGGCCAGTAGCGTAGGAAAGGATTGTTGTTGCTGCCACACCAATCAAGAGAGAACCTTGAATTTTACGAGCCATCAATAGAGCTGTAAAGATGAGGGAGAATAGAGCCAACAATGTTTCGCCACTGTGCAAATTACCAAGCGTTAAGAGCGCTTCGGACGCAGGAGGCACTAAGTTACCGTGCGTTTGCACAACTTGACCTAAGGAGTTTGGAGACAAACTAATGGAGATAGCCATCAAGCCGGATAATTTTAAGCCGATGATAGCGATGAAGAGGCCGATACCAACGGTAATGGCAACCTTCATAGAGGCGGGGATGCCTTCAACAATCATTTGTCGTATCGATGTAAGTGTTAATACGAGGAATACGAGACCTGAAATGAATACCGCACCTAATGCCGTTTGCCAAGTTACGCCCATACCGAGAACTACGGTAAAGGAATAAAAGGCTAAGAGGCCAACCCCTGGAGCGAGGGCAATCGGATAGTTTACGAATAAACCCATAGCAATCGTTACAAGACCACCACCTAAGGCTGTAGCGATGAGGACTGCATCTTTATCCATGCCTGCAAGACTAAGAATGTTTGGCGCCAAGAATAGGATGTACGCCATCGTGATAAACGTAGTAATACCAGCTAAAATTTCGGTTTTAACAGTTGTACCGCGTTCACTGAGTTGAAATAGTTTATCTAACATTAGATAACATCCTCCTATATGAAATTAAAAAATACCCAAATAAAATATTTCGATATATGTATAGTGTATCATATTTCCCACCATTTTTTGTATGAATTTGTGATATACTATAAATATATTATGAATGACTTAGAGGTTAACTTATGAAAATATCTACAAAAGGGCGCTATGCCTTACGGATATTGGCGGATATTGCAGAGCACGGGGTAGAAAAAAATGTACCAATTCGTGAGATTGCAGAACGCCAAGGATTTTCCGATAAATACTTAGAGGGGATTGTATCTCGCTTATCCTCCGCTGGCCTCGTTAAAAGTGGACGTGGTAAATACGGTGGATATCGCTTGGTGAAATTACCTGCTGAATACAATGTATATGAAATTTTATATGCTGCAGAGGACTCCATTGCTCTCGTATCTTGCTTAGAAGACGATGTAGAGCCATGTCCGATGTTTAACGATTGCTTGACTGCTCCATTGTGGCAGTACTTGCAAGATGAATTCCGTCACGTTATGGAACGCGTATCCTTACAGGATGTAATGGATCACAAGTTTCCAACGGAATAAATGAGAGAGTCGCGTATCATATGCGGCTCTTATTTATATAGAATGTAAAAGTATCTTGCTATATATACTTTTATATATGAAAGGAGGGACCGAATGAGTACAACTACATATGACGCTCGCGGTGGCATGCGCAATGTATGGATTATTACGGCGGCCATGACAGTGCTAGCCATATGTTACACTATGATCATTCCGTTTTTGCCTATCTATCTCTTAGAATTAGGCGTTCCAAAGGCTGACGTAGCTCTTTGGTCGGGTCTCGTTTTCGGTATTACCTTTCTCATTGCAGGCATTATGGCTCCTATATGGGGCAAGATTGCCGACAATAAAGGTAAAAAACGGATGGCCTTGCGTGCTGGCTTTGCCATCGCTATCTGTTATGTATTAATTGGCTTGGTTACAGATCAATATCAATTACTCATGGGTCGTGCCCTCGTTGGTTTTGCTAATGGATTCTATCCAGCGGCAATGACTATGGTGTCCCTTAGTGTTGATGAAAAACAGGTTGGTAGAGCATTAGGTATATTTCAAACCGGTCTTATTTTAGGCAATGTCATTGGCCCGTTTTTAGGTGGCGCTGTTGAGAGTGTTGTAGGCATGCGACCTGTATTTTATGTATCTGGTATTGTTGTATTTATTGCGACTTTGGCCGTATTATTTTTTGTGAAAGAACCAAAATTACATGCTGTGGGTGCCGATGGAAAAGAACAAGCTGCTCACCATACCAAATCTACATCCTTACGTGAAGACTTTAAAGCCGTTCAACAACAGCCTGTATTAGTACGATTACTTTGGATATTCTTCTTCATGCAATGCGCTATTATGATGTTGCAACCTATTTTGGCCCTCTATGTAGGAGATATGCAAGGTACTATGGAAGGGGCTGCTATTATTTCTGGCACCATCCTCAGTATTGGCGGCTTAGCAGGATCCTTAACGACGAACCTATGGGTCCGCCTTGGTGAACGCCGTGGTTATTTTAAGACTATCTCCTACTGTATGATGGGGAGTGGTGTTGTCCTCTTACTCCAAAGCTTGCCAGTAGGTATTTGGTGGTTTGGTGTGTTACAAGTCTTAATTGGTTCTTGTATTGTAGGGATTAACCCATCCTTAAGTGCAGCAGTAACCCTCAATACAGACCCAAGTTTTAGAGGCCGCATGTTTGGTATGACTACGACGGCTCAACAATTTGGGTCTATGATTGGTCCTGTGTTTGCAAGTATTGTATCTACTTATGTTGGCATATCCTATGTATTTAGTATTACAGGCTTGTTATTGCTATATATGGCATTCCAATCTAGAAAACTATCTGCCAAGCACGAATAATGCTATAAATGATTACTCCACACGATTATGTGTGGAGTTTTTATTTAGAGAGAGTAGATATACTTATCAGGATTGAATAATATGACCAATTTTAATAAGACCGAGAAAATAGGATATAAGAAAAAATTATGTTAATCGATAATCTAAGAATACATTTTTAGTGCATAATGACGGGCTTTCATACGTTTTTTGTGAATAGCAATCCAATATAGCCGGATTGATTGCTTTTACCAAAATATTGGTATATAGTTAGTTTAAGGTAAGTCATTTGTCTCACCCTGTGGGACGGAAAGGAGTTATTATGGTCCGTATCGGTCATGCTGTACTTGGCGAAAAGGGTACAAAGATATGTGTTCCTATTGTGGGCACAACAATGAAAGAAATTTTAGATGCTACTGCGGTTGCATGTAATACACCGTGTCATGTAGTGGAGCTACGCATTGACTATTACGAGCGGGCCTACTCCATTGACGCTATTATTGAATTATTAATGCTCATTAAGCCTCAATTAAAAGGTCGTGCCTTGTTATTTACATGGCGCACGAAAGGTGAAGGTGGGGAAAAATCCATTTCTTCACAAGACTACTTCACCATGTTAGAGCGCATCATTCCTACTGGATTGGTAGATGCTATTGATATTGAACTCTTCTTTGATCAAGATAGAATGCTCAAGACTATTGAGTTTGCTAAGGTACATGGCATTACAATTATCATGAGTAATCATGATTTTAATGGAACACCAAGCCATGAAGTTATTGTAAATCGTCTTCTTCAAATGAAAGAATTCTTAGCCGACGTGCCAAAGATGGCTGTTATGCCTAATACAACAGGGGATGTATTAACTCTCCTTGAAGCAACGGCTGAAGTTAAAGCCCTGTATCCATCTGACCCAATCATTACGATGGCTATGGGTCCACTCGGTGCTGTTACACGTACTGCAGGCGCTCTATTTGGTAATGCTATGACATTTGCCTCCGCTGGCAAAGCATCAGCACCAGGTCAAATCGATGTGCATGAACTAAAACGTATCCTCGATACCATCGACGTAGATGGCGTATTCGATGAACAACAACATAAACGCGTAAAAGTACATTAAAAAAGTCGGCGATAGCCGACTTTTTTATTTGTCTTGTAGTTCTTGTAATATATTCATACGAGATGGTCGAATATAGAAAATATAGATATAATTACCTATAACTTTATATAGAATAAGATACTTTTTGTATGATAATTTTCTGTATTTTTCCTTACTATCTACAATAGGATAGCGCTCAGGAAAAATAGATAATGAACATATTTTTTGGTAAATTTGCGATAATTCTTTTTGGATAAACGCAGTGTCTATAAAGCGTTGCTTTAATGAAAGTTTGAGATTTACTATGTCAGATTTAGCAGTAGGGGTCAAAATTATTGTATATCTCATTTTAACCTCCATACTTATAAATCTTTAAGGAGCTCATTAAAGACTTTTTCAGCAGGTTCGCCAATTCCATTTTTTGCTTGATTAAGTCCTATCTCTATTCTTGTGTTTAAATCTTCTTTAGTCCATAAATCATCATTTATAGCATCAATCCATTCTGGACGATGGATAGTTTGAGGAATATCGTTAGTGAATTGTATTTGTTTAGATACAAGTGTGACGGTTTGAGATATGGTTAATCCCATTTCTTTTAGAATTGCCGTAGTGAGTGCCTTAACTTTAGGGTTTATACGGATATTGAGTATGCCTGTTTTATCAATTTTATCAAAGGATATTTCTACCTCGTTTTCTGTTGATGCTCCATATGTATTTATTGTATCTGAGGCCTTTAATGTTGTTCGGGGTTGTTCGTAGTTGCCGTCATTGTTGAGTGTACTTGGCGTTGGTGTTTTTTCTGTAGGAGTTGTTGGTAAAGCAATAGCGAAAGGAATGCGACGTTCTTTTATAATTTGACGAAATAGTGCATCTAGCATGGATGTATAGGATAGGCCCTGTGCCTTTAATATGCTAGATACTTCCTGTTTTAGCTCTTCGTTGATGCGGACTTGTAGGTTTACGGTTTTCATAGTATCTCTCCTAGTATTCTTTTGACCTGTGACTGTAATTCATTGGTCATATTGTTGATTTTATATAAAAAGGTATTTACGTTAATCAATTCCATTTGTAATTACATTGTAATTGCAAATGTAGTTTTCTACAAATACCTATAATTAATAGTACATATAAAAAAGCAGTAGTTATCTTATGAATAACTACTGCTTTTAGTACTATATCTATGAAGTTAAAATATGAGTTTTAGTTTTATCTAGAAACACAGATGTAAATGCATTTACTTATAAAGCTATTGAGGCTCTTACTAATTCAGATGTAGATGCTCTTAGCCATTTATCTGTAAAGGGTTTTACAAATGTGATATACAGGCTCTTATAATAAGTTTGCTTCGAAGTCTTCTAGGATAGCTGCTACTGTTTCTGGTGCATTGCGGTTATGTTCTATTATGCATTGAGCGAAGCTTTCATACATTGGTGTACGAATTTCTTCGAGCTCGCGTAAGCGCTCGATACCGCCACTAGAGAGTACGCGGCCGGTAGTAGATAGGTTTTCTATCGGTTGTGTTAATTGGTAAATGCGACCGTTTTGGCGTAAGTGTGCGAAGTTTTTAGGCACTGTTACACAGCCGCCGCCAGTGGAAATAATAAGACCTGTTTGGGTACCGAATTTTGCAATCATTTCCGCTTCTTTTTCACGGAATGCTGGTTCCCCTTGCTCTGTAATGTATGTGGAAATATAACCGATTTCTTTTTCTAGCTCATGATCCACATCGATGCAAGTACGGCTCATTTCTTCACCGAGCGCTTTGCCGACTGTAGTTTTTCCTACGCCAGGCATGCCGATGAGAATGATGTTTTCCTTTTCGCGGCGCATATCGCGCAAGATTTGCTCGATTTCCTTTGTGCCAAAGCTTTCACCTTGGAAATGGTTAGCAGCCTCAACGCCTTGAGCCACGAGGAATGGCAAGCCATCACAATGAGGAATTTCCATCATTTCTGCTTGTAACAACAAAATCGTGCGGCGTGGATTATAGATGAGATCTACAACGCCTTCCAATTTGGAGAATTGCGTAATATCGATAAGGTTAGCTGGATTATGAGGATACATACCAATCGGTGTGCAGTTAATAATAATCTGTGCTGTTTCGTAGTAATTAGGCGCATCACCATAGAATGGTGCGGTCTTACGAGAGAGGTGAACTATGTTCTTAGCTCCTAAGTCTTCAAGAGCTACGTGAACAGTAGCGGAGGAAGCGCCGTCGCCAAGGATAATACATTCCTTGCCAGCTACATCAATGCCAGCATGTTGCAGAGTAAACACGAAACCATCGTAATCTGTATTATAGCCGTGCCATTTACCATCTTTGCGAACCATCGTATTCACACAGCCGATGCGTTCAGCGCGAGGGTCTACTACATCACAAGCTTCAAGGGCATTTACCTTGTATGGGATAGTGATGTTGATACCCTGTAATTCTGGATCCGCGAAGAACTCTTGCAATTGGCTCGGTTCGCGTTCAAATAATTCATAATTTGTATTCCCTAGTGCACTGTGAATGCGAGGGGAGAAGCTATGGCCTAACGTACGGCCAAGTAAACCAAATTTCATAGGACCTCCTAGGTCAATATACATAGAATGGCTAATAGGCTGGTACCTATTAGCCATTGAAGTTTTATAACTATATTCATTGTACTATATATGCCCTTATAGGGACTAGTAGTGATGAATATATTAGTTTTCAGGATAATTACCGAGTAAGCGGAACTTATCTTGGGATGTATGAAGCTCTGCTAGTACAGATAATACCTTTGGATCTGCTAAGGATGCTTCTAAGTCGAGGTAAAACAAGAACTCAAAGTTATGGCCTACGATAGGGCGAGACTCGAGTTTTGTAAGGTTTACGCCGATGTTAGCAAACTTGGTAAGCAATGTACCAAGACCACCTGGAGCGTGGCTTGCTGTAGTTACCACAGAGATTTTATTAGCCCCTGGGTATACATGGAAGTCCTTGCTGATGCAGATAAAGCGGGTATAGTTGTTATCGCTGTTTTGGATGTTGCGCATCAACGGAGACAAGTTGTACAAGTCTGCACATTGAGGTGCGGCGATAGCGGCTACACCTGGATCATCACTAGCCGCTACGAGCTGTGCAGCACGAGCCGTGTTATCGAAGGAGCGCAATTCTACACCTTCTAATTTTTCTAGGAAGTGGCTGCATTGGCCCAACGCTTGAGGATGGGAGATGATAGTGTGAATATCTTCTAGTTTTGTGCCTTTTTTCACGAGTAAATCGTGAGAAATCCATAGGCGAGTACCGCGTACGATATAGCATTTACGATCTTCTAGAAGGTCATACACTTCTTTTACAGAACCATTGGAGCTGTTTTCGATAGGTAATACGCCGAATTGACATTCTCCAGACTCAACAGCGTCGAATACGGCACGGAAGCCTGTTACATAGTGAATTTGGCTGAGTGGTAATAATTTATCGCACGCCACTTGCGCATTGCTACCAAAGACGCCAGCACAAGCTACGCTGCCACGTTGTGGAGGTAATGTAGGGGACTGCTCAATGGCCTTTTTCATTTTAACAGTGAACACATTATCTTGGAATAATTGTTCAGACTGATACGTACGGCTCAAGCTGAATAATGCTTCAAAGAAACGGCGTGCGTATAGGTCGAGGTCTGGGCCTGCATCTCGAGTTACTTTATCGAGGATATCTCGTTCCCGTTTGGCATCGTAAATAGCCTTATTCATTTCTTTCTTTGCCGCTGCAACGTCCTTGGAGAGTTCCATGCGCTCTTTGAAGAGGGCGAGCATTTGGTCGTTTATGTCGTTAATTTTAACGCGTACTTCATCTAAGTTCATGGTCAATATCTCCTAAGAAATCAAGAATAACAAGGGCTGTAACAGCTTCGATAACAGGTACTGCACGAAGCGCTACACATGGGTCGTGACGACCTTGGATTGTGAGCAATATGTCCTCTTTTTGTGAAAGTGACACAGAATGTTGTTCTTTATAAATGGATGGTGTTGGCTTGATGCCCACTTGCATAACGAGTGGTAAACCATTGGTAATACCACCTTGGATGCCACCGCTATTATTCGTTGTCGTTGTAATCTTGTCGCCGTCCATGGTGAAAGCGTCATTCACTTCGGAACCAAGCTTAGCACACATGTCAAAGCCTCCACCGAAGGATATGCCTTTAATGGCAGGGACACCAAAGATTACGCGAGCTAAGCGGTTTTCGATACTGTCAAAGTTTGGGTTGCCAAGGCCAATTGGTAGTCCTGTAGCAACGACTTCAACGATACCACCTGTAGAGTCCCCATCTTTTTTGAGGTTCATAACAAGGGTTTCTACTTCGTTACGTTTTTGTGGATCAACCATAGCAATTGGTTCTGTAGCGATATTAGCTAATGCTTTCATATCTGGATGAACCATATCGATAGGAGCATCTTGGATCGTTCCCACTTGTTTTAAATGGCCGTGGATTTCGATGCCTTTTTCGCGTAATAATTGAAGGGCGATGCCACCAGCTACGCAAAGTGGTGCTGTAAGGCGTGCTGAGAAGTGACCACCTCCGCGCATATCTACCTTGTCGCCGTAGCGCATACGGGCTGTAAAATCCGCATGAGAGGGGCGAGGGATATCGCGTAAGTTATTATAATCGCTAGAGTGTTGAGATGTGTTGCGGATCATAAATGCCAATGGAGAACCACTGAGCATGCCGTCTACCATACCTGCTAAAAATTCAGGTATATCGGCTTCCTTACGCTGTGTTGTTAATTGATTTTGCCCTGGCGCACGGCGCTTTAAAAAGGCTTTTAACTCATCGATATCGATGGTATGTCCACAAGGCAGACCCTCTACAATACCGCCAATGGCATACCCATGAGAGGCGCCAAAGGTAGATACCTGTATGGTTTTACCGAAATTAGATGCCATTATATTAACTCCTACTATATAGTATGTACTATTTCTATTATCTATTAGATTAAACCAGATACGATTAGAAATCTAAACTGGTTGTGCATTACCGCCCAGTAAGTTCCAGTCCTCAAAGAAGTCTGGATAGGATTTTGTGATAGCCTCGCTATCTTGTAACGTAACAGGATTTTCACTGATGAGAGCCATCAGTGTACCGGCCATAACGAGACGATGGTCATTTACGCAATCACCTTGTCCACCTTTAAGTATACCACTACCGATGATATATAGGTCATCGCCTTCTTCGCGAACGGTACCGCCTAGATCTCTTACGAGATTGGCAACAGCTACAAGGCGATCAGATTCTTTCAAACGTAGGCGAGCACCCTTAACAAAGGAACTTTCACCAGAAATAGAGCAAGCAAGGGCGGCCATAACAGGCAACATATCCGGCATTTGCTCTAGATCTGCATGGATTGGCTTGGAAGCGCGACCTGTGACCGTCACATTCATACCATCCCATACTACATCACAACCAGCATCAATCATAACTTGCATGATGCGGCGGTCAGCTTGTACAGAATTTTTGTTCATGCCTGTAATCGTAATTGGTTTGCTCGTCATACCAGCGGCTACCATCCAGATTGCTGCATTAGACCAGTCGCCTTCGATTTGGTAATTATCACGACCTATGAAGGACGCACCAAATGGTACTGTGAAAGCCTCATTGATGTTTGTATCTGGTAAAGTGTGTTCTACTTCGACACCAAAATCTCGCATTGTTTCAGTGGTTAATGTTACATAATCGCTAGATTGTAGTGGCGTAGTAGAGGTAATAGTAGATAAGCCGATTTGAGGGGCTGCCAACAATAAACCAGAGAAGAATTGACTACTTACATCGCCTACCATGGAGAAATTGCCCCCTTGAAGACGACCTGTCATAGTAAATGGTGGTTTATCTTGAGAGAATGTTACGCCGTGTGCTTTCATTTCACCTAGCATAGGTTCGAGTGGGCGATCTGGTAAACGACCTTTCGCATCTACATCTACATCATTACAGATGGAGGCTGCTACAGGTAATAAAAGGCGTAATGTAGTTCCTGATTCGTGAGGTACTACATTGCCCTTTGCAGGAGCGGGGCCAGGAGTAACGGTAACAATTTTATTTTCATATACTACGTGAGCCCCTAAGCCTCGTAAGGAGTCCATTGTAGCATCGATGTCTTTAGAGGTGCGGCTCAGCAATATCGTAGATGGCGAGCTACCGAGGGCGGCACAAATCAATGCGCGGTGTGCATGTGCCTTTGCTGGGATGGACGCAATCGTTCCTGTAGGGATGGCGTTCGTTACGGAATGCATATAAATCTCCTTTATATCTTAGTCTAAATAAGTGGCAAGCTCTTCGTGTGTTACCACCTTGAGCTCGCTATGGCCGTAGCTTGTAGGAACTACGATTTTTATAGTTGCCCCTTCACTTTTTTTATCGTGCTTAGCAGCTGCAAGGATTTCTTCTTTTGTTATGGTCGTAGTAGTTGGCAAATCGTGTGCTTCGATGAGGGCTTTTAATTTTTCTAATGCTTCTGCATCTAATTCTCCATGTTTTACAGCACCTTGTGCCATGAGGACCATACCGATGGCTACAGCATAGCCATGGTGGACTTCAAAATGGCTGGCCTTTTCGATGCCATGACCAAAGGTGTGACCTAAATTTAAGAGGGCACGAACACCGGACTCGCGTTCATCTTGCTCAACTATATCCGCCTTTGCTTGAACGCAGCGAGCGATAACGGTACTTACGCTATCGCGATGTTTTATTAATGGTTTATGTTCGAGTTGGGTTAATAACCCTGGTACATCGAGGAAACCGTATTTGATAATTTCCCCACAACCATTTTTCCATTCCATGTCTGGCAATGTATTGAGGGTTGTAGGATCACAGAGGACTAGGATAGGTTGTTTGAAAGCACCCCAAAGGTTTTTACCCGCTTCGAGATTGACTGCTGTTTTACCACCTACAGCGGAGTCTACAGCAGCTAATAGGGAGGTAGGGACCTGTACATAATCTATACCACGCAAGTATGTAGCTGCTGCAAAGCCTGCCATATCGCCTACAACACCACCGCCAAGGGCGATGAGAAGATCTTTACGCGTTAACGATTGGTCTGCCATGTATTCTACTAACTCAATGAGTTGATGGGCATTTTTGGAGCTTTCACCAGCAGGGAACACATAATCACAAACAGTATAACCCGCACGTTCCATATTAGCTTTCACAGAATCCAAATAATGCGGTGCCACATTGCTGTCGCTGACGATGATTACGCGGCAATTTGGTTTTAATGGTTTAATATAATCGGTGATGCGTTGTAAAGCGCCTTCCTCGATGACAACGTCATACGGTGTGGACGCATTAATATGAATGCGAGTCATAACAGTTCCTTTCATAAAAGAATAAGCTAGTACCTATTATAACGGATACTAGCTTATTTGTGTGCTATTTAAGATTATTTAGTGCATTCTACCAATGCTTGGCGCAATGCGATAATTTCTTTCATAAGGCTAGTGAATTGGTCTGGACGTAATGCTTGAGGGCCGTCGCACAATGCTTTGGATGGATCGTTGTGAACTTCGATCATAAGGCCGTCTGCACCGCCACCTACGGATGCAAGGGAAAGTGGACGAACCATGCGGCTCATACCTGCAGCGTGGCTAGGGTCCATGATGATTGGTAAGTGAGATAATTCGTGCATCATAGGAATTGCTGTTACGTCTAATGTATTACGAGTTTTAGTTTCGAATGTGCGGATACCACGTTCGCATAATACAACTTGTTCATTGCCTTCGGACATGATGTATTCAGCAGCCATCAACCATTCTTCGTATGTAGCAGATAAACCACGTTTTAAAAGAACTGGTTTGTTTAATTTACCTACTTCTTTTAAAAGTGTGAAGTTTTGCATGTTACGAGCGCCGATTTGAAGCATATCTACATTATCGAAGTATTGTAATTGGGAAATATCCATAACTTCAGAAACGATAGGAAGACCAGTTTCTTTTTTAGCAAGTTCTAATAATTCCAAACCTTCAGGACCCATGCCTTGGAAGGAGTATGGAGAAGTACGAGGTTTGAAAGCACCGCCACGAAGAATTGTAGCGCCTGCTTCTTTACAAGCTTTTGCTGTTTCTAATACTTGTTCAGGTGTTTCTACGGAGCAAGGACCTGCCATTACTGCAAAGTGACCGCCACCAATCAATGCACCACCTACGTTGATTACAGAATCATCTGGATGGAATTTACGGTTTGCTTTTTTGTATGGTTCTTGGATGCGAGTTACTTTATCTACGAAATCAAGAGATTCGATTTGACGAGCATCAAGAGATGCAGTATCGCCGATAAGACCTAAGATGTTGTAGCGAGCGCCTTCTACTGGATGGATAATGAAGCCTTTTTCCTCTAATTCACTGCGTAAACGAGATACCTCTGTTTCTGCTGCGTTTTGTTTCAATGTAATAATCATGATAATTCCTCCTTATAACTACAGTGAATAGTAGGGCTCACCATACGGGATAGCAAACAAAAAAGGGCTACCCGTAGTTTAATACGGGTAGCCCTTTTACTATTCTAAGCAACTAATAATGACTCAATCTTAATTAGCGTACCACAAATAGTTCCTTACCCGTACGTTGGATAAAGAACCAATAAAAGTATTGTTTTGTAGCTAAGCTAATTTGGTTAGTCATCTTTGGTTGCTCCTTTCTAAAAATTATGGGTATAGTATAAACCCAAATGATAAAATTATGCAATACTTAAAAATGAATTTCATGGAAGTTTTAAAAACAATGTGCTTAATAAATTATTTGAAATGCAGATATAATAAGACTTTTTGTATAAAAATGATTTTTGCTATTCATGACTAAATTGTAGTATAATGAGTTTATAAAGAGAGCCAATCAACGTGTCGGTAGCGTTAGGCTCATCTAAAATTTGGGTAAAAATGATGCGCCTAACGTGTTAGAGGTCTAGCCACCTCATTACGTTAGGCGTTTTCATTACCTTACTTAACTAAGGCAATGATGGTAACTACGGATAACAAAAATAATTTTACACAAATAGCGATATATGAGTAGCAGTGGAGGCGATATGGTGATTCAAATTTTAGATCATATTACTGATGAAATAAAACAAATACGTATTGATGTGTTTATGAAGGAACAGGGTTTTGAAGACGAGTTCGATGAAATCGATGAGACTGCAAAGTTTGTCCTCTTATCCATAGATGGTAAGCCAGCTGGTACTTGCCGATATTTCCCCAGTGACGTAGCTGGAGATGCGCATATTGGTCGCATGGCGGTACGCAAGTTATATCGAGGACAACATCTGGGCACTAAAATTATGATGGCTGCTGAAAATGCTATCCGTCGTGATGGATATAAAACTTGCTCCTTATCCGCGCAAGTGCAGGCAAAACCATTCTACGAATCCCTAGGCTATAAAGCAGAAGGGGAAGAATACCTTGATGAAGGCTGTCCACATGTGATGATGCGGAAAGTATTATAAGAAACTAGATACTAAATACTAAATATAATAGTTTCTATTAGTTGAGTCAGTATATTAATATCCATATATTTTAAAATATGAGGTGAGAGTTTATGAAACTAGCAGAAGCATTACAAGAGCGAGCTGATTTAAATTATAAAATTAGCGATTTAGAGCTTCGTTTGACTCAAAATAGTTTAGTGCAAGAAGGGGAAGCACCGAATGAGAACCCTGAAGAGCTTTTAAAAACATTAGATCAATGTGTAACTAGACTTCAAAAGTTAATTGCAGATATTAATTTAACAAATTGCAAAACTATTGTAGAAGGTCGCTCTATTACTGAAATAATTGCGGAAAAAGATAGTGCTGCATTGCGTCTAAGTGCTTATCGGACATTGGCATCTAGTGCAGGTAGTATCAATTTCCGTGCCAGAGGGTCTGAAATCAAATTAATCCCAACCGTCAATGTCAGAGATATCCAAAAAGAAGCTGACAATATAGCAAAACAAGTTCGTTTATTGGACAATTTATTGCAGTCTGCTAACTGGATCACTGAACTGATTGAAAGCTAATATAGTTGGTAGTTTGATACAGGGTGGACACAAAACTTTTACTTTTACCAAGTGATTTATGAAGACGTTCATGGGGCGAATGCGAATCTACAGTGTAGGCCTATTTGCGCACAAATGTATTGATACAATTTACAATGTATTACCACGTGTCGACTGTACAAACGAGGGTGGCGTTGGGGACTATTTCTAAAACAATATCAAGAGATTCCTAAATATAAACGATAAAAAGATACCCAATTCAAAGTTCTGGATTGGGTATCTTTTTTGTTATTATTCTAAGTTATCAACATCAAATACCGCTGCCTATGATTATAAGTACATTAGCACAATAATATATTAAATTTATAAATAAGTATATAAAAATTATTTTTTAATTAAAGAATTATGCTATAATATAGTTAAACAATAATTATTATTTGATTATATAGAATTTCTTAAGTAAGGAGATTTAATTATGACAGCAGAACAAAAAGCAGCTACGGCAGCAACAAGTTCTACCGCAGCTAAACCAACACCTGAACAAGGTACAGACTGGATAATTTGCCGTGTATGCGGATATATTGAGGAAGCTAAGTACAGGGATCAACCTTGTCCAACATGTGGTTTCCCTCCAACAGTTTGGATGGATTACAAGCCACGTCGCATTGATTCAAAACGTGAAAAATTGCTAGATCTTCATTTACATCCAATTGCGGTACATTTTCCAATCGCAGCAACAGCAGCTTCTTTCTTAGTACCTGTTATTGCATTGTTGATTCCATCTATTGCAAATGTATTATTCCCTGCCATTACATTAGTAGCAATGATTTTACCACTTCTCGTTATTATTGGTGGTATTTCTGGTTATATTGGTAGTAAATTGCGTTACAAAACAGGAACATCTAAAATTCCTAAAGCAAAGATTTACTTAACAGTTATCTACTTTATTCTTTCCTGTGCACAAGCCTACATCGCTATCGCTAACGGTGTAAATGCTGATAACGCATGGATTATGATTATTTTAGGTATCGTAGCTTCTATCTTTGCTGCCAAACTTGGTAAAATGGGTTCCTACCTATTTGCAGGTCGATTCGGCCCATATACAGCTGGCTAACCGTTATTAACTGAGTAACCTTTATAATGAAAAAAGTGATTCTCCCACCGTGAGAATCACTTTTTCTTTTATCATTTTTTTATTATTCTAAATCATCGAAATCAAATGCCGCTGCTTTTGTATAGTTTGTAACTTTTGCTTCGAAGAAGTCAGTTTTTGTGCTATTCAAGTTGGAGAAGCTTTCGATCCATTCCATTGGATTGTCCTTGATTTCAGGGTATAGATGAGGCAAGCCGATTGCTTCTAAGCGGATATTGGCAAGGTATTTGATATAGCGTTCAATAAGAACATTGTTAAGGCCGAGGATTTTATCATCTGTGATGTATTGACCCCAAGCGATTTCGTTTTCTGCACCTTGGCGAATCATGTCGGTGATTTTTTCTTCTAGTTCAGGAGTGAACAAGTCAGGGCGTTCACGACGTAACTCGCGGATGATGTTTTGGAACAATACAAGGTGAGTTACTTCGTCGCGGTTGATGTATTTGAAAATAGTGGATGTAGCTGTCATTTTACCTTGGCGTGCCAATGTATAGAAGAAGCTAAAACCAGAGTAGAAGTAAATACCTTCTAAGATATAGTTTGCAATGATTGTGTGAATGAGGTTTGCTTCGCTAGGATCATCGCTAAAACGTTGGTATGCATCGGCGATGAAGCGATTACGTTCAAGCAATGTTTTGTCTGTACGCCATTCATCATAAATTTTGTCACGTGTAATAGGATTTGTTACAGTGTCCAAAATGTAGGAATAACTTTGGGCGTGAATTTCTTCTTGGAATGCTTGGATATTCAATAAGGATGCCACTTCAGAGGCTGTAATATAACGGCTCAAGTTAGGCAAGTTTTCAGATTGAATGGAATCAAGGAAGTTTAAGAACGCAATAATTTTATCGAATGCGCGACGTTCGTAATCTGTTAAGTATGGGAATTGCTTAACGTCTTCGTTCAAGGAAATCTCTTCAGGAATCCAGAAGTTGTTGAGCATTGTACGGTACATTTGGTTCGCCCAGTCGTACTTGATACGGTTCCATTCGCGAAGGTTTGTGGTGTTGCCGCCAATCATAGATTGCGTGCCACGTTCACCATGTTCGTTGAAAATCAGTTTTTTATCCATAGTAGGACTCCTTTATACAACGATGCGACCTATACTGCTATAGGTCGTCATCAGATTTATATACACATCTAGTATTAGGAGGAGCAGCTAGTGCACTCATCCATTTCAAGGGATTGGTTACGGATGTAGTAGATTGTTTTAATCCCTTGTTTGTAAGCCTCAACGTAAAGGTCGAGAATTTCTTTCGCTTTCATTTGAGGTGTGATGTACAAGTTGAAAGATTGTGCTTGGTCAATATGTCGCTGACGCACGCCACAAGCTTTGATGGACCATTGTTGGTCGATTGTATGCGCCTCTTTGTAGAGCCAGAATGTTTTGTTGTTCAAATCTGGTGCAGTTTTTGGTGTGAAAGAACCTTTCTTTTCTTCGATGAAGAATTTTTTGAAGATAGGGTCGATACCAGCCGTTGTGTTCGCAATGTTGGATGTAGAACCTGTAGGAGCTACGGCCATTAAGTAACCATTGCGGATACCGTATTTAGCAACATCTGCAGCCAATTGTTTCCAACGATCGGATGTGTAGCCACGACGTGTGAAGTATGCACCAGTTTCCCATTCGGAACCTTTGAATGCAGGGTATGCACCTTTTTCTTTCGCCAATTCCATGGAAGCTTTGATGGAATAGTACGCGATGTTTTCGAACAATTTGTCCGCTACTTCGATATGTTCATCAGATTCCCATTGGATATCGTGGTTTACAAGGTAGTGGTGGTAACCAGAAGTACCAAGACCGATAGCACGGTATTTATTAGAAGTCATGCGAGATTCTGGTACTGGTGCTTGGTTGATGGAAATAACATTGTCTAACATGCGGATTTGAAGAGCGATATTTTCTTCTAATTCTTCGTCAGAAATGCGACCAAGGCTGATGGAGTTCAAGTTACATGTAACCATGTCGCCTGTATTTGTTTTAGTAGTGATAGTGCCGTCTTCGTTGATAATTTCTTCAGCAAGGTTTGTGAAGCCAACGTTTTGTGCGATTTCGTGGCATAAGTTAGACGCGTAAATCATACCTGCATGTTTGTTAGGGTTTGCAGCGTTTACAGTATCGCGGAAGAAGATGAATGGTGTGCCAGTTTCAACAGCGGAGCGCATGATTTTTTTCATCATGTCTAGTGCTGGCACTTCGATACCGTGTAAGTTCGGATCTTGTTCACATTCAAGGTAACGTTTTGTGAACTCTTTGTTATCGTCTGTGTCGTAGAAGTCCTCTAGAGCATAGCCTTTTACAGCCAAGATTTCATGAGGGTCGAAGAGAGTAAAGTTTTCACGAGCAATCATGCGTTCCATGAAGATGTTTGGAACAGAGATAGCAGGAAAGATATCGTGTGCTTTACGACGGTCGTCACCATTGTTTGTACGAAGCTCTACGAATTCGTAAAAGTCTTTGTGCCAAATATCAAGTGTTACTGTGGCGCCGCCTTTACGTTTACCTAATTGGTCTACGGCAACTGCTGTATCGTTGTACAAACGGATCCAAGGAATAACGCCACCAGAGGAGTTTTTGAAACCGCGGATATCGGAGTTCAATGCACGAACTTTACCAAGGTAGATACCAAGAGCACCACCGTGTTTAGATACGCGGGAGAACTTGCTGTTTACGTCGTAAATGGACCATAAGTTATCATCTACACCAGAGATAAAGCAAGAGGACAATTGATGGAATGGTGTACCTGCATTTGCCAATGTAGGTGTAGCTGTTGTCATTTTTAACTGGCTCATCAAATCGTAGAATTTCTTAGCGTATTCTACTTTGTTTTCGCCCTCTACCAATGCCAAGTGCATTGCTATAGCCATGAAACGTTCTTGAGGCAATTCATAGATTTCTTTGTTGAAGCCTTTTACCAAGTAACGGTCAGCTAATAATTTAAGACCTTCATAGTTGAAGAGATAGTCGCGCTTAGGTTTAATGTAATCGCCTAACTCTTGCAATTCGTCTGCTGTATATTCTGTAACGAAGAAGTCCGCGTATTTTTTCTCTTCTACAAGCATATGTACAAGATTTGGGAAGTTGCCATAGCCGAACGCTTTATAGCGACGAGTGATAGCAGCTTCTTTATAGAGGTCGAACAAGAATAGACGAGCCGCTACGAATTGCCAATCTTGGTTCATTTTATTAACTTGGTTGCCGAAGCCATCGTCTTTTTTAGAGATAACCTTTTCGATAGCTGTTTGTACTAAAGTTTTTTGAATTTCTTTAGTTGTCATACCATCAACGAATTGTAACTTCGCATCCATTTCCAATTCTAGTGGATCACAAGAATCTAACCCCAAACATGCGAAGGCAATCATACGTTTCGTTTTTTCAACGGATAAAGGCTCGAAATGGCCATCCCGTTTCTTGATCATAATCTCCATTACTGTTCCCCTTGAGTCTTAAAAGTAATAAAACTGTTAATCTAAGCATATATAAGATTAGACTGAAAAGTATAAAATATCTTTAAGTTAAGTCTAATCAGAAAAATAAGAAAACTACAATATATGGTAGTTTTCTTACTAAGCTTATACATTATGTTACGATTATAGCGGAAAAATTCTATACATTCAATATTGACATTTAGAAAATTATGAATATAGTATGCTTAAATTTATCGATATAGTTATAAATGCTAGAAAGTATTATATAAAGAGCATATATGATGATTTTGAATGATGTATCTCTTTTGAGAATAGTTAAATAGTACGTATCAATATATAAAATTCCGTTCTATATACTATTGTGATTTATTTTATTAAAAGCATGTCATACATGTCCTATAATAGATATATAGTAAATAGGAGGTAAGACATGAAGTCTATTGTTATATATTCATCCCTTACGGGAAATACTAAACAAGTGGCAAAGGCTATTACTAGCGTATTGCCAGTAGGTACACCATGTGTGTCCATGAAAGAATTGCCTTCCGATATAGCATCCTATGATCTTGTGTTTGCAGGATTTTGGGTGGATAAAGGGACAGCTAATAAAGAAGCTCGTGATGTACTATGCACATTACATAACCCTCACATTGCTCTGTTTGCCACGGCTGGTGTTCCACCGCAAATGGCACATGCTAAGGAGAGCTTAATTAATGCAGCAAATTGTTTACCAGATGGCGTAGAGCCTGTAGGGACCTTTATCTGCCAAGGTAAGGTAGATCCTAAGGTCATCGAAATGATGTACAAGATGTTCCCAAAAGGGCATAGCCACGGTCAATCTGCTGATCGCGATGCACGTCACAAACAAGCTGCAGTACACCCAAATGAAGACGATTTTAAAGCGGCCCAAGACTTTGCTAAAGATATTCTTATAAAGCTTAGTTAACAAATAAATATAAAGCTTAGTTAACGCATAAAAGCAGTACCCCTTTCGGGGTACTGCTTTTGTACTATTACAATATTATATTGTGCTTACTATTACAATAAGATATTGTTTCTTTATTATATTTATGATTATAGAATCTTAGTTATATAGTACATTAAATTTAAGTTTACGTGTATCGAATTGGTTTATGAAGTACGACGTAATCAATAGCTTATATCCATTGCCTTCTATAATGACAGGATCGACAGCTGTTTTATCAACTGTAAGGAACTTATCATAAATATGATGAACCTCTGTTACTCCATTTGGTAGAGACACCTCTAAATCAAGGCCGTTGTTGAGGAACTTGAAGGAGATGGAGTCGAAGTTGGCAGATTCTACTTGGTATTCCTTAAGGTCTCTTTCGTAGACTATTAATTCGATATTTTCAATGTATTTATCGTAGCCTGCAATAGAAATAACCTTCGGTGCAGTTATAGCATCAAAATTAATATATTCAACTCGTCTGCCGTTCATTGGATTTGTATCTGGCAGTTTTAAATCGTCCACAGGTACATATGGTGTGCCGTAGTCTGTGAAGTTAGGATCAAAAGTGGCTGCTATTGGTAGGCTTGCATGCCATTCGCCATCAACTTTAGTATAGGTCACAAATTCACGATACGTTGTATAGCCTATGAATGGTGTTAAGAGAACAGCACCTAAGGTAAGAGCCATAACTGTTGTGTGTACAGAAGGTTTTAAACCTTTCACAAGAGAATATACATTATGTGCTAAGAAGATTAGATTGAATGCACTCACGTAAATTGTATTGAGCCAGAGAATTGGTTCATTAATAACACGCTTACCGATAAGGACTAAGCACAATGTAGTTAACGTAATGAACAAGAAGCATAGGATTTGCTGAGTTCTGCTACTTTCACTAGTTCTAAAGCTAGCCAAGTAGAATAGGTAGAAAATAGCTACATACGGATAATAGGTGTAGAAGAAACGCGTATCATCTCGAAGCCCTAACAGAATCAAGACTAAATAGATATTAGCTAGAATGCCTGTAATAATGGACGCCTTAGGCAAGATGATGCCGAATACAACAGTAAAAAATGAGTTTGGTGCTGGAGGACCTGCGGGGTCCTCTTTGTAAGAACATACCATAGATAGACAAATGAATATATTAATGGATGCGAGTACCTTAAAAATGGTTTCTTCAAAGTTGAATGGTTGGTCCACGATGATGAAGAAGAACCATAAACTCATGATGATAACAATGTTATATAGAGTAGACGTAACAAGGGTGATGCCAATCCGTTTGATGCGGTTAATGATTTCACCGATGTAGTGTTCACCGGGCGATGTGAAATACAAGGCAATCATGGAGTACAGCCATAGGTACGATATATTTTCCGTAGCCAGCTCAATACCTCGCACATAGCTATAGCTTTCGTGAATCATATAAAGGCCAACGCTGATTCCGATACTTGCCAAGGTATATAAAATGGAAAACTTTCGGGTTCTTGTTATATAGCTTTGTAATATAACGATAAAGAAATACAGTGAGTATAGCTTAAGATCAATGTCGGAAAACCAATCTTGTTCAATATACAACGGTGTACATGAAAATACGGCAATCAATACCAGCAGTATAGGCGACTGTGTTGCTAGGTCCCGCAGCGAAGACCATAAATGTTTAATAGCAAATTTCATAGATTCTCTCCCTCTATAAATATAAATATCCCCTCTTATTATTAGTATACCTGTTTTCTGGTGAAAGCCCTATGAGGTTTTACATGCTTTTAAATATCCTTTACAATAACACTAAGAACTAGTTTTCAAAGAAAGAGGTTGTCACATGGAATTCTCTTATTTTTTACCTGTAAACATCCAATTTGGTTGGGATAAAGTAGATAGTGTTGCTGATTTTGTTAAACCTTATGGCAAGAAGGCCCTCATCGTAACAGGTCGTACTAGTGCTAAAAAATCTGGTTTGTATGACCGGGTGGTAGCAAAGCTTGATGCGGCTCATATTGACCATGTGTTGTTTGATCAAGTTGATGCTAATCCATTAACCACGACAGCCTTAGACGGCGCTGCGTTAGCTAAATCTGAAAGTTGCGATATGGTTATTGCTATCGGCGGTGGTTCCATCATGGACTGTGCAAAGGGCATTGCCTTTATGGCCGTAAACGATGGCGATATTAACGATTATATCTTTAATCGTAAAACGAGCGATAATGCATTACCACTTATTGTTATTCCTACAACATGTGGTACAGGCTCTGAAGGCAACGGTTTTGGTGTTCTTACTAATCCTGAAACAGGTGATAAGAAATCCTTACGCTGCAATGCTATTGTGCCAAAGGTTTCTATTGTAGATCCTGCTGTAATGGGTACAATGCCACCTCATGTATTGGCATCTGTTGGTTTTGATGCACTATGCCATAATATTGAGGCCTATACCTCTAAAACAGCGCAACCTTTTACCGATGCATTGGCTCATTATGCGGTGACATTATTAGCACAATATCTTGTACCTCTATATAAACATGTGAAAGCCGTTGCTAATGGTAAACCTGAAGTACTGAGCGAAAAACAACTCACAAAAGCTTGGGAAGCTATAACCCTTGCTAGCACCATTGGTGGTATGGTAATCAATACGGCAGGTGTAACACTAGCCCATGGTATGGAACACCCTGCCAGTGGTCTTAAGGATATTACCCATGGTGTAGGCCTTGCTGTTATAGAACCTGTTGCAGTGGAATATACATGGAGTGCAAACCCTGATAAATTTGGTGTCTTAGCTCGGACATTTAATCACGGAGATGGTTCCGAACTAGGTGAAGCATTACGCTTAATCGTACATGACTTAGACCTTACTACAAACCTTACAGAATTAGGCTTTACAAAAAAAGATATTCCATGGCTTGTAGATAATGTATACGTTGTAGCTACAGGCAATATTGCTAATACCGTAGCTGACGTGAGTCGTGAAGATATTGAAGCGTTGTATAAGAAAATGTTCTAAGTGTTGTCATAATAGGAGAGAGTTTTGTTCCAAGGATTTTATGGCCTATTAACGGTAATGCTATGCGTGTTGTTTGCAATTGTGGTAGTGCTATTTAATATAGCGCCTATTACATATATTGTTTTTAGTATAGCCATAGTGTTGAGTGTATTTTTACAATATAGGCGTTTTAAGAAGCAGTCTATATCTGAAAAAAGACACACTCAGTTGGCTTGGTGCTTGTATATTGCCTTTACTCTCAGCTTTTCTTGGCTAATAGGTGATTGGTTTAAGTACGATTTGCAAACAAGTCTTGATCAATTTGGTTCTTTCGAGTATAGCACAAAGGATTGGAATCAAGGATGGCCCAATAGTGAAGAACTGCCGGAGGGGTTAAAACGACCAGAGAAACTTCCAGAAGGTATTTATAGAGCCTCTGCTTATCGTAGTAGTTTAGCTTGGGCTAATGCATATCCGTATCGTTATGCAGTTCTGGAGGGAGACCCAAAAGTAATTGCTCAATATTAGGCGATAGCAAAACAAAATGCAGTTTATACAGCACAAATTGATGCGGATGGTGTATTACGTGAGTTAGATACTGGGGAGAAAAAGCGTTTTATATCTCACCCTAATAGCTATAATATTGTAGAGAGTATAGAAGAAGAATCCCTCAATTTGCCAGAACGGACTTTTATTGAGTGGCTACGCTTTGCACCTCGAAAAGAAACAAAAACAGTGGTGAAGGACACATATAATTCTACTCGAAATCATAGATTATATGTGTTTGTAGATGATGGGAATACTAAAAGGCCTCATTTTGTGGAACTTTTGATTAGTAATGATGGGACACGGGCGGTGTTTTATCAATCTAAGTAATTTGAGTAGGTATTGTTGTGGAGAGCGTAAATGCAACAGTGTTTAATTTACTTGAAGAAAGTGTTTTTTTCTGCTCCTTATAGAAAGAGTATATGGTTCTTTATAACTCTTTGGGTACTAACATTTTTACTCTCGGATGAGATATCATATTCTGGGTTATACTATCTGATTTTGTTAGTAGCTACGATTGTATTGTTGTTTGAGAAATGTGGAATAATTGATAGTGAGAACGCTAAACGAAAAAGATTTTTAACATATTTTTATGTAATCTTTTTTCTATGTATGCTTCCTACATTAGCTGTTACCTTAGTGTTTTCTGCTGTAGGAATATCCCATTATGATATACAACGTTGGCACTCTACTTGGCCCTCATCTAAGGCGGGGTATATTCCGGCTCCATTACAAGCACCTAAGTTTTTACCTGAGAGTTTGAAAGTAGTTTCTTCTGCTGAAGTAATTGGAATAGGAGGGAATCAAAGCTGTTTAGTATTAGATGGTGATAAAGCAACGATTTCACGGTATGAGGAAACTGTTAAAGCTAATGCTTGGTATACGTTTATAAATGGCAGAGACAAGGATACTACAGTTGAAGTACTTAATTCGTTTACATATCCAAAAGATAAAAATGTATTGGTTAGTGACATAGACAATTATTATGAGATTATTACCATTAAACGACAAAATTGGAAATTATTTCCCTGGTTAATTAATGGTGTACAAAGTGTCGGCGATGATCCTAACGAAGATTTTTACTATAGTACTCGAGTATCAGCTGAGAAATATGTAGTATATGTTGTTTACCATAACTTTGATCATGACCAGCCAAGAGTGATTTACTTTATGTTTAATCCGGAACGAACGCGAATGATTACTGTAGATATAGATATGTATCATTAGAGTTGGGTAGACTTTGTATATAAAATTTGGAACAATACTTGAATATATTCTAATATATTCAAGTATTGTAATTGACAGCATTAAAACATATCTTTATAATGTGAATTAAAGATAGACTAGGATATAGCAATAATCCCAGCCGTATGGCTGGGATTTCTTTTTTGGTCTATAGTAGTTTAGTTTTTAGAGAGGTGTTTTTATGGCAGATCAAAACAACAAAAATGTCGATGCCTTAGCGCAAGAGATTACCTTGAAAAGTCGAGGTCAAGGTAAATTACGTCAGTTTATTTTATGGATGGGTGCTCTTATTATCGGTGCTATCTTGGGATGGCAACATATTCCAGCATTAAATGAATTGTTTAATTTTATTGCAGCTGTGTTTACACGTTTATTCCAATTCATTGCAATTCCAACGGTATCATTAGCAGTAATTACTACATTATCCATGTTGGGTGCTAAGAAGGATACAGGCCGTATCTTTGGCCATGCTGTCACCTATACATTGTTGACAACAATTTGTGCAGCCGCTGTTGGACTTGGTTTATTCCTTTGGATTGCTCCAGGTAACTTACCACTTGATGTAATCGGTGCTGGTGCAGCACAAGTACCTGAAAAACTAGGTCATGTAACATATTATGATCACTTCTTATCTGTTATTCCTAATAATATTTTGAAACCATATTTGGAAGGTAACGTATTGTCCGTTATGTTTATCTCCGCTTCCGTTGGTTTAGCTTTTGCGTTTATGCCTCGTACAGAAGGTCGCGAAGCAGTATTAAAAGTATTGTTCGGTTTACAAGAATTACTATTTACATTGATTAAAGCATTACTTTATGTATTGCCAATCGGTATCCTTGCTTTTGCAGGTCAATTATCTGCTCAAATCGAAGCGGGCGTCATCGTTGGCGCTTTAGGTAAATACACTGCTGTTGTTATCGGTGGTAACTTGATCCAATTCTTTATCGTAATTCCATTGTTCTTGTTGTTCCGTGGCTTAAACCCTGTGGATGTATTCCGTAAAATGTCCCCAGCTGTAGCTGTTGCGTTGTTCACTAAATCCTCTGCTGCAACATTGCCTGTAACATTGGCGTCTGCTGAGGATAATTTGAAAGCTCACCCTGCAGTAGCTCGTTTCGTATTACCAATTTGTACAACAATTAATATGAATGGTTGTGCAGCGTTCATCCTTGTAACATCCTTATTCGTAATGCAAAACGCAGGTATTGAATTGACTATGGGCACAATGATTGCTTGGTTATTCATTGCTGTTCTTGCTGCTATTGGTAATGCTGGTGTTCCAATGGGGTGTTACTTCTTAACATTGTCCTTAATGAGCTCCATCGGTGCACCAATCGGCTTGCTTGGTATCATCTTGCCAATCTATACGATTATCGACATGATCGAAACTGCTGAAAACGTATGGTCTGATGCATCCGTATGTGCTATGGTTGACCATGATCTTCAAGGCAAATTGGATGACTCTAGCGGCGACGACATGCCTCAATTCCAAGGCGCTTAATGTTAGCAGCTAGATAAATTAAAGCAAATATTTAATTATATAACTCTAATAAAAGGTTATCCTGTAATGGGATAACCTTTTTTGATGACTCTACAAGTATTAAAAGGTACAATATTAATAGAGTTTTACATTTATTATAGGGACTTTTATATAGTTAAGGAGTTGTATTGTGAAAAGAATATATTCATACCTTGCTGCACTGTTAATGCTAAGTCTTATGGTTTCACAAGTACATGCCAAAGAGCAGGTTACTCAAAATGATATTTCTGGTAGTGCTAAAGAGAAGTGCGTTAGTAGTGAACAAACTAATGATAAGATTGAAGCTGATTTACAAAGACATTTGGAACGAATGAGGACCGAGGACATAGCTAAGGGATATTTACGTGAAGAAGAAGGGTATGCTCAAGAATTAAGTTTAGTTCGGGGCAGATTGTATCATTCAACGGATAAGCTCATTCATGATGAGAGAAAGACTACTCTTTTATCGTATCCTGTGGGAAGCAAGGTTCCTTGTAAGAAGAATTTAAATGATATAGATTCATATACAGACATTATTACTCGTAAAGGCATGACATTCCGCATTCCCAAAGGTGCAGAGTTGAAGATGTTCTATATATTAGATAACAATACTTTTATAGTGTATGAGACAGGAGATATTTGGTATTCTATTCAGATTATTCCTTTAGATGTAGATCATCCTGATAATAAAGATATAGAAAATAAGGTACTTGTAGATAAAGAGTATAATTTTTATCACACATTGCAAGTATATTGGCGTATGTGGGGAATCTTTGATGAGTTACAAAACCCTACTTATTCAGCGGTATGGAATAATGGCTTGCCAGGAATGTTAGTGGATTCATACAATCCAGATAAGAAATCTAATTTACTGTTTGCTGCATATGATGGACGGTATGCTGTATTTAATCAGCTTGTATATAATCCAAGTACGAGTCCTTTTACTCATGAGCAGTTAAGAAACACGATTGAATATTTTGATTCTAATAACAATCCAGAGTTTAAGGCTAAAAAGCATAGATTATTCCCTGATGAGAGGATAATTCGTATATATGAGTACTAGTACAAACCTTATATTACTAGATATATAATTTGTGTTATACTTTTATATAGAATAATATCGAATTAGTAGAAGGCTAGTTGGCATATTCTGTGCAGACTAGAGATTAGAATGAAAGATAAGTCAGTATTACCAATTGAGGAACAATTAAATAGATTTCTTCAATCGAAATGCTTGATCCCAGGTGGTCTAGGCTTGTGGGAGGATTATTTCCGCAAGATTTGTACGGCTTGGGGTGAGATCAATGGCGAAATTCGACCACAGCATATCATATTCTCCGCCGATAATGGTTGTAATATGGAAGGCTATGTAGGTTATAACTATGAGGTAACGCAAAAGCAGTCGCGTAATATGCTCTTGGGTCGTTCGTCGGCTACACAGTTTTGTAACTTTAACAATATTCCTTATGAAGTTGTGGATGTAGGAATTGCCTCAGATGATGGCATCGGAGTGAATCGCAAGGTCGCAAAGGGGACAAAGAATATATTAAATCATCCTGCTATGACTGAGGATGAATTTAATCGTGCCTTTCAATCTGGCTATGAACGAGTTGAACATTATGTAAAGCAAGGGATAAATCTTTTTTCTTTTGGTGAAATGGGACTTGGTAATACGACGACTTCTGCCTGTGTGTTGTCTGCCTTAACTGGAGCTGATCCCACTGAAACAGTAGGCCCCGGTTCTTGGCCGAATAAACCAGATTTGATGAAGCGTAAAATTGATTTTGTGCGCGCTGTATTAGATAAGCATAAGGCTAATATTGTTTCTGAAAGTGAGCCTGATCGAATTCGTAAAATTGTGGCCCATGTAGGGGGCTTTGATATTGCAGCTATTCTTGGAGCTATGCTCGCTTGTGTTGAGTTTAAAAAGCCCTTCGTCATTGATGGCTTTATTACATCGGTAGCGGCGGCTTGTGCGGTACATATAAATGATCGTGTTAAGGAGTATGCATTACCATCTCATAACTCTCGAGAAAAGGGAACAGAACTTGCGTTAGATGAGGTGGGAATTACTCAAGACATGGTTCCCATCCAAGCACAAATGTCGATGGGGGAAGGCACGGGGGCCATCTTGATGGTACAAATGCTCAAAACTACACAGCATATGTTTGTACATGTGGGCACCTTTGCGGATTTGATGAAATTATAAGGAGAACGAATGGAACTAAATAAATACTTTGATATACATTTTGAGCGCGCCGATGATGCAACTATTGCTAAAAGATTGATAGGTGGGGCTAAGATTAAGGGACCTGCGTTGGTTACCCTGATTCTCTCCATATTTATCGCCTCTATTGGGTTGAATATGAATAGTACGGCAGTTGTTATTGGTGCTATGCTTATATCGCCGTTGATGGGACCTATTTTAGCAACTGGTTTTGGCTTTGCTACGCTTAATTTTACAGTTGTAAAAAGCGGTATTTTAAGATTGTCCTTACAGGTTACGATTGCTGTTTTGGCATCTGCTTTATATTTTTATATTTCTCCCGTTCAGGCGGCTACATCTGAACTATTAGCACGTACAGAACCGAATATTTTTGATGTATTCATTGCTATATTTGGTGGGTTAGCTGGGATTATTGGGCAAACGCGTAAGACCTTAGATAATGTTATACCAGGTGTTGCGATTGCGACTGCACTTATGCCACCACTATGTACGGCAGGATATGGACTGGCTAATGGAAATTGGCAATATTTCATTGGGGCTGGCTATCTATTCTTTATAAATGCATTCTTCATCTTCTTTGCATCTTTTATTGTTTTAAAGGGTGTATATAGTTTGCCATTCCATAAACAAGCAGAAGAGGTTAATCGTCGTAACCAGCTAATATTTCTCGTGATTGGTCTTATTATGGCTATACCAAGTATTTATGCAGGCTATGATATGACCATCAAGTATTCTGAGTCAAATCATATGGAGCAGTTTATTAAGAATGATATTAATCAAGAGGGACGTCGACAAGTGATTGATTATTCATTGGATCAAACGAATAAGCTAGTAGACATAGTAGTTATAGGAGCTCCTGTGACTTCAGAGGAGCGAGCCCAGTTGGATGATAAGTTACAGAAAGATGAGTACTTGCAACCTTATACATTACGATTTGTTAATAGCGTAGATGAGCAAAAATCTGCGGTGGATAAGACGAACTTGAATAAATCTTCAGAGAATCTTGAAACATATAAAAACTTGAATAATCTATACCAGCCGACTTATCAATTAGTAAGTGAAACTATAAATACTATGAAAACGACAGAAGCTGAAGCAAAGGCGTTATTCCCATTTGTAAGCAAAGTGGAAGGCATGCCTTTAATAGATAATCTAGAACAGCCTAAAGCGAGTCGCTATATGGTGATTATCCATACTACATCCACTGTATCTGATGCAGATTCGGAACGAATAAAAGCTTGGTTAGAGGCTAAATTATCAGCACCTGTAACTATTTCTATCGAGCAAACAACGTCAACTTTATAAGTTGATTTTTGGATTTTGATTAGATTGTTTATTATATAGAGCGATATTTATAACGGTACTAAGATTGATTGTACCTATTAGGTATATTACCTAGTAGTACGGGGAATCATCTTAGTACCGTTTTTATGTACTTGGCATAGCTAAATGTAATTACTCTTATCTTGCTATAGATTAAAGTTATATTAATACATATATAAAATCTATTATACTAGTAGGAATTAAATTGATATACTTACTACATCGAAATTATTAAATAATCAAATGTAGATACAAGATAAGAAAAATAGATTTATTATAATATCTACGAATGTTGTATACGTATGAGTCCTCGTCCGAGATGTAGGTTTTCATCGTAGATAGGAGGATTACATGAAAAAATGGTTAGCATTAGCTGCGACGGCCGTACTAGGTGCGTCCTTATTGATTAGTGGTTGTGGTTCTTCCACAAATAACGCGAGCTCTAGTGGCTCTAAAGAGGTATTAAAGGTAGCAGCAAATCCTGTACCTCATGCTGAAATTTTAGAACAAGTTAAACCTATTTTGGCTAAGGAAGGTGTAGACTTACAAATCGTTGAATTTACAGACTACATCCAACCAAATATGGCTCTATCTAGCCATGAAGTAGATGCAAATTTCTTTGCAAATGTACCTTACCAAAATAACTACAATAAAGATCATGGCACAAACTTTGTAAGCTTTGCACCAGTTCACATCGAACCATTGGCTATCTACTCTCAAAAAATTAAAGATTTGAAAGACTTGCCAAATGGTGCAAAAGTAGCAATTCCATCTGATCCAACAAACAGTGCTCGTGCACTTCTCTTGTTGCAAAGTGCTGGTCTAGTAACTTTGAAAGATCCAACTGGTTTGACTAACACACCATTTGATATAACTAGCAATCCTAAAAATATTCAAATTACTGAGTTAGAAGCAGCTCAAATTCCTCGTTCCATCCAAGACTTAGATGCAGCAGTAATCAATGCTAACTATGCATTGCCAGCTGGTCTTAATCCTACAAAAGATGGCTTATTCGTAGAAAAAGCTGACTCTCCATATGCAAATCTTCTTTCTGTTAACCCTGGTGATGAAAATAAACCAGCTATCCAAAAATTAGCTAAAGCATTACAATCTCCAGAAGTTAAGAAGTTCATCGAAGAACACTACAAGGGAGCTATCATCCCAGCGTTCTAATTAATCGTTAATAATATATGTATCTGATACAATACCTTCTCATGACAAACTCTATAGATACGAAAAAGGCGTAACACCATTGGTGTTACGCCTTTTTTATTATATTATGCATGAATTGGTTTTGCATATTTTTTCCGATATGAATGTGGTGTTTCAGTGGTAGCCATTTTGAAAATTTTACAGAAATAACTAGTTCTATTATAGCCCAATGTTTTACTAATCTGATTAACTGTTAGTTGGGAATATACTAATAGTTTTTTTGCTTCTTGTATGCGCAATAGTGTTATATATTGCACTACTGAAAGTCCTGTATCATCTTTAAAAATCTTAGAGAAGTAGGACTCACTTAAATGAATATGTTCCGAAATCCTTCTGAGCGACACTCGTTTGCCCAGATTTTTTTCTATATATAACATAGCCTTTCGAATTTCTGGACGATTAATAGGTCGTTCAGACTCCACAAAGTCTGGCAATTGTTCATAAGGCATCTCTTCTGCTATGGCATCGTTAAATGGGAAGTAGTGTTCTACCAAAATCCGTAAAACCTTTGTAGCACTGTAAATTTGTTCGGCTGTCAAAACTGGTAAGGTCCGATATAAGGCTCGAAGTTTGGTGTCATCATGCCAATCGGTTTGGGTCGGAAGAATAGGTTTGATCGTTGTATCTTCTGTTTTTGTTTGTCCTGCCATGATGAAGCCTAAGATGGCGCCATCTTTCATGATGGGCACAGAGAAATCTATAAGGCCCATGTGACAGCGATACGGGCAGGATGATAGTTCTTTTGTAGCATCTAGGCCACCATATAAGTCGCATTGATTGCAGCGCTTGGCATAGATTGGATTGCGCCTTACGACCTTACAAAATGGAGAAAAGTTATATTCTTGAGATAACACTTTTCCACGATTATTAACAAAAATAGCAGCAATCTTTGTTATGTTTGTGAAATCGCGCATGATTTCATTGATAAGCTTAGTATCTTCATTCGTACAAATCATGGTAAAACCTCCAATCACAAATGTGTTAAGAGGGCTAGTAAGCACACCGCTAAATAGCTCTACTTGCTCTCTATCTAAAGGGTAGGCTCTAAACCTGAGAAAAGAGAAAAGTGACATACCACCTAAAATTCATATACCTATAAAATTACGTTATTTCTTGCTTCTATATGTATAAGTATAACAGGATTGTCGTATTTTAGTAATAGAAAAATCGCATTTTACGAATATACATAAAAAAGTTGCATTTAATAATTTTTATAATAAAGATAGATAAAAGCCTTATAGTACATGTATTTAGAAAGGGTTGAGTCCGATGGGTTGTGACTGAATAGCAAGGCATGCTCTATAGTAATATATGGTGTACAGAATTTAGGGTTGCATACATATGAATGATTAAAGAAATGATAAAAAATATAAAATGGTATACCGCAACATAGTTTTCTGTACATAGATACTTTCATTATACGTATGGAGGGTATTATGGCGACAACATGTGGATTAACTGAATTTGTAGGGACTAGTAAAACTGGTGATACTATTGGTCTCGTAATTGCTAACGTAGATCAACAAGTATTAGATGCGATGAAACTAAAGAAAAAATATCGTTCCATCGGTATTTTAGGTGCTCGTACTGGTGCAGGCCCACACATTATGGCTGCTGATGAAGCAGTAAAAGCAACCAATACTGAAATTGTTAGCATTGAATTACCTCGCGATACTAAAGGTGGCGCAGGTCACGGTTCTCTTATCATCTTTGGTGGTGATGATGTATCCGATGTTAAACGCGCTATTGAAGTAGCATTAGCCGAAGTGGAACGTACTTTTGGCGATGTATACGCAAACGATGCTGGTCATATTGAACTTCAATATACAGCACGCGCTAGTCATGCAGTAAATGCAGCATTTGGCGCTCCTGAAGGTAAAGCCTTTGGCCTTATCGTAGGTGCTCCAGCAGCGATTGGTGTAGTTATGGCCGATGTAGCTGTTAAATCTGCTAACGTAGATGTAATTGGTTATGCATCTCCTTCTGCAGGTACAAGTAATTCTAACGAAGTTATTTTACAGATTTCTGGCGATTCTGGGGCTGTACGACAAGCGGTTATCTCTGCTCGTGAAGTTGGTAAACAATTGCTCGGTACGATGGGTGACGAACCAGTGAACGGAGCCCCTTCCTATATCTAATCTGAAAGGATGGTATGCCCTATGAAATCAAAACGTTTCGAAGTCTTAAGTCAACGTCCTGTCAATCAGGATGGTTATGTAAAGGAATGGGTAGAGGAAGGTTTTATAGCCATGGAATCTCCTCAAGATCCAAAGCCTAGCCTCAAAATCGAAGGTGGTCGCATCGTTGAACTCGATGGTAAACGTCGCGAAGATTTTGATCTTATCGATACATTTATTGCAAATTACGGTATCGTTCTCGATGGTGCTCAAGAAGCAATGGCAAAGGATTCAAAAGAGATTGCTAATATGATGCTTACACCATCAGTACCTCGTGAAGAAATCGTTAAGATTTGTAAATCTATTACTCCAGCGAAAATGTTGGAAGTTGTTTCTACTATGAACGTTGTTGAAATGATGCAATGTATGCAAAAAATGCGTGCTCGTCGTACAATGGCTAACCAAGCCCATGTAACGAACGTAAACGACAATCCAGTGCAAATCGCAGCCGATGCTGCGGAAGGTGCACTTCGTGGGTTCGCAGAAGAAGAAACAACAGTAGCCGTTGCTCGTTACGCACCACTCAATGCGATTAGCTTACTCGTAGGCTCTCAATGTGGTCGACCAGGTGTATTGACACAATGCTCCTTGGAAGAAGCGACAGAATTGGAACTTGGCATGCGCGGCTTTACAGCCTATGCAGAAACAATTTCCGTATATGGTACAGAAGACGTATTTACCGATGGTGATGATACACCTTGGTCTAAAGGATTCCTCGCATCTGCTTATGCATCTCGTGGTCTTAAAATGCGCTTCACCTCTGGTACAGGTTCTGAAGTACAAATGGGACAAGCAGAAGGTAAATCTATGTTGTACCTTGAAATCCGCTGCCTATATATTACAAAAGGCGCTGGCGTACAAGGTATTCAAAATGGTTCTGTAAGCTGTATCGGTATTCCAGCAGCTGTACCTTCTGGTATCCGCGCTGTATTAGCAGAAAACCTTGTAGCAGCTATGCTCGACCTAGAATGTGCATCTAGTAATGACCAAACATTCAGTCATTCTGATTTGCGTAGAACAGCTCGTACATTGATGCAATTTGCACCAGGTACTGACTTTATCTGCTCTGGTTATAGCTCTACACCAAACTATGACAACATGTTTGCTGGCTCCAACTGGGATGCAGAGGACTATGATGACTGGACAGTTATTCAACGTGACCTTAAGGTAAATGGCGGTCTTATCCCTGCTCGCGAAGAAGAAGTTGTAACGGTTCGTAATAAAGCGGCTCGTGCACTACAAGCTTTGTTCAAAGCATTAGGCTTGCCTCCAATTACAGATCAAGAGGTAGAGGCTGCTACATATGCAAATGGCTCTAAAGATATGCCTCCTCGCGATAAGGTTGCAGATATTAAAGCGGCTCAAGACTTGTTAAACCGCGGTGTTACAGGCGTTGACTTTGTAAAAGGCTTAGCTAAAGAAGGTCATCAAGATGTAGCACAAAGTATTTTGAACTTATTAAAACAAAAAATCTCCGGCGATTACTTACAAACATCGGCCATCTTTGACCGTGATTTCAACGTTATCTCCGCGATTAACAATAGAAATGACTATCAAGGTGTTGGCACAGGTTATCGTGTGGAAGGTGAAGATTGGGAACGCATTAAAGATATTCCAAACGCCATTGATCCACGGGATATATAAGGAGGTGTCATGATGGCTGAAATTAACAGAGATGTATTACGTTCTATTATCCTAGACGTTTTACAAGAAATGGGTGGTGTTCATGAAGTACCACAATTCAAGGCTAGTGCTGGTAAAAGCACAACACCAAGTGCGGCTCCTAGACATGAAGATCCAACTGGTGACGATAGCTGGCTCCAAACTGGTGGTCCTGCACAACCTGGTACAAGCGCAGATGAAGTAGTTATTGCTGTTGGCCCTGCCTTTGGCCGTAGTCAACGACAAACTATCGTTGGTGTACCGCATCAAGAGGTAATTCGCCAATTAGTAGCTGGTATCGAAGAAGAAGGTTTAAAAGCTCGTGTAATTCGCGTGTATCGTTCCTCTGACGTAGCGGCCGTAGCCGTTGAAGGCGATTCTATTTCTGGATCTGGCGTATGTATTGGTATTCAATCTAAAGGTACTACTTTGATTCACCAACGCGATTTACAACCACTTTCAAATTTGGAATTATTCCCTCAAGCACCGCTATTAACAGCTGAAACATACCGTGCTATCGGTAAAAATGCTGCTAAATATGCTAAGGGCGAATCCCCAACACCAGTACCAACATTGAACGATCAAATGGCTCGTCCAAAATACCAAGCATTATCTGCATTGCTTCATATCAAGGAAACTAAGCATGTAGTAAAAGGTAAGCCAGCTGATGAAGTTCGTGTCACTGTATAAGGAGGTTTACTATGGCTAACGAATTAGAAGCCTTAATTCGGCAGATCGTATCTGAAATAGAAGGGGCAAAGGGAAATACCACACAATACTCTGCGCCTCATACATCATCTACACCTAATACAACAGTTGTAGATAGGGTGGTTACCATCGAGGATTATCCGATTGCTAAAAAACATCCAGAATGGATTGATCTTGGTCAAGGTCGAGACTTAAGCCATATTACGATGGATAACGTAATGGCCGGACATATTACAATGGACGATTTAAAAATTTCTCCATCTATTTTGAAAGCTCAAGGTCAAATTGCTAAGGCTGGGGGCCGAGATCAAATTGAACTGAACTTCTCTCGCGCTGCAGAAATGACGAAGGTAAGTGATAAACGTTTACTTGAAATGTACAATGCACTTCGTCCATATCGTTCTTCCAAACAAGAACTGTTAGATATTGCTAGCGAACTTGATGGTTTAGGGGCTCCGATTTGTGCAAACTTTGTACGAGAAGCTGCAGAAAATTACGAACGTCGTAAAAAACTTAAAGGTGATAATTAACCTATAGGAGATGTCATTATGAAACGAATTGTTGGCATCGATATCGGAAACTCTACAACAGAAGCGGCCTTGGCCGAAATTCATAGTAATGGAGAGGTAAAGTTCTTATCTTCTGCCATCGCTAGTACCACTGGTATTAAAGGAACACGCGAAAATATCGTAGGTCTCATGGATGCCCTCAAGTCGCTAATCAGGTCTGCTAATCTTACACTACGAGATATTGACTTAGTTCGCATTAATGAGGCTACACCAGTTATCGGTGATGTAGCCATGGAAACGATTACAGAAACCATAATTACAGAATCTACCATGATAGGGCACAACCCTAAAACACCAGGTGGTTTAGGTCTTGGTGTAGGGTATACCGTTCCTATTGAGCAACTAATCGATAAGCCACAAGGTCAGCCATACATCGTGGTTGCTCCAAAGATTATCGATTTTGAATTGGTAGCACAGCTGATTAATGCGTACTGTAAGCGAGGTTATGATATTCGGGCTGCTATCCTTCAAGCCGATGATGGTGTACTCGTTAACAATCGATTAGATAACAAAATTCCTATCGTAGACGAGGTTGCGTATATCGACAAAATTCCAATGGGTATGCTCTCCGCCGTAGAGGTAGTAGAACCAGGACAAGTGGTATCACAATTATCTAATCCTTATGGGATTGCCACTGTATTTGAGCTTTCACCAGAGGAAACAAAGAATATTGTGCCTATCGCTCGAGCCCTTATTGGCAACCGATCTGCAGTCGTTATTAAAACACCTGCAGGGGACGTTAAGGAGCGGGTAATACCGGCAGGATCCATCATTGTTATGGGGAATGATCGAACTGTATCCGTCGATGTATCTGCTGGGGCCGAGAGGATTATGGAAACCCTCGAATCTGTTCATCCTATCGATGATATCAGTGGTGAAGCAGGAACAAACGTAGGTGGCATGCTTGAAAAGGTTCGCCTTACAATGGCTCAATTGACGAATAAATCCCCGCAAGATGTATTCATCCAAGACTTGCTAGCCGTAGATGTAGCTGTTCCTATCAATGTAAAGGGTGGCCTTGCAGGTGAATTCTCTATGGAACAAGCCGTAGGCATTGCCTCCATGGTTAAGTCAGATCATCTACAAATGGAAATCATTGCAAAGCAGGTAGAAAAAGAGTTAGGCGTACCAGTTGAAATCGGTGGTGAAGAGGCTGAATCAGCTATTTTAGGGGCTTTGACAACGCCAGGGACAGCAAAACCAATGGCCATACTCGATCTAGGGGCAGGCTCAACTGATGCATCCATCATTAATCAAGAAGGAAAAATTAAAGCCATTCATCTTGCTGGAGCGGGAAATATGGTAACTATGCTCATCAATTCTGAACTTGGTTTAGAGGATATGCATATTGCTGAGGCCATTAAGAGAGATCCATTAGCTCAGGTACTTAGCGTATATCACATTCGTCACGAAGATGGAACGGTGCAGTTCTTTAATGAACCACTTTCGGCAGCATTGTTTGGCCGCGTTGTTATCGTCACTCCTGATGGACTTGTTCCAGTAGAACGAGATATTCCTTTAGAAACGATTAAACGTGTCCGCCAAACTGCAAAGAAACGAGTATTTGTAACTAATTCACTCCGCGCTTTAGCATCTGTCAGTCCTACTCATAATGTACGAGATATACCATTCGTCGTTATTGTAGGTGGCTCTGCATTAGACTTTGAAATCCCTCAACTCGTAACCGATGCACTTTCACAATATGCATTAGTAGCGGGGCGAGGCAATATTCGAGGTGTTGAAGGGGCACGTAATGCTGTTGCAACAGGACTTGTCCTTTCCTATTCACGGAAGGGAGGCCTATGATGGATCAAAGCATCATCAGTAAGCCAACCATCTTGCTCTATACTACATCGCATATCGGTGAGGATGTATTAAAGCCTGTTTTATATGGCATTGAGGAGGAAGGACTGCCCGTGGTAATCGAGGCCCATAGTGGTACTCACATGGATTTGGCTGATTTAGCATCTCGAAACTCAGCTTTGTCAGTAGGTATTGGTGTTGATGAGCAGGCTATTGTGTTAACGTATAAAAATATACCAGCTCATAAATTTGTCTATCGACTTACGGGCTATGCTCAATATCCAGATAGCTTGCGCACATTAGGTGTCAATGCAGCTCGCCTTGTAAAAGGTAATCCATTCGCTTCTGATGAACGATTGGAAGTGGCCTTTTAAACACAATGAAATTGAGAGGTGGTGCATATGGCTATTTATACGAAAACCGGTGATGCAGGTACAACAGCCCTTTTTGATGGCACTAGAGTACCTAAGAATTCACTTCGTGTGGACACATATGGAACCTTTGATGAATTAAATGCACAGGTTAGTGTCTGCGAGAAATTAGTTGTCTCACAGGACAATAAACATGTGCTTCACACATTACAACATCAGCTATTCCGCTTATGTGCGGAGGTAGCAACACCTCATGTTGAACATCTTAGTGAAAGTAGCAACTTGATTTCACAACAAGATATAAGTGAATTGGAATACATGATCGATGACTATACGAAGCGTTTGCCACAGCAACATAGCTTTATATTAAGCGGTAATTATTTATCTGCCGCAGAGCTTCATGTAGCGCGCACTATATGTCGTCGAGGGGAACGATTACTCATTAGTTTAGGTGAGGTAGAACCAATTCGCGATGAGGTTCGAAAATTTATAAATCGATTATCTGATGCTCTATATATCATGGCTCGCATGGAAGACTATGTGCAATTTGTAGAAACAATTGTAGAACGCGTAGCAGAACGTGTTAAGAACAATCATGCAGAAGTACTGGCAGAAACGAAGCGGAGCTTATGGGATATGGAGCATACTACTGAAAATGGAGTTAGTTATATGGCAACTAGAACAAAGCTAGAACAAATTATGACGAAACTTTCACAAACCGCCTTGGACTATGCTCAGTCCATAGGCGTACCTATTGTTGTATCTATTGTGGATGCAAAAGGTGTATTAATGTATTTCCATCGTATGTCAGATGCATTGCTCATCAGCAATGATATCGCACAGGCAAAGGCGTACACAGCAGTGGCTCTCAAAGCGGCAACTCATGAAGTACATCAGAGTGCACAGCCTGATGGCGATCTATTCAACATTGAATCCATGGTAAATCGTAAAATCTGTACCTTTGGTGGAGGTTACCCAATCATCATCGATGGCGAAATTGTCGGTGGGTTTGGTATTAGCGGTGGTACCGTGGCAGAAGATATGGACATTGCATCTCATGCATTACAATCTTTGTTAACTCAATGAGGTGAAGATAATGGACGTAACGCAAATGTATATTAGTGAGTTTGTTGGTACTGCCGTTTTACTCGCATTTGGTAATAGTACAAATGCATCGATTTTGTTAAAGAAAACCATCGTTGGTATCTATGGTACTAACTGGTTACACATTATTTTTGGATGGGCCTTTGCAGTAACCTTCGCTGTGTATATAGGAATTACACTAGGTGGACCTGGTCATTTGAACCCTGCCGTTACCTTTGCTCTTGCTGTAGCAGGTATATTCCCTTGGGATCAAGTTATTCCCATGTCCATAGCTCAAATTGCAGGTGGTTTTACAGGTGCTGCCATTGCTGCATTGTTCTATTATCCACACTTTAAAGTAACCGGTCCTGACGAAGGAAATTGTGTAGGGATTTTTGCAACAGGTCCAGCAATCGATAATAAACCTTTCAATTTGATATCTGAAATCATAGCAACGTTTATGTTTATGCTAGCGATTCTCTGTTTAGGAAAAATGGCCGATGGTTTAGCACCTATAGTCATTGGTATTTTGGTAGCATCCATTGGTATGTCCTTTGGCGCAACTACTGGATATGCATTAAATCCAGCCCGTGACTTTGGTCCACGGTTAGCATATTTCTTATTACCGATTCCTAATAAAGGAACTGCGAACTGGCAATATGCATGGGTACCATTTATTGGCCCATTGATTGGGGCAGGCTTAGCGGTGTTGTTCTTCCAATTAGTGGCACCTTAACTATAGCTAGAGTATATAAAACAACGACAAACTATAACATGTCAGTATAGTTTAAAGAATACATATTAAATTAGGAGGAGATTATATGGCCTTTCAAGAGGTAATTGATGCAAAACAGCGCATCATACAAGAGTTTGTACCCGGAAAGCAGGTTACGATAGCCCATGTTATTGCCAATCCTAAGCCAGATCTATTTAGAAAAATGGGGCTTGAGGAAAAAGGGCGCAATGCCATTGGAATTCTTACCATAACACCTGGCGAAGGGACCATTATTGCAGCCGATATTGCAAGTAAATCTGGTGATATCGAAATCGGTTTCATCGATAGATTTTCGGGTGCACTTCTCATAACTGGTGATGTATCTGCTGTTGAATCTGCTTTACGCAGCGTAATTGAAGGTCTGCAACGTATATTAGGATTCTTCCCAACGGATTTAACAAGATCCTAATGAAAGGGTAATTATGAGCACCGAAAAGAAAGAAAAACGCATCCTTCTAGTAGGTCGTAGCGGTTGTGGTAAGACTACATTAGCAGATACGATTACTCATGGCTCGGCAACATATCACAAAACACAAGCCATAACTCGAGTGGGTAATTTTATTGATACCCCTGGGGAATATATGGAAAATCCTAATTACTATCGAGGAATTATCTTACACGCCTATGATGCGGACGTAGTGATTTTCATGATTCCTGCAGGTGATGAAACAACCATATTCCCACCTAGTTTTGGGAACTCTTTAAATCGAGAAGTTATCGGTGTTGTATCGAAAGTTGATACGGGAAAAGATGTGGAGGCGCCTCGCCGCAATCTCAAGCTAGCGGGAGCTACTAAGATTTTTGAAATATCCGTTTACGATCAAGAATCGTTGAAACGTTTATGTGACTACATATACAGTTAGTTGAAAGAAGGTTTTTCCATGGACAAAGTGTTTGAAGAACAACTTAATCAATTTATTTTAAATAAAGCGATCATTCCAAAAAGCTTGGGTCTATGGGAACGATATTTCAAAAAAATGTGTCTCGCTTGGCAAGATATGAAACCTGAGATTCAGGCTCAGCATATTATCTTTTCTGCAGATAATGGTATTTCCGTAGATGGCCTAATCGGTTATAACTATGAGATTACTCGTAAACAGTCTCAGAATATGATTGATGGTAAAAGTGCAGTTGCTAATTACTGTATCTTTAACCATATTCCTTATGAAGTGGTAGATGTAGGCATTGCGTGCCCACAAGGTATTGGGATAAATCGAAAGGTAGCTCAAGGCACAAAGAATATATTAGATGGTGCTGCTATGAGTGCTGAAGAGTTTGACCTAGCATATCAAGCTGGATATAACCGAGTTGTTTACTATGCAGAATCGGGTATCAATCTATTTTCCTTTGGCGAAATGGGTGTTGGTAATACGACTACTTCAGCAGCTGTCCTAAGTGGTCTTACAAAACTAGACCCACGGATAACTGTAGGTCCTGGATCTGGCCCTGATGAAGAGGCGTATATGAATCAAAAACGAGAGTTTGTACGTACTGCATTATCTCATCATAAGGGACACTTAAATAGTCCTAAAGAGGTAATTAGCCGCGTAGGTGGCTTTGATATAGCCGCGATTACAGGTGCTATGGTAGCTTGTACGGACTTACATATCCCATTTGTAATCGATGGATATATTACAGCAGTTGCCATGGCTTGTGCTACTCAAATGAATGGAGACGCTCCATTATACGGTATTCCATCTCATTATTCTCGCGAGGTAGGGATGGCCGCAGCATTGGCTTATGCAAATATTCGTCTTGATGAAGTTCCAATCCATGGACAAATGGCGTTAGGTGAAGGTACTGGTGCTGTACTCATGGTACAACTACTTAAAACAGCGCACTTTGCCTTTATGAATATAGGTACTATGGTGGAACTATTAGAAAAATAAATTTGTATTCTTTGTATTATGTTTTGTAAAAGGAGAGAAAACAGATGACACAAGAAGCATTAGGTATGGTGGAAACTAAGGGCTTAGTAGGCGCTATTGAAGCAGCTGATGCAATGCTTAAAGCAGCTAATGTGGAACTAGTGGGCAATGAAAAAATTGGCTCTGGTCTCGTTACTGTTATGGTTCGCGGTGATGTAGGGGCTGTAAAAGCTGCTGTAGATGCAGGTGCAGCTGCTGCGGAACGCGTAGGTGTTGTTATCTCTACTCATGTAATTCCAAGACCACATAAAGATGTAGAAGGTATTTTACCAACAAAGGGTGAATAATTATGGCCGATACTAATAGTATGGTAGATGAGATTTTAAAGCGCGTATTGATGCGTATCGATAGTGCTGATTTAAGCAAAACTTCAGGCGCGACTAGTAATGCATCATGTGCTTCGGCACCTGTAAGTTCACCTGCTGTAAGTCAACTACAAACTTCTATGATTACTGAACACGTAGGTAGCACTACAACAGGCGATACGATTGGTCTCGTAATTGCCAATGTTGATAGTCAAGTATTGGAAGCTATGAAGCTCACTAAGTCATATCGATCCATCGGTATCTTAGGTTCACGTACAGGTGCAGGGCCGCAAATTATGGCCGCTGATGAAGCTGTAAAAGCAACGAATACAGAGATTGTTAGCATTGAACTGGCCCGTGATATGAAAGGTGGCGCTGGTTCTGGTTCCCTTATCATATTTGGTGGCGATGACGTATCCGATGTAAGACGTTCTGTGGAAGTAGCATTACGTGAATTAGAACGTACCTTTGGCGAAGTATATATGAATGACGCAGGCCATGTGGAGGTCCAATATACAGCGCGTGTAGGAGAAGCCTTAGTCACTGCTTTTGGGACACCAGAAGGTAAAGCCTTTGGGTTATTAGTAGGTGCACCAGCAGCAATAGGTGTAGTTATGGCAGATACAGCAGTTAAATCAGCTAATGTAGATGTGGTAGATTATCAGTCTCCATCGAGCTCAGATATGTCAAATGAAGTTGTTTTACTAATTTCTGGTGACTCTGGCGCTGTTAAACAAGCTGTAAAAGCAGCACGTGATGTGGGGTTAGCGTTACTAGAAACTATGGGAGAAAGACCTAAAAACAAAGGTAATGCTTACATCATCTAATGAATAAACGTCGGGAGGTGGCATGGTGAAAGATTCACTAGGGTTACTAGAAGTAGCTGGTTTGCTGGGGGCTATCACCGCATCAGATGCAATGGTTAAAGCTGCAAATGTACGGCTCGTAGGAATAGAAAAGGCGAGAGGACTTGGCTGGATGACCGTAAAGGTTGCTGGTGATGTGGGAGCTGTTGAAGCAGCTGTTCAAACCGGTGTGGCGATTACAAAAGGTATGAATTTGTATGTAGCTCACAAAGTAATTCCTCGACCTGCAGAAGGCTTAGTCGAATCCTTTAATGATGATTTTACAGATAAGCCGGCTAAGGTAGCTGATGAAACAGAGAAACCCCAATTAGATGAAAAGGTTGTTGAGGTGTTAGATGAGATAGTATCTACGATCATGGAACCGAAAAGTTCTAAATCAACAGGTACAAAGAAAATAACACCAAAGAAAAACCCTAAAAAGAAATAAAGTAGTAAATAATAAAGGAGATTATCATGAATAACGCATTAGGCATGGTAGAAACAAAAGGTTTAGTAGGCGCAATTGAAGCGGCTGACGCAATGGTAAAAGCAGCTAACGTTACATTAGAAGGTACTGAAAAAATCGGTTCCGGTCTTGTAACAGTAATGGTTCGCGGTGATGTAGGCGCTGTAAAAGCGGCTGTTGATGCGGGTTGTGCAGCTGCACAGAAAGTAGGTGAAGTAGTATCTACTCATGTAATTCCACGCCCTCATAGCGATGTAGAATTGATCTTACCTAAGAAAGGATAATAGCTTATGGATCGGGAACAGATTCGTGCTATCGTACGAGAAGTGATCGAAGCCATGTTCGAATCGTCCATTCCCGTAGGTGTGAGCAATAGACATGTCCATCTATGTCAGGAGGACTGGGATATATTATTCCCTAACCAGGCTATTACTAAAAAAAGTGACTTAAAACAAACTGGAGAATTTGCTTCAGAACAAACCGTTACTTTAGTGGGGCCAAAAGGGGTCATTCAAAACGTCCGCGTATTAGGTCCTCTTAGAAAACAGTCACAAGTAGAGGTATCTTTGACCGATGCTCGTGCATTGGGTATAAAACCTCCTATTGTGCTATCTGGTCATTTAGAATCAGCCGTAGAGATTACTTTATGTACTGAAAATGGGGAAATTACAAAACCTATTTGTATCGTTGCAAAACGACATATTCATATGTCTCCTGATGATGCAAAACGGCTTAATGTAAACGATGGCGACAGCGTAAATATTGAAATTCAAACACCAGAGCGCACCACTGTATTTGGTGATGTCATCGTTCGGGCCGTACCTGGTTTTGTTCTGGAGCTCCATATTGATACAGATGAGGCAAATGCTGCCAATGTACAAGGTACAGTGATGGCGAGAATTGTACAGTAAAGTAGGTGATATGATGAAAGGTTTGAAAAAGGCAAATAATACCTTGCAAGAGTTCTCTGATCTTGTAGAGTCCAAACAAGTGAGCTCTCATAATCAAAAGAATTTACGCGTAGGCATCGACCTTGGTACATCATCTATTGTCCTATCCGTAGTAAACGATAAAGGTAAACCTATATATGGTGCTTTTGAATACAACGAATCTATTCGAGATGGCCTTGTAGTTGACTATGTGGGAGCTGTTACGATTACGCGAGAGCTAAAGGCTAAGGCGGAAGCAGCCTTAGGTACAGAACTTGTATATGCCGCAGCAGCTGTTCCACCTGGAACGATAGGCAAGAATAAAGAGGTAGTAGGTCATGTTCTTGAAAGTGCCGGTTTTGAAGTGACCTGCATTCTAGACGAACCTACCGCTGCTGCTAATGTGCTAGGCATCACCGATGGCGCTGTTATCGACGTCGGTGGTGGTACTACGGGCATAAGCATTTTAAAAGATGGCCGAGTTGTATATACCGTAGATGAGCCTACAGGAGGCACCCATATGAACCTTGTTATTAGCGGAGCCTATGGGATTTCCATCCCTGAAGCAGAGGCCTATAAGCGCAATGAAGCTAATAAACGAGATGTATATGCAACCATACGGCCGGTTGTAGAGAAAATGGCAGCTATTTCTAAGCGTGCGTTACAAGAGGGCGGCTATGAAAAGGGGACTCCTATTGTTGTTGTGGGCGGTGCCTCTAATTTTGAGGAGTTCACAAAGACTTTCAGTCAATATATAGGATTACCCGTAGATAAGCCATTATATCCAGAGTTTGTAACGCCCTTAGGGATTGCCATGGGAAGTGAGCATTAATATGGATGCATTAGTTAAACTGGTGCTAGAACGCCTAGAAAAGCGCATGACATCCACTGCTACGTTTATGGTCACAGAGTGCAATAGCTATGATGAGCATATATTGTTGCAGAACCAACTCATTTCTTTCGCTGGTATAGATTATGGTCATATACGAGAGTTAATGTGCGATACATTGGTGCCTTGGGTTGCCTATTTACATCGTGCATTAGCGTATGACTGTGAGGTGACGATACACCTAGCAGTTCCTGTAACCTCGTTGATGAATCCATCAGTCATTCTAGATTGGCCTATCAAATTTCTAGATAAATTTGGTCGTCCTATATATGCCAGTCATCAAGCGTGGATAACGGCCTCTTTTGTTAGATCTTGTGAAAGTCAGTCTATTATCGTCATATATAGGGGACAACGGTTCACCATGGCTGCTCGAGATGAAATCGAGCGCTTAGGTATCACAATAATTGAAGGGAACGAGAAGTATGCAAGTCGGTAAAGTTGTGGGTAGTATAGTATCTACTCAAAAGCATGAATCTCTAAAGGGAATGAAACTGATGATGGTAGATATTCTCGATGGAGAACAAGGGTTGACGGGGCGCATAGAAATCGCCGTCGATACAGTATGTGCTGGTGAAGGTGAATATGTGCTTCTAACTCGAGGCTCATCGGCACGGCATATTTTCGAAGATGATAAAGGCACCGCAGTAGATTGTGCTATTGTGGGTATTATTGATAGTTTTGAAAAATAATTGTATAGGAAATAGCTGGTGCCAGAGTTAAACCTAGTTATTGTGTCACATCATGAATGTATCCTTGATTGTGGACACCGTTAGTTGACATGGTCATTGCATCAGCAATGCAACCTATATGGAGGTTCATGATGGAAAACAATACACAGTTGAAAGAAATGATCCGCTCCATGGTTATAGATATATTACAGGGGCAAAAGCAAGAAATGGCCTCATCACAACCTATTAAACAAGCGCCTAGAGGTCAAGTTGAGCCAGGTGTGTTTGATACGGTTGATGAAGCAATTCAAGCTGCAAAAGCAGCGCAAGCGCGCTTTGAAGATTGCACCTTGGCAACCCGTGAAAAGGTAATAGCAGACATCCGTGCTGCCATGCGTCCACGAGTGCAAGAGTTGGCTCAGAAAACCGTTGATGAAACGGGGATGGGTCGCGTTGCGGATAAAGTACTAAAATTAAATCTAACACTCGATAAAACACCGGGCGTAGAAGATCTCGTTACAGAGTGTGAAACAGGCGATAATGGTATGACATTATACGAATTGTCTGCTTATGGTGTTATTGGTGCTGTTACGCCAAGTACGAATCCAGCGGAAACATTAATATGTAATACAATAGGTATGCTAGCCGCAGGGAATGCTGTATTCTTTAGCGTTCATCCTGGTGCTAAGCATCTTAGTCGGTTGCTAGTTAGTGAACTTAATCAAATCATCGCCAAATCGATTGGCATTGAAAACCTTATTGTTACACTTCGAGAGCCATCTATTGAGTCTGCTCAAGAGATGATGCTACATCCAGATGTGAGCCTATTAGTTGTTACTGGAGGTCCTGGCGTAGTAAAACAAGCGCTTCAAAGTGGTAAAAAGGTTATCGGTGCTGGTGCAGGCAATCCACCGGCCTTTGTAGATGAAACGGCAGATATTAAAAAGGCTGCTCAAGATATTGTTCTCGGCGCTAGTCTAGATAATAATATTCTGTGTATCGCTGAAAAGAGCGTTGTAGCCATGCGCCAAATCGAGCCACAGCTAGTTGAAGAAATGATAAAAGCAGGGTGTGTTCTCGTTGAAAATCAACAGGATATTCAACGCCTAGTCGATTTAACAGTGTTACCGAATGGGACACCAAATAAAAAATTTGTTGGTAAAAATGCAAGCGTTATTCTTGATGCAGCACATATTCCGTACAATGGTGATCCACGGTTAATTATCATGCGGGCTCCAAAAAATCATCCCTTTGCAGTTATTGAGATGTTAATGCCTATTTTACCTGTTGTTACAGTAGATAGCTTTGACGAAGGTCTTGATGTATGCTTGATGTTAGAAGCAGGCTTACATCATACGGCCACAATGCATTCTTTAAATATGGAACGCCTAAACCGTATGGCTCGCAAAATGAAAACATCTATTTTTGTTAAGAATGGTCCGTCCTATGCGGGGCTTGGATTTAGTGGTGAGGGTACGACAACCTTTACAATTGCTACACCTACTGGAGAATCTACTACATCAGCGCGTTGCTTTGCGCGACGTCGTAGATGTTGCTTAACAACAGGATTTAATATTCGATAGGTGGTGAGCATATGAATAAATGGTCTTTTCCAACTCAAATTTATGCGGGACCAGATTCGTTGAATCGTCTTACAGAATTTAATAATGAATCCATCCTTATCATATGTGATCCATTTTTAAAAGATTCTCCGAGCCTTACGTATGTGATGGGATTAATGGATAGTAAAAATAAGGTGACTATCTATACTGATGTGGTACCTGATCCACCCATAACTCATGTAGTAAAAGGCATTGAATTTATGGAAGGCATTAAACCAACTGTAATCATTGCCATAGGTGGTGGCTCTTGCATTGATATGAGCAAAGGGATAGCTTATTTTGGTCGTAAATTAAAGCAGATGGATATCAAATCCTTTATTGCCGTGCCTACTACTAGTGGAACAGGATCTGAAGTAACCTCGTTTGCTGTTCTTACAGATAGTGAAACACAAATTAAGTATCCTCTTGTGGATGATGCGGTATTACCAGATGAAGCATTATTAACGCCATTATTTGTAAAAACATCTCCACCAAGTGTTACTGCATTCAGTGGTATGGATGTGCTAGTTCACGCATTGGAAGCCTATGTAGCAACGGCTGCAAATAATTTTACTGATGCGTTGGCACAACAGGCGATTGAGCTAGTCTTTACTTACTTACCAAGATGTCATAAGCCAACAGCTACAGAGCAAGATAGAATGTCTATGCATGAGGCTTCATGTTTAGCAGGTCTATCCTTTAACAAGGCCGGATTAGGTATAGTTCATGCCATGGCTCATCAGTTGGGAGGACAATTTCATGTGCCTCATGGTCTAGCTAACAGTATGCTTTTGCTTTATGTAATTGGATTTAATTGCTCTCGTAACCAAGAGGTGGCCAAGAAATATGCCCATCTATCTGCTAAGTTGGGCTTTGCATCGCATAAAGCATCCGATGGAGATAAAATAGGTGCATTACTAGAGGCGATTGTAAAACTACAACGAACTTTAGAATGTCCAATGACACTGACTGAATTTGGTGTAGATAAGGCTACATCTGAACCAAAACTTAACCTCATGGCAGATAGAGCACTAGAGGATATGTGTTATAGATTTAATCCATACCCAGCTAACCATGATGATCTTATCGGATTATATAAAAAGGTTTTGTAACCTATATAGAGTGAATAATAAAACTCAAAAGTATATAATGAACAATACAAATACAAGAGGCTTCAATGATTTCATGGAAGCCTCTTTTTGTATTCCCTTATTCTTGTTAACTGAAATAGAAATAGAAATAATATTTACCTATTTATTGCTTAAGTTATGTGCTGTTAGGTACACTTTTTTTCATCTTAGAATGATATAATAAATTTTACATCCTATCTCGATGTAGAGGTATTATTCAAGTTTAGTCATATTCCATATAACTCATTGGAATATAGAAAAACATAGATTTTATCTACATTTGTTGTATAATATGTATAGGATATTTAAAAAATTAGATGTTTTTGTGAAAGCCTATCCTTATCTAAGTTTAATTAGATGTTTGGTGCATTTTATTTTAGATTCAAGCTCAATGTACTACTTTCACAATATGAGTATGATCTTGTGTGGTCATACGTTTTTTGAAAAGAGAGGTATTTATGCAACACATGCTACGCATGGGTATTGACGTGGGCTCTACAACTGTTAAAGTTGTACTATTAGACGAACACGATAATTATTTGTATAAAAAGTACATACGCCATTATGCAAACATTTTGGACACCGTATATACCTTGCTCCAAGAGGCTCAAGTGGGCCATGAAAATGATCAAGTTCATGTATGTATTACCGGTTCTGGTGGTATGGCGATGGCTGAAAAGGTACGCATTCCATTCGTGCAAGAGGTTATTGCTGAAACACGTGCTGTAAAAGCGTTGTATCCAGAAACCGATGTTATCATCGAACTTGGTGGTGAAGATGCGAAGGTAACCTATTTAGGTCAAACGGCAGAACACCGTATGAATGGTTCTTGTGCAGGTGGTACAGGTGCTTTCATCGACCAAATGGCGACTTTATTGCAAACTGATGCATCTGGTCTTAACCAATTGGCCATGAATGCTGATACGATTTATCCGATTGCAGCACGCTGTGGCGTATTTGCTAAAACAGACGTACAAGCTTTGTTAAACCAAGGCGCATCTCATGAAAATATTGCAAAATCCGTATTCCAAGCTATTGTAAACCAAACAATTGCGGGCCTTGCATGCGGTCATAAAATCGAAGGTAATGTAGCATTCCTTGGCGGTCCGTTGACATTCTTGTCCGAACTTCGTCAATGTTTCTGCGATACCTTAGCACTAGATGAAGCGCATCGCATTATCCCTGAAAACGGTGAATTATTCATCGCCTTAGGGGCGGCTTTGATGAAAGAAGACTGTCGTGAGATTACGGTTGGTCAATTAACAAAGAAAATTGGTGCCCTCATCGGTATTCCTATGGAGGCTACAGATCGTGTAGAACCTCTATTTAAAAATGAACAAGAATTAGAAGAATTCCGCGCTCGTCACGCTAAGGCAGTAACGCCAAAAGCGAATATTGAAGATGCGCAAGGTCCTTGTTACCTTGGTATTGATGCTGGTTCTACCACTCTTAAGGTAGTTCTCATCAATAGCAATAAGGAAATTATATTCTCTCACTATGGTCCTAACCATGGTAAACCATTAGAAAAATCTCGTGAAATGATCGAGAAGATTTATGAACTGTTACCAAAAGGCGCGTATATTGCGCATTCTGGTGTAACTGGTTACGGTGAAGCATTCCTTAAACGCGCCCTTGGTATCGATATTGGCGAAGTAGAAACAATGGCTCACTATCGTGCAGCTCGTTACTTCTGCCCTGATGTATCCTTTATCTTGGACATTGGCGGTCAAGATATGAAATGCTGTAAGGTTCGCGATGGCTATATCGAAGATATCGTATTGAACGAAGCGTGCTCCTCTGGCTGCGGCTCCTTCATCGATACATTCGCATCCGGTCTACGCATTCCAATCGATCAATTCGCGAAGGAAGGTTTATTGGCATCTTTGCCAATCGACTTGGGTTCTCGTTGTACTGTATTTATGAACTCTAAGGTTAAGCAGGCTCAAAAAGAAGGTGCTACGGTACAAGATATCGCGGCAGGTCTTGCTTACTCTGTTATTAAAAATGCCCTTTATAAGGTTCTTAAGGTAAAAGACCCTAAAGAATTGGGTGATCATATCGTTGTACAAGGCGGTACATTCTACAATGAATCCGTATTGCGTGCCTTCGAGAAATTGATGGGTGTAGAAGTAATTCGTCCTGACGTATCTGGCTTGATGGGTGCTTATGGTATGGCCCTTCTTGCAGCTGAAACGGCAGAAGAGTTACAAAAGGAAAAAAGCACTTTGCTTGATAGTGAAGGTCTTAACTCCTTGCAAGTATCTACGACAATGCGTAACTGCGGACTTTGCTCCAATAACTGTATGCTTACCATCAATGCTTTCTCTGATGGTCGTACCTACGTAACGGGTAACCGTTGTGACCGCGGTGCGGGCGGTATGATTCAAGAAGAACGCAAAGCAGTTCCTAACTTAGTAGACGTTAAATTGCGTCGTTACTTCGACTATTATTTGAAGAAAAATATTCCAGAGTTCGAAGGTAAAATGCGCGTAGGTATTCCTCGCGTCCTCAACATGTATGAGGATTTCCCATTCTGGTTTACATTCTTTAATACACTTGGCTATGAAGTAATCCTTTCCGATTACACTACAAAGGAACAATACAACAAGGCTATTGATACGATTCCATCTGATACAGCTTGCTACCCAGCAAAAGCGGTACATGGTCATATTCGTGATCTTGCGAATGCACAAGTAGACTTTGTTTGGTATCCTTGTATTCAACATGGCCCTAAGGAATTTAGCCGCGACAATAATTACCATTGTCCAATGGTTATTTCCTATCCAGAACTTATCAAAAACAACATGCAGGAGGTTCTGGGGGATACTCCATTCCACGCACCATTCTTGCCATTAGCTGATAAGAAATCTCTTGTTCCTGCTCTTGTGAAAGCATTGGACTTCTTGAATCTCAAGAAGAAAGATATTGCTAACGCTGTTGAAAAAGCGTGGGAAGAACAAGAAAATTGTAAGGCTTCTTACCGTGAAACGACAAAGAAAACAGTATCTCGCCTCGTAGCAGAACAAATTCCTACTATCGTATTAGCTGGCCGTCCATACCATTTGGACTCCGGTATTAATCACGGTATCCCAGAGCTTATTACATCTCTTGGTATGGCTGTTCTTACAGAAGATGGTGTTGCTCCACTAGGCAATGAAATTAAGCATTTACGTGTTGTAGACCAATGGTCTTATCATAGCCGTTTATATCGCGCTGCTGAATTCGTAAGTAGAACAGAAGGCTTCCAAATCGTAGAACTTAACTCCTTCGGTTGCGGTCTTGACTCTATCGTAGCGGATCAAGTAAAAGATATACTTTCAGCAAACCATAAGATTCATACCTTACTCAAAATTGACGAAGGTACAAACCTTGGGGCTGTAACGATTCGTTTGCGTTCCTTGCAATCTGTAATGGAACGTAGCTTGCGTCGTCATCACAACCCAGAGGCACCAGAAGTGGTGGAAGAACAATTGCCAACCTACGATTATAATCGCGTGGTGTTCACAGAGGAAATGCGTAAGACCTATAAAATCTTGGTGCCACAAATGTCACCATTGCATTTTAGTCTCTTAGATCCAGTCCTCAAAAACGAAGGCTATAACTTTGAAATGTTGCCAGCACCAACGCGTGACGACATTGAAGTGGGCTTAAAATACATCAATAATGATGCATGTTACCCAGCGATTATCGTTGTAGGTCAGCTCATGTCTGCACTATTATCTGGTAAATATGATATCGATAAAACAGCTGTTATCATCTCTCAAACAGGTGGTGGGTGCCGTGCTACAAACTATATCGGTTACTTGCGTAAGGCTTTAATCGATGCTGGTATGAAGCAAGTACCAATCCTATCTCTTAATGCAAGCGATATGGAACGTCAACCAGGTTTCAAATTGACAAAAGGTTTCTTACATCGTATGATCCAAGCCGTTGTTTACGGTGATGCCCTCATGCAATGCGTATTGGCTACACGTCCTTACGAAACTAACCCGGGCTCTACAGATGCTTTATGTGATTACTGGATTAAAAAATTACGTGAAAACATTACATCTGCCAGCCTTCGTCAGTATAATAAGTACATCAAAGAAATCATTCATGACTTTGATAACTTGCCGGTCAATAAAGATGTACAAAAACCTCGCGTTGGCGTCGTAGGGGAAATTTACGTTAAATTCCATCCAAGTGCTAACAACCATATCAATGAACTCATTGAAAAAGAAGGTGGCGAAGTCGTTACATCTGGATTATTAGACTTCTTCTTGTACTGTGCAATGGACAGCACATACCGTGCTAAACACCTTGATGGTACATGGCTATCTGGCTTCTTCGGTACATTGGCTCGTGAAGCCCTTGAACTTTACCGTTTGCCATACGCTAAAGCCGTAGCAGCGTCTAAACACTTCGACCCTCTACAACGTATGACAGAAGTAGCAAAAGAAGCAGCTCAATACATTGGCCTTGGTAACCAATGCGGTGAAGGCTGGTTCCTCACAGGCGATATGATTGACCTCATTGAAAAAGGAGCCAAACAAATCGTATGCTTGCAACCATTCGGCTGCTTACCAAACCACGTTACAGGTAAAGGCATGGTTAAAACACTATCCGCTGCCTACCCAGACGTGCGCATTGCTGCTATTGACTATGATCCAGGCTCCAGTGCAGTAAACCAAGCAAACCGCTTGAAACTACTACTATCGACTATGTTTGAATAAAGGAGTGCTCCGTTATATTTTCAATGGGGCTATGTTAGATGTATTGCTAATTTTAGCTAAAATAATGGTTTTGTAACTCGATGGAGCTATTGTAAATAAGCGATAAGGTGCTTTCATTTTATAATGGGGCCCGGATACAACTGCATATCATTAGTATAGAAAAAATACAGCCCTCTCTTGGCTCAGGTACGTCACTACGCTCCGTAAAATCGCTGCAGAGAGGGCTGTATTCTTTTTCCTACAATCAGTTGGACAGGTGCTTTCCTTTATTGTGCTTAGTGTATTTGTAAAAAAGAATTAATATATTTTAATTATAGTCTGATAGTCCTACAATGGGACATCTTCATAGCAAAAATTAATAAAAATAGCGGTACCTTTTTCGAAGCGATTTTACGGAACGTAGTGACGTACTGAGCAAGAAGAAGGTACCGCTGTTTTTATACTAAAATTTATTCTATTGTAACGGGGCCCCATTGTAGGGCTCACACAAATGTTTAAAAGAGATTATTCTTTCTCTACTAAGCCATACAAGCACAATAAGGAAAGCACTGCACATACTAGCATTGTAATCCCCATTGGTATACCCGTATGATCCCCACCTATACCAACTAATGGAGATACAATACCTGCAGCAAACATGCTTGCAAAGCCTAGTATGGCAGAGGCACTGCCTGCCATTTTTCCATAGTTAGTCATAGCCATAGAGAAGGAGGCAGAACCGAATAGGGATACTGTACACACCGTAAAGAATAGAATTGTTGTTACAGGAATGAGAGACCATTCAAAAATCATGGCTACTAAGAATAGTAAAGAGCCAATTGTAAGTTCCCATAGACTGAATGTAAGTATTTGACGAGATGTTACGACATTACTTACTCGTCCGCTAATGGCACTGGCCAAGATAATGCCGCAGCTATTGATACCAAAAAGATAACTAAATTCTTGGGCTGAAAGTTGGAAAATATTTTGGTATACAAAGGATGAACCTGAGATATAGGCAAAGAAAGCGCCGAAAGCAAAGAATTGAATTAAAGATTGTCCCAGGAAACGTTTATCTTTGATCAGTGTAAAGTAGTTCTTTATAGCCGTAGCAAGGCCGCCAGTAACGCGTTTTTCTTTTGGTAAGCTTTCACGGAAAAGAAAAGAGCCTACCAATAAAATAGCAGAGAATGCTGCTAAGATAACAAAGATTACACGCCATGTAGTAAATAAGAGCAGTTGACCGCCTACTAGAGGTGCAAGGACTGGTGCGAGGCCGTTAACCATCATGAGTAAGGCAAAAAGTTTTGTTAATTCTTGACCCGATGCAAAGTCTCGAGCAATGGCTTTGGCAATTACAACGCCTACAGATCCGGTTAAACCTTGTAGAAATCTTCCTAGTAAAAGTATTTCGATACTCGGTGCATAGGCACATATAAGGCTAGAAATAACACATAGTAAATTACCTATAATAAGTGGTACCTTACGCCCCATTGTATCACTAATAGGGCCACCAAATAATTGTCCTATTGCAACACCAAAGGTCATAACACCAATGGTCATTTGAATATTTGATGCTGTTGTATTTAATTCGCCTGGCATAATCGGTAATGCAGGTAAATACAGATCTGTTGCAAGCGGTGTAATAGCTGTTAACATGCCAAGGAATACTACCAAGATAAAGGAAACCTTAGCAGAATTTTCTTGAGTCATACAATCCTCCTATCTTAAAATGGGAAAAATAAAAGCCTGCGAATCGCACTTCGCAGACTGCATTTAATTTTTTCTATTTGATACGATGTATTTTACCATGATTAAGAAAAAATATCTATATGAAATATTGAGTTTGCTATATCTCTATTTATAGATTACAATTAGTATATTAATTATATCTAAAAAAATCAATGTGCTTATTGGTGATGGGAGAATTATATGAAATATTTAATAAAAGGTTTTGTGTTAGCTGCAATAGTAGTAATCGGGACCGCTACGGTTTCATCTGTAGAAGCAATTAGTTCTGATGAGGCTGTTCAAAGCGCCTTAGCACGTGTGCCGGGTGCAACAGTTGCAAATGTAACTGAATTCAATCGTGATTATGAAAATGGCCGTTTAGAGTATGAAGGTGAAATTCATTACAATGGTTATGAATATGATTTTGAAATAGATGCAGATACTGGGACCATTACTAAATGGGAAGTAGAGCAAGAGGCTTATTAATAGATTATTACAATTATATGTAGCAAATTAGTGAATTCTAAACTGTATTATCATTAATCTATGTTATATATATAGTATTTTCATATGTGGCAACAAAAAAGAACAGCTCGTGAAGAGCTGTTCTTTTTTGTATTGTTACCAGTTCTTAGAAGAAGAAGTGGTGAATTTCATGGATGAAATGTTGACCGAAGAAGGAGATACAACCATGCATAACGATGAAGATCAAGAAGTATTTGAATGCGCTGTTCATGATAACGCTTGCTTCGATTTCATGTTCTAAGTTGTGAGCTTCTTCAGAACTAATTTCTTTGTGGTTTTCTAGGTATGCTTTCAAAGCAGGACCTACGGCACCAATAGAAATCGCGATGGATTGTGGAGACAACATTTTGCCGATACCAGCGGCACCGGAGTTAACTGCTGCCAACCAGAAGCCAAGATCTTCGAAGTTTGTAGGATCTAAACCTTGAGCTGCAGCGATTTGAAGTGGGCCAAACAATACGTTGGAGTTTGTACCGGAACCAGTCAAGAAGGCACCCAACGCACCTACGATAGGAGCGAATAGAGGGTACAAGGAACCTGTACCGGCAACCATTGCTTTCGCAATATCTGCAGTCATACCAGAGTAAGTCATCAATTTAGCTGTCATAACAACTGTGATGATTGTAAGGTATGTGAATTTCAAGTTTTTAACTGTGGAACCCAATGTACCGAAGATTTCGCCAGCTTTTGCTTTTTGGATGAAACCACCAACAATACCAGCGATGAAGATCATGATACCAGGAGTTGCAATCCATACGAATGTGTAAGGTTTTGCACCAGGACCTTGGTAGATAGGTACAGATGTTTTAATGGACGCAAGAGGACCATTAATTGCAGGGAACAATTTGGAAGTTAATAACAATAATACGAAAATCAAGATGAATGGCATTGCAGCTACAAGGCCTTCGCCACCGGAAACTTTAGGAACTTCGCCAGTTTGTTTAACTGCGTATGCAGGATCATTAGGAGGCATAATTTTTGCACAAATAATGATAACTGCCATGATAACGATGGATGCAGAGATTACGGATAATTCTGGACCCATTACTGCGTTGATTATAGTTTCAGGAATAGCTAATGCTAAACCGGAAAGTAATGTTACAAGGAATACACCTTTTAACGCTTTAACACCGCCACCAATGATCATAACAACGAAGAATGGTGCGATAAGGTTAAGCAAGAATAATTGTACGGAAATGAATGTACCTAAATGGCTTGGATCAAGGCTTGTTAAGGATGCCAATGTAGTTGTTGGAATACCAATGGAACCAAATGTTGTTGGTACAGAGTTTGCAACGAGACATGCAATGATAGATTTTAGCGGGTCAAAACCTACTGCAACCATCATAGCAGCTGGAATTGCAACGGCAGTACCAAAGCCAGCCATACCCTCCATGAAGGCACCGAAGCCCCATGCAAGTAACAATGCAAGTACACGAGTATCAGATGTTACAGAAGAAAGCATTGTTTTAATAGTTTCCATTGCTTTCGTATGTACTACCAAGTTATAAACGAAGATAGCAGCTGTAATAACTAATAGGATTGGCCAGATTGCCAATGCGGCACCTTCAAGGGCACCAGTGACCATAATAAATGGGTCAGATTGGAATGCTGTAATAGCGATGATGAAAGAACCGATTGCAGCAACACTTGTTGCTTGCCATGCTGGTAATTTCAAGATGGATAACGCTACGATCAACCAAATGATTGGAGATAGCGCTAATAGAACGGTGATAGCACTCATTTCTAAAATCATCCTTTCAAGAAAAATAAAAATATATGCTTAACAGGACGATGTAGCTTAATCAATTTAATTGATGAGTAAATCGCTATTGTATTAAGTTGTAAAAGTTCAGTTAAAATAAAGAATTACAATAAAATAACAGATATACTTATCATAAAAAGTGATATGTTTCTTAAAAATTTTTAACCTCATTACACATGAGGTTAAGAATATAAGAGAGGGGACATAAACAGTGTTTATGTCCCCTTCTTTACCGACTACATGTCCGTGTTAGGGCCTTTGTAAGGTCTTAGGTATTAGTAGTTACCTTTGAACATTGTAGCAGGAGCTTCTGGTACATAATCGCCGAAGTAGGATTTGAAGTCTAAACCTAATTCATTGCAAAGGTCTTGAACTTCAAGCATTGTACCGTTAAGTACAGGGATGCCTTCAGCTTTAACTTTAGCAACAGATTCATGTTCTTTTTCGCCATGAGTGTAGATACGGTCTTGACCTTGTGCTTTAGGAGCTTCACGTAATTCTTGTAAGAATTGGGAGAAGTGTTTTTTGATTTCAGCTGGGTCACCGAAGAATTCAGGGTTGATAGCCATGAAGCCGTGGCAGATATTGGATTTACCGCCAACCATACATTTGTTGGAAGTACCACCTTGGGACAAGATGGAGGAGAATAATTCAGCAATCATGCCGTTACCATAACCTTTGTGGCCGCCAAGAACTTCTGTAGCACCACCTAAAGGAAGGATACCGCCGCCTTCATGACGGGAGATGTTGCCCAATACTTCAGCTGCATCAGTGGAAGGAACGCCGTCTTTATTAACAGCCCAACCATCTGGAGTAGCTTTGCCCATTTTGTTGTACATTTCAAGTTTACCACGAGTTACTACTGTAGTGGAGCAATCGAAGAAGAAGTCAACAGGATCAGCAGGTACAGTCCAAGCGATAGGGTTAGAACCAAGCATAGCTTTACGAGCATATACAGGAACCATGATTGCTTCGGAGTTTGTACAAGAGAAACCGATTAAGCCTTGGTCGGATGCCATTTTAGCATAGTAACCAGCGATACCATAGTGGTTGGAGTTACGTACGGATACGATACCAACACCGGATTTTTTAGCTTTTTCGATAGCCATTTCCATAGCCATGTGGCCCAAGATTTGGCCCATGCCGTCATGACCGTCGATAACTGCGGAAATTGGAGTTTCTTTTACGATTTCAGGTTTTGCGTCGATTTTGATCAAGCCATTAGTGATACCTTTGTGGTAACGAACCATACGTTGCATACCATGGCTTTGAATACCGAACAAGTCGGAAGTCAAAAGTACGTCTTGGATGATGTCAGCTTCTTTTTCGGAGAAACCGAATTTTTGGAAAGCGTCCATGCTTAATTTTTTCAATGTTTCATAAGGGAATAACACAGTGTTTTTTGCGTCTGCCATCGTTAAAACCTCTTTTCAGAAAATATGTACCTGATATAGTAACGTCACTCTAAAATATCATGAAGTTTAAATGATATCTGGTGAGCTCTATATCCTCTCAAATGACAATGTCAGTATAGCACAGAAAGAAGTGAGATTGAATAGTCTTACAGTCTGAAACACATTACTAAATACGCATACGTACCGGTGATGTTTGTCACATATTCCGAGGTCGATTACTGAAACATCCGATTATACCTAAAACTATATGGTTATGACTTTTAGTTATGATTGCATGATTTTTTTATAGATTTTCAGTATTTTTATAGAGCTTATTAGTATATCTGTTTAGGCTTTGAGCAAGAATGAGAATGGATAAACATCGATAAAACTTGAAATGTTCAATAACATATATAAAAATTTTTGATATGTATAGCAACGTATTGTGATAACTGAATGTATTGATATGCATGATATGCAATGATTTTAATCTTTGTGAAGATAGAAAATGTGTTAAAGGTTACACTTATACAGACAATGCTGTAATATAATATAAATATACATCCTATAGTTTATATAATTTATAAGCGAGGTGCTTATTTTGAAAGAATACAAATCAGTATGTCCTTATGATTGCCCAGATGCATGTGGTCTAATCGTATCGGTAGAGAACAATAGAGTAGTATCTGTTCGTGGTAATAGAGATCATGCTTTTACAAGAGGTACATTGTGCCCTAAAATGGCGCATTACGAACAAGTGGTTCATTCTCCATTGCGTTTACAGTACCCAATGAAACGGATTGGTAAAAAAGGAATCGGTGAAGACCAATATATACGTATCAGTTGGGATGAGGCATTAGATACCATTGTTAATAATTTTAAAGAAACTATTAGTACTCATGGCAGTGAAAGTATTTTGCGCTACTCCTATGCAGGTACGATGGGTGTGATTCAAAGCCCAGCAGCAGATTACTTTTTCCGCCGTATTGGTGCTACAGACCAGGACCGTGGTATTTGCTCCCCTGCAAAACAGGCAGGATTCCGCGCTGTTTATGGCGATACACTAGCCATTAAACCGCAAGAGGCACAACATAGTGATTTAATTGTTTTATGGGGCATTAATGCCACTGCTACTGATGTTCATATCTTACATGATGTAAACATAGCAAAAAAGAATGGCGCTCGAGTTTGGATTATTGATACTCATAAAACATATACCTTTAATCAAGCTCATGAACATATTTACGTAAAACCTGGTAGTGATGGCGCCTTAGCGTTAGGTATGCTTCATATTATTCATCGAGACGGTTTAGCAGATATAGATTTTATTAAGAAACATGTACAAGGTTATGATGAACTCGTAAACGATGTGTTGCTTGATTTTACACCGGAAAAAGCAGCTGAACTTTGTGGCGTTTCCGTAGAGCGTATGATTGAGTTTGCCCATGCATATGCTAAAGCTAAGGCTCCATTTATACGTCTTGGCAGTGGGTTATCACGCTATGGGAATGGTGCTATGAACTGTCGTGCTATTAATGCATTACCTGCTGTAGTTGGAGCTTGGCAATATTTAGGCGGTGGCTTATTATCGAGTGCTAGTGGTAGTAAGTTTGTGGGCAAAGAAGTGATGCAACAGGCTCATGTGGATGCACCAGCAAAGCGATTGATGCCTATGATTAAACTAGGTGAAATGCTTACAAACCCATCAGGTACAGCTGTGCATAGTCTTTATGTATTCTCTAGTAATCCGGCTATAACAGCACCTGATCAAAATGTAGTGCGAAAAGGCTTGATGAGAGATGATTTATTTACGGTTGTTCACGAACGCTTCTTTACCGACACATGTAAATACGCCGATATTGTATTGCCCGCCACAACATCAGTAGAACATGACGATATATATAACTCCTATGGGCACTATACAATTGGAACGGGTTATAAATTAATCGATCCTATTGGCGAATCACGCTCTAACTGGCAAGTGATTTCTGAATTAGCTAAACGTATGGGACTTACAGATGAATTCTTTAAGCATAGTGAACGAGATTTAATAGACCAAATTGTAAGTGCGTCGCACCGTATTTCTAAGGATGATCAAAATTTAATTCTCCAAGGTGAACCAGTAGAGATGACGTTGCCTGAAAATTATAAATTAGATTTTAAAACGCCATCTGGAAAGATTGAGTTATATAATCCACATGATGTGGAGCCACTAATTCGTTATTTACCGCCTTATGGAGATAATGCACCATTCTGGCTTATTATCGGCAATGATATTCGCATTTTAGATTCTAGCTTCTGTGAGTTAGAATTTGATGATCCTGAATTGATGAAACTACGCATCAATCCTAAAGATGCAAAAGTATATAACATTAATGATGGCGACGAAGTGGAAATCTATAATCAACGTGGTAGTGTAAGAATTAAAGGTTACTACGATGAAGATGTACAACGTGGTACATTGGTAACCCTTGGTGTATGGTGGCAATCACAATCTAGTGATCCTAATGTAGGTATTAATGTACTTACAGCAGACAGACCTACTGATCAAGGTTGGGGTAGTACATTCTATGATGTGCAAGTTCACATCAAAAAGGCTGATGTGTAAGGTGAATATATAAAAGAGATAACCATAATAAATACTATATAGTATTTATTATGATGTTTAATTCCTTTTACTTAAGGGAATAATATTATGCCGATATATCATAACAAGGATATTTTTATTGCATACACATCCTCATTAGGATTATAATAGTAATATTATTTCTATATATAACCTGAAGGGGGTTACGTTTATGAATGGTAATGAAAAATTATCTGCCCGTGCCTATTGGGCTATAGGCATGATGTTATTCGCCCTATTCTTTGGGGCAGGGAACTTGATCTTCCCAGCGGCCTTAGGTCAACATGCTGGTGATAACGTGGGTTGGGCTTTGTTCGGCTTTGTGTTAACCGGTGTAGGCCTTCCACTATTAGGTGTTGTAGCTATGGGCTACTCGTCTTGTAAAGATGTTGAAGAGTTAGCGAGTCGTGTTCATCCAATTTATGGCTTAATATACACTATCGCACTTTACTTGAGTATTGGGCCTATGTTTGCCACACCGCGTACTGGTACAGTAGCTTATGAAATTGCGATTAAGCCATTTGCTGAAGGCTTGCATATGAATATGGAACCCATATTCCTCGCCATATTCTTTGGTGTATCTTTATGGTTATCCATTAGCCCTCACAAGCTTGTAAATCGCATTGGTAACATTTTGACTCCAGCTTTATTGTTAGTTATCTTGTTACTTATTGTTAAATCCTTTATTACGCCAATTGGTGGTTATCCATTGCCACAACCAGCGTATGGAGATGCACCTACTGCTGTGTTACAAGGATTCTTAGATGGCTATAATACAATGGATGCGTTAGCTTCTGTAGTATTTGCTATTCTTGTTATCGACTTTGTTCGACTTAGTGGCGCTACAAATCATGAAGTAATTACTAAAACCGTGATGGAAGTTGGTGCTATTGCCGTAGGTCTTCTCGGTATTGTGTATGTATTTATCGCTAACATTGGTGCTACTAGTGTTGAACGTTTTGGTCTATTCGATACAGGGGCGCCTGTCCTTTCTACAAGTGCTAACTATTTATTTGGTGATTTTGGACAAATAATTCTGGCTATTATCGTTCTCTTGGCTTGTTTGTCTACAAGTATCGGTTTAATTACTTCTTGTGGTACATACTTCCATAAGTTGACACCGAAGATTAGCTACAAGTTATATGTAGTAATCTTCTCTGTTGCGGCATTCGGTCTTAGTATGTTTGGCTTGAAGACAATCATCAGTGCTGCCATTCCTGTGTTAATGTTGTTGTATCCGTTGACAATTGTAATCATTTTACTCGCATTAATTAACGATGTCTTTGGTGGTCGTCGTTGTATATATGCATGGACAATTGGTCTTACAATGATCTCTGCACTTATGACTGGCTTAGAAACCGCTGGTATTGCACCAGATGCTTTAGAGGGGTTATTTACTCAATATATTCCATTCCAAGCGGCAGGTATGGGCTGGGTGAGCTTTGCAATACTCGGGTTTATTGTAGGTCTTATCCATAAAGGGCTCGTGTCCGAAAATAAATAATAGTATTAATGGTTCTATACTTTCGTTTTTGGTGAAAGTATAGAACCTTTTTGTGTCTTAAGGGTTGTCATATAAAATTGATTTTGTGAGTAGAAGTTTCTATAATAAGAATATAGATAATGAAAGAAGGAAGGAAGATTTTATGCGTAGTACTCATTGTTTACCTAGTTATAGTTTTGGCGGTCATGAGGTGTTTGACGCTATTCCCAAATTTACAAAATTATATGGTAAGTCTGTAGCTATCATCGGTGGTGAGACAGCTCTTTCTAAAGCTTTGCCACACATTCGTCCAGTGCTTGATAAAGCAGGGATTAAAGTGCTAGATATTATTCACTTTGGTGGAGAGTGTACTTTCGCTCGAGGTAAGGAAATTGCACAAATGGCTTCTGTAAAAGATGCGGACTTTATGTTTGCTGTTGGTGGCGGTAAGGCCATGGATACGGTAAAAGTAGTAGCTCTAGAGTTAGATGATAAACCATTCTTTACAATTCCGACCATTGCCTCTACTTGTGCTGCAACGTCAGAAGTAGCAGCTGTATACACTGCAGAGCATACTTTTGATGACGTAGCCTTTGTAAATCATCCTCCTGTGCACTGCTTTATTGATGCTGATATTCTCGTAGAAGCACCAAGCCGTTACTTGTGGGCGGGAATGGGAGATACTATTGCAAAACACTATGAAACTCATCTTTCTGCTCGCAATCGTGAGCAAGATTATAATACTCAGTTAGGCCTTACTCTAGCTTCTATGTGTAGTGAACCAATTTTAGCACATGGTATACAAGCCTATAAAGACAGTCAAGCTAAAAAACGTAGTGATGCATTTGATACTATTGCTATGACTGTTATCTTTACTACCGGTATTGTATCGGGTTGTGTTCCTATGGCATATAATAGTAATATGGCTCATGCTGTATGTTATGGCTGTGTTACTAATAAAGAAACAGAAGAAAACCATTTGCATGGTGAAATGGTAGCATATGGCTTACTTATTTTGTTAACCGTTGACCAACAAATGGATGAATTACAACGGTGGTTGCCAATATACCGCGAATTAGGTTGGCCTACTAAACTTTCACAGTTAGGTCTTACTGTATCGCATATTCCTCAAATTGTTGAAAAGGCTACATCTGTTCATGATATTGATGTATCTCCGTACAAAATTACAGCAGATATGTTGACTAAGGCTATTCAATACATGGAATCTCTTGATTAATATAATTTGTAACCGTTTGTGTATGTTATGTGATGAGGTTATAAATGCGAAAAATTGTAAAGGGTGGCTTATATCGTCATTTTAAAGGCATGTACTATTATGTGTTAGATGTTGCAACTCATTCGGAAACGAGTGAACAGTTCGTAGTGTATCAAAAATTATATGATCAACGTGACTTATATGTACGACCACTAGATATGTTTTTGAGTGATGTGGATCAAGAAAAATATCCTGATGTAGAGCAGAAAGAGCGATTTAAGTTAATGAGCGGACGTGATTAGGAGGGCCTGTGGAACAGAAATTTTTCTTTTTCGATATAGACAATACCTTAGCTGTGTGGCCGGAAGGTAAAATTCCTGACAGTGCTCAATATAGCTTAGATGAATTAAAGCGCCGTGGTCATAGGGTGGCACTAGCGACAGGCCGTATCCAAGTAGATGCAAAGCGTTTTGCTGAGCAAGCAGGTCTTACAGATTTTGTAGCAGATGGCGGACATAGTGTTACTGTTAATAATGAACTAGTGTCCATGATTGGCATGGATCGTGATGCATGCATTAACTATTTGGAATATTTAGAGTCCCATAATATTCCTTGGGCTGTAACAGATCGGAATAAATTAGGCCGAATTACGCCGTATAAGGAGATATTAGATTGGCATCCGAATTGGGATGTTTTTAAAACGACAGTAGATCCTAATTTTGACTTTCATAATGTAGAAGAGTTTTATAAGATTTATGTGTTCTTTAAAGAAGGGGAAGAAGAGGAAAAAGAAATTGAGCATATGACGCATAAGCTCATTCGTTATGGCGATGGCTGTGTTTTATATGAACCAATGGAAAAAGCTTTGGGTGTTCGCAATATGCTTGATCATTTTGGTATGAAACCTAATCAAGCCGTAGTGTTTGGTGACGGATATAATGATTTGTCTATGTTTAGACCAGAATGGCTTAATATTGCCATGGGGAATGCACGTGCTGAATTAAAAGAAAAAGCCGATTATATCACTACCGACTGTGATAAGAATGGTATTTATAATGCGTGTAAGCATTTCAAGTGGATTGATTAGTTTGAGTTAATTCCTGTAAGTTATGTGAATTATAATGTTTGGTAACCGTAGCTACAGATTTGTGGTAGATTAATTAGTATAATGCGCTTAGATTCATACTTGTGTATTTATAGGAGAAGAGAAGTCATGAATAACAAACGCAAATTTTTTACCACTTTACTATGTGTAGCAACCCTGACGACAGGTCTATTGATTTCTGGTTGTAGTGTTAATAAGGTAAGTAATCTTGGCTCTGCTGTATCCTCTGTAGTCGGTGATAATGATGAGAAGGCGGCTGCAAAGCTTAATACTCTCATCGATGCAACTAACCAGTTCAATAGCAATAATGCGGCATTTGCTCAATTCCAAGCAGACGGTTTGGCGCAATTAAAAGGTGGTTTCCAAGAAGGTGCTATTACTAATCAACCTCACTATGACAGATTACAAGACGCTTTGGAAAAATCTAAAAAAGAAGGTTCTACATTCAAAGATCTTGATGCAGAACGGGACAATCTATTGAACGTTCTTAATGAATTAGTGCCAGTATATAAAGAGTTGACTTCTTATAATGACTCTAAAGCCTATATGAACGATGGTGGTGCTAAAGGTAAAGAGTTAGCTGCTAAATATGTAGCTTCTGTAGAAAAATTTGATGCAGCGTATGCTAAATTTAGTGATGTTCTTACAAAAACTAACAATGAACAAACTCAAAAACAAGTTGAAAAATTGAAAAAAGAAGGCAAGAAAGGTTATGCGGCAGCAATGGAATCTACGCTTCGCTTGACTAACCTTGTAGAAAACCTTGAAAAAGCTCCTCAAAAAGCTGATAAGGCAGCTGTAGAAAAAGAGCTTTCAGAAATCGATGCATTGCTCAAGAGTGTGAATAATGATCGTGGCCAAGTTCTGGTTGATCGTTACAATTCCGTAGTCGGTTCCGTACGTCAAGTACTTGCAGATTCAAACGAAAACAATCTTGACGAAATGATTCAATCCTTCAATGCTTATATTGATACTTATAATAGTACGAACCCAGAACAATTTGATGGTAAATAATGGATAATATATAACTGAAAGTATAAGGTTATATAAATTGGTAAATTTAATAATTATTTAAACCAAATTTTCTCTAAAACATGATATACTAAAAAAGAGCCGCTCACGGGTTGAGCGGCTTTTCTATGTGAATTTTACATACATGTTAGTATATACGATATATTTTTGGGGGAACTATGAACTGGAAACGCTTGGCTTTATGCGCAATGTTAGGGATTACAATGCTTGGGACAGCGGCATGTGGTACAAAAAGTGGGGAACAACCACAAGGAAATACTGTAAAAGCAGAAACGGTAGCTATGCCTAACTTCTCTAACGCACCAATTGCTGATGAATACGCTATTTTTGATACAAATTATGGTCAATTCAAAGTTCGATTGTTAGGCTCTAAAGCACCTATTACTGTAAAAAACTTTGATTACCTAGTAAAAAAAGGTTTCTATAATGGTGTTACATTCCACCGCGTTATTGAAGGTTTTATGATTCAAGGTGGGGATCCAGATGGTACAGGTGCTGGTGGTCCTGGTTATACAATTCCTGATGAGTTCTCCAATGATTTACATTTCAACAAAATGGGCGTTCTTGCTATGGCAAATCGAGGCCCTAATACAGGGGGCTCTCAATTCTTCATTACCTTGGGACCTACAGATTGGTTAGATAACAAACACACTATCTTTGGCACTGTAGTACAAGGCATGGATGTAGTTGAAAAAATCGGCAAAGTAAAAACTGGTCGCAATGATAAGCCTGTAGAACCAGTAATCATTAATACCATTACATTGGAACCGATTACTGATGATGCGAAAAATGGCAAATAAGGAGGCTAAGTCTGAAGAACGACACTATGTGTATTTAGTGCGTTGTTCTGATGATTCCTTGTATTGTGGGTGGACCACCGATATTGAGCGCCGTATAGAGGCTCATAATGGGCTCGTTCCAGGCGGTGCTAAGTATACGAGAGGGCGACGTCCTGTTGAATTGGTGTATTCTGAAAGCTTTCACAATAAACAAGATGCACAACGTAGAGAATATGCCATAAAACAGATGACAAAGACTAAGAAATTGCGACTCATTGAGGGTGCAAAATAGTCCTTGATTATGGTATAATATGATGATTAATTACTGCCATGGAGGTTACGAAATGAAGCGGGTTCTAGTGTCCGTAAAAAGTGTACAACGAGATATGGACGGCAAGGATACCGTAGTGGAGCTGATTTCCCCTGGTACGTCACATAAAAAGGGTAATACACAATATGTGCGTTACGAAGAATCTAGTGTGACTGGCTTAGATGGGGTTAAGACGACCATTAAAATCCATGATGATTCAATTGTGCTGCTTCGTACAGGGGCGGTTAATATGCGTCATCAATACGTCCGTGGTGAAGAGCGCGAATCCGTGTATGAAACACCGTATGGTGATTTGCACATGGCCGTGAACACTCATGAATTAACAGTAGACTTTCACGAAGGCGTAGGTCATGTTCATTTAGGATATGATATTTCTGTCGAAGGTGAATGGCAATTTTATAATCAGTTAGATATAGACGTGCGGGAGGATACAGAGCATGGACATGAAGGAAATCCTGAAATCGGGGATTGAACAGGCATTACAAGATACGATTAACAGTGGTGGCTTACCAGCTGGTGAATATCCAGAAATCGTTCTCGAAGTGCCACCTCAAAAAGAATTCGGTGATTTTTCTACAAATATCGCGATGCAATCCGCTCGTGTAGCTCGTCAAAACCCTCGTGCTATTGCAGAGGCTTTGATTAGCCATATGAATTTTGATTGGCTTGAACGTGCTGAGGTTGCTGGTGCAGGTTTCATCAACTTCTTCTTGAAATCTGATATGGTGTACGATACGTTGAAAGCTATTTTAAATGCTGGCGATCAGTATGGTATTCAACCATTGCGTGCACGCGATACGATTCAAGTAGAGTACGTAAGTGCGAACCCAACAGGTCCTTTACATGTAGGTCATGGTCGTGGTGCTGCGTATGGTAGTGCTCTTGTAAACTTGTTGCGTGCAGCAGGTTATAATGTACAGTCTGAGTACTATATCAATGATGCAGGTAACCAAATCGATAATATGGCTATCTCCATTGAGTACCGTTTCCAAGAGTTGCAAGGTGCTACATTAGTGTTCCCACCTAAGCGCAACGAAGATGGTTCCATGCCTGAATTCGATATTCCAGAAGGGGCTCTCGTGTTCCCTGAAAATGGCTACCGTGGTCCTGATATTATCGAGACTGCAAAAGCTATTGCTGAACGCGAAGGCTTTGATAAATTGAATGCTATGAACGAAGCTGATCGTGTAGCATTGTTTAAAGAAGAGGGCTTAAAAGAAAAATTAGCTCGCTTAGAGGAAACATTAAGCAATTTCCGTGTTACTTTCGATAATTGGTTCTCTGAACGTACTGTTCATGAAGCTGATGAAATTCATCACTCCGTAGAGGCGTTAAAGGCTCTTGGCAAAGTGTATGAAAAAGACGGTGCATTGTGGTTGAAATCTACTGACTATGGCGATGATAAAGACCGTGTAGTTATTCGTGATAATGGAGTTCCTACATATTTAGCGGCAGATATTGCATACCACCGCAATAAATATGATCGTGGCTTCAAAGAAATGATTGATATTTGGGGCGCTGACCATCATGGTTATGTATGCCGTGTAAAAGCTGCTATGGCTGCTTTTGGGTATGACCCAGATAAACTAACAGTATTATTGTTACAAATGGTAGCATTGTTCCGCGATGGACAACTCGTTAAATTATCAAAACGTAGCGGCGATAGCGTTACATTAGATGAATTGATTGAAGAGGTTGGCGTAGATGCATCTCGTTACTTCTTCTTGATGCGTTCTCTAGATAGCCAACTTGATTTTGATATTAACTTGGCTAAATCTCGTAGCAATGATAACCCAGTGTATTATATCCAATATGCTCATGCTCGTATTCACAGCATTTACAACCAAGTGCGTGAAGCTGGCATCGCATTTGGCGATTATAGTGAAACTGATTTCACAACGCTTACAAGCGAAATGGAATTAGAATTGATTAAAAAATTAGCTGAATATCCAGAAGAGGTCGTTCAATCTGCCGAACATCGTGCACCACATCGTATTGCTCGTTACTTATTCGATTTGGCAAGCATGTTCCATTCCTTCTACCGTCAAGGTCGTATCATTGGCGTAGATCCGGCGTTGCAACAGGCTCGTCTAGGATTAATCACAGCGATCGCCCTCGTACTTCGTCAAGGCTTGGGTATTTTAGGTATTTCTGCTCCGGAAAAAATGTAATAGGTGGGAGGCATCATGGCAACTAAGTATATTTTCGTAACTGGCGGCGTTGTTTCTTCTCTTGGTAAAGGGATTACAGCAGCATCCTTGGGTCGCTTGCTTAAAAACCGCGGTTTCAATGTAACGATTCAAAAATTTGACCCATACATTAATATTGACCCTGGTACGATGAGCCCTTACCAACACGGTGAAGTATTCGTAACAGATGACGGTGCTGAAACTGACCTTGATTTGGGTCACTATGAACGCTTTATCGATATTAACCTTAGTAAACGTTCCAACATTACAGCAGGTAAAGTGTACTGGTCTGTAATCAATAAAGAACGTAAAGGTGATTACTTGGGCAGCACTGTACAAGTAATTCCACACATTACAAATGAAATCAAACAAAACGTATACCGCGTAGGTAAAGAGGATAACGCAGATGTAGTTATCACTGAAATCGGTGGTACTGTAGGTGATATTGAAAGCTTGCCATTCATGGAAGCTATCCGCCAAGTGAAAAAAGACGTAGGTCGTAATGATGTACTTTACATTCACGTAACATTGGTGCCTTATATCAATGCAGCAGGCGAGTTGAAAACTAAACCTACACAACATAGCGTAAAAGAATTGCGCAGCATTGGTATTCAACCAGATATCTTGGTATGTCGCAGCGAAAAACACATTTCTGATGAAATGAAAGAAAAACTTGCTTTATTCTGCGACGTAGAACCAGAAGCAGTTATTGAAAACCAAACTTGCAGCTCCATCTATGAAGTACCATTGATGATGCAAGATCAAGGTCTTGATGATATTGTTATCAAAAAATTAGGCCTTGAAGAACGCCCTTGCGATATGACTGAATGGAAAGAAATGGTTCATAAAATCTTGAACCCTAGTAAAGACATTACAGTGGCTATCGTTGGTAAATATGTAGCATTACATGATGCGTATTTATCCGTAGTGGAAGCATTAGATCATGCTGGTATCGCTACAGGTACTAAAGTTAACCTTCGTTGGATTGACTCTGAAGAACTAGATGATACATCTGTAGATCCTAAAGAAGTGTATGAAGGTGTTGATGGTATCATAGTACCTGGTGGATTTGGTTCCCGTGGTGTAGAAGGTAAAATCCGCACAATTCAATATGCTCGTGAAAACAATGTTCCATTCCTTGGTTTATGCCTTGGTATGCAATCTGCAGTAATGGAATTTGCTCGCAACGTATGCGGTATGGAAGGTGCTACATCTAGCGAATTCGACGAAAATGCTAAATACAAAGTAATCGACTTGATGAGTGATCAAGTGGATGTAGATAAAAAAGGCGGTACAATGCGTCTTGGTATCTATCCTTGCAAAGTAGAAGCAGGTACAAAAACTCATGAAGCCTATGGCGAAGATTTGATTTATGAACGTCATCGTCACCGCTATGAGTTTAACAATGAATATCGTCAACAATTGACTGATGCGGGCCTTGTTATCTCTGGTACATCTCCAGATGGTCGCCTTGTGGAAAGTATTGAAGTGAAGAACCATCCATTCTTCATTGGTACACAAGCTCATCCAGAGCTTAAATCCCGTCCGAATAATGCACATCCATTATTCCGCGGTTTCGTAGATGCGATTTTGGAACTAAAAAAATAGAGTAGAGCTATGGGATCTCTTTTATCTATTATAGGTATCTTTATATTAGCTGCACTTAAATTAGAGCAGTTTGTATATGGTAAATCGGGTAAAGAACAGTCTACAACTGGACATGTGACGCGACGTAGTATTGCTAATATAGCAGGATTTATTGCCTTTGATCACGCTATAAGTAGTAAGTCTGTTGTAGTACGTAAAAAGAAGAAAGATGCTCAGAAATGAGCATCTTTCTTCTTTTTTATTTACATCGAAAAGTATTGGAAAAATATATCGATAAATTTAAAAATAACACTTGCAATCTTGAATGATATTTGTTATTATATAGACAAAGATAGATATAGATATAGATTTGGTGATAAGTACACCGATAATAATATAACTGTTACATTGGAACTCAATTAAGGAGGACATAACATGTCTATTATTGGTAAACAACTTCCTGAATTTACTCTAGATGCTTTCAAAAAACCTGAATTAGTAAAAGTTAGTACTGCCGATGTGTTGGGCAAATGGTCCATCTTCGTATTCTATCCAGCAGACTTCACATTTGTTTGCCCTACAGAATTAGAAGACGTACAAAACTCTTATGCAGAATTGAAAGAACTAGGTTGCGAAGTTTATTCCGTATCTTGTGACTCTGAATTCGTTCACAAAGCATGGTCTGATGCTTCTCCAAGCATTAATAAAATCGAGTACTACATGTTAGCTGATAAAAAACATGAATTAGCTGATTTCTTCGACGTATTCCAAGAAGAATCTGCTATGGCTTACCGTGGTACATTCGTAGTAGATCCAGAAGGTTTCGTTCGTACAGCTGAAATTCATGATATGGGTATCGGCCGTTCTGCTGAAGAATTGGTTCGTAAAGTACAAGCGGCTCAATTCGTAGCAAAACATGGTGACCAAGTGTGCCCTGCACGTTGGAAACCAGGTAAAGACACATTGAAACCAGGTCTTGATCTAGTAGGTAAAATCTAATTTAGAAATAACTTAAACGCTAGAATAATCTAGACAACTCCTCAAATGACAAAACGGGCGCGCATCGTTTTCCTGACGATACGGTAAGTCCCAATACCAGATGAACCCTCTCCAATTCATCATGGTAAACCTCATATAACAAACTACAAACTATACGCAAAAGGACTGGCCTTCGGGCTAGTCCTTTTGTGTTATGTAAAATAGTTAATGTATCGATAGGTGTGATTGCAAGTCTAATAATAGAATAAAATAAATCAATAATATAGGCTTAGGCCAATAAATATAAGGGTTTTAAATACCCCCTTGTAAAAGTAGGAAATAAGTTCTTGCATTTTTAGATTTAGTGGTCTATAATGAAATTAATTCCTAGTGATACACAAGGTTTTATAAATGAAGTAGGATAAGTGCTTTATAACATGGGGTGTGTTAGCACTAACTTTTACAAAGAGAGGCAAGATATATGAGGATTTCCACAAAAGGTCGCTATGCATTGATGGTTCTCATCGATTTAGCAGAGCAAGGTCAGGATAAACCGGTTTCCTTGCGATCCGTTGCAGAACGACAAGGTATATCTGAGAAATACCTTGAGGGTATTGTGGCTCGTTTGGGTGCCGCTAACCTAGTGGATAGTATTCGTGGTAAATACGGAGGCTATCGCTTATCTAAAAGCCCTAAAGAGTACACTATTATTGAAATTTTGCTTGCCACGGAAGAATCCATGGCTATCATCTCCACTCTTGATGAAGGGGTGAGTACTGATACAGTAATCAATGAACGAACTGTTGGTTTCTGGGCAGGATTACAAAACTATATTCATGATTATCTAGAAAACGTAACTCTTCAAGATGTAATTGATGGAACTTACGCTAAACTTGATACAAAATATGATAATTGGGATGGTTCTATTTAATAAGGAGTAACTATTATGTCTAATATTGCAAAATCTTTCGTTGAATTAATTGGTAAAACACCTTTGTTGGCAGCTACACGTTTTGGTAAAAAATATGGCGCAGATGCAAATATTTTTGCTAAATTGGAATACTTTAATCCAGGTGGCTCTGTTAAAGATCGTATTGCTGCAGCAATTATTCAAGCAGCTGTTGAATCTGGTGAATTACAACCAGGTGGTACAATCGTAGAAGCAACATCTGGTAACACTGGTATCGGTTTATCCGCTGTTGGTGCTGCTCTTGGCTATAAAGTTGTAATCGTAATGCCAGAAACAATGTCCATCGAACGCCGTAAATTGATGCTTGGCTATGGTGCTCAACTCGTGTTGACTGATGGCTCTCTTGGTATGAAAGGTGCTATTGCAAAAGCTAAAGAAATCGTAACAGCTACAGCTGGTGCAATCGAGGCGGGTCAATTCGTAAATCAAGCAAACCCAGCAATTCACTATAAAACAACTGGTCCTGAAATCTGGCAAGATACAGATGGTGCAGTAGATATCTACGTAGCTGGTGTTGGTACAGGCGGTACTTTGACTGGTGCAGGTCGTTATTTAAAAGAACAAAACCCTGACGTAAAAATTGTGGCTGTTGAACCAACTGATTCCCCAGTATTGTCCAATGGCAAACCTGGTCCTCACAAAATCCAAGGCTTAGGCGCTGGCTTTATTCCGGATACTTTGGATACTAATATTTACGATGAAGTAATCCAAGTAACTAACGATGATGCATTCGCTACATCTCAAGCATTTGGACATACAGAAGGTATCTTAGTTGGTATTTCCTCTGGTGCTGCTCTTTGGGCTGCTCAAGAATTGGCTAAACGTCCTGAAAATAAAGGCAAAAACATCGTAGTAATTCTTCCTGATACAGGCGAACGCTACTTGTCTACAGCTTTATTCCCTGAAGTGTAATAGAATATGATTGGTGAAAGCTGTGAATATGCTTTCCTGATATAGCAAAGCCCCTCGTTTTGAGGGGCTTTTTCGTGCTTAGCATAGTGGAAGTTTAGGGTTATAGGACAAAAAGTGTGTGTGACTAATCCCAATAAGTTGGAAAATCTGTAGACATATGTAGCTCATTCCAAACAGGAGCATCACCCCATTGAG
>NZ_JAGZRH010000002.1:0-246205 GCF_018381775.1 Veillonella sp. | reverse complement strand
GCTGTGCTGTGCTGTGCTGTGCTGTGCTGTGCTGTGCTGTGCTGTGCTGTGCTGTGCTGTGCTGTGCTGTGCTGTGCTGTGCTGTGCGCTATTGATATAGTAAGAGAGTAGATGTGTGTAGTTAGATTTACAAATGGTGTTATCTATTTGAATGGAGAGATTCTATGGAAGTACCAACAGTAAGTGTAAAAGACATGTTACCATTTCAGCGTCCCCGTGAAAAATTTCTTGCTTTAGGACCATCCCATATGGCGATGGAGGAATTGCTAGCTATTTTATTGCGTACTGGGGTGAAAGGTCAGTCTGCCATATCGCTAGCGAGTGATATTGTACAGTCCTATGATGATGGGGAGTACGGTCTTAATAGAATGACCGTTGAAGAGCTTATAAAAATTAAGGGAATTGGTACAGATAAAGCGGTAACTTTGTGTGCGGCTCTTGAGATGGGGCGACGATTAGGGGAACTAAAAATTAAGGAAACATACGAAGATTTTTCTCAACCTTTTGTCATTGCTCAATATGTAATGGAGCGCCTGCGACACGAAGATGTGGAGCATGTATGGGCAGCTATGTTGACGTCTCGAAATAAGTTGATTCAGTTAGAACATATTTCGAATGGAGGTTTAGTATCTAGCCTCGTAGAGCAGCGAGCTGTTTTTAAGAAGGCCATAGCTTGTAATGCGGCAGCCATTATCTTAATACATAATCATCCATCTGGCGATAGCCGGCCTAGTGACGAAGATATTCGGCTTACCAAGTTATTTGTTAGTGCAGGTCAGTTTATGGGAATACCAGTATTAGATCATATTATTATTGGTGATAATGAATTCACTAGCCTTAGTGAAATAGGTAAACTTAGTTAGAGAATGCACATATTAATAGTAAAAGCACTCATAATAATGAGTTCACTCTTTCTGATTTGTTCAGTGAAGAGATGTATACATCATTATAGGAGTGCTTTTCTATTCAATAGATAAAGTCGCATTATATGTGGTAAAATGGAATGATGATGTAATGAAGGAGATTTTACTATGAGTTCCATTTTACCTACTCTAGGAAAAGATGTAAGTATAGATATTGGTTCCATACAGACGCGCCTCATGGGGGGGACGCGAGGAACTGTTATAAGCGAACCATCTATTATAGCAACTGATACAAAACAAGAAAAAGTAGTAGCCGTTGGGGATGAAGCGGCACGTCTTGTATTGCGTATGCCCGATATGTGGCGCCCTTTGACACCATTAAAAGATGGATTTATTGTGGACTATCGAGTTATGCACACGATGCTTAACTATTTTCTGAATAAAGTGTCTAATGCATTGCGCCGCGCTCGAGTTCTTGTTGGTGTTCCTTGTGGGATGACCGACGTTGAGCAAAGAGCGATGATGGATGCTGTTATTCAGGCTGGAGCACGCGAAGTATTTCTTATCGAACGACCTGTCGCTGCAGCCATTGGTTGCGGTGCACCTATCTTTGAAGCTCGTGGATCTATGGTCATTGATATTGGTGGTGGCACTGTCGATATGGGCATTGTTTCATTGGGCGGCATTGTAGACAGTAAAACGATTCGCTTCGGTGGCTCAGATATCAATAATGCATTACTACGCTATGTACGTGAGTGTTTTGGGGTTATCGTTTCTGAAGAAATTATAGAAGATATTAAACATACAGTAGGCACTGCTATGGCACCTTTAGAAGATGCTGAATATGCCTTTCAAGGCCGTGATATGATGAATGGTTTAGGCAGACGTTGTGTTATTCATCAGTCAGAGGTATATCAAGTTGTTAATGACTGTATTGCTGGTCTTTTAGATGAAGTGAAACAAATGATTCGTTCTGCTGAACCTGAGATTGTAGCAGATATTATGCAATATGGAATATATCTTACTGGTGGTACTGCGCAACTGTCGGGTTTGGCTGAGCGTATCGGGGGCGAGTTAGGTGTGCCTGTACATGTTCCGGATGCACCAGAGACAAAAGTCGTTGTGGGCCTTAACGGGGCTTCATCTGACTTGGTGAGCTTATCACGTTTTATTGTGAATTCTAAAAATAGAAAGGGCCAAGACTAATATGATACAGTCAGATAAAAAGTTAATTATCGTTGTTGTCATTAGCTGTATCCTATTAGCGTTGCTCGGATTTGCATGGAAACAACGAACTAGTATTCCTTTTGTTACTGTCACTCTTGAAGGTATTACAACGCCATTTGCTTATGGATCTGCCCGTTTGCTTGACGGTGTACAAACCGGTTTTACAGTGCTCAATAATGCTATTTCTGCAACTATTGAAAGTGATGAGGCAGCATCTCGCAAGGCTGCATTAGAACAAAAGGTTGTTAACTATGATGAAGTAGTAGCAGAAAATATTCGACTTCGTCAATTGCTCAACTATAAGAGCAATCATCCGGAATTCTCCATGACTTTAGCAGGTATTATTACAAAGGATTACGGCACATGGACAAATACTTTCACTATCGATAAGGGTAGTGAAGAAGGGATGGCTGTCAATATGGCTGTCGTTGTACCAAGTGGGGTAGTTGGTTTTATTACCGATGTATACCCTCACTCTTCTCGAGTACAAACCATTCTTGACCCGCGTAGTGCAATCGGTGTTATTGTACAACGTCCTGAATCTCGCCTATCTGGTGTCGTAAAAGGTGATGGCGACTCACCTCGTACGCCATCAATGGTAAATATTGCCCGTGATGGTGATGTATTAGTAGGGGATAAATTAATCACCTCTGGGTATGGTGGTATCTACCCTAAAGGATTGCCTGTTGGTAATGTACAGTCCATCGAAAATGATACGGAAGGTTTTGTAAAGAATGCCGTAATTACACCAAGTGTGGACTTCTATCGTTTAGAAGAGGTGTTTGTCCTTACATCATCTTCAGTAAGTGCACCACCAAAACCAGGGCTTGAGCCTAAACTAGTACCTCAAACACAACGGGATCAAGTTGAAGGGGCAAAGGGGGCCGTTAAACCATGACGCGTCTAGCTTTAGTCCTCTGTGGATTCTTAATTTACTTTATACAGGCGCAATTATTGCCTGCTATTTTTCATACGAATTGGTTGCCAAATTTAATTTTGACCACCATTGTTATAGTCACACTATTTAAAGGTCGTTATATGGGGCTGATGGCAGCTGTTATAGGTGGTATTGTACATGATGTATTGATATCTAACTTCTTTGGGCTCCATTTATTCCCTTACGTTCTTGTGGTTTACCTATTATCTGCAGTGAAACATCGACTCTATGAAGAACGTTGGTATTGGTCCAGTGCTATTGTAGCCATTTGTACATTACTTGATGGATTTATCCGCAGCTTAATGATATTGGCCAGTGGCGGAGATTTACATATAGGGGTATATATGTGGCATATGGTTATACCAGTACTATTTTGGAACGGTTTATTGGCGGCCATCGTACATGGATTATTGTGGCGTAAGGACGAACAGCAAGATTATATTTGGTAATAAATTAGTAAGGGGGTGAAAGAGTGCTTGAAGGCCTCTATAAACGAAGAAAAACGAGTCGCTTTGATGTACTCTTTTACATTGTAGCGGGTATATTTATAGTGTTAGCATTGCGTTTGTTTATGCTACAAATCTTGGCTGGTGGCTATTATCAAGCCAAGGCGGAAGGCAACCGATTGCGCATGGTACCGATGACTGCAGCACGAGGCGTTATGTATGATCGTAATGGTCAAATTCTTGTAGGCTCTCGACCTGCCTATACTATATCTATCATGCCTACCGGAAAGGCTTTGGATGATGGTGAAGTTGCTAAATTGGCAGCTTTATTAAAAATGAAGCCTGAAGATATTACAAAGAAGGTTAATGATCACAAGTATGGTTATGAGCCAATACGTATTGCTAATGATATTTCTATGGACGTAGTGACAACCATTGAAGAGCATCGTCATGAATTACCAGGTGTAACCATTGATGTTGAGCCACTTCGATACTATCCATATGAAACGATGGCTTCTCAATTATTTGGTTATGTTGGTGAAGTGAGTGAAGAGGAATTAGAAGAGCTAAAACAGCAAGACCCTAATACACTGGTAAGTGGTGGTACTATTTTAGGTCGTTCTGGTCTCGAAAAATTATATGATTCTATTTTGCGTGGTACCGATGGTGGTAAACAAGTTGAGGTAGATGCTACAGGTCGTCCCGTGGCTGAAGTAGATAGAAAACATACGGTGCCAGGCGCTAATATTCATCTAACCATCGATGTGAATTTACAAAAGGCTGCAGAAGAAGCTGTTAAAAACCAGCTCGATCAATTGCGTGCGCAAGGTATTCCCGCACAAGGGGCAGCAGTGGTGGCCATGGACCCTAATACAGGGGCTATTTTAGCTATGGTCAGTGCACCTGAATTTAATCCAAACTGGTTTTCTAAAGGGATTACAACTGCTCAATGGAATCAGCTGAATAATGATAAAAATCATCCTTTTGATAATAAGGTTATTTCTGGTGAATATCCACCAGGATCACCATTTAAGATTATTACTGGTACAGCAGCGTTAGATCTTAAAAAGGTTACTCCTGAAGAGATGCTCTTTGACAGTGGTAAGCACTGGTTGATCGATAAGCGAAATGCAGAAGGTGAAGCCTTAGGATGGCTTAATTTTAATAGAGCGCTTGCTAAGTCAGATAACGTTTACTTCTATGAAATGGGTAATCGCGTTGGTATAGAAAATCTCGATAAATATGCTGCTTATTTTGGCATTGGCGAAAAGACTGGTATTAATTTACCAGGTGAGGCGTCTGGCATTATGGCAAGCCCTGAGTATAAACGAAAAGTATATGATGAAGATTGGTACTTAGGTGAAACCTTCGATGCTGCTATTGGTCAATCTTTTACCTTAGTTACGCCATTGCAAATGGCTGTTTTGCTCAGCGAAGTAGCTAATGGTGGTATTAAATATAAACCTTATGTGGTAAGCCGTATTGATAATAAAGATGGCACTCCGAAAGAGATTTTCGGTCCTGATAAATTAGGTATTCTACCAGTTCCAAAAAATATTATGGACCTTATTCGAGAAGGTTTGCGTGATGTTACAAATGAAGGCGGTACAGCAGGGGACTTATTTAAAGGCTTCCCAATTAATGTAGCTGGTAAGACTGGTACTGCAGAAAATGCACATGGCCGAGATCATGGCTGGTTTGTAGCCTATGCACCATATGATAAGCCACAAATTGTTGTGGTTGCACTTGTTGAACAAGGTAGCTTTGGTGCGGGCTCTGCAGGTCCAATCGTACGTGATGTGTTAGCCGCATATTTCAATGTACCATTAAATAAAAAAACGAATGACACAAATACTAAAAGTAATAAAGATAGTGCAACTGTAGGGAATACGCCTAATGGGCAGAAACCTCAGAATGCAGTAACAAGTGGGCAACCAAGAAAGGATTAGTATGGGCGAAATCATTGGTGTTGTATCCGGCAAGGGTGGCGTAGGTAAAACGACCGTCACTGCATGCTTGGGTGCAGCCTTAAGTCATGCAGGGCACCGCGTATTGCTCTGTGATGGGGACTTTGGATTGCGCGATTTGGATCTCGTATTAGGCGTGGCAGATGAAATTATCTATGATGCACTTGATGCGAGTGAAGATAAAGAATATACAGATGATGCTATCGTATCAATTGCAGAAAATCTAGATTTCTTACCAGCTAGTCAAAGTGCACGCTGGGAAGATATAGGTCGAAAGAAGTATAAGAAATTAGTTCGTCGACTTTGTGATGTATATGACTATATTCTGATCGATGCACCAGCAGGGATTGGTAAGGGCATTGAGTCAATTTTAGATCTTGTGAGTCGTTGTATCATTGTGACACATCCATTGTGGGTATCCTTGCGCAATGGGGCGCGTATGATTCAAGTGTGTCAAGAACATAATATTCGCGACTTTGCTATTGCCTTTAATGCAGTGCCAGTAGATAGTGAAGACATAGATTTATATGATATGTTGGAAGTCCTTCGCGCCGAGTATGTAGGGGGTATGATTCCTTATGATGAAGATATCCTAACATATACACAAGATGGTCATTTGTTAGACCTTGCTTCTCATGAGTTTTGTAATGTATTAGCACCTCTTGTAGACTATGTTGTGACAGGCGATTGTTGGGAAGATTATGATGTACAAAAACAATTTGATGCCTATGTAACTAAGAAAAAAGCGGCTAAAGAAGAATCATGTACACCGACTCTTGCTTCAGCTGGTGAGTCTATCTTTGAAGATTCGAATGCTGTTTTGTATATTAATCGCGGTGGATGGACTACTCAGCGTTTATTAGTGCAAGGTAAGCAAAGTTTATGGCGCCGTCGTAAATTGAAATAGGTGATATGATGTGGCGGAAACTATGGAATGATAGCGACTGGGCTATTATCATATGTACTTTTCTACTGGTTTGTATTGGCTTAGCAGCTATTGGCAGTGCAACTCATGTTAATCAAGAGCCTATTGGATTTGGTAGTTTAGTAGTAAAGCAACTTATATTTTTCCTTGCTAATGCAGCTGTTGTGATAGGCATGCAATTTCTTAACTACCATCGGTTAAAGGATTGGGGCAATATCATTTATGGCATTACCCTTTTGATGTTAATTGCCGTTATGGCCGTTGGTACATCTGCATTGGGTGCTCAACGGTGGATTCAACTGGGTCCTATTACCATTCAGCCATCAGAATTTTCTAAATTATTGATGATTATCTGTATGGCCAAAATGCTAGAGCCTCGTATTGGCAAGTTAGATACATTTAAGTCTTTAATATTGCCTGTATTATATGTTGGGGTACCTATTGGACTTGTATTTTTACAACCTGACTTAGGTACATCTCTTGTGTACATTGCCATTTTTGTGGGAATGCTATTTATCTCTGGCATTAAAACTAGACTCATAAAAATCATCGCGGGCACTGGTTTATTATTGATGCCGTTAGGCTGGTTTGTACTGAAAGAATATCAAAAACAACGTATTCTCGTATTCTTAAATCCAGATATTGATCCCTTTGGATCTGGGTATCATATTATCCAATCTAAGATTGCCATTGGTTCTGGTTTGATTTTTGGCAAAGGTATTTTTAATGGCACACAAAGTCAGTTGAACTTCTTACCAGAAAACCATACGGATTTTATTTTCTCCGTTATTGGTGAAGAGTTTGGCTTTGTAGGTTGTATCATAGTATTGTTATTGCTCTTTATGCTTATTTATCGCAGCATTAAAGTGGCGTATATGTGCAATGATAATTTTGGTATGTTATTAGCTACAGGTATTGCCACCATGTTTACCTTTGAGGTACTCGTAAACGTAGGTATGACAATTGGTATTATGCCTGTTACTGGTATTCCATTGCCATTCCTTAGTTATGGTGTTAGTGCATTGACTACGAATATGTTGAGTATTGGTATTTTGTTAAATATCGCAATGCAACGGACAAAATATATTTTTTAAATAACCTATATATAGGATTGATTGTGAAAGAAGTCTTTCAGAAAAGACGGAGGATGTATGATTCAATTAGATACGTCATGGTTACAACATGTCCAAAAGCCTGCTCGTTATACGGGTGGCGAATATAACAGTATCGTAAAAGATCACAGTACTGTTGATGTAACAATGGCATTAGCTTTTCCAGATGTATACGAAGTGGCCATGAGTCATTTGGGTATCAAAATTTTATATGGTCTTGTAAACCGTCGTGATGATGCAGCAGCGGAACGTGTGTTTGCACCTTGGCACGATATGGAAGAGGAGATGCGCAAGCGCAACATTCCTTTATTCTCTTTGGAAACTCGTACGCCTATTAAAGACTTTGATGTACTAGCCTTTACGCTTCAATATGAGATGAGCTTTACTAATATTTTGAATATGCTCGATTTGGCTGGCATTCCTATGTACGCTAAAGATCGTGATATGGATTTCCCGTTACTCGTATGTGGTGGCCCATGTGCATTTAATGTAGAGCCTATTGCAGATTTCTTTGATATTGTATCTCTCGGTGAATCCGAAGAATGGGGCGATGAATTTATCGACCTCTATAAAGCTGAAAAAGCAAAAGGTTTCCCTGGTGGTAAAGAGGCGTTTTTGCGTAAAGTGGCTCAAATTCCTGGTACCTATTGTCCAGCGTTATACGATGTAGAATACACAGAACAAGGCGATTTTAAATCTATTACACCTCGCTTTGAAGATGTACCGGCAGCTGTAGAGAAACGCATCGTAGAGGACGTAGAAAATGTATTTTACCCTACAAAACCTGTGGTGCCTTTCTTAGATATTGTGCATGACCGCGCAGTACTAGAATTATTCCGCGGCTGTACACGTGGTTGTCGTTTCTGCCAAGCGGGAATGCTATACCGCCCTGTTCGTGAAAAGACGCCAGAGCGTTTGCTTCAAATTGCTAAGGATACGATTGCTAACACTGGTTATAATGAAATCTCTTTGATGAGCTTAAGCTCTGCGGATTATTCTAAATTGCCAGAGTTAGTAGACATGCTCATGGAAGAGTTCAAAGACAAACAAGTAAGCGTAAGCTTGCCATCCTTGCGCATCGATAGTTTCTCCATCGATATTGCGAAAAAGGTGCAACAAGTACGTAAGAGTGGTCTTACTTTTGCTCCTGAAGCGGGTACACAGCGCATGCGCGATGTTATCAACAAAGGCGTTAGCGAAGAAGATTTATTGGCAGCGTGTACAAATGCCTTTAAATCTGGGTGGAATACAGTTAAATTGTACTTCATGATGGGCCTTCCAACTGAAACAGATGAAGATTTGGCAGGTATTGCTGATTTGGCGTATAAGGTGCTTGATTTACATCGTGATATTACGGGTAAACGCAATGGTTCTGTAACTGTGAGCGTATCCTTCTTCGTGCCAAAAACACATTCTCCATATCAATGGTATGGTCAACAAGATGTAGAGGAAATTCATCGTAAGCAACGCTACTTAAAATCTCTCATCAATAACCGCAATATTTCTTATCACTATCATGATGGCTATACTGGCTACATGGAGGCTGTCTTTGCTCGTGGGGACCGTAGATTATCTGAAGTTCTTGTAAAAGCCTGGGAAGCAGGTTGTAAATTTGATGGTTGGACTGAGTTCTTCAACTATGAAACTTGGTTACAAGCATTCGCTGACTGTGGTTTAGATCCTGCATATTTTGCACGTCGTACTCGTGATTTCGACGAACCATTACCTTGGGATCATTTAGATTGCACTGTAAGTAAAGCTTTCTTGAAACGAGAGTGGGAACAAGCGGTAGAGGCAAACTTAACAAGTGATTGCCGTCGCGGTCCATGTAAGGGCTGTAACGTATGTCCAGAGCTAAATACTGCAATTATTGACTATAAGGAGGGTGGCAGAGTTGAAAAAGTTACGTTTGGCCTTAAATAAAGGCGAAAAATTGCGATTCTTGTCGCACCTTGATTATGCACAAGCAGTAGAACGTATGATTCGCCGCGCAGAAATTAAAATGGCTTATTCTGAAGGCTTTAATCCACATATGAAAATTAGCTTTTCCTCTGCACTTGCTCTAGGTGTAACAGCAGCGGCTGAATATATCGATATGGATGTGCTAGAAGAGGACTCTTTAGAGTCCATTATGGAGCGTTTGAACCGCGTAGCACCGCCAGGTCTTGAGGTGCTAGGTGGCAAGGAAATGCCTGAAAAGGTTAAAAAGATGATGGCTATCTGTAACTTTGCTATTTACGAAGTAACAGGTCCTGTAACGGATGAACATGCTGATTGGGATGCTTTGCTCAAATCTTTCAATGAAGCTACGGAGATTTCTTATGAAAAGGTAACGCCTAAGAAAACTCGCACTATTGATGTGAAAGAATTTGTAAAAGAACCTATCGTAGCATCTGTTAAGGACGGTATGGTAACCCTTACTATGGGCATCGGCATCTATCCGCAAGGTACTATTAAACCTAGTGAGGTATGGAACCTTGGTAAAGACCAATATAACTGGCCTATTACAAGTGGCTATGAAATTCACCGTAAAGCGATTATGGTGGAAAACGAAGAAGGTCGTTACACTCCATTGGAAATTAACTACTAATACTCGTTATATACATCTTAATTACTAATATCTCTACATAAATCTTAAGCGGTTTATATACGCTTTAGTGCTTTAAAAGAGCTATATATTTTAAATTGAACGAAGGGAGGGATAGGATGCATAAAATTTTGGTCAATGTTATGCGAGAAGAAATCCGCATGGCTGTTATCGACGAAGATGGACAGTTAGTAGACTTTGTCTTAGAACGTACTGATGAGTCTCATATGGCAAATCATATGTACAAAGGCACTGTTAAGAACGTATTAAACGGTATGCAAGCGGCCTTTATTGATATAGGGGGCTCGCAAAATGCGTATTTGAACCTTCAACAGGGGAAAGAACAGAAAATCTTGCCACGCCTATCTGTGGGACAACAAATTCTCGTACAAGTGGTAAAAGAGGAAATGCTTGGTAAAGGTGCTCGCGTTACAGCTGATGTGAGTTTGGCAGGACGTTTTATGGTGCTTTTACCATATTCTGAAGGCATGCATATTTCTAAGAAAATTACTGATGAAGCAGTACGTGCTAAATTACAAGAATTAGCAGCGCCTTATGTACAGGAAGGCTGTGGATTTATTATTCGTACCGCAGCTGCCAAGGCTAGTGCTGACGAAATCGGTCGTGATATGGAATATTTATGGCGTACATGGCAACATGTATTAAAACGATTTAAGGTGGCTAAGAGTGGTACTGATCTCTATAGTGATGCGGATTTTTGGTTCCGCCTTGTGCGAGACTATGCGCATCGCAATGTAGAAGAGATTATTGTAGATTCTGATATGGGCGAGTCCCGATTGCTGGATCTCTTAGGTCATGGGCCTACATCACAGCAAATTAAAGTAACACGTCACCGTGGTAGCACACCTATCTTTAAAGCCAATCATATTGAACCACAATTAGAAGATCTTATCTCTCGTGATATCAATCTACCTTCCGGTGGCTCTATCCGTATTGATCATACGGAGGCTCTCACCGTATTTGATGTAAACTCGGCTCATTACACAGGTAAGTCTAATAAGTTAGAAGATCTGGCTTTTACAGTCAATAAAGAGGCGGCAAAGGAAATTTGTCGACAATTGCGATTGCGCGATATTGGTGGTATTATCGTCGTCGATTTTATCGATATGAAGGATAAGTCCCATCAACAAGAGTTGTTAAAATTGTTGAGCGCACAGGCCAAGTTAGATAAGATGAAAACTGTGGTATGTGGTATTAGTTCGCTTGGTCTTGTGGAGATGACAAGAAAGCGTGCCCGTCAAGGTTTGCAAACTTTGATGTTTGATACATGTCCTCAATGTGGAGGCACTGGATACATGTTGTCAGGTAGAACTGTATACATGCAAATTATCCGTCGTATACGTGAGCTGTTTAAATCAGGTCGCATTAAATCTAATCTAGAAATCGAAGTACATCCAGAGGTAGCCCAATACTTAACTAAGGCTGTCCTTGAGGAGTTAGGCGATTCTATAGGGCGTAAGATTTCGATTGTAGTGAATTCACAAATTAGCCGAGAAGGATATTCTTTGATGGCAGTAGCAGAATAAGTAAGTAGTTTTTATAGGTGAGTTTCGTGTCTGTATTTGAAATTATATTAATTAGTATTGGTCTAGCCATGGATGCCTTTGGTGTATCGATTGGTAAAGGTTTATCAATGCCGGTAGGTGAAAATGGCCGAAAGGTTACATTGGCATTCTTATTTGGGTTATTCCAGTTTCTCATGCCTGTTATGGGCTGGCTTATTGGGCGCCAGTTTATCGATGTCATATCTGAATGGGATCATTGGATTATCTTTGGACTTCTGGGCTATTTAGGTGTTGCTATGATACGAGAAGGCCTTAGTGATGACGATGAAGATGATGATAAACAGTTTTTAGGTGCTTGGGAAATGATTATGCTATCTGTGGCAACTAGCCTTGATGCGATGACGGTTGGTTTAACCTTTGCTTTTCTACCTATTAATGTATGGGAAGCCTCTACTATGATAGGGGTAATTACCTTTGGTATTTCTCTTATTGGTGTGTACCTAGGCAAATTTATGGGCCAGTTCGTGGGAAAATATGCAGACATACTAGGTGGGGGTGTATTGATTCTCATCGGTACAAAAATACTTTTACAACACCTCGGTATTATTGGAGAATTTTAGAGGTTTGTATATATATGAAAGTATCATAAACTGAGCTATGTATGTTGAATTTTGTTTGACATAGATAGGTAAATACGATATACTATATCAGTATTAGTTTGGTTTACTGAACTTTGCAATCCGCGTGAAGCAGGTTTAAACGCCCGACCGAAGTTCGGGTCGGGATACCGAATTCAGCGAGTTCGATAACAAGGAGGTGTTCTCATGTACGCAATTATTAAAACTGGTGGTAAACAATATCGCGTTGCTGAAGGCGATGTAATTACTATCGAAAAATTGGAAGCAGCTGCTAACGAGTCCGTTACATTCGAAGAAGTTTTGACTGTAGTGAATGACGGCGACGTTAAAGTTGGCGCTCCTCTTGTAAACGGTGCAAAAGTTACAGGTACAGTTCTTGAGCATGGTAAAGGTAAAAAAATCTTAGTATTCAAATACAAAGCTAAATCCAACTACCGTCGTCGTCAAGGCCATCGTCAACCGTTCACAAAAGTTCGTATTGAATCTATCCAAGCTTAATTATGGTTTCTATTGAAATCCAGCGGAATAGTGATGGTCAAGTCATTGGTTGTCACCTATCCGGTCATGCAGGATATGATGAGCATGGCTTCGATATCGTATGTGCTGCAGTGTCTGCTTTAACGGCAACGGCAATGTTAGGACTTACCCAGATTGCTCAACAAGAAGGGGAATATACGAATAGCGAAGGTCGATGTGATATGGTTCTCTCTGGGACGATTAACCAGAGTGGACAGGATATTCTGGGGACTATGCTTCTCGGTCTAGAGGAAATTAGCCGTCAATATCCAGAGTTTGTCCAAATACACGAAATATAGGAGGTGAACTTAATGTTTACTTTTGATTTGCAATTGTTCGCACATAAAAAAGGTGTGTCCAGTACTCGTAATGGTCGTGACAGTGAATCTAAACGTCTTGGTGTTAAATGCCATGATGGTTCCATCGTAAAGAGCGGTAACATCATCGTTCGTCAACGTGGTACTCACTTCCACCCTGGTACTAACGTAGGTATCGGTAAAGATGACACTTTATTCGCACTTGTGCCTGGTAAAGTAGCATTCGAACGTGCTGGTCGTTACAACCGTAAAGTTAGCGTATACCCTGTAGAAGCTTAATTTTACAAAGACTATTAATCCCTAGTGGTTTTCCACTAGGGATTTTTTGTTTTCTGTAGTGTGTGTCTGATAGATATATTATAATTAAGCTTAGCATTATCATATTGGTAATGATAAAATAATTAGAATCATTATGCTTAAGAATACTAAATAACTAGCAACAGTGAGTCGATATTTTGCTATTAATATACATATGACGAGATAGGGGGCTTTATGGCGCTGCTAGAATTATCAAATATATCTTATATTGTAAAAGACAAATCTATTATCAGTGATGTATCTTTATCGGTAAATCAAGGCGATTATATTACTATTGTAGGTCCTTCTGGAAGTGGTAAAAGTACACTTTTAAAATTATGTAGTGATCTGATTAGTCCTACATCGGGAACTATTACTTATAATGATCGTCCCTTAACGGCTATAGATCCTGAATCTTATCGTAGAGAGGTGGGCTACTGCTTTCAAAGACCTTATTTGTTTGCGAAAACAGTAGGTCGTAATATTCTATTTCCTTTTGATATTCGCGGTTTAAAACCGGATATGAGTCGTATAGAATATCTCTTTGATCTACTACATATGCCACTAAATTATATGGAGCGCGGTAATGATGAGTTGTCTGGTGGTGAAATGCAACGAATATGCCTTATTCGGAGCCTTATTTTTGAGCCTAAAGTGTTGCTTTTAGACGAGGTTACGTCTGCCTTAGATGCGACGAATACATCTATTGTAGAAAATGTTATTGATGAGCTTCATAAAAAGGGGATCACCATTATCTCCATTACTCATAATGAAGAGCAAAGCTTGCGTACTGCAAATCGCCGCATCACTATCGTAGACGGTCAATTAGCTAAAGAGGAGGTACTGATATGAGTCAGTTTCAAACTATATCTACTATATCGTTGTGCCTTGCATCAGTGCTAGTTATTATTAGTATGATTATGTCTTATCGACAAGAATTGAAGCTAGAAAAGGATATTTTCATCAGTGCTATACGTGCTACAGTTCAACTATTAGTCATCGGGTTTATTTTATCCTATATTTTTAGTACGGAAAGTCCAATATTTATTATTGGCTTACTTGGATTTATGGCTTTTAATGCCGCTTATAACTCAGCTAAACGAGGGCAAGGGATTCCGCATGCGTTATGGATTTCTTGGTTTGCTATCACCATTGGTGCATGGATAACCTTATCTATTTTATTGGTAACTGGCGTGCTTAGTTTTACTGCGTACCAATTGATTCCTGTTGGTGGTATGGTCATTAGTGGTGCTATGGTAGCCATTGGGCTTTGTTATCGTCAAATGCTATCAAATTTTGAATTGCGTAAACAAGAGGTGGAAATTAAATTAGCCTTGGGTAGTACACCTAAACAAGCTTCGAAAGCGATAGTTCGTGATGTTATAAAGACGGGTCTACAACCTACTGTAGATAGTGCCAAGACATTAGGTATCGTAGCGCTGCCGGGGATGATGACAGGCCTTATCCTAGCAGGCATGCCTCCATTAGAAGCTGTAAAATATCAAATGATCGTTACATTTATGTCGTTATCCACTATATCCATTGCTTGTTTTATTACGTGCCAGTTGTCTTATAGGACATTTTTTAATACTAGAAATCAATTATATAAGTAATTTCTATTAAAATCTTAATAGTAAATAAGGAATTAATTTAATTACATACATTTTAGTCATATTCGATATAGATAATCGATATAAATTAGAAATTCCCATATTATAAAGGTTGCTTCCTCTTATGAGGGAGTAACCTTTTATTATTGTGTGTCAAATTCCTATGTTTTTTAGTAGGAATAGTGGTATACTATGTACAGTATCAGTGAAATACCAGAAGACTGGTTGTCATATACTTTCATATACCTAAAGAGGGGTGGCGTTGCCACTAGAAAGATTTGAGGTAAGTACTATGTATGATGTAAAATCTCCAAAGGCGGAGGAATTTATTTCCCATCAGGAAATCCTTGACACCCTTGCCTATGCAGAGGAAAACAAGGAAAATCGGGAGTTGTTAGATGCTATTTTAGCAAAAGCTGCTACATTTAAGGGGTTAAATCATAGAGAAGCAGCTGTTCTATTAGAATGTCCGTTGCCTGAATATAAGGAAAAGCTTTATGCGTTAGCTAAAGAAATCAAGAAAGCTATTTATGGTGATCGCATCGTTCTATTTGCACCATTATATTTGTCTAACTATTGTATTAATGGTTGTGTATACTGTCCGTACCACTCTAAAAATCGCGATATTAAACGTAAAAAGTTGACTCAAGACCAAATTAGAGAAGAGGTTATTGCCTTAGAAGCAATGGGGCATAAGCGCATTGTTATTGAGTCTGGTGAAGATCCTCTTAATAATCCTCTTGAATATATTTTGGAATCTATCAAGACTATTTACGGTATTAAAAATAAAAATGGCGAAATTCGCCGTGTAAACGTAAATATTGCAGCTTGTTCCGTTGAGGATTACAAGAAATTACATGAAGCTGGTATTGGTACATATACATTATTCCAAGAAACGTACAATAAAGAAAACTACGAAGCACTTCATCCAACAGGCCCTAAGAGCGACTACGCCTACCATACAGAGGCGATGGACCGCGCTATGCAAGGTGGCATTGATGATGTAGGTATCGGTGTTCTTTATGGCTTAGAACATTATAAATATGATTTTGTAGGTTTGTTGATGCATGCAGAGCATTTAGAAGCAGTATTTGGTGTAGGTCCACATACAATTTCTGTACCTCGTATTTGTCCAGCTGATGATATCGATGTAGATGATTTCAGTAATGCTGTACCTGACGATATATTTGAGAAAATCGTTGCTCTTATTCGTGTATCCACACCGTATACAGGTATGATTATGTCTACCCGTGAAAGTCAATCCATGCGTGAACGCGGTTTGGCATTAGGTATCTCCCAAATTAGTGGGGGCTCTCGTACTAGCGTAGGTGGTTACAAAGAAGAAGAGAAACCAGAGGATAATTCGGCTCAATTTGATCGCAGTGATACACGTACATTAGATGAAATCGTAGATTGGTTACTAGATCTTGGATATGTGCCTAGCTTCTGTACTGCATGCTATCGAGCAGGTAGAACAGGGGACAGATTTATGGCCCTCGCTAAATCCGGTCAAATCCATAACTGTTGCCAACCTAATGCATTGATGACATTGAACGAATACATCATGGATTATGGTGATGAAAAAACTAAAGCTCATGGCGCTAAGGTTATTGAACAACAGTTAGAAAATATCAAAAATGATTTAGTTAAAGATAAAGCTAAAGCTTATATTGCACAGATGAAAGACGGCGAACGAGACTTCCGGTTCTAAGTAATTCACTGATCGAGAACCTCCTATTGATAATGGGAGGTTCTTTTTTGTTGAGAAAAACACAAAGCTTAAATGAGAATAAAATATATAAAATAGTTTATTTTGTTCACTTTTTGATGTATAATAAATAAAAATGATAATGATAATACGTTGAAGTTTTATACTAATATTGATTATAAACTACTGAGGGATATGATGATTAAGAAAAAACGTTGGCGCATTTCCACAAGCGACAAAGAACAAGAGAATATCTTAATCCGTGAACTTGGTGTGAATCCTATTGTGGCCAAATTAATGGTTAATCGCCACATAGATGTTGATGAAGGGCGTCGGTTTTTACAAGGCTCTTTGTCTGATTTGTTAGATCCATTCGCATTAAAAGATATGGATGTAGCTGTTTCGCTAGTTCAGGAGACAATTGAAAAACATAAACCAATCGTTATTTATGGTGATTATGATGTAGATGGCATTACTGCCACATCTGTTCTATATCGTTTTTTAAAGAAACTAGGTGCTGATGTTACCTATTACATACCAGAGCGTCAAAGTGAAGGGTATGGCCTCAATTTAGATGCTTTAGAGCACCTTATAGAACGGGGTACAGCTTTAGTGATTACCGTAGACTGCGGTATTAGTTCTTACGATATTGTAGAATCTGTACGAGATCGTATCGATATGATTATTACAGATCATCATACGGCACCAGAGATGATTCCACGAGCAAAGGCTGTTATTAACCACAAGCAAAAGGACTGTCACTACAAGGATAAGAACTTATCCGGTGTTGGGGTTGCTTTTAAATTATGCCAAGCATTGTGGCTTACAAAGACTGGTGAATGGTATTTAGATGATTTAGATATCGTTGCATTAGGCACTGTGGCGGACGTTGTGCCGTTAGTCGGTGAGAACCGCATCATCGTAAAAGCAGGCCTTGAAAAGATGAATAGTCATCCAAATCTAGGAATTAAAAAGCTAGTCGATGTAGCAGGTCTCCATGAGCGAACTATAACATCTGGACATATTGGTTTCACCTTAGCCCCACGGCTCAATGCAGCAGGTCGTGTAACTCATGCAACACGTGCTGTTGAGTTGCTAGTTACTGATAATGCTGACATGGCTGAAGCGATTGCTGAAGAATTAAATGAAACAAATCGTGAGCGTCAAGAACTAGAGAGAAATATTCACGAACTAGCTCGTATCGATGTGGCTAACCAAGGCCATAAGGCAGACTATGTAACCGTTGTAGCCGGTGAAGACTGGCACCCTGGTGTTATCGGTATTGTGGCTTCTCGCTTAGTTGAGGAGTTTTATAAGCCGACCCTGGTTATTAGTATCCACGATAGCATTGGCAAAGGCTCCTGTCGTAGTATCGATGGTTTTAATATCTACGATGCACTGAAGTCTTGCGAAGATGTGTTATTACAATTCGGTGGCCATGCTGCAGCAGCAGGCTTCAGTATTGATGCAAATCGTATAGATGAGTTGCGAGACCGTTTGACTGCATATTGTAAGGAGCATGTAACAACAGAGGAATACATTCCCGTTGTTGCTATTGATGCGGAACTACCCGTTGATGATATCGATGTAGATATTATTGACCGCGTATCAGCCCTTGAGCCATATGGTATGGCCAATAGTACGCCGGTCTTTGCCGTTATGGAAGCAACCGTACAAGATATAATGCTAATGGGACAATTGAAAAATCATTGCAAGGTGATTTTAGAAACCTCTAGTGGCACATTGGATGCCATTGCTTGGAATCGTCCCGATTTATTTAAAACTATATTCATTGGAACTGTGGTGAAAGTAGCATTTTCATTGCAAAAGAATGAATGGCAAGGGATGGTTTCTCCACAGCTTATGATCCAAGCTATTGAACCGCTCACTGAAGAGCCGATTACGCTTTCCACGGAAGGTCTTAGACAAATGTATGTCATAGTAAAACAAGCTATGCGTGGTCGTAGTCAATCGGTTTATAATGTGGAACAAGAAATTTTGCGCCGTAAGCCGGCAGATCAAAATAATCGCAGTGCCCTTACATCCTTAGATGTATTTAAGGAGTTGGGCATCATAGAAGAATATACCAGTGATGATGGTCAATTAATGCTAAGATGGAATGCCATTGAAGGAAAATTAGATCTTGTCACGTCCGTAACATTTCTTACCTATAGTGTATAGGAGGTGACACCATGACAACTGTAAATGAAGAAGGCAAAGCTTTAGTAGAACAAAGCACTTTTGATAAAGGAAAAGCTTTAGCTGAATTTATGGAGTATATCCATACCTATTTAACAGATGATGAGTGTAACCAAGTATTAAAGGCTTTTGAGCTTGCAGATAAGGCTCACGAAGGTCAGCTTAGAGCTTCTGGTGAACCGTATATCATGCATCCACTAGCAGTAGCTGATATTTTGGCACACTTACAAATTGACCATATCACACTTATGGCAGCACTCATGCATGATGTGGTTGAGGATACATCATATTCAAAGGAAGACTTGGAGGAAATGTTTGGCTCTGAAGTAGCATTCCTTGTTGATGGTGTAACGAAATTAAACCAATTCCAATATGAAACAAAAGAAGATCGGCAAATGGAAAATTATCGGAAGATGATTTTAGCCATGGCGAAGGATGTGCGCGTCGTTGTTATTAAACTAGGTGACCGCCTACATAATATGCGTACCTTAAAGCATATGCGTAGCGACAAACAAAAGCGCATTGCCAAGGAAACATTAGAAATCTTTGCTCCTTTAGCACATCGCCTTGGTATCTTCAATGTGAAATGGGAGCTGGAAGATTTATCATTCCGGTATTTAGAACCAGAAAAATACTATGATCTTGTAGATCAAATGAAACAAAAACGCCAAGCTCGTGAAGACATTGTAAATGATACGATGAGTCAACTCACTAAGGCTTTAGGCGAAGCTCATATTAAGGCGGATATCAAAGGTCGTCCAAAACATTTCTACAGTATTTACAAGAAGATGAAAAAGGACAATCGCGATTTATCTCAAATCTATGACTTGCTTGCAGTTCGCGTTATCGTTGATACAATTCCTGATTGTTACGCGGTACTAGGCATTGCTCATAGTTTGTGGAAACCATTGCCATATCGTTTCAAAGATTATATTTCCATGCCGAAATCTAATATGTATCAATCGTTACATACTACGGTTATCGGTACCATGGGGCAACCTGTAGAAATTCAAATCCGTACATGGGAAATGCACCGCGTATCTGAATACGGTGTTGCAGCGCATTGGCGTTATAAAGAAGGCAATAAAAATGGCGATAAGGATTTCGACCAAAAGGTTGCGTGGTTGCGCCAAGTATTGGAATGGCAAGATACAAGTAATCCAACAGAGCTTGTAAACGCTTTAAAATTAGACGTATTCTCCGGTGAAGTATTCGTATTTACACCAAAAGGCGATGTTGTTAAATTGCCGATAGGTTCTGTTCCACTAGATTTCGCATATCGTGTTCATACCGATGTAGGGCATAGATGCGTAGGTGCCAAGGTAAATGGTAAAATTGTACCTCTTGATTACACCTTGCAAAATGGTGATATCGTAGATATCATTACATCTAAAACCGGTCGTCCGAGCCTTGATTGGCTTAATATCGTAGGTTCTTCTGAAAGTAAGAGTAAAATACGCAACTGGTTCAAGCGTGAAAATAAAGCTGAAAATATTGAAAAAGGCTTAGAAGCTCTTGAAAAAGAAGCAAAACGATTAAATTATAACTGGAAAGAATTGATTACCGATAATCGACTTCAACAGGTTACGAAACAGCTCAAAGCATGTACAGAAGAAGAAATGTTTGCCGCTTGCGGTTATGGCGGTATCCCTGTAAGCACTGTTCTATTGCGGTTAATTGAACTCTATAAAAAATCTAAAGAAGCAGAAGAGTCTAAACACAGCACTGAACAAATCATTGAGAAACTAAAAGCTCAAGGTCCGAAAACGACCAAGAATGGTACGGGTGTTCTTGTAAAAGGTGAAGCTGGTGTTATGGTGCGTATGGCGAAGTGCTGTAGTCCTGTACCTGGTGACGATATCATCGGTTATATTACGCGGGGCCGTGGCGTATCTATTCATCGTTCTGATTGTACGAGTCTAGGGCATACGCCAGAAGATTTAGAGCGTATGATTGAAGTTTCTTGGGATGGTTCCTCTGGTGAATCTTTCCACGTAGGCATCGATATCCAAGCTTATGATCGAAATGGTCTGTTGATGGAGGTTATGGCTGTACTTTCAGAATTGAAAATCACCATTACAAACATCAATGCAAAGGTTCAAGAAGATACTAAAACCGTAAGTATCAATGTAGTTGTTGATATCCGAGATATTTCACAACTTGATTTTGTTATGACTAAGTTGCGTCGTATTCGTGAAGTATATACGGTACAACGTAGTAAAGGAGGGGCTTAATGAGTGAACAACAATTAGTGCTTATGCGCATGCCATTAGGTCCATTAGGGACTAACTGTTATGTTATCGGAGATAAAGAGGTAGGAGAAGCTTTCATTATTGATCCTGCTACTGCTGAAGTATTAGAGTCTTTAAAGAAACATGATTTAAAACCAAAGGCGATTTTGTTAACCCATGGTCATGGTGATCATATTGGTGGCGTTCAAGATATTGTAGATACATATCATGTGCCTGTATATATTCAAAAGGGTGATGTACCATATTTGGCAGATCCTGAGTTAAATCTCAGCGCCTATAGCAATCCTACACCCATTAAGGTAAATGCTGATATCATCGAGGTTAAGCAAGGTGACCATATTACATGTGGCGCTATTGACCTTGAAGTACTTGAAACGCCAGGTCATACGCCAGGTGGGGTATGTTATTATATGGAAGGCCTTGTATTTGTAGGCGATACACTATTTAGAGATTCTGTGGGACGTACAGATTTTCCAAATGGTTCTTATGAGACGTTAATGGAATCCATTAAAACGCAGCTCTATAAGTTGCCTGATAATACTATGGTGTATCCTGGTCATGGGCCGGAAACAAATATAGGTTATGAAAAACAATACAATCCATTCGTTGGAGCGTAGGTTTTATAAAATTTTGTAGAAGTAAAGGGGATAGTTATCATGAATACAACATTAGAAAAATTAAAAGAACGCATTAAAGACAAAAAATACAAATTGACTACACAACGTCAAACAATTTTACAAGCCTTCATCGATGCTGATGAAAATCATTTAAGTGCAGAAGACGTATATGTACTTGTAAAAGAAGTGGCTCCTGATATCGGCTTGGCTACTATTTACAGAACACTTGATCTCTTCACTGAACTTGATTTGTTGAAACGTCTTGATTTCGGCGATGGTCGTAACCGTTACGAATTGAACGACGAAGAGTTTGCTCATTTCCACCATCATTTGATCTGCGTAAAATGTGGCAAAGTATCCGAGTTTGAAGATGATATGCTTGAAACACTAGAATCCATCATTGCTAAAAAATTGAACTTCCGCACTATCGACCATCAATTGAAAGTATATGGTTATTGCAGCGATTGCCAAAATCATATGACTGAAGCAGAGCTTGACAAATTAGAACGTATGGCTCATCACCATGCTTAATGGATATCTATATACGGGACCATTACCGCTTGGTTCTGTAGTGGCTCATAATTGTGGTGCTGCAGGCCTGTTTTCTGACAAGGTGCATCCAGATGTTATTCTTGAAGCTCATGAAGTCGATGGATTGTATACCTTAACAGTTACCATTGGTGACACAGTTCAGACTTTTGAAGGTCCCGTTTCCTCTATGGGACGACGTCAAATAGGGCAAGCTTTGTTAAGCTATTTGCGTGAATATCAAGGCTTGCCAGTTGATGCACCATGGGGGACTATGGTCGGTGTACGCCCTACAAAGCTACTACATAAATATATAGATACATATGGCTCTGTCCACACAGCAACTCGTCACATTAGGGACGAGTTTTCTGTGTCTATGGAAAAACTTGCCACTTTAGGCTCTATAGGTGAATACCAACGTCCATTTTTAGCTGATACAGACGATAAAAAGGTGAGTCTCTATTGTGGCATTCCTTTTTGTGACACCCGCTGTGTTTACTGCTCCTTTCCGTATGGACTCTATCAGGACTATGATGGTAAAAGCCAATTTTTAACTGCCTTAGGCCGGGACATAGAGGATATGAAAACTATTGTTGAATCTTATGGCTTAACGGTAGATACCCTCTATATGGGGGGCGGTACACCGACGGTGCTAGGGGACGAAGACTTTCACCAAGTTCTGAAACAGCTATCTATACTTGTTCCTGAAGGTCATGAGTTTACTGTAGAGGCTGGGCGTCCAGACTCCGTTAATCCTGTGAAACTACGATCTATGCTGGAACTAGGTGTAAATCGTATCAGCATTAATCCGCAAACCATGCAAGATGATATTTTGCGGAGCATTGGCCGCGGCCATAGTGCACGTGATATTGATGAACTATTACAATATGTAAAAGCCAATACATCTCTAGCGGTAAATATGGATTTTATTGCAGGCTTACCGCATCAAACGATGCAAAACATGATAGAGAATATGGATTATGTATGTCAAAATCTGCCGGAAAATGTTACAATTCATACGTTAGCATTAAAACGTGGCAGCCCATTGTATGATTTAAATATGCAAGATGATATTCCAGAGGAACATCTCGTGGCAGACATGGTACAATATGGTAAAGAGCGTCTTGAAGCGGCTGGTTATGTGCCATATTATCTATACCGCCAACAATATATGAGAGGGCAGTTAGAGAATATCGGCTACACCTTGCCCGGCAAAGCGTGTGAATATAATATTCAGATTATGGAGGAACGACAAAGTATTCTTTCCATGGGACCAGGTAGTTCATCTAAGTGGATGCGGGCCCCTGAATATCGTCAATTGAAACAGCATATGCCAAAGGATGTAGATGTTTACCACGCAACGATAGATGCACTATTAGAGAAACGACATAGAATTTGTAAAAAATTTTGGGAGGTTGTGTAATGGCTATTAGAAAACCAAGAGGTACACAAGACTTTTTGCCAGAGCAAATGATAAATTGGCACTATATTGAACAGCGTATGCGTGAAATTTGTAAGGTATACGGGTTCAACGAAATTCGCACACCTGCCTTTGAAGAAACTAAATTATTCTTGCGCGGTATCGGTGAAACTACAGATGTAGTACAAAAGGAAATGTACACATTTACTACGGGTGATGATGGTGGCTCTAGCTTTACCTTGCGCCCTGAAAATACAGCATCTGCAGTACGGGCCTATTTAGAAAATAAAGTATACGGTAAAGAAGGTCTAACAAAATGGTATTACATGGGGCCTATGTTCCGACATGATAAACCACAAGCTGGCCGTTACCGCCAATTCCACCAATTTGGGGCAGAGGTATTAGGTTCTCAATCCCCTGTAGTGGATAGTGAAGTTATCTGCATGGTCGTACAATTGTTGAAAGACTTTGGCCTTAAAGACCTCAATGTAGAGGTGAACTCTGTAGGCTGTCCAATATGCCGCCCTGTATACCGTGAAAAATTAATTGAGTTCTTTGAGCCTAAAAAAGAACAATTATGTAGTGACTGCCAAGAACGTTTGTATAAAAATCCGTTGCGTATCTTGGATTGCAAAAATGAAACATGCAAATCTTTGTCCGTAGGTGCTCCTGAAATTCACGAACATTTATGTGAAGAATGTCATGATCACTTTGAAGAATTAAAAACTTATTTAACGGCTGCTAATGTGCAATATACATTAAATCCTCGTTTAGTACGTGGCCTTGATTATTACACAAAAACAGCATTTGAGGTGCAATATACTCCATTAGGGGCTCAAAGTGCAGTAGCCGGTGGTGGTCGTTACGATGGCCTTGTAGAGGAACTTGATGGTCCTCATACACCAGCTATCGGTTTTGCGATGGGCATGGAACGTTTATTATTAGCCCTTGAAAAACAAAACTTATTACCGGAACAAACTGTAGAGCCATCTGCATTCGTAGTAGCTCTTGGTGATGCGGCTAAGGTAGAGGCTTTCAAAATTTGCCAAGCATTGCATGATGCATATGTATCCGTTGAAATGGACGGACAGGGTAAGAGTATGAAGGCACAATTAAAATATGCTAACAAAATTAATGCAAAATATGTTATCATATTGGGTGATGATGAATTGGCTCGTGGGGAAGCCATAATCCGATTCATGGAAACTAGTGAACAAGAAACTGTACCACTCGATACAGTTTCTGAACGTATAACTTCTTTGGTGAAAGGATGACAATTAGAATGGAAACAATGCAAGGCTTACACCGTACGCACGGTTGTGGCACCATCTCTGAACAAGAGGTAGGTAAAGAGGTCGTATTATGTGGTTGGGTTGAACGCCGTCGTGATCATGGTGGTTTGATTTTCTTGGATTTACGTGATCGTTCTGGCGTAGTACAAGTAGTGGCATCTCCAGATCATAACGTGGAATCTTTCCACAAAGCAGAGGATGTTCGTAACGAATATGTACTTTGTGTACGTGGTAAAATTACAAAACGTGATGAAGCTGCTATCAATCCAAATCTTCCAACAGGTGCATATGAAATGTACTGTGAAGAGTTGCGCGTATTGAACTCTGCTAAAACACCTCCATTCTATATCCAAGATGATATCGATGTAGATGAAAATATTCGTTTAAAATATCGTTACCTTGACTTACGTCGTCCAGAAATGCAACGTAACTTGATTTTACGCCACAAAGTAACGAAAGCAATGCGCGACTTCTTCGATAGCCGCGATTTCTTGGAAATTGAAACTCCAATGCTTACTAAATCTACACCAGAAGGCGCTCGTGACTATCTAGTACCTTCTCGTGTAAATGCTGGTACATTCTATGCATTGCCACAATCTCCACAAATTTTCAAACAAATCTTGATGGTAGCTGGTTATGAAAAATATTTCCAAATCGTTCGTTGCTTCCGCGATGAAGATTTGCGTGCAGACCGTCAACCAGAGTTCACTCAGCTCGACTTGGAAATGTCCTTCGTAGATGAAGAAGACATTTACTCCATGCTTGAAGAAATGATTGCTCATGTATTCAAAAATGCATTGGACAAAGAAATCACATTGCCTATGCCTCGCATTACATGGGATGAAGCAATGGATAAATATGGTTCTGATAAACCAGACCTTCGTTTCGACATGGCCTTTACTGATGTAACTGATCTTGTAAAAGATACAGAGTTCAAAGTATTCCGCTCTGTAATCGATAACGGTGGTGTAGTTAAAGGTATCGTTGTACCTGGCGATGCTGGTATTCCTCGTCGTGAACTTGATGATCTCGTTGAATATGTAAACCGCTACGGTGCGAAAGGTCTTGCATGGGCTTGCTTCAACGAAGATGGTTCCATCAAGTCTCAAATCATGAAGTTCTTAGGTGAAGATACAATCCGTAATATCGGTGAAAAAATGGGCGCTAAAGGTGGCGACCTTGTATTGATGATTGCAGATAAACCAGCAACTGTAGCACGTGCATTAGGTGAATTGCGCCTTGAAATGGCACGCCGTATGAACATGATTGACCAAGATAAATTGGCATTCACATGGGTAACTGACTTCCCTATGTTCGAATATAATGAAGATGAAAAACGTTATGTTGCAATGCACCATCCGTTCACAATGCCTCGTCATGAAGACCTTGATAAATTGGAATCCGATCCTGGCAGCGTAAAAGCAATCGCTTATGATATGGTATTGAACGGTGTTGAAATCGGTGGCGGTTCCTTGCGTATTTACCAATCTGATGTACAAGAAAAAGTATTCAAAGCTATTGGTTTGTCTGAAGAAGAAGCAAAATCCAAATTCGGCTTCATGCTTGATGCATTCCAATATGGTGCACCTCCTCATGCAGGCTGTGCATTCGGCCTTGATCGTCTTGTTATGTTGATGGCAAAACGTCAATCTATCCGCGACGTAATCGCATTCCCTAAAACTCAATCTGCTTCTGATGTTATGAGCCAAGCGCCATCTGAAGTAGAACCTAAACAATTAAAAGAGTTGCATATTAAACCAGATATCGAGGAAGAAGAAGAGCAATCTTTGGTGTAAAAACATAGGCAAGAATTGATTAAAATTCAAATGTCAAGACTTGTTTATTACCAATCTTTCTGATACTATTTATGTATAAGATATCCCTGCCATGTGCGTGTGATATCGCAGTTTTGAGCCAACACATTTACTTCGGGAGTCCGAACTCTCGTCTGAACGTTACGCCCTTATGGGACAACTGCAGGATGAGGAGGACACCCACCTGCCCTAAGCAGGATCAAAACGCGGTACATTACGGCATGGTGGGGCTTTTTTGCGTGTAAAAATGGCATATAATGAGAACATCAATGGTTTAGAAATATGAATATTAATAGTTTAGATACAGTGAATTGAGGTGATAGAATGGATAGTTTGTTTGATTTAGAGCCTACAAATGCATATGAGCCACTTCCTGTGCGTATGCGTCCTACCAAGTTGGATCATTTATACGGTCAAGAGAAGGCCGTAGGGAAGGGGACCTTCTTACGTGCTATGGTAGAGAAGGATACCATTCCATCTATGCTTTTTTATGGGCCTTGTGGAACGGGGAAAACTACACTAGCAGGTATCATTGCTAAGGTAAGTAACAGTCATTTTGTAAATTTAAATGCTACCAATGCTGGTATAGGTGAGTTGCGTAACATCATAGAGGATGCTCGTAAGCGCGTACGGTCATTACAACAAAGAACTATATTATTCCTCGATGAAATCCACCGTTTCAATAAAAGCCAACAAGATGTGTTATTACCTTGTGTAGAAGATGGTACGATTATCCTCATTGGTGCCACCACAGAGAATCCGTTTTTTGAGGTTAATAGACCGCTTTTATCCCGTTTGCGACTCATAACATTGGAGGCTTTGACACCAAAGGCGATTGGTCAAATTTTGCGTCGTGCTATTACAGATGAAGAGGTAGGTCTTGGTAAACGTCGTTTACAAGTAACCGATGAAGTGCTAGAGGATGTAGGAATTTTCGTTAATGGCGACGGTCGTATGGCTTTGAATATTTTAGAACAGGCTGCAGCTATGGTACCGGATGAAGGGACTATAACTATAGAGGTTCTTGAGAAAGTTGTGGGACGTCGAATTTACACATATGATAAAAAAGGTGACAGCCACTACGATACAATCTCTGCTTTTATTAAAAGTATGCGTGGCTCTGATGTACAAGCGACGATGCATTATTTAGCACGTATGATTGAAGCGGGGGAGGATCCTAATTTTATTGCTCGTCGGATCGTCATATGTGCAGCTGAGGATGTAGGCCTTGCAGATCCGCAAGCTTTAATTCTAGCCAATGCAGCGGCTCAAGCGGCTCATATGGTAGGATTTCCAGAGGCTCGCATCATATTGTCTGAGGCGGCTTGTTATGTAGCATTAGCACCGAAAAGTAATTCTGCTTATTTGGCTATCGATGCAGCAATTGCTGATGTGCGCCACAAGGATTGTGGACAGGTGCCAGATCATTTAAAAGATAGTCATTATAGTGGGGCTAGCAAGTTAGGTCATGGGAACACCTATAAGTATGCTCACAACTATCCAAATGGCTATGTAAAACAGCAGTATCTACCAACACCTCTTATGGATGCTTCGTACTACAATGGTATTAAAAGAGGCAAGGAAGAACAGTTACTTTGTGACTGGGAGAAACGGCGTAAAAGCTAACTAAATACTTCGATATATGCTATAATATAATGATAAGTTAATTTACAGTAGTGTTATATAAGTAAGGGGTTTGTATAGATTTATGGCAGAAGAAAAAACTTCCACCAAAAAACGCAATACACGACGAAAGCGAACAAGTACAAAACAGCAAACTAAGTCTCAAGGATTTTCCTTGCGCAGCGAAGTTAAAGGCTTAATTGTAATTGCCTTTGCAGTTATTTCCTTGCTCGGATTCTTTGGGTTTGAACTCGGTCTTGTAGGACAGATTTTAACAGGTATATTCCGTTATGGTTTTGGCCTAGGTGGTATTATTCCTTGCCTTGGTGTGTTCTGGATTGGCTGGCGATTATTGTATAAAGGAACATTTATTTCCGTTACTAAACGGGGCGTTGTAATGACTTTGTTCTTCCTATTCTTGCTAGCCCTTGTTCCATTGTGGCGCGTTCCTGAGGGGCAGGAATTAATCACAACACAATTGGCTGACCAAGGTGGTGTAGTAGGTGGTGCCATCGCTACATTCCTTCGCACCCTATTAGGTGAGCTAGGGGCTATCATTTTAGATGTGTTCTTATTATTAGCTTTTGGTATTCTGATCACTCGTTTATCTTTGCGAAGTGGCTTGCAAAAGGCAGCGGATAAAACACAAGTAGGTTTAGATGTAGCTAAAGAAGTGGCTGCTGAGAAGGTCGCTGTAGCTAAAGAGGTCTTTGAAGATTGGAATGAACAACGTAAAGAAGCTGCAGAACAACGGAAAGCGTATAACAGGGAAAAGGACACACGTTTTGCTGATGCTGCAGATCAAGCATTAGATATACTTGAAAAACGAGGTATCACTACCGACCGAGATAACTTTAAAACGAGTGCGGTTGTAGATAATGAACCTATGGTGGATACAGTAACGACTGTAGAATCTCCAAAGGCTCCTACATCTTGGAAAGAATTAGCTGAAATAGAAGCGCGCAACCGTGCAGCAGAACAATTGGCGAATATTTCTGAAGATGCTGGTGATGCGAAGTCTTATGATGCAGATGATTTTGATCAATTCTCTGATGCTGGTAGATCTACAGGTGATGACTATGTATATACTCCAGATGAGGATTATACATATACTCCAGACGAAGGATATACAGACGAATCTGAATCAGTAGAGAATAATCATGAGGAACAACCAAAGTTTACATATCAAAATACAACGATTGGTCCATTGGAAACTAATCACGCTGCCATAGCTTCTGCTGTACCTGGAACAGGTGCTGCTGCAAGTTCTGTAAGTGCTGGTGCCGGTATGTCTGGTATGAGTTTACAAGTACCATCTACTATTAGTACTACAGAAGATACAGCACAAGTAGCAGTATCTAAAGAGGGTCAAATTCATCGTACCTATGATAGACCTTATCATTTCCCAAGTCTTGATATTTTGGCGAAAGGGAAGGGAAGTCAAAGTAATGGTGAAGAAGTAGCGCAAAATGCAATGATGCTTGAAAATGTATTGAGTAACTTTGGCATTACTGCTAAGGTCGTTAATGCTACACAAGGTCCAACTGTTACACGCTACGAAATTGAACCTGCACCTGGTGTAAAGGTTAGCCGTATCGTCAACTTAACTGATGATATTGCCTTAAACTTAGCGGCTCAACATATTCGGATGGAGGCTCCAATCCCTGGTAAATCCGCCATCGGTATCGAGGTTCCTAATAAGACGACAGAGGCCGTTCATTTACGTGATGTTCTTGATTGTAGTGACTTCAAGGACGCTCGTGGGGGTATTCCGGTAGGTCTTGGCAAGGATATTGCAGGTAAGCCTGTTATTACTGACCTTGCGAAGATGCCTCACTTGCTTGTAGCAGGTACTACTGGTTCTGGTAAATCTGTATGTGTAAATACTTTGATTTCAAGTATTCTATTTAGTCGTAAACCAGAAGAGGTTAAGCTTTTATTAATCGACCCTAAGATGGTTGAATTGTCTATCTACAATGGCATTCCTCATTTGATGGCGCCAGTTGTAACAGATATGAAAAAAGCAGCCGCTGTATTGCGTTGGGCTGTTCGTGAGATGGAGGCTCGTTATAAAGCTTTTGCAGCATCTGGCAAACGCGATATTAAGAGCTATAACGAAGCGCACCCTAAGGCGGCTATGCCTTTGATTGTATTAATTATCGATGAGTTAGCTGACCTTATGATGACTGCTCCTGATGATATTGAAGAATCTATTAGTCGCTTAGCACAAATGGCGCGTGCTGCAGGTATTCACATGGTACTCGCTACGCAACGTCCTTCTGTCAACGTTATTACAGGCTCTATTAAGGCCAATGTACCGAGCCGTATTTCCTTTGCAGTAGGTTCTCAAATTGACTCCCGTACTATTCTCGATATGGCGGGTGCTGAGAAATTGCTTGGTAAAGGGGATATGTTATTTGCTCCAATTGGTGCTAATAAACCAATTCGTGTACAAGGTGCGTTTATCTCTGATGATGAGGTAGAACATCTTGTGGAATTTGTAAAAGCTCAACGTGAACCAGAATATGACGATACTGTTACACAAGAGGCTGAAAAGGAAACCGAAAAAGAATCATCAGAAGAAAATGATATCTACCGCGATGAATTATTAGAACGTGCTGTTAATCTCGTTATGGAATCTGGTCAAGCTTCTGTGTCTATGTTACAGCGTCGATTCCGCATTGGGTATACTCGTGCGGCTCGCCTTGTTGATACGATGGAAGATCTTAAAATTGTTGGTCCTAGTATGGGTAGTAAGGCTCGAGAAATTTTGATGAGCCCTGAACAAGCTAAGGCGCGATATTTTTCAGACTCCAATGATGAGCAATAATTAAATAATTACGATATGAGTATTATGTAGATTAAGAGAGGAACGAAAATGGCTGAATTAGGCGAAGAATTACGACGTGAACGAGTAAGACGTAATTTAACCTTTAAAGATGTGGAGCAAGTACTGCACATTAAAACAACCTATTTGGAAGCTATCGAAGATGGTAAGTATGACATCATTCCTGGTCAGGTCTACGTAAAAGGATTTATTCGTAATTACGGTAATTATTTAGATCTTGATGGGGATCGCTTGGTAAAAGCCTACCAAAGTCAAGTAGGTGATATAGATACGTTTTCTTTGCGTTCTGTGACGCGTCAGAAGGCACAAGCAGCGCCAAATTTGGTACAAAGCGAATTCGTTGAATACCAAACCTCTAAGAAGCGTATGTCTTTAGAAACGCGTCAACGAAAACGCCAACGCTCTATCGTTCAGGAACGTATTATTTTAGGCATTATTTTATTCTGTATGGCATTATTTTTACTGTGGTTATTCCTTTTTTAATAGTTGATTAGGAATGATAGAAAGGCATTTACACAATCAATGGATAGATTTTTAGTAACAGAACCTTCGGATATGAAGGAACGAGGTTGGGCCGAATTAGATTTTGTCCTCATTAGTGGGGACGCCTATGTGGACCATCCTTCCTTTGCACCTGCAGTTATCGGCAGATACTTAGAATCCAAAGGGTATCGTGTAGGCATTATAGATCAACCAGATTGGAATGATGTAGAGGCTTTCAAAAAACTTGGTAAACCGCGTCTAGCATCCCTTGTTACGGCAGGGAATCTAGATTCAATGCTCAATAAATTTACGGCAGCAAAGAAAATTCGTCGACAAGATGACTATTCTCCAGGTGGTGAAGCGGACCATCGCCCAGATCGAGCTACCTTGGTATATGCGAATCGTATGAAGGAGGCTTACAGTGATGTGCCTCTTATTATCGGTGGCATAGAGGCGTCCTTACGTCGATTTGGTCATTATGATTATTGGTCAGATACTGTGCGTCGTTCTATTTTAGTTGATTCAAAGGCAGATGTACTCATTTATGGTATGGGTGAACTTCAAATTGTAGAATTAGCTGATGCGTTAGATCAAGATAGATTTAAAGAGTCCTTGCCATCTATTCGTGGTATTTGTTATATGGCCAAGGAAATCCCTAACATAGACTATGTTGAGTGTCCATCTTTTGAGGAAATTAAAGCGGATAAGATGGCTTTTGCTGATGCATTCCGTATGCAGTATGATGAACAAGACCCATTCTATGGTCGTATAGTAGTACAAAAACATGGCGATAGATATCTTGTTCAAAACACACCTGCATTGCCACTTACGCAGGAGGAAATGGATGGCGTATATAACTTGCCGTATACTCGCAAGTGGCATCCTAAATATGACGATAAGGGTGGCGTACCAGCATTAAGCGAAGTACAGTTTAGCCTTGTAAGTCAACGGGGGTGCTTTGGTAGCTGTTCATTCTGTGCAATAACCAATCATCAAGGTCGTATCATCCAAAATCGTAGTCATGAGTCTTTACTTGATGAAGCTCAAACTATGATTAATATGGATAACTTTAAAGGATATATTCATGATGTTGGGGGCCCTACGGCGAACTTCCGTCATTTAGCTTGTGACAAACAAGCTGTATATGGTGCTTGCAAAGGTCGTACTTGTGCTGCTCCAGAGCCTTGTGAAAATCTAAATACAAACCATGATGACTATATTGCTTTACTCCGTAAATTACGTAAGCTAAAAGGCGTAAAAAAGGTATTTGTTCGTTCTGGCTTGCGTTATGACTATGTTCTAGCGGATAACAATAAAGATTTTGTCCGCGAGCTTTGTGAATTTCATGTAAGTGGACAATTAAAAGTAGCGCCAGAACATGTTTCTAAACGCGTTACCAATATGATGGGCAAAGCTGGTAAGGAAGAGTTCCTCACCTTTAAATCTTGGTTTGAAGAGGCCAATAAAAAGCTTGGTAAGAAGCAATATTTAGTACCATATTTTATGAGCTCTCATCCAGGTTGTGCCTTGGAAGATGCTATTGAATTAGCTGAGTTCTTACGTGATCAACATATGTATCCAGAACAAGTGCAAGACTTTATTCCTACGCCGGGAAGCTTATCGACATGTATGTACTATACGGGCATTAACCCACTGGATGGAAAACCTGTATATGTTGCCAAAAAAGGTAGAGATAAAGCTAAGCAGCGGGCTTTAATGCAATATAAAAATATTGAAAATTACGACCTTGTAAAAGAGGCACTCATTGAAGCTAATCGACGTGACTTGATAGGGTTTGGACCTGAATGTTTGATTCCACCACGCCCAATTGGTCGGACTAATCGTCCTAGTCAATCTAGTGGTTCTCGTAATAGTGGGAAGAATAATGATCGTCGCAACGGACGTCAGTCTAGTGAGAAAAGTAGTAAGGGTAGACCCTCTCGTAATGGCATGACCAAAAGTCGCCCATCTAATAGTAATCGAGGACGTGGTAGTCGTTAATAATGGAGAATAGCTTTGTCTATTCTGGTTTGGGAATACTTTATGTCTTATAGGAGGCATATATGAAACGGTGGATTGCTCCGGGCGTTTTAGCCCTATTTGTTATAGGAATGTTAACCTATGGCGTAAACTTTTACCATCAAGAACAGTTAGAACATGCAAAAGAACCTGTTCGTGGTGAGATTACAGTTTATACAGACTTGCCGAACAATATAACTACATTGCTTGCCAATCGTTATGAAGAGGAGAAAAATGTAAAAGTTACAGTTATGCCTCTTACAGAAGAGCAAATGGCCCAACGGGCGGCTTCAAATGTAGCTGATACATCTGGTGATCTGGTACTTACCTCTGAAGATAATCTCGTTGTAGGGGCAAATGCAGGGAAATATGCACCTATCGTTAATGAGAGAATTGACGAAGTACGTGATAATCTAAAAGATATAAATGGGTATTGGGTAGGTCTTTGGTATGATCCTATTGTATTTGTTCAAAATGACACCTTCTACAATGGGATAGGTAAATATATTACTACTTGGGATACATTGGGCAAACAAGGTGATTGGTCTATTGTGATGACCGATTTTGTAGCATCCCAAAATGCAGCTAATTTGTTATATAACATGGTGGAATATAGAGGCGAGCCTGAGGCACTGAACTATTTATATAGCTTAAAGCCACATATAATACAACATGCCAAGTTCTTGTCTACTCCAGTTCGCTTAACTGCGTTAGGAGAGTCTAATATCGGCATTGGTAATTTGTCTGATGCGGCCCAATATACTCGTCATGGATATCCGATTAAGGTTATATACCCAACAGATGGAACATCTTATTATGTAACTGGCGCTGCTGTATTAAAAAATTCAAAACATAAAGCAGATAGCGTTGAATTTATTAATTGGTTGTTATCTACAAAGACTGCAAAATATATGGTTGAAAATAATTTCACCTATATGTTTACGAATCCAGAAATGGATGAGCCAAAAGACTCATTGGGGCACGAGTTAATTTTATGGCCTGTTAATGGTGGTTACACTATAGATGGCAAAAAGTTATTGTTAAATCACTGGGTTAGCCAAGTGCGCTTCCGCAAGGAGTAACTCAGTTATATAGATCCTATTACAGGAAGTAAATTGAGAAATAAACTAGTTATGAAAGGATATAGAATGGGTAAGAAATTAGGATATGTTAGCCTAGGTTGTGCTAAAAACTTAGTAGATACAGAGGTAATGTTAGGCTTATTGAAAGATAATGGCTATACGATTACAGAGGACCTAAGCGAAGCAGATCTTATCGTTGTTAATACCTGTACTTTTATTGAGAAAGCCAAGGCTGAGTCTATTAATACCATTCTTGAGGTTGCTCAATATAAGGAAGATGGCCGTTGTAAGGGCCTTATTGTAGCAGGTTGCCTTAGCCAACAATATCAGGATGAATTATTCCAAGAAATTCCTGAAATTGATGCATTAATCGGTACTGGTGCATGGGACCAAATCATGGTAGCCGTTGATGCTATTGAGCATGGCAATCGCAGTTGTATCATGGAAAATATTACAAATATTTATGATGAGCGTATGCCGCGTATTCAAACAACACCTCGGTACAGTGCATATGTAAAAATTGCTGAAGGCTGTAACAATGGATGTACCTTCTGTATTATTCCAAAGGTACGTGGTGCATTCCGCAGTCGTACAATCGATTCTATTAAAGCCGAAGTAGAACGCTTAGCAGCATCTGGTGTTAAAGAGGTTGTTCTTATTGCTCAAGATACGACTAGCTATGGTATTGACCTCAACGATGGTAAGCCATTGTTGACTACGCTGTTAAAAGAATTAACTACAGTAGAAGGCATTGAGTGGATTCGTATGCTCTACTTATATCCAACATTCTTCTCTGATGAATTGTTAGATATTATCGTTAATGAGCCAAAACTTTGTAAATATGTAGATATTCCATTGCAACATGTGAATAACGATATTTTAAAACAAATGAATCGTCGTGATGATCGCAATGATATTGAACGTTTACTTAAGAAGATTAGAAATGCACCGACCCATATTACATTGCGCACATCTATCATCGTTGGTTTTCCTGGTGAAACCGATGAACAATTTGAAGAACTTTGTGACTTTGTAAAAGAAATAAAATTCGATAATATGGGCGTATTTACTTACTCTCAAGAGGAAGGTACACCAGCTGGTGCCCGTGAAGATCAAGTGCCAGAAGAGGTGAAAGAAGAACGTTATCATATTCTCATGTCCATTCAAGCAGCTATTTCTGAAGAGAATAATCGCGATTTAGAAGGTACCGTTGACTATGCAATGGTGGAAGAAATCGAGGAAGGCGAGAATGGTACATTATTAGCTAAAGGACGCTTGAAATCTCAAGCACCTGATGTAGACGGAAATATGTACATTGAGGACTGCGGTGAAGAGGTTCAACCTGGTGATATTCTTAAGGTACAGGTAGAGCAAGGCTTTGCTTACGATGTAGTAGCTACGGTTGTAGAATAAAACACAGCTCGATTCTTTCGATTGTGGAGGTGATCTGATGATTGTAGAACTTATTTCTACAGGTTCAGAATTATTGCTAGGCGATACAGTGAATACAAATGTATCTTGGCTAGCACAAGAATTAAATAAATTAGGCTATACTATTGCTCATCAATCTGTAGTGGGGGATAATCCTGAGCGCATGGCAGAGGTCTTTCAATTAGCTAGTACTAGAGCGGATGTCGTTATTAGTACTGGCGGATTAGGACCAACGCAAGGAGATATTACACGAAATGTATTAGCTGATTCTATAGGTAGACCTATTGTATTTAATCAAGAGGCTATGGATGAGGTTAAAAAATTCTTTGATCGTGTAAAACGTACCGTGCCGGATGCAAGTCGTCGAGAAGCTGAGTTGCCTGAAGGCGCAAACGTATTACATAATCCGGTAGGCGTGGCACCTGGTGTTGTAGTGGAAGATTGCGATACTACATACATACTTTTACCAGGTCCTCCTGGTGAGATGAAGGGGATGTTCCACGATAGTGTGGTGCCTTATTTAATGAATCGATTTGGTTCGCAAGGTGTTGTTACATCCTATCGCTATGGCATATATGATATTCGCGAAATTGATTTAGAAAATACCTTAATGGATCTCATTAAGAACCAATCGAATCCAACCATTGCGTTGCTCATTAAAAAGGGGTACATAGAGGTTCGTATTACTGCTAAGGCTGATACCTTAGAGGCTGCCCATGAGCTTCTTAATCCTTGGGATGCTATCATTCGAGAACGATTAGGAGCTCGTGTAGGACGTGACTTGACTGTTTCTATGGAGGAAACACTTGGTCAAGTATTACTTGAAGAACATAGCACTATTAGTACTGCTGAATCCTGTACTTCTGGATTAGTTGGTAAGTTGTTGACTAATGTCAGCGGTAGTAGTGAATACTATATGGGTGGTGTCATTTCTTATAGCAATGATGTAAAGCATCGTGTATTAGGGGTACCACAAGATATGTTAGATACATATGGTGCCGTAAGTGAGCAAGTCGCTAAGGCTATGGCGGAAGGGGCACGAACTGTGGGTCAAACAACATATGCCGTTTCTACGACTGGCATAGCTGGTCCTGGTGGTGGTAGTCCTGAAAAGCCGGTTGGGCTTGTTTGGTTCGGTGTAACTGGACCTCATGGCACAGTAGCTCACAAGGCTAATTTAATTGGTAATCGCGAAGATATTCGACAAAGTGCAGCAGAGCTAGCACTATATTATGTGTATACTTATATAACAGAAAAGGGGAAATAAAATAATGGCTGTAGATGGCAGACAAGCAGCGTTGGATAACGCGTTAAAACAAATTGAAAAAGACTTTGGTAAAGGCGCTATTATGCGCCTTGGTGAAGCAGCAGATCGCATGAATGTAGAGGTTATCTCCTCTGGTTCCCTTGCTATCGATATCGCTGTTGGTGTAGGGGGCTTCCCTCGCGGCCGTGTAATTGAAATTTACGGTCCAGAATCTTCTGGTAAAACAACAGTAGCGCTTCACGCTGTAGCAGAAGCGCAAAAACAAGGTGGCATTGCGGCTTTTATTGATGCAGAACATGCGATGGATCCTGTATATGCTCGTAACTTAGGTGTAGATATTAATAATCTATTGATTTCTCAACCAGATAATGGTGAGCAAGCTCTTGAAATTACAGAGGCTTTAGTTCGCAGTGGCGCTGTAGATATCGTCGTAGTTGACTCCGTCGCCGCTTTAGTTCCTAAAGCTGAAATCGAAGGCGAAATGGGCGATGCTCATGTAGGTTTACAAGCTCGTTTGATGAGTAAAGCATTGCGTAAATTAACTGGTATTATCAGCAAGTCTAAAACTGTTGTTATTTTTATCAACCAATTGCGTGAAAAAGTAGGCGTCATGTTTGGGAACCCTGAAACTACAACAGGTGGTCGTGCATTGAAATTCTATTCTTCTGTACGCCTTGATGTTCGTAAGGGTGAACTTATTAAAGCTAACAATGAAAATGTTGGTGCTCGCACTAAAGTTAAAGTAGTTAAGAACAAAGTAGCACCTCCATTCAAAACAGCAGAATTCGACTTGATGTATGGTGAAGGTATTTCTAAAGCAGGTACGCTTATCGATATCGGTACAAATATGGAAATCATCAATAAATCTGGTGCATGGTATTCCTACAATGGGGAACGTATGGGCCAAGGTAAAGAAGCGGCTAAACAATACTTGCTCGACAATCCACAAATCGCTGATGAGATTGATCGTATTATTCGCGATACATTAGCGGTTGGTACTGAAGAAATCGATGTAATCGGTGAAGAAGTAACTGAAGAAGTATAATCATGAGTGAAGAAACGATGCAAGCTGCTATGGATCAAGCGTATCGCTTCCTAGCTCAACGATTTCTAAGTTCCTATGAACTGACACAAAAAATGAGACGTAAACAATTCGAGGACCCAATCATTGAGCGGGTCCTCGAACGCCTTAGAGACTATGATTATATCAATGATGAGCGCCTGTCTGAACAAGTATTAGACTATTTGATGAAAGAACAAAAATACGGCGCCTACATGATTAAGCAAAAGATGAAACTTAGAGGTCTTACGGTGCCTCCGAAAATCTCTGATTATGATGAAGTGAAAGCCGCTTATCGTGTAGTGGAGAAAAAATTTGGTTCTATTCTCAATGAGGACTGCACTCCTCGTGTAAAAGTCTTTAATTTTCTCAAATATAGAGGGTTTTCAACGAGTACTATCCAAGTTGTGTGCAATGATTTTTATGAATAGATAGTACTTTTTCTGAGGCCTTACCAGGCTTGTAAAATCTTGACAGAAAGGGCTTTCAAGTCTAAAATTAATAATAGCCTTATTTATTTATATGATGATATGGCTAAATGATAATTTAATGCATGAAGGGCATAAAAAGGAGCATGAAAGCTCAATTTTGAGAATTTAAGAGGAGGTGAGACATATTTTAGAGGATGTTGGATATATTTTAGAGTATTGTCTAATTGCAGTGGTAATGGTACTGATTGGACTCGGGGCAGGCTATTTTTTTAGAAAAAATATTGCTGAAGGGAAACTGAATCAAGCTGAGCAAGAGGCTGCACGCATCATTGCTAACGGTGAGCGCACAGCTGAGTCTAAAAAGAAAGAAGCTTTATTAGAAGCGAAAGAAGAAATTCATAAGCTCCGTTCTGATGTAGAACGAGAAAATAAAGATCGCCGTTCTGAACTTCAACGTATGGAACGTCGTATTCTTCAAAAAGAAGAATCTTTGGATAAAAAATTAGACAATATTGAACACAAAGAGGAAGCTTTACATCGCAAAGAAGCTGACTTAGCCCAAAGCCGTGAAAAAATTGAAGCTTTGTATGAAAAACAAATGGCAGAGTTAGAACGTATTTCTGGCATGACATTTGAAGAAGCTAAGAATATCTTGTTAACAAATGTAGAACAAGAAATTCGTCATGAAACGGCGATTATGGTTAAGGAAATGGAGCAGCAAGCTAAGGATGATGCGGAGAAAAAAGCGAAAGAAATTATCTCCTCTGCAATCCAACGTTGCGCAGCTGACCATGTGGCGGAGACTACCGTATCCGTAGTGGCATTGCCTAATGATGAAATGAAAGGCCGCATTATCGGTCGTGAGGGCCGTAATATTCGCGCACTCGAAACATTAACAGGTATTGACTTGATTATCGATGACACACCAGAAGCAGTTATTCTTTCTGGCTTCGATCCAATTCGTCGTGAAGTGGCTCGTATTGCTTTAGAAAAATTGATTGTAGATGGTCGTATCCATCCAGCTCGTATTGAAGAAATGGTTGGTAAAGCTCGTAAAGAGGTTGACCAAACTATTAAAGAAGCTGGTGAACAAGCAACATTTGAAGCTGATGTTCATGGCTTACATCCTGAAATTGTTAAGATTTTAGGTCGTTTGAAATATCGTACTAGTTACGGTCAAAACGTTTTGAAACATTCTATTGAAGTATCTCATTTAGCAGGTTTGATGGCAGCTGAACTAGGCTGTGATGTAACATTGGCTAAACGAGGTGGGTTGATCCATGATATTGGTAAAGCATTAGACCGTGAACTTGAAGGTTCTCATGTTCAAATCGGTGTTGATGTGGCTCGTAAATATCGTGAAAGCGCAGCAGTAATTAACTGCATAGGTGCTCATCATGGTGATGAAGAGTTCCAATCTGTAGAAGCTGTATTAGTAGCAGCTGCTGATGCTATCTCTGCGGCTCGTCCAGGAGCACGTCGAGAAACATTAGAAAACTACTTAAAACGTTTATCTAAATTGGAAGAAATCGCTGAATCCTTCGAAGGCGTTGAAAAATGCTTTGCTATTCAAGCAGGTCGTGAGATTCGCGTTGTAGTAAAACCGGATAAGATTGATGAAGCTGAGTCTACATTACTTGTTCGAAATATCGTAAAACGCATCGAGTCTGAACTCGAATATCCAGGCCAAATTAAGGTTGTAATTATTCGTGAAACTCGCGTTGTGGATTACGCAAAATAATATGCTATAAGCGATAAGTATAGGCTGCAATGATTTCATTGCAGCCTATTATTATCAAACTTTATTTGCATATCATTTAAAGATACGGAGTATAGGAATCCTTATGTATTAATCTTTAATAGATAAGGATTCCTATGATTCGTATCAGTTATTAAACTGATTGATTCGATAATTGATTAAATTACTTTACAAATAGAGGATTTTTTATTTGTATATCGAAGTTAATATATATAAGGGAAGGAGGCGTTGGCTATGAGCAGATATTTTGAAAATGAATTGATTGAGCAAATCAAAGATGCAAATGATATTGTATCTGTAATATCCGAGCATGTAGCCTTAAAGAAACGGGGCAAGAACTATTGGGGTTGTTGTCCATTTCATAATGAAAAGACGCCGTCCTTTAGTGTTGCCCCTGAAAAGGGCTTTTATTATTGTTTTGGCTGTCATGCATCGGGGAATGTCATTAAATTCCTCATGGAACTAGAGCATTTAAGCTTTGTAGAGGTTCTAGAACGGCTTGCTAATCGTGCTAATATTCCTTTGCCAGAGGCGAAACTATCACCAGAACAACGAGCTCGAGATGAACGACGAAAAAAACTATATGAAGCTTCAGAATTAGCGGCTACATTTTTCCATAACTGCCTTACTCAAACATCGATGGGTAAGGTGGGCCTTGATTACTTAAAAAAACGGGGCCTTACAAAAGATACGATTGAAAAATTCAAACTAGGCTTTGCTCCAGATGGTTGGGATAAGTTATATCGCGCCTTCCATGAGCGCGGTATTGATGATTCAATATTATTAGAGTTGAATCTGGTACGTAAAAACCAAAAGGGTCAGTTTTACGATTTCTTTAGAAACCGAATTATGTTTCCTATTATGGATGGTAAAGGTCGTGTAGTTGCCTTTGGTGGTCGTGTTATGGATGACAGTACGCCAAAATATTTAAACTCACCAGAATCAGCCATCTTTGAAAAGGGGAAACTATTATTTGCCTTTGATAAGGCGTACAAATCGATTCGTCAAGAGAAACAGGCTATCCTTGTGGAAGGGTATATGGACGTTATATCTGCTCATAACCACGGTGTTACTAATGTAGTAGCATCCTTGGGGACGGCTTATACACGAGATCATGGTCATATTTTAATGAGGCAGGCTGATGAAATTGTACTGGCCTATGATATGGATGGAGCAGGTCGTCAAGCAGCAGCTAGGGCTATAGAATTATTACAAAATACGGACTTTAAGGTACGTGTTCTGGCTATGCCAGATGGCAAAGACCCTGATGATTATGTACGTAATCATGGAGGACAAGCATTTAAAGATTTAGTGGCTAAAGCGGTTAAGCCACTTGATTATTTATTAAGCGAGTCCTTAATTAAACACGACACAAATGATACTGAAGGGAAGCAAGCTGTTATGGCTGATGTATTCCCATATATTGCTAATATAGATAGTCAAACACAACGGGATGATGCTCTAAAGACATTGGCATTACCACTATGGCTTGATAATAGTAGTATTTTTAGATATTTCCGAGATTATGTAAAAAAAGGACAAATTGAATTGGTTGATACTGCGTCTGCACCGTTACCAACACAGGATTTACCTAAAGGTGATGCAGAAAAATTATTGTCCTTAGCCTTTACAGATGGTGAAGTGTTACAACATATGATGAGCTATTTGCCATTAGAAGACTTTGAAAAAATTGAATATCGAGGTATAATAGAAAAGATATTCACCTTATTTAAACAAGAAGGTCGTCTAGATGATACTGCTATTCAGTCTGTTTTATCCCCATCGGAGTATGATATTTACTCTAGATTAGTTGTTATGAGTGACGATGAATATAAGGTGCAAGTGCCTGGATTAATCCGCAAGATAAGGCTCCATTCATTGCGTGAACAATATAAAGCGCATTCAATTATGGCGGATCAATTAAAACGGGCAGGAGATTCGACATTTATTAGCGAATTACATAAGTGTCAGGAAATACAGAACCTAATTAGAGAATGGTCTAAGTAATATGATGTAAGAAGGAGAGCGCTGTGGCTAAGAAAGTACAAAAAAGTCAAATAGAGGAGATTGTAGAACAACTTCTTGAAAAAGGCCGAAAAACTGGCGTGTTGACACAATCAGAGATTTCAGATGCTCTTCATGAGCAGACTGATCTTACTGCGGAACAATTAGATGATATTTATACTACATTTGGTAAATTAAATATTGAAGTAGTGGCTGATATCGACGGTGAGGATACGGACGCTAATCCAATAGAACCAGAAGAAGAGGATGAAGAAGATACTTCTAATGAAAAGAATATCTCCATTGATTTAAGTGTAGACTCTGGTGTTAACATTGATGATCCTGTACGTATGTACCTCAAAGAAATTGGTCGTGTCCCATTGCTTTCTGCAGATGAAGAAATCGTTTTAGCAAAACAAATTGAGGCTGGCGCAGCAGAAGATGCTACATATAAAGATATTCAACTTGCCAAAAAGGCTAAGAAAAAATTGGTAGATGCGAACTTGCGTCTAGTTGTAAGTATTGCAAAACGTTATGTAGGTCGCGGCATGTTATTCTTGGATTTGATTCAAGAAGGTAACTTGGGCCTTATTAAAGCTGTAGATAAGTTCGATTATACAAAGGGTTATAAATTCTCCACATATGCTACATGGTGGATTCGTCAAGCTATTACTCGTGCTATTGCGGACCAAGCTCGTACGATTCGTATTCCTGTACATATGGTAGAAACAATCAATAAATTGATTCGTATTTCCCGACAATTATTGCAAGATAAAGGTCGTGAACCATTACCAGAAGAAATCGCAGAAGGTATGGGCATTACGGTAGAGCGCGTGCGTGAAATTCAAAAAATCGCACAAGAGCCAGTATCATTGGAAACTCCAATTGGTGAAGAGGAAGACTCTCACTTGGGAGACTTTATTGAGGACCAAGATGCTATTGCTCCGGACGATGCAGCTAGCTACATCTTATTACAAGAACAAATTGAAGATGTATTTACATGCTTAACTGATCGTGAGCAACAAGTATTGATCTTGCGCTTTGGTTTGAAGGACGGGAAACCTCGTACATTGGAAGAAGTAGGTCAACATTTCAATGTAACTCGTGAACGCATTCGTCAAATCGAAGGTAAGGCGCTTACTAAATTGCGTAACCGCGGTAAACGCGATAAAATTAAAGACTTCTTATAAGATAAAGAATCTCGTAAGGGTTGTGATGCAGTGTTCTCTAGCACTGTGTCACAGCCCTTTTGTGTTATAATAAAGATATGATTCATCGTTTTATGCTTATGAAACAGTCATAGAAATACGGTGTGCCTTGACTTAGTACTAGCCTATTCGGTATAATTAATAAGCTAGAAACTAACTGTGGGCCTATAGCTCAGGGGTAGAGCAACCGGCTCATAACCGGTCGGTCCCTGGTTCGATCCCAGGTGGGCCCACCAATTATGTTGATATCTACCGTCCTTGAGGATTCAAGGGCGGTTATTTTTATATATGATAATAGAGGAATTATGGAACCTAGACCTATGATGGATCGCTTAGAGGCGGTGTTTTCAATCGTACCAAAAGCTCATGCTATAGCTGATATTGGTACTGATCATGGATATTTAGCAGTAGAACTCATCAACCGTAATCGTGCTGAATTTGTTATTGCTGGCGATGTGCATAAAGGACCTTTAGAATCTGCAAAAGAATATGTTCAATCTCGTGGATTAACTTCTAAAGTAGATTGTCGATTAGGGGATGGTCTAAAGGTAACAGAGAAGGGCGAATTAAATGGTGCCATTTGCTGCGGTATGGGTGGATACCTCATGCGCGATATTGTAGACGCTGGTCCAGAGCCTTTAGAGTTTTACGTATTACAACCACAGAATGGACAAAAAGAATTACGTCAATATATGGTACAAAGGGGCTATGTTATCGTCCTTGAAATCATCGTTGAAGATGCAGGAAAGCTATATACTGCATTTTTAGCAGTGCGTAATGATCAGGTAGAAGCGTATACGGGCATGACTGAATACGTAGATGTTTATCAATCATTACCAGAGGATTCATTATTATGGTCTGTAGGTGCTCTTTTAGAACAGGAACGACCATCATTTTGGTCGAAATATATTGAGTACTTAATATATCAACGGCAATGTGCACTAGACGGTATGACTGAGCAATTGAGCCATACAGATAAATATAAGGATTTAGAGCGTGAAGTAGAATTTCTGCACGGACTTTTAGAAGATAGAAAGAAGTGAGCTTTATGACAACAGTTCAACAAGTTATTACCTTAATGGAACAATTGGCCCCTCGAGCTTATGCAGAATCTTGGGATAATGTGGGCCTCATGGTAGGTGATAGAAATGCTATCGTTACAGGTGTGTTAACTACATTAGATGTAACAGAGGAGGCCATTTCATATGCCATTGAACATGACTGTAATCTAATTGTTAGTCATCACCCGTTGATTTTTAAGGGCTTAAAACAATTGTCTTGTGATACGGCGCAAGGGCGAATGATTAATCAGTTGATTCAACATAATATTGCCGTTTACAGTGCACATACAAATCTTGATATCGCACCTGGTGGTCTTAATGATATGTTAGCTAATCAATTAGGTCTTATAGACATAAAAGGTTTTGTTAAAACTGGTGAAGACGTGCTATATAAGGTGACTACCTTTGTACCTGAAAGCTCTGCTGATGCGATTCGTCATGCTATGGGGACCGCAGGGGCAGGAAAAATTGGTAACTATGAGCACTGTAGCTTTAGTCTTCACGGTGAGGGTCGCTTCATCGGCAATGAAGAGTCTCATCCTGTTATCGGTGAAGCCGGTACTCTAACGGTGGCAGCTGAGGTACAAGTGAATGCTATCGTAGATGGTACTCATTTAAGCCAAGTGATTGAGTCTATGAAAGCAGCACATCCTTATGAAGAAGTGGCTTATGAAGTTGTGTCCTTGGTAGATCCTACAGCTTCTACTCAGTATTTAGGTAGAGTTGGCCGCTTGCCAAATGCATTAAATTTAGATACCTTCCGTGAATGGGTACAGGAAGCATTACCAGAGGCTAATATTCGTTTTGCAGGTATTGCACCTAAAGAGATTCAATCCATTGCGTTATGCTCCGGAGCTGGTGCTGAATTTATTAAGGATGCAGCTCGCTTGCGTATAGATGCATATGTTACAGGCGATGTGAAATATCATGATGCACAATTAGCTAAAGAGCTTGGATTGCTTGTAGTTGATGCAGGACATTTTGGCACAGAATCTATTGTTGCTAGTGGTTTACGTGACTATTTACTTAGTAAAGATTTATCTGTTCCTGTGAAAGCTTTTACAGAACAGAATGATTTCTTTTTCTTATAATATTGCATTTTCTTGCAACAAATGGGCTAGCTATGATAAACTGAATTGAAGCAAGTATGAAAGACGGTTGCGAGTCCATAGGGCTCGAGGAAAGTCCGAGCTCCATAGGGCAGGATGCCAGATAACGTCTGGCGAGGGTAACCTTAGGGAAAGTGCCATAGAAAAGGAAACCGCCACGTCAGTGGTAAGGGTGGAAAGGTGAGGTAAGAGCTCACCAGCAGTCTGGTAACAGGTTGGCTCGGTAAACCCCATCCGGAGCAAGACCGAATAGGGAAGGGTTAAGGGTGGTCCCGCCTACCTTCCGGGTTGTGTCGCTCGAGCGTGCAGGCGACTGTACGCCTAGAAAGATAATCGTCACCGCGCAAGCGGAACAGAACTCGGCTTATTGATTGCTTGCTTCCATATTTAAGATATAATTTATAGTATATAAGATTGTAGATCTTTGTTAGGAGAACTTCATGGCAATTACAGCGATTACTAGTGTACAAGAATTTGATGAAAAAGTACTTGGCTCTAAAGGTTTAGCTATTGTTGATTTCTGGGCTGCCTGGTGCGAACCTTGCACTGTTATGCGTCCAGAGGTAGAAGCTGTAGCAGAACGTTTGAAAGGACAAGTTGCGTTCTTTAGTGTTGATGCAGAAGATAAAAATCTTCGTGGCGTTTTGTTGAAAGAAGATATCGATGGTATTCCATCCATGGTATTCTATCGCGATGGCAAAATGCTTGATTCCCTTGTAGGTTACAAGAAAGCTGATGTGCTTGAGTCTCTAATCAAGGAAGTCATCTAATTTAGTGATAACTAAAAATTTTTACAATATCATATAATACAAGGCTGTATACAAGTTGAATAAATTTTCTTGTATACAGTTTTTTTATTTAAAATCTGTAGTTTTAACAGTTATTAAGTGATATAATAAAGTTGTAAGAATATGATTGTTATCATAATAGCTATGATATATGGAATGGTAAAATTAATTATCATAGTATGATTATTATCATAATGGTTGTAGTTTATTAAGTAATATTGATATATTGCGCAAAGTTGTTGTAAGGAGGCTATATTCCGTGAAGAATCGTATAAACAGTTTATGGACACTCTTCCAAGAGCGACGTTTGAGTCGACGCACATTTATGAAATCCTGTGTAGCACTCACCGCTATTCTCGGTTTGCCACCAACGATGTTAGATACCGTTGTTAAGGCAGCTGAGACAACTGAATTGCCTACAGTAATTTGGTTACATGGTCATGAATGTACTGGTTGTAGTGAATCATTCATTCGTTCATCTTCTCCGTTTACATCCGATGTAATTTTGAACATGATTTCCCTTGAATATGATGATACTTTGGCGGCTGCATCTGGTGCACCATTAGAAGAACATTTAGAGAAAATCATCAAAGAAAAAGCAGGCAAATATATTTTGGCTGTTGAAGGTGGCGTACCACTTGATGAAGATGGTGTTTACTGTACAGTAGGTGGACGTACATTTAAAGAGTCCTTATTAGAAGCGGCTAAAGGTGCAGCAGCAATCATTGAATATGGTTCTTGCGCATCTTGGGGTGGTATTCAAGCGGCTAAACCAAATCCAACAAATACAGTATCTGTATCTTCTGTTGTATCTGGTAAGCCTATTATCAAAGTTCCTGGTTGTCCTCCAATTCCAGAGGTTATGACTGGTGTAATTATGCATTATGCATTATTCGGTCAAATCCCACCTCTTGATTCTCAAGGTCGTCCTAAACAATTTTATGGCAATCGTATTCACGATACATGCTATCGTCGTGCCTTCTTTGACTCTGGTCTATTCGTTGAAAAATTTGACGATGATGCATCCAAATCTGGTTGGTGCTTGTACAAAGTAGGTTGTCGTGGACCTCAAACATATAATTCTTGTGGTAACTTGCGTTGGTGGAATGGGTTATCCTATCCAATTCAATCCGGTCATGGTTGTATTGGCTGCTCTGAAAAGGGCTTCTGGGATAATGACGTATTCTATAAACGTTTACCAGATATTCCATTGGCTAAAACCATCACAACTGCTGATACAATCGGTACCGTAGCTGCTGTTGGTGCCACTGCAGCTGTTATTGCTCATGGTGCTGCAACTCTTACGCGTAATAAAATTCTTGATATGAAAGAAGAAAAACGCTTAAAAGAAGAAGGCTTATGGGATGAAAAGAAACATAATAATGGAGGAGGTCACTAATGAAACGCGTAGTAGTAGATCCGATTTCCCGTATTGAAGGTCATTTACGGGTAGAAATAAAAGTTGATGAAGCGAGTGGTAAGGTAGAGGACGCATTGTCTTCTGGTACTGCTTGGCGCGGTATCGAACTTGTTGCTAAAGATCGCGATCCTCGTGACCTTTGGGCTTTCGTACAACGTATTTGTGGCGTATGTACTACAACACATGCATTGGCATCGTTACGTGCTGTAGAGGATGCACTTGGTATTACTATTCCTAAAAATGCAAACTATATTCGTAACATCATGCATAGCTCTTTAGATGTACATGACCATATCGTACATTTTTATCACTTACATGCTCTTGACTGGGTTAGCCCAGTAGCAGCTCTTAGTGCAGATCCAGCTAAAACTGCACAATTACAAAATGATGTATTAGCTACTTATAATGTAAGTGGTTTGGCGCCAGCTGAAACTGCGTCTAAAGACTCTGCATACCCTAAAGAGTTCCCTAAAGCGACTACTGCATATTTTGCAGCGGTACAACAAAAGGTTAAGAAGATTGTTGAATCTGGTCAGTTGGGCATTTTCGCTGCTCAATGGTGGGATCATCCTGATTATAATTTGTTGCCACCAGAGGTTCACTTAATGGCCGTATCCCATTACTTGAATATTCTTGATCGTCAACGTGATATCGTAATTCCTCACGTTGTATTTGGTGGTAAAAACCCACATCCACATTATATTGTTGGTGGTATGCCATGTTCCATTTCTATGAATGATATGAATGCGCCTATCAATACAGCACGTCTTGCTGCGGTAGAAGAATCTATTGCATTGGCTAAAGATCTAGTGGATAATTTCTATGTTCCAGATTTATTGGCTATTGGCAAAATGTATGTAGAAAAGGGCATGGTCGATGGTGGTGGCCTAGCGAAAAAACGTGTTATGTCTTACGGTGATTACCCAGACGATACATATTCTGGCATTTCTAATGGCGATTACCATAAGAAATGTGTGGTTCGCTCCAATGGTGTAGTTGAAAACTTTGCTTTAGGCGTAGATAAAGCTACATTTATTCCGTTAGAAGGTAAAGACTTCATGGATCCTCAATACCTTAGTGAAGAGGTTGATCATTCCTGGTTCACATATCCTGATGGTAAAAGCTCTCTTCATCCTATCGAAGGTGTTACAGATCCTAAGTTTACAGGTCCTAAATCTGGTACAAAAGAAAAATGGGAATTCCTTGATGAAGATAAAAAATACTCTTGGATTAAATCCCCAACATTCAAAGGTAAAACTGCAGAGGTTGGCCCATTAGCGAAATATATCGTTGTATATACAAAAGTAAAACAAGGTATCATTAAAGACCCAACTTGGGCAGAGTCTATGATTGTTCGTCAAATCGATACAGTATCCCAAGTATTGGGCGTACCTGCACATGTATGGATGACAACTATGGTAGGTCGTACAGCATGTCGTGGCCTTGATGCACAAGTAGCAGCAAATATGAGCCAATACTTCTTCGATAAACTTGTAGCGAACATTAAAAATGGTGATACTACAGTGGCTGATACAACTAAGTTTGAGCCAAATACATGGGATAAAGATGCTAAGGGCGTTGGCCTTGTAGATGCACCTCGTGGTGGTTTGGGCCACTGGATTCACATTAAAGATGGCCGCTCTGCAAACTATCAATGTATCGTACCATCCACATGGAATGCATGTCCTAAGACTGCAGCAAATGAACATGGTGCCTACGAAGACTCCATGATTGATACACATGTAAAAATTGCAGATAAACCACTTGAAATCTTGAAGGTAATTCACTCCTTTGACCCATGTCTCGCATGTGCAACCCATTTATACAATAAAAAAGGCGAAAAAATTGTTTCCGTCAATACAGATGCATTGTGTAAATAAAGGGTGGTGGGCTTATGTTAATACATACTGACAAAAAGGCGTATGTCGTATTTAGTCTATGGCTGCGCATATTCCACTGGACTATGGTGCTAAGCGTAACTGCATTATTCTGGACAGGTCTATATATTGGTGATCCAGGATTTGCGGCTATCACAGGTAATCCAGAGCCAACCTTTGCTATTGATGGCTGGTTCTCTATGGAAACTATGCGTCGTATCCATTTCATTGCAGGGGTTATCTTAACATGCTCCTTTATTTTCCGATTTGCAGGTGCTCTTTGGAATCGAGGAGATAGATTATTACCTAAATTCCGCCAAAAACGGTATTGGTATGGTCTTAAAGAAACTACATTGCACTATTTGATGATTCCACAAAAACACGAACATCATTGGCTTCGTAACTCCTTAGCAAGAACTGCATATATGATGGTATATGTAATGTTTTTCTTTGAAATCTTAACGGGTTTTACAATGTATTCAATGGTGGATCCAAATGGTATTCTAGGAACCCTATTCGCACCAGTTGTTACATTATTTGGTGGTGAATATAAGGTTCACATTATTCATCACTATATTGCGTGGGGATTCTTGTTCTTTACTATCGTTCACGTGTACATGGCATTCCGAGAAGACGTTATGGAGGAATCCGGCGAAGTATCTGCTATGGTTTCCGGTATGAAGTATTATGCGCATGATCCAATCGATATTGAAGATCTAAACGGTAAACGCCGTCGTGGTGAACGTATCGATAAACCATCTGGTACTACATATCGTCCAAGTGATCCTAACGATCCTAGAGAAAGAGAATTACAAGATAATGACTAATACAAGTACTGATATCATCAGTGGCTTGGAACAATACGCGGACTCTGAGGGTCCGCGTATTGATTTAAATAGCCTTTATGATGATGGGAATAATGAAATTGTTCTACTTGGCGTAGGGAATATATTGCTTACTGATGAGGGATTAGGTGTTCATGTAGTGAAAGAGTTGAAAGAATCTTTCACATTTACACCAGCCATTTCTATTATTGATGGTGGCACAATGGGGATGGAGCTACTTACGTATATGCGTGGAATGAAGAAAATTCTTCTTGTAGATGCTATCAATGGTGGAGAAGCACCAGGAACTATATATGAGTTTCCTCATAAGGAATTAGAACAATATTTTACAGAGCATATTTCTGTACATGAAGTAGGGATGCAAGATATTTTACGTATTCGAGCTATTCAAGAGGATCCATTAGAGGATGCAGTGGTTATTGGCGTAGAACCAGAATCATTAGAAATTGGCTTTGAACCTAGTGCGCCTGTACAACGAGCATTACCAGAGGTAAAAGAGCGTGTATTACATGTTCTACAAGAATGGGGCGTAACTGCAGAGCTAAATACTTAAAATAATGCGTTTATAGGATATAAAGAGTATCTCTAATAGGAGTATTTATGATTGAGAATTATAGTAATGTTCGCGCTGTTTTAAATGAGTTGCGTTTAGCTCTTAAAAACTTGCGAGAAACGGGTGAGACATATTCAATTTATATTGAGAAAACAGGGCTCACAGAGGAAGAACAAGTGGAAGTATTAGAAACACTTGGCCGTGGTCATATTACGATTAACTTTAATGAAACTGATCAGCCTGTAGAGTGGTATGAGTCTCAATTCTCTGGAATTTGGATTGGAACCTTTAAAAATGGCCGAGATGATTCAATTTTGCACACCGTAGAGGTTTCAAAGTATCCTGTAGTGGCTGGTGCATATGAAGAGGATATGGAGCTTGCAGAGGAAGATTTACAATCTTGGATTGATGCTGCTGGCCTATAATAAAAGAGACCCTAATAAGGGTCTCTTTCTTCTCTATTGATGAAAAGATTCTAGTAAATCTATTTTGTTAATACCATAATGTTAGTTTTTATATTATTAGTATTTTATGCATATTTTGGGGCATATATAATTGGTTTATGCACAGAGTGATTAGTAAAATTATTTTAAGTTTTATGAATTTAAGATGAAATAAGTTAAGACTCTTATATTTATAGCAAAAAATATATTTGATATTTTGATTAATTTACGATTGAATAAGTAATTAACAGTAATTCATGGGTTTTTAGTGATATAAATTTATTTTATAATATAGATTATTGAGTAGTTATAAAGATAAGTGAATTAATAATTTATTCATAGTACTTATATATAGGATAAATGAAGAGAAATGTCTATAGAGTTTGTAGAAATCGCATGTTTACTGGGGTTATAGATATTATTTTTCCTATTGTTAACCTTGATAATTTGCCTTAATTTACTAATTAACTTAAAATATGTGAGTAAAATACTTTGGAGGATTTATGTTACTTTCTATTGTAGTGCCTGTATATAACGAAGAAGAGAACATAGCGAATTTTTATAAAGCTGTAACTGATGTTATGTCAGGACTCACGTACGATTATGAACTAATCTTCGTAGATGACGGTTCTAGTGATTCGTCAGCTATGATATTGCGTGAAATTGCTTACAATGATAAACATGTCAAAGTGTTATTGCTTGCTCGTAATTTTGGGCATCAGACTGCGCTTACTTGTGGTCTTGATTATGCTCATGGAGATGCAGTTATTACAATGGACGGTGACATGCAGCACCCACCGGCTTTGATTCCTGAACTTGTTAGGTTGTGGGAGTCAGGCTATGATGTGGTGCGCACCATACGCGATTCAACTGAAGATGCTAGTTGGGCTAAATCTTTCACGTCTAAGTATTATTACAAACTAATGAACAAAATGGCCGATGTTCCTATTGTTGAAGGTGGATCTGATTTCCGTCTCATGAATAGTAAAGCATTGGGCACATTGAAACGATTTAGAGAACATGGTCGTTTCTTGCGCGGTATTGTCGGTGCCTTGGGGTATAGACAAGCTGAGTTGCACTTTGTGGCACCACCTCGTTTTGCAGGGGTCTCAAAGTTTAGTGTGCGTAAAATGATACGATTTGCTCTCGATGGGGTAACCGCCTTTTCAAGAGTTCCTTTACGGGCTGCTTTATACGTCGGTGTACTATGTGGTGGGTTAAGCTTCTTGCTTATATTACACCTCTTGTATGTATATCTTACGGGTCAAGCCTTGAATGGATGGACTACCTTGGGCGTATCAATTTTGTTTATTGGTGGAATCCAACTCGTCGGACTGGGTATTATTGGCGAGTATGTAGGTCGTATTTTTGAAGAGGTGAAGCAACGGCCTTTGTATTGGGTTAAGTCTGCTATAAACTTTGATGAGCATGAAGAGGCTCCATTACTTGGACCAAGTAGTGCAGATGTGTTTATGGCACCTGAGACTTATACTAACAAAAGCAAAGAAGACTAGCTGTATTTGTGAATGCAAATAAATAGACGGTTAGTATATTTTGAATAAATAACTTACTTTAAAAGTTTTTGGAAAGGAAGCATATGAAGTCAAAATATAGTAAGGTTAAAATAACGGCATTAACATTAACTTTTGTGTGTGCCACAACAGCCATGGTAGGTGCAACAACATTACAATATGGTGATAAGGGCAAAAGTGTTACAGCGGTTCAACAACAACTAATTAAACACGGTTATAATGCTACAGATAAAAATGGTGTATATGGTAAAGAAACGAAATGGGCAGTTCGTCTGTTCCAACAAGATCGTGGCTTACCAGTGGACGGTATCGTAGGTCCTGCTACGTATAATGCATTGATGAGTGCTCCTCGTTCTACGAAGGCAGTATTGACTCAAAATGCTGCGACTAAAGCAGTAGCAACAAAATCCGCTTTCACAAACAACAATGCGACATCTCGTCGTGTTGCTGGTCAATCCATTACTGGCAAAAATATTAAATTAAATAATATTACGAAAAACGAAACACCAAGTAGCATTCATGCTATCTTGGCGGAAGCAGACAAATATCGCGGTGTACCATATGTATTTGGTGGTACTACACCAAGTGGTTTTGACTGCTCTGGTTACGTTAAATATGTATTTGCAAAACAAGGTATTTCTTTGCCACGTTTAGCAGATGAACAATATAACGTAGGTGTTGAGGTTTCTCGTGCAAACTTAAAAGCAGGGGATTTGGTATTCTTTGAAACATATGAACCAGGTCCATCTCACTCCGGTATTTATATTGGTGATGGCAAGTTCATCAGCGCCACTTCCAGTCGTGGTGTAGCAGTAGCAGATCTTGATACTGGCTATTGGGGTGAACGCTATATCGGCGCAAAACGCGTTGTATAAACCAATACATATTAGCTTTAAAAGAGGCTATACGAATCAATTATGTTCTGTTGATTTGTATAACCTCTTTTTCTCATTTCTAGAAATATTGAATTTTATCCTTGTATTTGCTACTGTGAAAGTCGGTACATTCCGCATAATCTCAATGTTTTTAATAGATTTTATATCATTTTTACGATATAATGAAGAGTAAATAATTTTAGGAGGAATATACACATGAAGGGTAATGAACTGCGTCAAGCATACTTGCAGTTTTTTGAAAGCAAAGGACATTTAAAATTAGATAGTTTTTCTCTTATACCAGAAAACGATCCATCTCTATTATTGATTGGGGCAGGTATGGCGCCATTAAAGCCTTTCTTTACAGGTAAATTGGTACCTCCTTGTCATCGTATTACAACAAGCCAAAAATGTATGCGTACAGGTGACCTTGAAAACGTAGGTCGCACAGCTCGTCACCATACATTCTTTGAAATGCTTGGTAACTTCTCCTTTGGTGACTACTTCAAAAAAGAAGCAATTCACTGGGCGTGGGAGTTCCTAACTGAAGTTATTAAACTCGATAAAAATAGATTGTATGTTACTGTATATCCAGATGACCAAGAAGCATATGATACATGGCACAATGATTGTGGCGTAGAAGAAAGTCATATTACACGCCTAGAAGATAACTTCTGGGAAATCGGTGAAGGTCCATGTGGTCCTGATAGTGAAATCTTCTTCGACCAAGGTCCTGAACATGGTTGTGATGATCCTAACTGTGCACCAGGTTGTGACTGCGATCGCTATCTTGAAATCTGGAACTTAGTATTCACTCAATTTAATAAAATGCCAGATGGTTCTTATGAACCATTGCAACATAAAAACATCGATACCGGCGCTGGTCTTGAACGATTGGCTTCCGTATTACAAGGTTGTAAAACAAACTTTGAAACCGATTTGATTTTCCCAATTATTGAAGCAACTGCAAAACGCGCTGGCGTTACATATAACGAAAATCCAAATACTGATGTTTCTTTAAAGGTTATCGCTGACCATGCTCGTGCTGTTACTGCATTGATTTCTGATGGTGTACTGCCATCCAACGAAGGTCGCGGTTACGTATTGCGTCGTATTTTACGTCGTGCTGTACGTCATGGCCGTTTGCTTGGTATTGAAGGTATCTTCTTAACACCACTTATTGACGTAGTAGTTGATATTCTTGGCCCTGGTATTAAATCCATTGCTGAGAAACAAGACTTTGTTAAACGGGTTGTACAAAATGAAGAAGAACGCTTTAATCAAACATTGGAACAAGGCCTTGAGTTATTAAATTCCTTAATCGATACACTTGCTGCTGAAAAAGCAACTGTAGTTCCTGGTACAGAAGTATTCAAACTATATGATACATATGGATTCCCTTGGGAATTAACAGAAGAAATCGCTTCTGAACGCGGCTTTACAATTGACCATGAAGGTTTTGAAGCAGCTATGAAGGAACAACGTGAACGCGCTCGTGAAGCTCGTGTAAAAGAAGATGCTAAGGTAGCAACACCTGACATCACATTCTTGAAAGACGAAGAGCTTCTTGAAGATGAAGCTGTAACTGCTTCTTCCGTATTAATGATCGGTAAAGGCTCTGAACGTTTGCAAACAGCTGCTGATGGCGATGAAATTACTGTTATCGTACGCACCACACCATTCCACGCTGAAGGGGGCGGTCAATTAGGTGATACAGGCTTTATCGTTGGACCAATGGGTAAGGTAGAGGTTCATAATACAAAACGTTTACCTGAAGGCACTGTATACCATATTGGTACTGTTGTGGAAGGTTCTATTTCCGAAGGCGATGATGTAACGCTTGAAGTAGACACAAATCGTCGTGCTGCTATGGCTCGTAACCATACAGCAACACATTTATTACATGCAGCATTGAAAAAGGTTCTAGGTGAGCATGTTAACCAAGCAGGTTCCTTAGTAACTCCAGATTACTTGCGTTTCGACTTCACTCACTTCTCTCCTGTAACACAAGAGGAACTTGATCAAATCGAAGATCTTGTAAATGAAGAAATTTTAAAAGCTACAGACCTAGCTATTGCTGAAATGTCCATGGACGAAGCAAAAGCGAAAGGTGCGATGGCACTCTTTGGCGATAAATATGGCGATGTAGTTCGCGTTGTAGAGGTTCCTGGCTTCTCCGTTGAATTATGTGGTGGTTCTCATGTAGGTAATACAGCTTTCATTAGTTCCTTCCGCTTAACATCTGAAGCTGGTATTGGTTCTGGTGTACGTCGTATTGAAGCAATTACAGGTCGTGCAGCTCTAGATGCAGCAAAACATGATCGCTTGACTATCGAACGCATGGCAGGGGAACTTAAAACTAAAGCTCCTCAAGTAGAAGAACGTTTACATCAAGTATTAGCAGAAGCAAAAGAAACTGCTAAAGAATTAGAACAAATTCGCAAAGAGGTTTCTGCAGCTGGTGCGGCAGATATCATTGCTGGTAAGGTAATGATTGGTGACGTTGCATTTGTAGCGGCTGCTGTAAAAGCATCCTCTATCGATGAATTACGTGATATGGCTGATATGGGCCTTGATAAATTAGATGGTTCTGGCGTAGTGCTTGTAGGCGCTGCTATGGGCGATGACAAAGTTAACTTTGTATGTAAAGTATCCAAAGATGTAGTGGCTAAAGGCGCTAAAGCTGGTAATATCGTAAAAGCAGCAGCACAAGTAGCTGGTGGTAATGGCGGTGGCCGTCCAGATATGGCTCAAGCAGGTGGTAAAGAACCAGCTAAATTGATGGGAGCATTAAAAGCTGGTGGTGAAGCTTTAACATCTATGTTACAATAAGCATATAATTTTATAATTATACTTGTATCTGTTATAGATAAATTTTATAATGCATAAAAAGTTACTGACTTTGTAGCTTTAATTCAAGTATAATAGGAGGCGAGGTTTCACTTTACAGTGAAACCTGCCAATGTAATAAAAAGGAGGGATACGATGAAGGTTTCTGATGAAACTATGTTATTCCGTAAAGTAGACGATGAACCGATGACAGCTGAAGAGGTTCTTACTCGTGTTTATCAATCTATTCAAGAAAAAGGTTACAATCCAATCAATCAAATCTTAGGGTATCTTATTTCTGGGGATCCAGCGTACATTACAAGCTATAATAATGCGCGTTCTGATATCCGCCGTTTAGAACGGGATGACTTGATTGAGGAATTGTTGAAAGAATACGCAAAGGCAAAACAACTATAATGAGAATTATGTCATTAGATGTGGGCAGCCGTACTATCGGTATTGCCTGTAGTGATGCACTGCTCATGACAGCACAAGGTATTGAAACCATTCGTAGAACATCTCTTGAAAAAGACTTTAACCGCTTACAAGAACTCATTGCTGAATATGAAGTACATGAATTAGTAGTAGGTATGCCGAAGAATATGAATGGTACAAAAGGTGAACGGGCTGAAAAGACCGAAGAGTTTGTTGAAAAGATGAAGGAAGTCATCGATTTACCTGTAACATATTGGGATGAGCGGTTATCTACAGTTATGGCTGAACGCCAACTCATTGCAGCTGATGTGAGTCGTAAAAAACGTAAGTCCGTTATTGATAAAATGGCAGCGGTTGTAATTTTGCAAGGATATTTAGATCGCTTGCAGTTTAATAAATAAGTATTTTTTCTTAAGGAGGGTTTCTGATGGTTGACCAAAATTTTGAAGGCGAAGTATATTACTTGGAATTCGAAGATGAAAATGGTAACAAACAGTACTTCACAGAGGACATTATTTTAAGTCATGAAGGCCAAGAATATGCTGTTCTTGTACATGTACAAGATGAAGAGGCTGACCACGAAGGTCAAGATGACACATACATGATCTTGGCTCGCATCGAAACAAATGAAGAAGGCGTAGAAGAATACGTACCTTTAGATGAAGATGATGAAAACTTTGAAACTCTAGTAAAATTGTATGAAGAAATGGAACATGACGAGTAGTTGTCTTCTTTATAAATCTAGCGTGTTGTCTTTGGGCAATACGCTATTTTTATTTCCTATATATTAAGGTGCCCATAATATGATAATGTCCTTTTATATAGGGGAAATATGGACTTTATGGTATAATAAGATGATAAATACTGTTATGTTACAGAAAGGAACTCAACGTCGTGAGAAAAGCCTTAAGATATATTTTAATCCTTATTATTGTAGGCGTATTAATCATCGCAGGTGGTTTAGGGGCAATTTATTTAGTGCCAAACACCTTTGCTCAAGATGATGGTACACAGGTACTTGTCATCGAAAAGGGGCAGACTGGCACTGAAATTGCAGATATGCTCTATGAACGAGGTCTTATTCGTTCTACACAAGGCTTTAAGCTTTGGTTATATTTGAGCGGCACCAATGATAAACTTCAAACTGGTCACTACCAAATTCCTAACAAGGTAACTGTGCGCGAACTCATTTCTTTATTACAAGAAGGTCATGTAGAATCTATTCGTGTTACAATTCCTGAAGGATACACAGTTGGTGATATTGCTATCGTTCTTGAAAAAAATCAAATTATGAAGGCAAAGGATTTCTTAGCAGAAGCAAAGACCTTTGTACCATATCCATATATGAAAGGTACAAGACCTGCTACATATCCGGTAGAGGGCTTCTTATTCCCAAGTACTTATGAAATTCCAGTAGGTGCAACGCCACGTGAAGTGATTCAAATGATGGCTGACGAAATGAATCGTTACCTCACACCGGCTGTGAAGAAACAAATTCAAGCGCAACACATGAGTATTCATGACTTTGTAACATTGGCATCCATTGTCGAACGTGAATCTTTATTTGATGCAGATCGTCCAACAATTGCAGGGGTATTTAAAAAACGGTTAGCTCATGGTATTCCATTGCAATCTGATGCGACAATTTCTTATGTACTTGGTTATGCAAAAGAAGATGTAACTATTGGTGATACGCAATTACAAAGCCCGTATAATACATACGTATCTAAAGGCTTGCCACCAGGACCAATTGCGAACCCTGGTAAAAAAGCATTAGATGCAGTCTTGCATTCTGAAGATACAGATTATTTATACTTTGTAGCAGATAAAGATGGACATAACCACTTCTCTAAAACATATGAAGAACATTTAGCGGAAGTTCATAAAATCTATGGTAATGATACGGCTACATCCTCTAATACAGAGGCCGCAGTACAAGCTGGTCCTAACTATGACGTGGCTGTGGCAACGACAGAGCCTAACTACAATTACAGCTCTGAAGAAGCGGTGGAAGCAGATTCTCAATATGTTAATGTGGAACCTACGTACAAATATACACCAACAACGGTTCCAGCTGCTGAAATTCCAGCACCAACACCAGCTCCACAAGCACCAGTTCAATCTGCACCAGCAACTCAATCATCTAGTTCTAACTCTTATGTGCCAACTACAACACCTGCTCCAGAATCTACGCAAAATGTTGTACCAAGTACACAACAAGTACCTCATATTGAAGTAAAGCCAGCTGAATCTGTGGATCGTTCTACGTTGGTAGTTCCTAGTGGTAATAGCAATAAATAATGTAGGAGATTGAATCTACTTTCATGACATTAAATGATATTTTAAATGAACAGCGTATTTACGCGATGATTAATGATGTACCGATTCTACGAGAATCTGAGGTTCATCTCTTTGAAGAATTAATAGGTTTGTACCGGCCCACCTCTGTGTTAGAGGTGGGCACCGCCATTGGTTATTCTGCTTTGTTGATGGCTCCGCTACTCGACGAAGAGGAAGGACATATTACATCTATTGAATTAGATGATGTACGTCACGAAATGGCGAAATATTATATTAACCAATCTGATTATGCCGATACAATTACATTGCTGAAAGGCGATGCATCTCAAGTCTTAACGGAACTCACTGGTGAATATGATCTAGTATTTTTAGATGGTCCTAAAGGGCAATATCTTAAACAATTAGAACTCATTTTGCCTCATGTGAAAGAAGGAGGCGTTATCCTTGCAGACAATGTACTTTTTAGAGGCTATGTAAGAGGCGATAAGGAGCCGCCAAAACGGTTTAAGACTATCGTAAAACGGTTAAAAGAATACTTAACGTATGTTGAAAATAAAGAATTGTTTAACACCACCATCTATCCAATGGGTGATGGTATGAGTGTGAGTGTGTGGAAAGGGCACAACAAATAATGGCAGAACATTTTATGGAATTGCTTTGTCCAGCCGGTAATATGGACAAGCTTAAAATGGCTATTCGCTATGGTGCGGATGCTGTATATTGTGCAGGCAAACGTTTTGGCTTGCGCGCAGGTAACTCTAATTTCTCCGACGAGGAATTAAAGGAAGCTGTAGAATTCGTACATGCTCATGGCAAGAAAATCCATGTAACATGTAATATCATTCCTCACAATGAGGACTTTGAAGGTTTAGAGGATTATTTGAAATTCCTTGAAAGTATCGGCGTTGATGCGATCATCGTAGCCGACATGGGTATCTTTAGCCTTGCTAAACGCGTGGCTCCAGGCCTTGAGCTTCACGTAAGTACACAAGCATCTACAACAAACTGGCATACAGTGCAAATGTGGAAAGAACTGGGTGCTACACGCGTCGTAGCGGCTCGCGAAGTATCCTTAGCAGACCTTAAAGAAATGAAGGATAATGTAGATATCGAAATCGAATCCTTCGTACATGGCTCCATGTGTATTTCTTACTCTGGTCGTTGTCTATTGTCTAACTATATGACAGGCAACCGTGATGCGAACCGCGGTCAATGTTCTCAATCTTGCCGTTGGAAATATTCCCTTGTTGAATCCAACCGACCTGGTGAATATTATCCAATTGAAGAAGATGAACATGGCACATATATCTTTAACTCTAAAGACTTGTGCTTGATTCACCGCATTCCTGATTTATACGAAGCTGGTATTGATAGCCTCAAAATTGAAGGCCGTATGAAATCCGTTCACTATTGTGCAACAGTAGCAAAGGTATACCGTACAGCTATCGATACATATCTTAAAGAAGGTAAAGACTGGTATGTTCGTCCAGAATGGATTGCAGAATTAGAAAAGATTTCTCACCGTCCATATACAGATGGCTTTGCAGAAGGGCGTCCTGATGAAACAGCTCAAAATTATGGTAAATCTACCAATACACAAAGCCATGACTTCATCGGTTTAGTTATGGGCTACAACGAAGAAGAAAAATACGTTGATCTTGAACAACGGAATAACTTCAAGGTAGGCGATAAAGTAGAATTCTGCCAACCTAAAGGTGAACTTGTGGAAACTGTAATTGAAAAAATGACAGATGAGGATGGTAATCCAATCGACGTAGCGCCTCATGCGCAAATGAAAGTGCGTATCTACATGGATACACCACTTGAGCCGTATTCTATGATGCGCCGTGAGTGCAAATCAAAAGAAGCTTAGTAGGTAGTGTATTAACGACAAACATATCTAATGGATGCCTATACTAGCGACATGTATAGCATTTACATTTTATAGTAATGATGTGTAGGAGGACTTATGAGTGGTACATCTTTAGAACCGAGTAAATCTATCGGTGCATTTACTGATGTACCAGATTTAGTAACCTATGGGGAAGAGGCGTATGTGTACTTTCATCTTGAACCGAAGCATACGAACTTTATCAATCGCATCATTGAAGGCTATGAATACTTAGGGGTTATGACATCTATTGATGTAAATGGACGCTGTATGCTAAGGTGTACACCTTCAACACGGCCCTTGGCTATTGAATTATTAAGTAGTCTATCGGACTATGTCACTATCGAGGATTAATATAATACTTTTATAATTACATCAAAATATTTAGACCTAGTAGAGAAATGAGAGTATATCTATGAAACAATCTATGTTGAAACGTGCATTATTAACAGCTTGTCTAAGTGTATCTATGGCAGGTGTAGCTATGGCAGGTCCTGTAGGCCCTGTTATTATTCCTCAAGCAGGAGATGTAGTAGTCATCAATCATGGTCCTGATATGACCTTCACTGGTAATATCAACTTTGATGTGGAAAGCCAAACTAATAACAATCTACAAATTGGTTCTACTGTGATTCCTAATGTTGTATATGGTGCAGCGTTCAATAAAACTGGTGCGCCAGATACAATTATCCCAGCTCAAACTTACGTGTATGTAGGCACAAAAGATGGGGCGAATGCTTTCACAGAGGCTAGCGATACTGACAAAAAAGGTGCTAACTGGAATGTGGAAACCTTGAAAAAAACTAAATCTGGTGACGTACAATTGGCAAGCCGTGGCATTCCTGAAAAGCCATTGGCAAATCAAGTAGCAACCATTAAAGATTCCATTATGCTTAGCGCTGTAGACCTCAGTACAACAGAGGTGGGCCACAACAGTAAGGGCGTTCTATATATGACTGTTCCTAAGGAATTGAAATTGACTGCTGACACAGGAATTCCTGAAGATGTGCGTGAAACAATGCCGGCTATGTTCCGTGGTAAAATGGGTGACTCCCTCATGGTGAATCTCATGCCTTTAAATGAAGAGGAAAAACAACAATTAGCGGCAAACCCACATAATGCAAATACAATCGTATTTAATCGTGGTATGAGCATGGCAAAAATGATTGGTTCCTCTGCGCGTACAAGCAAAGTGTACACATACATGAAGGATCATTATTTGAACCTTGTTATCGTAGCGAAAGACTACGATGATAACGGTGCTCGTGGTAGCGGTGTTATGATGGTTTCTAAACAAGATAACTCTAATGATGTACTTTTAACACTCTACAAAGGCCCAGATCTCTCCAATAGTAAATTGGAAAAAGTAATTGGAGCTATGTTATCTACAAACTTCAAACGCCAATAAACCTAACGAAATCTTTACAGGTTAAAAGGTCTTACAAGACGGCTCGATACATTCGGGCCGTTTTCTTTTTGTTTTAGGAGATAAAAGAGTTATATTGAATTTATAGAATTTATGAAATTTAACATTGAACCGTATTGAATTTTTTAATTCTCTATGATACTATAATCTAGTAAAAGTTATGCAAAGGACATGATTCTCATATCCCTGTGTACCAGAGAGAGGTTGATGCTGGAAATGCCTTACACATATATTAGAGTTACCCCCTTTAAACTGATTTGTCGAACCTAAGTAGGCAAATACGGCCGCCACCGTTATCGGGCTTAATGAAGTGAATTAACTATACACATATATTCGTATAGGTAGTTAACTAGGGTGGAACCGCGAATGATCTTCGTCCCTTGTTTTGTAGGGATAGAGGGTCTTTTTTTATTACAAAAATCCAGTCTATCCTAGATAATAAATTGGAGGAAATTAAAATGGCAGATGTAAAAATCATTTTACCTGATGGTAGTGCAAAGGAATACGCTGCTGGCACTACTCTTGGGGAAGCAGTAAAACAACTATCTAACAGCTTGGCTAAAAAAGTGCTAGCTGCTAATGTAAATGGCGAATTAACAGACCTTCGCGAAGAACTCGTTGATGGTTCTGAAGTAGCATTCTTAACATTCGAAGAAGATGGTGGTAAACATACTTTACGCCACACAGCTTCTCATATCTTGGCTCAAGCGGTTAAACGCTTATGGCCTGAAGCTAAATTGGCTATCGGCCCTGCTATCGATAAAGGCTTCTACTATGATATCGATATGGAACATACTTTGACTCCTGAAGATTTAGGTAAAATCGAAAAGGAAATGAGCCGTATTGTAAAAGAGAATTTGCCTATCACTAAATCTGTAATGTCTCGTCAAGAAGCTATCGAGTTCTTCAAATCTAAAAATGAAGACTACAAGGTAGAATTAATTGAAGATCTTCCTGAAGATGCTGTTATCTCTTGCTATGCACAAGGTGATTTCATCGATCTTTGTGCAGGTCCACACGTGGCATCTACTGGTAAGGTAAAAGCTTTTAAATTACAAAGCATTGCAGGTGCATACTGGCGCGGCGATGAAAAGAATAAAATGTTGCAACGTATTTACGGTACAGCATTTGAAAAGAAAGAAGAACTTGATGCATACCTTCACTTGCTTGAAGAAGCAGCTAAACGGGACCATCGTAAACTTGGTAAAGAACTTGGTTTGTTCGTTATCAAAGAAGAAGGTCCTGGCTTCCCATTCTTCTTGCCAAAAGGTATGGCTCTTCGCAACGAATTGGAAAACTTCTGGCGTGAAGTTCATCATGAATTCGATTACGAAGAAATTCGTACACCAATCATCTTAAATAAACAATTGTGGGAAACATCTGGTCACTGGTTCCATTACCGTGAAAATATGTACACTACAATCATTGATGATGAAGAATATGCAATTAAACCAATGAACTGCCCAGGCGGTATCTTGGTTTATCAAAACGAAATGCATTCCTACCGTGACTTCCCATTACGTTATGCTGAACTCGGCTTAGTACACCGTCATGAATTGTCCGGTGCTTTACACGGCTTATTCCGTGTACGTGCATTCACACAAGACGATGCTCACGTATTCATGTTGCCAGATCAAATGCAATCTGAATTGATGAAAGTTATCGAATTGTTTGACCGTATTTATAGCCAATTCGGTTTAAAATACCATGTGGAATTGTCTACTAAACCAGATAATGCAATGGGTGATGATGCAATTTGGGAAGCGGCTACAGAAGCATTGCGCAATGCGATTGAAGCAAAAGGTATTCCTTATGTAATCAACCCTGGCGATGGTGCGTTCTACGGTCCTAAACTTGACTACCATATCGAAGACTCCTTAGGTCGTACATGGCAATGTGGTACTATCCAATTGGATATGAACTTGCCTGAACGTTTCCAAATTGAATATGTTGGTGAAGATGGTCAAAAACATCGTCCTATCATGATTCACCGTGCATGCTTCGGCTCCATGGAACGTTTCATCGGCATTTTAACTGAACACTATGCAGGTGCGTTCCCAACTTGGATGGCTCCTGTACAAGTTAAAATCTTACCTATTTCTGAAAAGCATGTTGAATATGCTAAAGAATTGGCAAAACAAATGCACCGCGACTATGTACGTGTAGAAGTGGATGATCGTAGTGAAAAAATCGGCTACAAAATCCGTCAAGCACAAATGGCAAAAGTTCCGTACATGCTTGTTGTAGGTGATAAAGAGGTTGAAGAAGGCACAGTTAACGTTCGTAAACACGGCGGAGACGAATTAGGTTCCGTACTATTCGAAGAATTCTTCAATTCTATTAAAATCGAAATCAAAGAACGTAACTAATTACTTAGCCCCCATATACTAAAGCCTTTCATTAGACTTAAGTCTAGGCGTTGGCCATTTGTATAGTGGGGGCTATCTCTTTAATTGTTACCTGTGAGTAGCGGAAGGAAATACTATGAAAGAAGTAAATTCATATGGCTGGAAAGCCGTTATTGGTTCCTCCATTGGTTATGCTATGGATGGTTTTGACCTCTTAATTCTTGGCTTTATGCTGACACTAATTTCTGGAGATTTAGGTTTGACCACAGGTCAAGCGGGGTCTCTTGTAACGTGGACCTTGGTTGGTGCCGTACTTGGTGGGTTCATCTTTGGTACCTTGTCAGATAAATTTGGTCGCGTTCGCGTATTGACTTGGACTATCGTTCTATTTGCAGTATTTACTGGCCTCTGTGCTTTTGCTCAAGGCTATTGGGATCTTCTTATTTACCGTACAATAGCCGGTATTGGTTTAGGTGGTGAATTTGGTATTGGTATGGCGCTCGCTGCTGAAGCCTGGCCTGCTCAACACCGTGCAAAAGCAACAAGCTACGTTGCCTTAGGTTGGCAATTAGGCGTGTTGGCTGCTGCTTTGTTAACACCATTACTCATTCCTATCATTGGCTGGCGTGGTATGTTTATGGTTGGCATTATTCCAGCGTTAATTGCTTGGGTATTTCGTGCGAAACTACATGAACCAGAAATCTTTGTACAAAGTAAAGAAGATAAAGAGCATTCACATACAAACTCTTTCAAGTTATTAGTAAAAGATGTAAGAACTACAAAGACATCTATTGGTGTTGCTATTTTAACATCTGTTCAAAACTTTGGTTATTATGGTATTATGATTTGGTTACCTAATTTCTTAAGTAAGCAATTAGGTTTCTCTCTAACAAAATCTGGTTTGTGGACAGCGGTTACTGTTTGTGGCATGATGGTCGGTATTTGGTTATTTGGCCGCTTGGCTGATAAAATAGGTCGTAAACCTACGTTTATCATATTCCAATTAGGTGCTGTTATATCAATTTTAGTTTATTCCCAACTATCTGATCCAACAGCAATGCTATTTGCTGGTGCTATCTTAGGTGCTGCTGTAAACGGTATGATGGGTGGCTATGGTGCCTTGATGGCAGAAGCCTACCCAACAACTGCTCGTGCAACGGCTCAAAACGTACTATTTAATATCGGTCGTGCTGTAGGCGGCTTTAGCCCAATGGTAGTAGGCATGATTATCTCTATGTACTCTTACCAAGTAGCAATTGCATTCCTAGCTATTATCTACGTACTTGATATTCTTGCAACCGTATTCTTGATTCCTGAACTAAAAGGTAAGGAATTAGAATAAGAAAACTAGTCAATAAGATTAATAAACAAAACTAGTAAATAAGATTAGTAAATAATTTAACTACATTAAGCGCTGTCTTTGGACAGCGCTTTTTTGTATCTGTATTTAAATTTGTAATTATATTTCTAATAATTTGGAATAATACTGTTATTTTGCAGGAGTTTCATAAGCTTTGTCGAATACTATTTTGGCTATTCACATTTTGATGTAAAAACATAATGCAAGCTTTAATTAATTATATTATTTTGCTGATACTACCAGTTAAAAGTAATTTTGCTGAGTGGAGATATAAGCCATTTTAGAGATACTACCAGTTAAAAGTAATTTTGCTGAGTGGAGATATAAGTCATTTTAGAGATACTACCAGTTAAAACTAATTTTGTTGGTGAAGATACAAGTCGATTTGGAGATATTACCAGTTAAAAGTAATTTTGCTAAGTGGAGATACACGTCATTTTAGAGATACTACCAGTTAAAAATAAATATTTTTAACTGGTAGTATCTGAAAAATAGGTTATGTATGGACAATTTATAAAATGGTAAAGGAGTGAGTTTATTGGCGCGATTACGATTACGTGAGTTAAGTGAGAGTGAAGAAGGTTTTAATCGATTAGAGCGAGCTATGCGATACGGTAAACTGTTAAAGTTAGCCCAAAGGGTACCTAGAGATGTATTTATGCCAGAGGATAAGAAATTATGGTTTTTGTTTGAACGTATTTATACGGTGGTTCATGATAAGGAGGTAGCTGTATTAAGACGGTTTGGTTTAACACCGATGCAATATAATGTGTTGGAGTTTGTCTATGTTTCATCGTGCAAACCAACATTGGGTTTTATAGTGGATGAGTTACGAGTGTCGTATGGAAATTTGTTTGCAGTTGTAAAAAATTTAACAAAGAAAGGTTTATTGACTTGTAGTGTATGTTCAACTGATAGGCGATCTAAAAGTCTCGGTTTGACTTATGAAGGAAAGCTTTTATTTGAAGAAGTACAAGTTGTGCATGATAAAGTATTAGGTAATATGTTTTCAGCTATGCGCAAAAATAAGAAGCGTGATATTAAATCTGATCTAACATTTATACTTAGACATTTCAGTCCAGAAAAAATAGAGTAAGAAATAGAGTAAGTATTGAAGTAAGCGATAGAGTTAGTGAGCATAATAGATAAAGTGGGGATATGGAGTAAGTTAACCAGTTAAAACAAAAAATCCTACAATTTCCGTTAGTAAGAAATTGTAGGATTTTGATGTTGTATTAGTTAGTTTTAAGCGATTCCAATCCAGTGCCAGTATGTTAGGGCAAATACGAGCATCATTACATAGCCAATAATCGTTAATGGAATGCCTGTAGTCATAAATGTTTTTACGTCGAAGGTGTCGGTACCGTAAGCTACCATACCTTGTGGAGAGTTTACTGGTAATACTAGACCGAAGCAGATCGCATATTGCATAAGCATAGTTACGCCGATTGGGTTGAGACCTTCTGCGTTATGTCCAACTACAATAGAAATTACAATAGGAATCATAGCGGAGGAGAGGGCTGTAGCAGATGCAAAGCCTAGGTGGATAACAATGAGGAAGGCAGCCATTACGGCAATTAATATAAATACGCTGGCGCTTTCAAGGGAGAAGGCGTTTACGAATACTTGAGCAAGCCATGTGGCTGCCTTTGTTTTCAGCAATACAGATCCAAGACCGATACCAGCACCAAACATAACGATGGAACCCCAGTCGATGTTTGGCTGTGCAAATTTCCAATCCATAATGCCAATCTTAGGGAAGAAGAACAATGCGATAGCTATAATTGTTGTAGTTGTTGTATCGATAGAATGTAGCTTGCCACCAGTAGCCCACAATGCGAGAAGTCCGATAGAGATACATAATAGTTTCTTTTCATCCATGCTCATAGGACCGATTTCTTGGCGCATTTTAGCGAGTTGTACATCGCCACCTACAAGTTCTTTAAACTCCGGCTTAATTAATGCTTGTGTTAAGAAGTAGGCGATGATAACCATAACAATAGAGAATGGAGCCGCTGCTGTGAGCCAATCTATCCAGCTAATAGATGTATTCATCTGAGTTTGTATAAAGCCTACAGCCACAAGATTTTGAGCGGCAGCCGTTTGAATCATAATATTCCAGAACGTATCGGCTTGTACGGCACCTACCATGAGTAGAGCAGCTACGCGGCTTTTACGTTCAATACCTAAGTTTTCAACAATACCAATGATAATCGGAGCTAAGCAGGCAATACGAGCCGTTGCACTTGGTACGAAGAAGGCGAGGATAAGCCCTGTAATAATAACACCTAAATAAATGCGACTCACCTTGGTACCAACGCTAGATAGTACTAACATGGCAATACGACGATCTAGACCTGTTTTACGCATAGCTACAGAGATAAACATAGCTGCGCCTACAAGAATCATGGCTGGTGAAGAATAACCAGAAATGATAAGCTTCAAAGCATTGGCTGTGCCCATCGCCTTAGTAGGTGCTTCGGGATTCGGTGAGAATCCTAATAGTAAAGCGGTGAGGGCTGTAATCATAGTAGCACTTACAGGATAGGATACAGCCGATGTCATCCACAAGATGATGGCAAAGGCTAGTACGCCAATCATACGATGACCACCTGTAGATAATGTTTCTGGTGTAGGTAATAATAAAATGCCACCTAGAACAATGAAAGATAAAATAAGTCCAATATTTTGAGCAGTTGTACGCGCCTTTTGAGGAGGGGCAGTGGTTGTTACACTCATAATAAAACTCCTTTCAATTTGTGTAATACCTATTACTGTATAATAATAAATAATGTAAACTATATAAACTAGACTATCCTATAAAGTACACTATCCTATAAAGTACACAATCCTATAAAGTACACTATATAAGCTAGACTATTCTATAAATATTATTGTATCGTATTTTCTATAGAATTAGTTGTATAATTTATAAGAATATTGTATACATAAAGAGAGAGCAGTGTCAGTAAGTATACCTATATACAGAACTTATAATGTCTGTTATACTATAAGAGTTGTAATAACAAATTCATTGTTAAAAGCTCAATATTTTTTGTTGACTTTCAGCATTCAATTTGTTATTATAGTTAAGTAATTTATGAAGCAGAGGCCATCCGCCACTCACCTGATACCGAGAAGTATGAGGTTAATATAGAGAACTCTATTCGGATGGTGTTTGCCGTCCGTTTTTTTTATTCTCTTGGAGGTGAACGCTATTAGCAAGGATACACCACGCATTAATGAAGAAATTCGTGCTCGTGAACTTCGTGTCGTAGGTCCTGAAAACGAACAAATCGGCATTATGTCTGGCCGTGAGGCGTTGGCATTGGCTGAAGAAAAGCATCTTGATCTTGTGGAAATTGCACCTAACGCTAAACCACCAGTAGCTCGCATTATGAACTACGGTAAATATCGTTATGAACAACAAAAACGCGAGAAAGAAGCGAAGAAGAAACAAAAAATCGTAACTTTGAAAGAAGTTAAGTTACGTCCACATATTGAAGACCATGACTTTTACGTAAAAATGAAAAACGCATCCAAATTCTTGGGTGAAGGTAACAAAGTAAAAGTAACTATCATGTTCCGCGGTCGTGAACTTTCACATCCAGAACTAGGCATGGCAGTATTGACACGTTTCGCTGAAGAACTCAAAGAAACAGCGTCTATTGAAAAAGCAGCTAAATTAGAAGGTCGTAACATGACCATGATTTTAGTAAGTAAATAATGTTTTGGGAGGATTATAATTATGCCAAAAATTAAAACTCGTCGCGCAGCGGCTAAACGTTTCGCAGTAACTGGTACTGGTGAATTCAAGCGTGCAAAAGCTTTCAAAAGCCACATTCTTGAGAAAAAATCTCCAGCTCGTAAACGTAATTTGCGTAAAGCTACATTGGTTGCAAAAGCTGACCACAAACGCGTAGCTAAATGCTTACCATACGCTTAATCGTTAACTATTAGATCGATATATCGTAATTTAGGAGGAATATACAATGGCAAGAGTGAAAAAGGGCGTTACAGCTCATGCACGTCATAAAAAGATTTTAAAATTAGCTAAAGGTTACCGCGGTACACGTTCCCGTTTGTTCAAAAAAGCTAACGAAACAGTAATGAAAGCGTTGTACTACGCTCGTCGTGACCGTCGTGCGAAAAAACGCGAATTCCGTCAATTGTGGATCGCTCGTATCAACGCAGCGGCTCGCATCAATGGCACAACTTACAGCCGTTTCATCGCTGGTTTGACTAAAGCAGGCGTTGAAGTTAACCGTAAAATGTTGGCTGACTTGGCAGTTAACGATGCAGCAGCATTCGCTAAACTTGTTGAAGTAGCTAAAAACGCTTAATAGCATAACAATACAGATTAAGGACTCTCTTTGGAGGGTCCTTTTTTGTATGGTGAAAGTATGATATAGTGAAAATGCATATTGTGTTGTGTAAAAGCGGGAGAATTGAGGAGGAATAGGTAATGGAACAGTTATTTTATCTGTTGATACCTTTAGGACTTTGTTTGTTGTATTTAGGTATTAAATACACGATTCGCTTTGGTAGAACTAAGATGCTCTATGAAATGCCTTATGTAAATAAAGAAGGCACTTTTACGTTAGAGCGAGCAGGTACTTATGGCCTATGGCTTAGTGGAAAAATGTTTACAAAGGCGCCTATTGGCGAATTTGGTTTTAACTTAGTTGATGAAAAAACGGGACGGACCATTCCTTTATTCCTATCTATTATGCGCGCCCGAGTTAATGGCATTACTCACTCAAGAATGGAACTATATACCTTTGATGCGGGGCCAGGCACCTATAGATTGTCCGTTACAGAAGATCCCTTTGTACTAGATGCAGTTATGAAAAAAGTAGGCGATAAGGTGATTAAAGGTGCTATTGATTATAATCAATTTACTATACAAATCTATACACATACTTCCTTTGTTTTAATGTTTATATCAATATGGATGATTGCACTTGGACTTATTATTGCTGTATTAGGCGGAGTTCTTCCTAACACTTTAGTGTGAAATAATAGATAGTTTTGGCTATTTTATATAATGAATAAATTATGAGAAAAGTGAAATAGAAAAAGAGGAATTTTATCATAGCCTGTAGAAGTAACACAGTAATGAACCTATTTAAAGGTGTTTGTAAAAGGAGACATTATTATGGGAATGTTAAAAAAATTATGTGTGACCTCTATATTAGGTGTTATGATTGCTGTGCCTACCTATGCAACTGTTGTTACAGGTAGTCAGTCCGATGTAAACATGGAATTAAAATATCCATTGGTATATACCAATAATATGTTTGCACAAAAGGCAATTAATACAGACATTGCTAACTATGTTTTATATGCGAAATCAGTTTATTACGATCAACATGCGTATCAAGTAAAACAAAATTATAAAGTTACCTATGAAGATGCTCAAGTTGTATCTATTTTGTTAACTACATATTACTATCATGCTGGTGCCGCACACGGAATGTATAACACTAAAGGCTTAGTCTATAACAAGATAACGGGACAAAGAATTCCACTATATAACTATGTAAAAATTGCTAATCCACAACAAATAGAACGGGGCATTAATTCTGGTATATTGCGCTTCTACAGAGAAGATCATAAAAAAGCAGACTTACTACCTAATTGGAATGTAGAATATGTTTCTGACAACTACTACTTGAAAGGTAAAGGTGCTATAGGTCTTGTATACCAACCATATGAATTGGGACCATTCTCTTATGGGAATACATTCGTTGAATTCTCACCAAAAGCCATAGAATACTTTAACAGAATGAATGGTTAGAAAATAGTATAATGATAGGTTGAGTTCTAATATAAACTTGAAATAGCATAAAAGCCTGTAATACTTATGTTGAGTATTACAGGCTTTAATATAATGAAAGAAATAGTTTATTATGTGATATTCTAGAGTTATAAATTATAAAAGTTTATGTAAATAGACAAGAGAGAAGGAAATATAATGAAAAAAATACTTATCATTTTATTATTGTCTTGTATAGTGTTACCATTACAAATTCAGGCTATATCGATGCAAGATATAAAGATTAATAAAAATAATATTCCTATTATTACAGGTGAGAATTCTATCACTTATTTTGTAGATAAGAGTTCTATTAAAAGTATTGAAGAAGATCAATCTATTTATAAAGTTCAAGCAGTTGTATATGAGGTTGAAAATAAAAATAGTCGTAGACTTAACCCATATATTCATAAGGTTTTAGTTACATATCGATATGATATAAGATATACAGTAGCTAGCATATTGCGTGTACCACAGTATTCACAAGATTATTCTTTGCTTATTTATGCCAAACAAGCTCGTTCTGGTATGAGATTGACTATGAATAGTATAGAAGACTTTAATTATGAAGGTATAGCTTTTGCTAATTCTAATAATAGGGCAGAACAATATGTTGATGTATCTTTACGTGATCCTAAATATGTAGTGGGAAATTATATTTTTAAAGAAGCATATGGCACAAGTTTTGAAAATATGATACCAGTTAAGAACTAAATTAAAGAAAATTGTTTTATAGATCAAGTTACAATACAGTTAATATTACTATTTTATGGAGAGATGTATATGTTAAAACGATTATTACTAAGTGCTGTAATATTAAGTGCTATTGGTGTATCTAGTTATGCTGTTGACGTGGATATTCCCGGTGCAGATCCATCAATTTCAAAGGATGCGTATCAAAACTATCGTAAAGTTGATAAAACTGCTAAGGATATGGAAGTAGATGTAGGTAGTCAAATTAAGGCAAAATATGCTAACAATATGCCTGGAAAATGGTCAATGGATGAGTTAGTATACATTACTGAGGAACTGAATCATTCTGTAAATTTCTCGTCCTCTGTTTTTATTCTTAAAGATAATGGCGCAAATATTAAATTTACGATGCCTGTGAGTAGTCAGTTTGGTAAAACTGTGGAAGGGGACCCATTAACTACAGATGTTAAAAAAGGAAATATTCTTTTGATTGATGGAAATTTACATTATACCATTCGTAGGGATAATGAAAACTCCATAAAAGGAAACTCCTTTTCATATCCTACTATTAAACATGCTACATGGGAGATTAGTCAAACGCAAACTGGTGCTTTAGAAGGGGCAATTAACTTTAGCGTTAAATCAGAGCCTTCTATGTATTATCGTATAAGTTATGATTTGTCTAAAAAAAGAGAAGTAGAACTGTTAAAGAAACATAATCAGGAATATGTGTATAAAGAATTAATGTCTCCATTAGTTAATTATGTTTTACCATCTATTGAACCAGCTAAACAGTTACTTTCCAAAACTAAACCGATAACTATAAATGGATTTACCTTCCAAACATTAAAATCAAGTAATTTGACATATCATGGTCCAGATAATGATGCAATTTATATTTATGATGGTAAAAGTTATCGTGAAGGCATTATGGTCAGAGAGTTACGGCCAGAGGAGTTAGCAAATCGCCATAAAATTAACTCTAAATTAATACAACATTTCATTATGTATAAGCCTTATTCTGATTATAAACCAATCCAATACGCTACAGTTTGGAATGATGCTACTCCGGCCATCTATATGGAGGTAGAACGTTCTACATCTAGAATGTACATTCAATCGCTGTATGACGATAAATATTTGTATACACACTTTATAATGGCGGACTTTGATTATAAGACGCCAGCAAAAGATCTGCGTGACATAGTTCAATATGTAGATAATGCAAATGATGCAGATAAATACTCAAGAAGTCTACCAGGTATGGCAGCTATACCAAAAGATATGTTTGATATGGACTTTTCTAAAACGCGGTAGAAAATTATGAATCGTAATGAATTACTTCAATACATACAACAAGAATATGTCTGTAATGTTGAATATCCCTGGGAGAGATACCCTGACTATATGGTTGTCCGCCGTAGGGATAACCAAAAATGGTTTGCTGGAATTTTTGCTATTAAAGGCTATCAAGTAGGTCATGATACAAATGAACCTATGAATATAGTCAATCTAAAATGCGAATCTGACCTGATTCCTAATCTGATCTATGAAAACGGAATCTATCCTGCGTATCATATGAACAAAACACACTGGATCTCGGTGGATATTGAAGGGTATGAAGATATAGAGAAACTTAAAATACTAATGGATATGAGCTATCGGTTGGTGGGGCATAAGTAGCCAAATTTGTTAATAGGTACTATTTTAATATTTTTCTTATCTTATGAAAGTATATGACAAAAGCCTATAGTACATTTTTAGTACTATAGGCTTTTAGTATACTTACCAAATTATCTTCTATATCCGCCGCATCCTCTAGTATTAGAGTTTGGACCGCAATAATTTTGGTTATTATTGTTGTCTGGTGCATAGTTAGTATTGTTCGTATTGTTATCGGAGTTGTATTGTGTGTTAGTGTTGCAATTGTACTGAGAGTTATTGCATACATAATCGTAAGCAAATCCAGTAGATACAACAGCGGTTACGGCTAAGAATGTCATGACAATTATACGTTTTGTAAATTTCATAGATGTCACCTCCTTGTTCCTATATTTATATTATACTACTATGAGTCAAATGAAATATGATAATGTAAGGGAAGCTAAAAATATCTTTATTTCTTATGTTAAAAGGCGTATACTATAGATAATAATATAGAACATATATTTGTATTTAAAGAGAGGAGGAAGATGTATGAGTGATGATATAAAGATGTTTGAAGGTAGTCAAATTCGTTCTGTGTGGGATAATGAAAGGGAAGAGTGGTATTTTAGTATAGTGGATGTTGTAGGTTCTCTGACTGAAAGCAATAATCCGCGTGATTATTGGTATCGAGTGAAAAAACGTATGTCAGAAGAAGAGAAAAGTGAACTGTCGACAATTTGTCGACAGTTAAAATTGAAAGCTCCAGATGGTAAAATGCGATTAACAGATGTTGCCGATATGCAAGGTATTTTCCGTATCATACAATCTGTTCCATCGCCTAAGGCAGAACCTTTTAAAATGTGGTTAGCAGAAGTTGGTAAAGAGCGTATTGATGAAATAATTGACCCAGAGCTAACTATAGATAGAGCCTTAGAAGGATATGCGCGTAAGGGCTATAGCCGAGAATGGATTAATCAACGATTACAGGCCATTCAGGTTCGTAAAGAATTAACCGATACTTGGCAAGATCATGGTGTTAAAGCTGGTAATGAATATGCTATCCTAACGAATGAAATCTCTAAAGCTTGGTCTGGAATGACGACTAGAGAATATAAGGACTTTAAGGGGCTAAAAAAAGAAAATCTACGAGATAATATGTCTACTACAGAACTTATCTTAAATATGTTAGCCGAAACGGCTACAAAGGATATTGCGGAGGCAACTAATCCACAAGGATTAGAGGAAAATAAACAGGTTGCTCAAGATGGCGGTTCTATCGCTGGTGATGCGCGTAAATCTATTGAAGCTAGAACAGGTAAACCTGTTATTACATCTAAAAATGCTATAGACTTGGGACGACTAATTAGTGATGTGGTGAAACATGATAGATGAACGAATTGAACGAATGAAATGAAAATGCAATTGTAGGGTATCTAAAGATAATTTGAAAATATCTACTTAAAAGGTTTTATATGCCATAGAGACATATGGTTTTTCGAAATTGGAGAATCCAAAAGTAGTATTACATTTAATATGTAGTGATAGAGTGGATTGTGAAAAAATCAATACCACATCATATCGAGGTGTTTTTGTCTCATATGATGTGGTATTTTATTTATATAATACATATGATGTTGTATATGATGATTATTATTACTTATTTAGTGCATTATAATTCTATAACCCGTGAAAGTAATATGACAAAAGCCTATAGTACATGTTTAGTACTATAGGCCTTTATCGTGTTTATATTATTATCTTCTATATCCGCCACATCCTCTAGTATTAGAGTTTGAACCGCAATAGTTTTGGTTGTTATTGTTACATGGTGCATAGTTAATATTGTTAGCATTGTTATTGCAGTTGTATTGTGTGTTAGTATTGAAATTGTACTGAGAGTTATTGCATACATAATCATAAGCAAATCCTGTAGATACTGCAGCAGTCACGGCTAAAGCAGTCATGATGAGTATACGTTTTGTAAATTTCATAGTAATCATCTCCTTGCTCCTATAAATATATTGTACTACTATGAGTCAAATGAAATATGATATTCTATACATATATACTATTTGAGAGAATTAAGGAGGGAAGTAATTAAATGAAAAAGTTATTATTAGCATTACTAGCTATTAGCACAATTGCTTTTAGTTGTCAGGCAAGAACATCTGAAATAGTTGGTAAAGGTGAGGGCTACGGTCCTTACAATGGTTGGGTTGTTGCGGATATGTCTATGAATGATGGTGTTGTATCTGAAGTAGCAGCATATTCTATGCGTACATTTAAGGATTATGGACTAGTTCCTGTGGCTTATTGTTCATCTGGAGGAAGCCATTTAGGTACTTACTATCTGTTTTATGTAAATCCATATCATGATTCATTAATTATTGGGAGGGAAGCTGGTGTGGCTTCTCATGTTAATCCATTTGCTGCGAAATCTAAATCATTTGATAAAACTGGAGAGTTTATTCGCTATACAGATATGCAAGTTAACCAGGATTTATATAGAAAAATAATTAACGTGGCTAAGGCTGAATTTGATAAGTATCAACAAATGACAAAATAGAGTTTGCATTTTTAAAAATTACAAAATATAGTTGCTTTAATATAAATTACACTGTATACTTTAATTAAAAGTTATACAGTGTAATTTTTTTACATGCAAAAATAAAAATAAAATGAAAATTATCTTTAAGGAAGAGGTGATCTAGTGTATATTAAAGATATATTTCATAGTAATACAGGGGTATCACAGTATCGACTAGAGGAAAGTACTAGTGAAAAAGCAGTGTTATATACATTGTATGGCCAGAATGAATTGTATGAAGATTTGACTGGTGTACCTGGACCTATGAGTGATAGAAAACAAATTCGTACAGAATACAAAGGTGCTACTCTTAAAACAGGTGATTTAATATTTAGTACAATATCTGGCATGGCTACAATTGTTACTGCAGATCATGAAGAGTATCTTTTTACTCAAAACTATGTTCGGATGGAACCGTTAAATACACCAATAGAAAAAAAATTTATGGCTTATTTGATTAATGAGAATCCTAAAATTAGAAAGCAGTTCAAACAAAACTTACAGGGAAGTCAGGTTGTACGATATAGTCTAAGCTTGTTAAAAGATATACAGTTACCAAAACTACCGTCAATAGAAGTGCAACGGATTATGGGGGATATTTATTTTAAACAATTACGACTAAGATCATTAAAACAGCGTGTGGCAGATAACACATATCGGAAAGCAATTATTATGTTACAGGGAGTAAATTAATATGACAGAGCTAGAATTTGAAAATAAATTAATTGAGCAATTATCAACTGGGATTGTTATTAATACAGCTAATACAAAACAAACAGGCGATACAATAGATGCTTATGGTAATATGAAGGTTTATAAAAGTAAACTTTGGAAATATGAGCCAACTATAAAAACAACAGAGGCTCTTTGGGAGAATTTCCGCAAGATTTTATATCAATTGAATCAAAATCAATTGACACAACCATTAAGTGATATGGAATTTAAACAAGTTCAAAAGGTAATTAATGAACTATACACTCCATATCAAGCAGGACAGTTCCTATATGGTATCAATGGTGTATCCCAAGTAGAGGTCGACCTAGATGATGGCCGCCATGTATTTTTAACAGTATTTGATCAAAAACAAATTGGGGCAGGTAATACTGTTTACCAAGTGGTTAGCCAAGTTAAGAGAGAACCACAAATAGCAGGTCGCCCAGAACGTCGTTTTGATACAACACTACTCATTAATGGCTTGCCAATTATCCAAATTGAGGAAAAATCTGTAAAACATTCTGTAGATGAAGCATTAAATCAAATGCATCAATATATTCAGGAAAAACAGTACGGTGATATTTTCTCAACAGTTCAAATTCTAGTCGCAATGACTCCAAATCGAATTAAATATATGGCGAATACTACCGCTGATTTATTTAATAAAGATTTTGCGTTTGAATGGCAAAATCCTAATGATAATAAGGTTGTTCGTAATTGGACTACCTTTGCAGATATGTTCCTTAGCATACCCATGGCGCATCAAATGTCTACATTATTTACCATTCTTGATGGTACCAAGAATAAACAAATGCTTAAGGTTATGCGCCCTTACCAAGTGTATGCCACAAAAGCAGTTTTAAATGAATTAAAACGTGCTGATTTTGATTTACCAATTAATAAACTGGGCTATGTTTGGCATACTACAGGTTCTGGTAAAACGATTACTAGTTTCAAAACTGCGTGGCTGGCAAGTCGCATGCCAAATGTAGATAAGGTGATATTCGTCGTTGACCGTATCGCGTTAACGAAACAAACTGAAGCAAATTATAAGGCGTATGACCCTGAAGGTTCTATTGATATTGATGGTAAACAATTCGATACTGTTGGTGGGACGGAAAATACTTCGGCATTAAAGAAAAAATTAAATGAAAAAGGGTATGGCATCATTGTTACATCTGTACAAAAATTAAATACCCTCATTAATCGTAAAGACTTTGTGGTACCGAAGAAAAACTTTGTATTTATTGTCGATGAGGCTCATAGATCTACCGGTGGTGAAAGCTTCGAGGATTTACAAAAAGTATTCAAAGGTGCTGCTTGGGTTGGCTATACAGGAACACCTATGTTTGATAAGGTGGTCGGTAAAAAAGGTACTAAAACACATGAGGTCTTTGGTAAGTTGTTACATGCGTATACTATTCGCGAAGCAATTGCAGATAAAAATGTATTAGGTTTCAAGGTAGATTTCGAAACTACGATTGCAGAAGACAAAATGAAACTTGAATACTTACCGAAGTTCTATGCAAAGAAATATCCTAATTGGAATGAACTCGATATTGAACGAAAGATTGCTAATCTTACTGATGATGATATGGATGATATGATAGAACCAAGTTTCTATGATAATAATCAAGATCACGTAAAGTTGGTTGTAGAAGATATCTTTAAAAATTGGAGAAATCGCTCTAATGATGGTGCTTATAACGCTATGCTTACGACACATGTTGGTGGAAATAAACCAAGCACACCAATGGCATTGATGTACTTTGAAGAATTTGAACGAGTGAATCAAGAACGCCAAGAACAAAGGCTACCTACGTTAAAAGTAGGTATTACTTTCAGCATGAGTACTAATAATAGTGATAACCAATTAACTACAAATGATGGTTTATTACGCGCTATGAAACATTACAATAAAATGTTTGGTACGAGCTTTGGACTAGATGATGTATCAGGTTACACTCAAGACTTAACAACACGTTTAAATCGTACAGCACAAGATGGGGAATATTTAGATATTGTTATTGTTGTGGATCAATTATTGACTGGTTTTGATGCACCGCAGCTAAATACACTTTACGTGGATCGTACATTAAAAGATGCAATGTTAATTCAGGCTTATTCAAGAACAAATCGTATTGCCGATAATCAAGGGAAGCCATGGGGTCGTATAGTCAATTACAGATGGCCAGCTAAAAACGAAGAACTCATGAATCGAGCTTTGAGTATTTATGCGAACAAGCACTCCGCTGATGTACAAGACACATTAGTAGATACAAAGGTATTAGTTGATACTGGTGTTTTAGCAAAACCTTTTAAAGAACAATTTGAAGAAGTAAAACAAGTGGTAGATCGTCTTGCAGATATGACGGATAACTTTACAGAGGTTCCTGCTAGTGAAGCTAAGCAGGAAGAAATGTTTAACCTTATGCGTACATATAGTGCTGGAATGTCAAAGCTAAAACAATATGATCCAGATGTTGTTAATGGAGAAGACATCGGATTTGACTATGATAATCCAGATGAACTTGTTACATTACTTGGGATGACACCTGAACAAGAAGAAGTGTTAACTACATCTCTGTATAACGACTTGAAAGAACGTATTGCTAAAAATCATGATGTACCAGTAGCTCAAATTGAACTACGTATGATACATGTAAAACAAATTAGTGTTAACTATGACTATCTTACTGAATTAATCGAAGCATTAATGAATGCTGTTCATGAAGAACGTATGGATGCAGCTGCGGATTATCGTGAAAAAATTAATGATTTTGCAATGGCTTTAGATGATCGTCAATATGCAAAACAAATTAATAATGCGGTTGATGCAATTTATAAAGGTACGTATCCACCAGAAGGAAAAGATATCCAATATCCTGTAAAGTTAACTAGTTTGGAAGTTATTGAAGATGTAAATACAATGATTGTGAAAGATGATCTTTTCGATTTTCGCTTAAAATGGGGGATTATTGATGTTATTAGTAATGACGAAATATTAGAACTATTTTCTCGACATACGGCTGGTAAACAGGATTTAGATAGTACTGGTAGAATTAGTAAGCTAAAAAAAGATGCACGTGCGGAATATCAAGCAAAAGCACAAGATGCGGATATTGTAAGCCTTAATAAAATTAAATATGGTAATGAACTTGTAGCGGCTTTATATAAATTTGCAGATTCTTATGTTAATGAAAGGTAGTGTTGTTATGATAAAGGGAAAGAGAGGTTATGATGAGTAAAGAAAAACGGAGAGTACCTAAATTACGCTTTCCAGGATTTACGGAAGATTGGGAACAGCGTAAGTTTGGTGAAATATATGAACGTGCTGGTCAAAAAAATGATTTAACTTATGGTATAGATAAAATTATATCTGTTGCTAATATGTATTTTAAAAAGGATGTTACAGTGGGATCTGAAGAATATTTAAAAACGTATAATGTTTTTAAATTAGGTGACATTGCTTTTGAAGGACATACTAATAAAGAATATAGATATGGTAGATTTGTTGAAAATACTATTGGAGATGGTATCGTTTCACATATTTTTGATGTTTTTACGCCGAAAATTAATCTAGATATAAATTTCTGGAAAGATCTAATAAAATATGAGCCTATAATGGGGCCTATTTTACGTCGTTGTACTAAAGCATCTAGAATGATGTCTAATTTAACTACTAAGGAATTCCTTGAGGAGCAGATATTATGTCCAACTTTAGAGGAGCAGAAGCTTATAGGAGAATTTATTGTAAGTCTTGATAAAAATATTACCCTTCATCAGCGTAAGTTAGATAATCTTAAATTAAAGAAAAAAGCGTTACTTCAGAAACTTTTTCCAAAAAATGGAGAACGATATCCTGAACTTCGTTTCCCTGGATTTACTGATGCTTGGGAACAGCGTAAGTTGTCAGAGTTTGTTGATAAGGCTGTAGACAATAGAGGGAAAACTCCTCCATTAGACGAAAATGGGGCACATCCACTTATTGAAGTAGCAGCTCTTGGTGGAGTATATCCAGATTATTCAAAAGTTGAGAAATATCTTAGTGATGATGTTTTTAATACTAACCTAAGGGCTTATATTAAAAAAGATGATATTTTATTTACTACTGTCGGAAGTATAGGTCTTGTAAGTCTAATGGACTCTAGAGAAGAAGCAGCAATTGCACAAAACATAGTAGCTTTTAGAGCAAAAGAAAACTTCCTTCCTGAATACCTGTATGCATTGTTTTCAAATGAAGATAATCAATATAAGGCAAAACGAATTGCAATGGTTGCGGTACAACCGAGTATTAAGGTTTCACAGCTTGTAAATGTCGAGTATATGATTAGCACAAATATTGAAGAACAAGAAAGAATAGGAGTTTTTTTCTCGAGCCTACAGAGTCTTATCACCCTTCATCAGCGTAAGTTGGATCACTTACAATTACAGAAAAAAGCATTACTTCAACAGATGTTTGTATAAATAAAGGAGATTTTGTATGGCAGAATCAAAAGCACAGAATATTTCAAGCCAATTGTGGGCTATTGCCAACGATTTGCGTGGCACAATGGATGCAAGCTCTTTCAAAGATTATATTCTTCCATTTTTATTCTATAAATATCTTTCCATCCATCAAGAAGAGTACTTAGTTAATAATGACTTGGTTGATATTTCAGATGGAAAATCTGTTAATGACGCATATAAGGAGCTTATTGAAGATGCAGGTTTAGAAGCTTGTTTAATTGATATTGCAGGTACATTAGGATATGCTATTAATCCTGAGGATACATGGGCTTCTTTAACTGAAAGTATTCATAATGGTTCTGTTATTCCGAGTGATTATCAACGATTATTCGAAAACTTTAATAAGAATGCTGAAATTAATAAAGAAGCTACAGCAGATTTTAGAGGTATTTTTAACTATATCAATCTTGGTGACTCTGGGCTTGGATCCACAACAGCAGGTAGAACTAAGACTTTAAATGCAGTCGTAACTAAAATTGATGAAATTGAGTATAAAGATGAAAACGGTAAAGATATTCTTGGTGAAATCTATGAGTATTTGATTGGTAAATTTGCAGCTAATGCTGGTAAAAAAGGTGGGGAATTCTACACACCACATGAAGTTAGTCAAATCTTGGCTAAAATTGTTACTGGAAATATAGAATCTCAAACTGATACTTTCACAGTCTATGACCCAACAATGGGTTCTGGATCACTACTATTGACGGTTCGTAATGAATTGCCTGATGGATCTCGTCAAGGTGCGGTTAGCTTTTATGGGCAAGAACTAAATACGGTAACATATAACTTGGCTCGTATGAACTTGATGATGCATGGTGTTACCTATAATAATATGACACTAAATAATGCTGATACCCTTGAAAGTGATTGGCCAGATGGGCCTGATCGTGATGGTATCGATAGACCACGTTCCTTTGATGCAGTTGTAGCGAATCCTCCATACTCTGCCAAATGGGATAATAATGAAAGTAAACTTAAAGATCCACGCTTTAGTGAATATGGTAAATTAGCACCAGCCTCTAAAGCAGATTATGCTTTCATATTACATAGCTTATATCACCTAAACAATGAAGGTACAATGGCAATCGTTTTACCTCATGGTGTTCTATTCCGTGGTGCGGCAGAAGGTAAAATTCGCCAAACTATTATAGAAAAGAATTACCTTGATGCGGTAATTGGTTTACCTGCGAACTTGTTCTATGGTACAAGTATCCCTACAACGATTCTTGTATTTAAGAAAAATCGCACGACACGTAATGTACTATTTATCGATGCTAGCAATGAGTTTGAAAAAGGTAAAAATCAAAATAATTTAAGCGAAGAAAATATTACTAAAATTATTGAAACATACCGAAATAGACAAGATGTTGATAAATATGCACACGTTGCATCTATCGAAGAAATCAAAGATAATGACTATAATCTAAATATTCCTCGATATGTAGATACATTTGAGGAAGAAGAAGAACTTGATCTTGATGAAATCAATCGTATGATTGAACAAGATAACCAAGAAATTGCACAACTTGAAAAAGAAATAGCCGAACAATTAGCCCTATTAGGCGTCAAAATGTAAGGAAAAGAGGTAGAAAAGACCAAATAGGGCTTTTCTACCTCTTTTTGTGTTCTTGGGAACAGCGTAAGTTAGAGTCTTTATTTACAAAATATGAGGACAAAGTAAATACACCAGATTCTGGATATTGGCGATTAGGATTAAGAAGTCATTGTAAAGGAACCTTTCACACTTATGTAGATGCTGGTCATGAGCTAGAAACTACAGAGATGTATAGGGTAAAAGCAGGTAATTTTATACTAAATATTACATTTGCTTGGGAACGTGCACTAGCGGTAACAAATGATGAAGATCAAGGTAAATTAGTTTCTCATAGATTTCCTCAGTTCAAACCTAATAGTGAGTTGGCAATTAATTTCTTTAAACATACTTTAATGGATAAAAGATTTAAACATCATCTCGAATTATCATCGCCAGGTGGCGCAGGTCGAAATAAAGTATTAAAAGTTTCCGATATGTTAAAATATGAACTTTTAGTTCCAAGTATTCAAGAGCAAAATATAATTAGTAGCTTCTTGAATAACGTTGATCATATTATTACCCTTCATCAGCAAGAGCCATTTCTATGTGGGAACAGCGTAAATGGTGGGGTAAAACTATGTTAACAATAGAGGAAAAGTCCGAACTATTTTATATTTATTATGAAAAATGGATACATATCTATAAAGAAGGTGCGATTCGTGATGTAACAATGCGAAAATATGAGATAACGCTACTATGGCTAAAGCGATTAGTCCCTGAACTTAGGCTTTCACAATTAAATAGGATATCATATCAACAACTATTAAATGATTATGCGGAGTTTCATGAACGACAAACAACGATGGACTTTCATCATCAAATAAAAGCAGCTGTATTAGATGCAGTGGATGAAGGTTTAATTGATAGGGATCCAACTCGAAAGGCTATTATAAAAGGTAGGCCACCAAGAATTAAGAAGATTAAATATCTGAATCAGTTTGAATTACATACATTATTAGTAAATTTAAAATTGACGTCAGAAATTAATTGGGATTGGTTGATATTGATAATAGCAAAAACTGGAATGAGATTTTCAGAAGCTTTAGCATTAACTCCAAAAGATTTTGACTTCTCACATCAATCATTGATTGTAGATAAGACGTGGGATTATAAAGGTGATGGCGGATTCTTACCAACAAAGAATAAATCTTCAGTGAGAAAAATACAGCTTGATTGGCAAACTATTATAAAGTTTTCAGAACTGATTAAAGGCTTACCAGATGATAAGCCTATATTTGTAAATGGTCGTGTATTCAACTCAACAATAAATGGTGTATTAGAACGATATTGTAAAAAATTAGAAATACCAGTCATATCAATTCATGGATTACGACATACACATGCATCACTATTGCTTTTTGCAGGAGTCTCGATTGCAAGTGTTGCAAGACGTTTAGGTCATGCGAGTATGACGACGACACAGAAAACATATATACATATAATTCAAGAAATGGAAAATAGAGATATTGATCTGGTGATGCGGTCGATGGCTGGATTAGTTTGAGATTTATTTTGTAGAAATGGCTTTTACTGATGAAGGGTAATAGATTTATCTATTCCTCTAAAAACTTTACCAATCTGATTAGCTTCTGCTTCATTTGAAGGTATTTGAACTATAATTTTCCCTAGTTCACTTCCGTTAATAGCAGGATAGCTTGTACCCGTACAATTATCTAAAACTACTTTAACAAAATTATCATTCTGAACTAATGTAAGTAAAAAATAGCTGTCTAATTTAGATCGTAACTGCGCATATCCAGTAGAGAACACCATGTCTTTATCAACATTTTCGAATAGGTAATTATTACGTTGATAAGGTCTTACTGTTTGATAAAAAACATCGCCATAGGAGGCTAAGCGTTGAGCACGAGAAGGTGCATTTTCCTTTTTAATAACTTGAAATCCTAACAAATTTGTTCCCACAACAGATTCTAAGTCAACATACTTAAATTCGTCAGGTAATTCAGTTTTTGGGTTTATCGTAACAACTTCACCTAACTTACACTGTTCCCAAGTATTGAAGGAGTTATAATATGAAACTTAATAAATTTTCAGTTAGAAATTATAGAAGTATTGCAAGCCAAAGTGATATTAATTTACAAAGTTTTAATGTTCTTTTAGGAAAAAATAATGAAGGTAAATCTAACTTGCTGAAAGCTTTAAATATAGCAATGGAGACACTGCTAAAACATGGACATAGGCGTAATACTATTTTATCAAGAGCAAATTCTAGGAGAGATCTTAACTATGATTGGGCTAGGGATTTCCCGTTTCAGTATAGGGATAGGAAGATTGGGAGAGAATCTATATTTACATTGGAATTTGGATTAAATGATGAAGAAATTCTGGAGTTTCGGGATGAGTTGGGATTACAGGTAAATGGTATTATTCGGATAAGAATTACCTATGATGAAAATAATAAAGCAAATATAGAAGTAAAAAAACAGCATGGTACACAATATAAGAAGAAATCATCAGAAATTGCAAGATTTATTTCTAGTAAAATAAAGTTCAATTATATTAGTGCAATTCGAACAGAAAATATGGCTATAAATGTACTTAGAAATATTGTTATACAGCGTTTAACACAGTCTCCTTATAATGAAGAGTATGAGAATGCAGTAAAGAAGATAGAGGAGATACAAGAAAAAGTATTGAATGATATTGCTAGTCAATTAAAACCATCATTATTAAAGTTCATTCCAAAATTAAACTCTGTTAATATTAAGAGTGAAATAGATCGATATAATCCATATTATTGGTCACCTGATATTCACTTGATGTTAGATGATGGTGTAGAGACCAATATAATTCATAAAGGTGAGGGAATTAAAAGTCTTGTAACATTAGCCATTTTAAAAGATTTACAAATTTTTAATGGAGTTTCTATTGTTGCTATTGAAGAACCAGAATCACACTTACACTCTGAGGCGATACATGAATTAGTAGAGGTTATACATGAAATTTCAAATTCAAGTCAAGTGATAATTACAACACATAATCCTTTATTTGTACAGCGGAATAATATTAAAGGTAATATTATTGTTGATTCAGGTAAGGCTCGTATTGCGCATAGTATAGAAGAAATAAGATCTATATTGGGTGTAATGCCAGAAGATAATTTACAAAATACATCAAATGTATTATTGGTAGAGGGTAAAACAGACCAGATAGTGTTGAGCAAGTTATTGTCCACATTAAGCTCTAAAATCAGAAATTCATTAAATAATAATCATTTTGTAATCAAATATATGGGGTCTGCATCAAATTTATGTCATACAATAGGGGAGTTAAACCAATCAATGTGTAAGGTGTTTGTTGTTTTGGATAATGATAGTGCCGGACATTCTGAAGGACGTAAAGCTATTGAACGTAAATTAATAAAAGAGCAATGTATAAAATATATCGGTGGACCTGGAAGCAGAGAAGCAGAACTTGAGGATATAATTAAACCTAATTTTTATAAAGATTTATTACTATCAAAGTTTTATCTTAATATCGAAAGTAGTGCTTTTAGAGGAAATAAGAAATGGTCAGAAAAATTAAAGTCTTTAGCAAGCTCAGTGGGAACCGATTTAACTGATAGTTTAAAAAATGAAATTAAAGTTGCAATAGCAGAATCAATACCTAGTAATATTAATTCTATAGATGATATATTTATTAAAGAGCGATTACATGTAGTAGAATCTATTGTAACGGCAGTAGAACAGATGCTAGAATAGTATTATTACATTTATAGCTGTTAAACTAGTTTTCCTGTTAAGTATTGAAGGCATAAGTCTTGTTGAATAAGCGAGTCTATTTATTTACGAAATGTGATTGTGGGAACGTAAACAGGGAAAGAAATCTTTCGATTTCTTTCCCTGTTTAGATATGATATAATTTATATCAAAGTGAGGCTTAAATGGTTTGGTCGCCAGACTTCGCTTCTAATAAGAAAAATTGAAGAAACGGTCTGACTTCTATGTCGGGCCTTTTTTCATGCCACGATTAGAAAGCTAGCTTGTAGCTAGAGGTCAATCACTTTGCTGCCATGATAATGGTCGCCACAAGTATGCCAAAGGAAATCATTAACGATAACACTTTGAATGTACTCACATTGATCACCGCCAATCCTCGAGTTGATTAGCAAAGGCTGGACCCATTTAGCGGCCTCAATTTCAATATAGTGTTTCAGGTTATAAAAGTAAATAGATTAGAGGTTCCTAATAGTTACCTAGGTGACCAATAGGAACCTTTTTCATTTTGTAATCGTATTCATAATTGTGTTCTTATTATGTTACAATACAGTTAAAATTACTATTTTGTGGAGAGATGTATATGTTAAAACAATTATTATTAAGTGTTATTGTATTGAGCGCTGTTAGTGTATCTAGTTATGCTATTGATGTGAATATTCCCGGTGCAGATCCAACTATTGCTAAGGATGTTTATGAACAGGGACTTTATAGGACTGAGAAAATTAAGAGTGCTTATGATGTAGAAACTCGAAAGATAATAGATTCGATTATTCTAAAAGAGGGAATACCTAAAGAGTTTGGTACTGATATTAATAACTCTGAAGTTGAATCCTTTAAAAATGAGTTATATTCTATTAAGCGTCGTCAATTTGACGGTAATACAATTGTGAATTTACATAATAATGATGGTGGACTATCAGTTACACTTCCATTTAGTGCGATACAGAAAGAGGCTATAACTGATTTTCCTAATTCAAATGCTCATTATTTAGTAGAATCACCTATGATTGCTGCAGGTATTATTGAAAATAAAACACCAAACACTACTGATAAAACTGATATTGTTTTTAATTATGATGGCCTAAGTAAAAGTTCTTTGAGAAAGACAACACTTAGAGGGGCTGTTGAGATGGAGATTATTGGTTTAAAATTTGAGCTGAGTAAACATCCAAATCAAGAGTATAATGTAATCCTGTATCCGCGTGCAACGAAGCTAGTCACATCCAATGATATTAATAAAATAATGGCTAACTATGTATTACCCTCAATTCATTCTCTTCAAGATTTAGATGCCTATAGCAAGGTTGAGACATATAAAACATATTCTTTTAGAGTACCTAAAACAGCTGTAAAAGATAAAAAACTAAATGAAAAAATAGACGGTGTAACCTTTACAATTGATAAAGATACAAATCAACAGATTCGTATTGAACCTAATAATGAAACTAAAAAAGGGTTATTTAGTACAGTTGATGAGATTCGTATATTAAATAAGCTTGATAATAAGTCAGCAGAGCCTTTTGGTATCCCGGGAGCAAAAATGATAACAAAGGGACTCCATACTTATGTTTGGAATGATGGTGTGCCTGGTTTATTACTAGATTTTGAATTAGATAATCAAAAGGGGATATTGATGTTTATTACTTATGATGAAAGTCATAAGTATGTAAATACAATCCAATACCGGCTAGATAATGGTGTATATAGTAAAGCACAATTACGTAGATTAATTACTGATGTAAAATTATCGTCTACTGGTAATCTGTATGATGGTGATGTTTGGATTATTTAGTCAAAACAGTCTATAAATAAAATAAGAAAAGAAATCCTTAGATTTCTTTCCCCGTTTAGATATGATATAATTTATATCAAAGTGAGGCATAAATGGTTTGGACGCCAGACTTCGCTTCTAAAGTAAAACATTTGAAGAAACGGTCTGACTTCTATGTCGGGCCTTTTTTCATGCGTTCACTCACCGCCAATTTCTAGAAGATTAGCAAAGGCTGGACCCATTTAGAGGCCTCAAGTTCAATATAGTGCTGTCAATAATAAAAGTAAATAGATTAGAGGTTCCTAATAGTCATTAATTTGTCTATTAGGAACTTTTCTATTTTCAGTACTATATTTCTATATTTCCTAAGATATTCATGATAACTTCATAATCAAAATAATCTATGCTAAAATATTAGTAACATAGTTAAGTTTTAATTTTTCGTATATTTATTTTATTGAAATACTGCGGGGGACAACATGGGGTATATTGACACTTTAGCAACAGAGGAACGAGTTTCTTATTTAATAAAACCTATTTTAAAGGTACTTAGTCAATCGAGTAGTCCATTAACGACAGCAGAAATATGCTCTCAAATGATTAAGATAGATCCATATATTGCTGAATACGCTGAAGCTATATATGCCTCAGGAAAAACAGGAAAACCGTATAAGGATTTTAGTAAAAGATTTAGTCTTGCAATTAAAGAGTTAGAGTTTTTAGAGCTTTTAAGTCGTGAGGGCAAAGGCAAAAAGAGTCGTATTTTATTAACACAAAAAGGTCAAGAGTTAGATATATCAACCTTAAATGTTGAGAAAGATATTAGGGAAAAAGCTCAACCTTATTGGAAGGAAAAAAGAAAAAAAGTAATAGAAAAAAACTCAAAACAAACAAATGCAGCTAATAATAAAAAAAATGAAAAGCGTTTGCTATGGAGAGCAACCGCGAATTTCGAGGAATCTGGCTTTTCTTGGTATCAACTTGAGGTTGGTGATAATGTTACATATAATTATGTAACTGAAAAGAACATAGAAATTGGAAGATTTGGTTTAGGCTATAATAAAAATTCAGGAGAAGGGCCTAATCAACCTGCTGGTTCAGTATCTTGTATTTTTCAAATTGTTGATTATTTGAATCTACCTGACTCACAAATTAATAAAGCTGTGTTACGGTGTGTACATAAATTTGATCACCCAATAAGTCTTTCTGAAATTAATGGTTGGTTTAATGATGGAAGTCAGTTAAATCTTCAAGGTGGGCTTGCTTCAATCGCTGATACTCAAGCGGATATTATTATTAAGAATATTCCTAAATTAGTTTCTTATATAAAAAACAGTACAATATTTTTACCAATAAAGAAAAGAGTATATCCATTACAAGTTATGTATTATGGTGCACCAGGTACTGGTAAAAGTTATAGGATAGCTTCATTAATAAAGGAAAGTTATCCAGGATATACAGAGTATGATGATAATCCTTATGTTTTTCGTACTACTATTTATCGTGATTACTCCTACTTTGATTTTGTAGGTAATATTATGCCTGTAACAAAAGAAGGAAAAGTTAGCTATGAATTTGTTCCAGGAATATTTACAACTGCATTATGTACAGCATTGAGAACTCAAGATAGAAACATTGATGTTTATCTTATTTTAGAGGAAATGTCTCGCGGTGATATTGCTAGTATTTTTGGTGATATATTCCAGCTATTGGATAGAGATGATACTGGTAAAAGCATGTATGGTATTAACAATAAATCCATTTATGAATACCTTATATTGAATGGCGTAATAAAAGCAGGCCACAAAATTATTATTCCATCAAATTTACATATCATAGGGACCGTTAATACGAGTGACCAAAATGTTAATGTTATTGATACTGCTTTTAAACGAAGATTTGATTTCAAATATATTGGTGTAGATCCTATTCTTGTCGATAACAAAGATGATGAATATGTTAACAATTTTGATATTCAATTTACAAATTCTGATACATATGAGTGGGTAAAACTATATCAAGCTATTAATCATATCATTATAAATGATTTAGGATTAGCTGAAGATAAGCAATTAGGGCCTTTCTTCTTAAAGGATAAAGGCGATGATGATGCAAATCGCGAACAAGTTGCTGATGATACAAATCGCGAACAAGTTGCTGATGATGCAAATCGCGAACAAGTTGCTGATGATGCAAATCGCGAACAAGTTGCTGATAAGCTGTTACATTATTTATGGCAAGATGTTGAACGTGTTTCTTATACTGGTGCTAGTCTTTTTGATGATAGTATTAAATCCTTTAGTCAGTTATACTCAACATTTAAGCATAAAAAGAATATTTTAAGTGAAGCTGTAAAACAAGCATATGGAAACTTATAAAATGAATAATGATGTATTAGATTATCATTTTGAAATTATTAATGATGGCAACGAATTGACAGAATCATTTTGCCGAAAGTGGGATATATACTCATACTGTGATCGATATAATGAGAAATTAAAATGTTCTTTCGTTGGTATGGTAGTAAAAAAAGATAATATTCTGCTTTCTTTTCCTAAGCACTATCATGTTGATAAAGTAACTTTGAGAGATGAGAAATCAAAAGTATTGCAAGATATGAAAGATATATTGCATATTATAAAGCGAGATAGAGAGCTATATGGTGTTGAACCAGGACAATTAACTGATACGATACCAATAGATGCTTATCAGTATATTCTTACATATTATTTAGAGTTTGGTTTATATCATCGTCAATTAAGAGATACAGTTAAAGGTTATAAAGGTCATATTAATTGGCATCAAACAATAAATTCGATTCGTCCCTTATTAAGTGATGGAAATTTTATATACTCTCCGTTTGTAGTTAATTGTGAATATGATGAGTCAATTTTTATTACGGAATGTATGGATTACGTATTATTTGATTTCTATAACACCTTTCAAACTTTATTAGATGATATTCATCCGTATAAGCGTCAATTTTATAATCCTATATTTGATGAGTATGATTTTTGTATTGCTAAATTGCAAACATTCTGTGGTCGGCTTTTTAAGGATTATGAACGATTATTATTGAAATCGTTGATCAGATACTTTCAATGGAAAAGTAATCGAAGTAAGTCATCTAAATTCTTAACCTTGTATTTCGAATTGGTTTGGGAACGTATGATACATTTGTATTTATCTAAACACACACGAATTTTGGGCGATGATTATGAAATTACAAAGGAAGAGCAATCTTGTAAGCTAAATATTATAAAACCCAATAGCATGGATATAGAGCAACGAGAATCAGGTGAGAAAAGCCGATTCTCTATTCAATTTGATCATTACTATGAAACCAGCATAAATACAGAGCAACCATTAATATTATTATTTGATTCTAAATATTTTACTAATGATGTGAATTCTTTTAATTATAAGCAAGCATTTTATTATTATTATTTACGAGGTAAATATAAAAATGCCATTATTAAAAGCGCTTTAGTGATACCTACATCTGATGTAAGGAAAACCGTTGTGCATGTTGATAGACAGCATATTGATGGTCTATATATTCGTGAAGAATATATAAACCTTAAGGATGTAATCGACTATTATAATTCGATCATATCTTAATAATAATTGTAAAAGATATATACATAAGTAAAAATCTCCTTAGTTGTAATATGATAGCAACTAGGGAGATTTTTATATGAGAAATTTAATACTCATATGAAAAGATATAATGATAATAGAAAAGGGGGAATATTTACATGAAAAGTATTAGCACTGTTCAAAATAATATTTTGAAAATGATTAGCCAATATGTAGGAAAAAATATATTTATATTTTACCTATTGCATATCAAGATCATGAAGAAGATAGAAACTTTAATGACTGGGAAAATAGGGTTAATGAGGTATTAACTAGTTGTAATATTCCTTGTTTTATAACATATGGTAATTATAAAGCTACAGATGAATCATATGGGGGCGCCAGAGAATATGAAAGGGCTCCAATGTTCATGTTCTTTTGTGAACCATGGCAGGTTGAAGAATTCAACTGTATAATTCGTACTCTTTCGACAAGCATTGAACAACAGCATTATTTTACTATTGATTTAAAAATAAAATGGTTTCTGTAGTAGAAATGTTTAAGAATCCTGGTGTTTTTGGTCAATGTGAAGTAAGGGAAATTAGGAAATGGTCTAAAAAAGAATACCCTAACTATTTTGAATGGATAAATATCTTTAACTATAAATTAGTGGATATTGACATTAATCCAAGAGTTATTCCAAATAACTTTATCAAGTTAGATCATCACCTATTATTAGCTCATATAGATGATTATATTATAGACTATCTTGATTTCAATCTTTTTGAAAAGAACTTGTCGCTAGAAAATTATCTATCTAAGGCAGGATTAGTAAATTATAAAGTTGTCTATGAGTCAGAGATGCCAGAAGGCAATCATTTATTAGAAATATATAGAATAATAGATCTAAAAGAGATATCTGAAGAGCTGAGGTTAATTTATGCTATTAAATTAGCAGAAATATATCCATTAGATTCATATTTATTTGAGTTCGAAGAGGACTTATACATATCTATTGTAAGTAATAATAGAGGATTTTATTATTATAAGCTTACTCCCAAGTTTTCTGGGAATAAATATGATGAGAGGTATGGCAGTAAACAAAAGAGGTTAATTAAATTTTATTTATGTTCATACTATAATTTACAACCTTCAATAAAATACGCTATAAAGTGCAAAAGCTGTTATGTTAGTATAATAGAACGCAATAATGTTAGTTATTAATTGTTACATTTATAATAATTATTATTTTATGAACTATGATAGTATTTTGTCTTTTAATAAGGGGACAGATATGAAGCAAGAAGAATTACAGAATAGAATTGATAATGCATTGGAACTAGAAGATCTTTTAAGTTTACCTCAAGGTTTTCATGTAGCAAAAAATGTATTTTGTCAAGAAATTTATATATGGAGAGAACTTGTCGGTGAAGGTTATAGTTTAATGTTTAGAACCCACAATAAGAATGAAATTTATATTGAGGATTTTAATGAGCTTGGGGAGTTCATTAATTGTAGATATGAAGAAGTAGAATTAGATTAAATCTGTATTTATTACTTACATCCTAAAACAGGGAAAGAAATCTTTCGATTTCTTTCCCTGTTTAGATATGATATAATTTATATTAAAATGAGGCATAGATGGTTTGGTCGCCAGACTTCGCTTCTAGTAATTTAAAATTGAAGAAACGGTCTGACTTCTATGTCGGGCCTTTTTTCATGCGTTCTCTCACCGCCAATCCTCGAGTTGATTAGCAAAGGCTGGACCCATTTAGAGGCCTCAAGTTCAATATAGTGTTGTCAATAATAAAAGTAAATAGATTAGAGGTTCCTAATAGTCACCTGGGTGACCAATAGGAACCTCTTTAGATTTGTAATTAATTTGGGGGATTTTGGTGGTGATAATTCATTTACAATTTTATAGTACTAGAATTAAGTATCAGTTATGCAGACCTCGTTTGCCGTATATTTTTAAGATTATAGCAATAATTGCATTTAATACGAATAGAAGAGCAAAGCATACTAAGGCTGTAGTATAGCCATATCCTGCTTCGTGAAAGTATGACACGAGCATAGGACCAACTATACCAGCTAATCCCCAAGCGGTTAGAATGCGGCCATGAATAGTGGAGAGTTGGCGTATGCCATAGAGGTCTGCAAGATATGCTGGCATACAGGCGAATCCGCCGCCATAGCAGGTGATAATGAGAAGAATTAAAATTTGGAATGTTAGAGCATTATTGGTTTCGGCAAGTACGTAGAATGCGATGATTTGTATAATAAAGAATAGTATGTAAGTTTGTGCACGGCCAAAGTAGTCGGAAATAGTAGACCACGCAATGCGACCTCCACCATTGAAGATACCGATGATACCAACTAGTGATGCAGCCGCTGCAGGTGTCATACCAATGGTTTCTTGTGCCATAGGGGATGCTAAGGATAGAAGACCTATACCACAGGTAATATTAATAAAGAAAATCCACCAAAGGGCACCAAATTGCCAAGTTTTCATAGCATCATTAGCTAGCAAGCCATGGTTATGAACGTACATAGTGGATTTATCTTTCGTAGTTCGAGGTGGTTGTTTTGGTTGAGGTGCTTTCAAATAGAGAGAAGAGGCGCCCATAACCACTAGATAGATTACACCGAGGATAATGAAGTTATTTACTAATCCAACTTGAGCTACGAGGAATTGCATAAGTGGTCCTGCAATGAGTGAAGCAAATCCAAAACCCATAATGGCTAATCCCGTAGCAAATCCTGGGCGATTAGGAAAGTATTTTACGAGCGTAGATACTGGTGTTATATAACCAATACCTAGTCCGATACCACCGATGATACCATAGAATAGATAGAGTAAGGTAAGATTATGGACACTAAGTGCATAAGCAGTACCTAATAGGCCTGCCACCCAGAATAACATGGAAAGAAGTCCGCTTTTCTTGGGACCTATTTTTTCTGCAAAAGATCCTAAAAAGCCTGCAGATAATCCAAGCATCAGGATAGCTAGGGAGAAGGTCCATGTTGTTTGTGACATAGTAAAGCCCATATCTGCCATAATAGGTCGTGTGAGCACGCTCCATGCATACACACTACCGATGGATATATGCAGACCAATGGCAGCTAGAGCAATAAGCCAGCGATTTCTCATAAGAAAACTCCTTTCATATAGGTGAGATGATTAAAACTTTGTACAGTATTATTTGCCATAAGAAAATAAAAAAAGACCGCCTGAACAAAAGCTTGCCCAGACGGTCGGCTATCACACGATGTGTGCTACTGTGCATGTAGTCAATTCTACGAATCCGTCAGCCCAGTAGTAATATATTATCAGTATATCAATTGATACTATATCTTGTCGATGATATAAGTCACTATCGTATGCACCATAAACATTTATAATTGAAAATAAGGAAAGGAATTCTTCGATTCCTTTCCCTATTTAGATATGATATAATTTATATCAAAGTGAGGCATAAATGGTTTGGTCGCCAGACTTCGCTTCTAAGTTTTAATATTGAAGAAACGGTCTGACTTCACAGTCGGGCCTTTTTTCATAGCCTAATGCCGTGAAAAGCTAGCTTTAGCTAGAGGTCAATTCATTTAGCTGCCATGATAATGGTTGCTACAAGTATACCAAAGGAAATCATTAATGATAATACTTTGAATGTACTCATATTGATCACCGCCAATCTCTAGAAGATTAGCAAAGGCTGGACCCATTTAGAGGCCTCAAGTTCAATATAGTGTTGTCAATAATAAAAGTAAATAGATTAGAGGTTCCTAATAGTCACCTAGGTGACCAATAGGAACCTCTTTCGTTTTGTAACTATTATAATGGAATAGATTAATTATGTTACAATACAAATAAGATAATAGTTTTTAGGGAGAGGGAGAATCATATGAAACGTTATATTACATTACTTAGTCTAGGCTTGTGTTTAGCCGTACCAATGCTTTCACAAGCTAGCGATATAAAGCCTGTTATACGTGTTACGAATGTACATAATGGTCAATATGATGCGGCATTAGATGCTATTACAGATACAAAGTTTTATGGACCGTATCAATTCCGAGTGTTAAAGGATGCTATTGAAACGCAGGGTGAAACAAAGGACATTGATGGTAGGGCGTTTAGAACCTCTGATGGGGTATTTATGCATGTAAAGGCTAGAACTATCGATAGTACGAGTTCCTCGTTAGATGCTGAGGTTAATGAGATTGTTAAAGATAGGACGGTTCCTGAACCTACAGTTAAGATGGTATTGCCTGTTAAGCATGATGTAATAGAGGTCAATAATGATGGTGTGCGTAGTTTGCTAGCCGAATTTATGTATGGCTGGCCATTACATAATAGGACGGATATGGTATTAGTTACTGATTATGAAGAAACTCGTTATTATTATAATTTGCAGTTTTATAGAGATAAGCTTCCCAATGGTGTTCGCATTGAGCAGTTACGCCAAATGATTATGGATGCACAGTTTAGTTATAAATAAGTGATATCTAATTAGCACAATATAGTTATAAATAAAAGAGGTTCCTAATGGTCATAGTATTGGCTTATAGGAACCTCTTTTATCGGGCAAGTAATTTATATGAATTTGTTATAGGGTTATATTATTTATAAGTGTTTTTTTGGGATTAGTGGTGGTTTTATATGTTTTACAATTGCGATAGATATAGCAATTGTAAAAGCTATCAAAAAGGATTCTTTTGCGAAGCTAATGGCAATAGTTTCTTGTCCCATTAGCATATAATAAATGGATCGATAAAAGCTGAGCCCTGGTAGTAAAGGGAATAAGCTAGTCATTAGGAACACTATAGCAGGGCATTTTCGTTTAACAGCCAATATTCTTGATGCTATGGCGATGATAAAACCACTGATGAATATGGAGAGCATAACATTAGACTGTAGTGAAGATAATGTTAAGAACAAGAACCATGAGATGAATCCTAATATTGTACAATCGATAAAATGTTGTTTAGCTACACGGAATAAGATTGCAAATGCTGTAGTACCAATACCAGCCATTATACTACGCATAAACATAGAGGTTAAGGAATTAGTATCTAAATTAGATGTATAAAGGGGAATCATTTGTGTGTTGAAGAGTAGTGATTGTACTACTGCGACCCCTACAGCCATGGAAATGCAGGTAAGTAACGCGCCCATCATAAGGGTTATTCCTGTATTATAATTATTTTGACTATACTCCCTGATAGCATTGACGAAAGGAACTCCGGGAACAATGTCAATCATGGCTCCTAGTAATATAACTGATAGGTTGGAGCCTAATTCAAAGTGGATAAAGAGATTACCCAATAAGGCGATAAGAATACTACCTAAAATAGTGATTAATACATCTGAGTTAAGTATTCTTTTAATCGTACACATATAGACGCCTAATATTAAGCCTATAATACCTGCAATTATAGAGTCTGTTATTGAACTACCAATTGCATAGCTAAAGCCAGAAGCTCCTATTGTATAAGCTACTAATCTCCAAAAAAAAGAATAGTCTGACATGGTATCAATTTGATTAAGTTCACTTTCAATCTCCTCAATAGTAATATTTTTTTGTGTGATACGTCGGGAGAGAGCATTAACAGATTCAATTTTACTGAGGTTAATATCGACTTCAGGAACGTTATAAATACGAGTAATTTCAGTTCCATCAGCTTTCTTAGCCGTTGCAAAAATACCTCTATTGGATACGTAGGCTTCTAAATCTTTAAAATTCATAGCTCGTGCTATGTAGTTCATAGTATCCTCTGTACGACTGATTTCGGCGCCACTACTAAGTAGTATTTTTCCAGCTTTTAGTATAATTTCTAATTCCACACCTGTCATTATTTCCTCGTTATTCATTTTACTTCATGGTTATTTATATTGGACTTTTTGATAGGTCTATCTTTAGAAGATTCAGTTGATTTTGATTCTTCCTGTTGTTCTTGTAGAATATTGATATTTTGATGTATAACTTCTTCGTCTATTGAGAGATGCTCTTCCACATAGTCTTTTAGCTCTTGAACTGTTTCCGTATTTGAAAGTATTTCTTTTGCTTCATTATGAATATCTTCTTTAAGAGATTTTGTATCTGCTTGACTAATATCACCTAATGTATGGAATAGTTCACGTTCTTTTTCTGAAAGATTTTTGTGAGGACTATGTTTTTTTAATGATAAATGGAGCATCTTTCTTCGGAAGAATTTTTCCATAATGATATCTTTACGATCACGGAGCCAGCCATAAATAAGAATAATCAGGAGTAATAGTCCCATATAACCGAGAATTGGGTAGAGGATACTAATCAAATCTTTAAAACCAAAGAAACTACATATATACCCTATGATTACTACAGAAATAATAATAATTCTCATTCTTTTTGTGCTGCCGTTGGCAAAACGTCTAGCAATAGAATAAAAAAGAGAGAATGCTGTATTAAAAATAAGTGAAAATACTGTGATTGCATATATATATGCTAGCCAAGGATGAATTTGATTGGCAATAGCAAGAATCGGCAAATCTGCATCTTTTACGGTATCTAGATTTGCAAAAATAGAGATAGCAGCTATAAAAACAACTAATCCGACTAATAGGCCGCCACGAGTGCCACCTTTTTCAGCAATACCAATACGAACAACAGAACCACCTAAAATAAAGGCCATAGAAACAGCTGTCATAGCACATAGAGAATAATAATTAATGACAGAAAACCATACATTGCTTGTGGCTGGTTTGATTGTGTGGGCTAAAGCCTCTAATGTAGTCCAATCATGACTTTTACCAATAAATGAGTAGCCTGTAATGATGAATATCATAACAATCATGATAGGAGTAAAAACACCTAGAACACTAGTTATTTTGTCAAAGTCCATAAATGATACGGTTATGATTAAAAGTGAGCAAATTAATCCGCCAACCCAAAAAGGAAGTCCAAATTGTTGTTCTAAGTTTGATCCTGCACCGGCTATCATAACGAAGCCCATAATAAAACTACCAGCGATTAGTACAAAATCAAGTATTCTTGTAATAATAGGATGGGAAATCTGTGTAAAAACTTCTTCATGATTGTCTGCACGATAGTAGCTCCCCAAAGAAAGCATGATTTTACCAAATGCGGCATTTAATAGACCTAGTAATAGAACACCAATAAGACCTATTTGGCCAAAACTTATAAAATATTGTAGAAGATCTTGTCCACTCGAGAGTCCTGCACCTACAATAACACCTATGTAGGCAAATGCAATTTTCCATGATTGTTGCATTATATTTTCCTCCTTTCAAATACATAACTTAGTATACAAAATAATATTATATCATACTAATGATTCAGTTTATGGAAACCTCACCGCCAATCTCTATAAGATTAGCTAAGAATGGACCCATTTATAGGCCTTAAGTTCAATATAGCTATGTGGAACGTAAAAGTAAATAAATTAGAGGTCCCTAATAGTCACAGTAGTGACTTATAGGAACCTCTTTTATCGTGCAAGTAATTTATATAGTTAGTAAAATATTACAGAATGCTTTTACCCATAGGGAATACAGTTTTGCCGAATACTTTGTTTACAAGTACCGCACCGGAACCGTAGAAACCCAATAGAGAGATGAATAATTCAGACCATGCTGCAAGAGCGAAGAAGCCTGTTTTGCCGCCTAGGAAGAGGTCTGTTGATAGACCGAAGAATAGGAAGCAGATAAGTATCATAATAGCGAATACAACTTTGTTTGTTTTTAAAGCTGCAATAGTACCAAAGATAGAGAAGATTAAGAAGCCCACAAAAGCGAATGCCAATTGTGTTACATCGAAACCTTTTTGAATTTCAGGACCGAAGGAGCCCATTTGAGTTAACCAAACGCCAGCCATTGCGGACCAGAATAAACCGTACGCACCGAATACAACGGATCCGAATGGATTATTTTTCTTGAAATCAAAATAGCTTGCCATTAATTGGGCCAAAGAACCTAATAAAACAGCCCAAGGGATAATAACGGATGTGGTTGGACCAGACCAACCAACGCGGGATGTAGATACTACAAAACATACAATAGCTAGACCAAGTAGGCCCAAGCTCGTAGGGTCTGCTACATTTTCACTCATTTGAACTTTTCTTACTTCATTTTCCATGTGTTCCTCATTTCTCCGTGGGGGACAACTAACTACAACTATACAGTAACAGATTCACATGATTTTATGCTGTCATTTTTAATTCAATACACTAGCTATTGAATTGATATGGTAGCTATGTGAAAGCACTGCCATATAAATGTAACATATATCACATTTTTGGAGCAATAGAAATAAGATAGTAAGAATGCTAAAAATGCATAGCGTGAAAATTTTATTAAAAGAAAGAAAATAAAAGAAAAAACACAGAAAATAGGAATTATAATGTTTTAATTCCTATTTTTCTGCGGTTTAAGCTCATAAATCGATTGATTTATATGAATTTGTTATAGGCTGGTGACCATAATTTTAATATGGATAGATAGTATATTGATGTTATTAACTTTAGCGTAAAGCGTATGAATCTTCGTATATACTATGAATCCTTGTATACATTATTTATTTAACTTTTCAATAATGCTTAAAATATCTTCTGCTTTACGGGCAATATGTGTTACGCCTAATTCTTGGTGGAGAGATTCTTCTCTAAAGCCCCATGTAACACCAATACAGAGTAGGCCAGAGTTTTTCGCAGTAGCTACGTCAACTTCAGAGTCACCTACATAAATAGATTCTTCTGGTGTAGAGCCTAGTTCTTTTAAGGCTTGGAGTACCATGTCTGGTGCTGGTTTACGTTGTAACCCAGGTCTTTCACCGATGGCAACAGGTAAGCGATCACCAAAGTATTCTTTATTTAGAGGTGTAACACCTTCTTGGATTTTGTTAGATACGATGGCTAATTTATAACCTTGGTCACGTAATACATCAAGCATATCTAGGATGCCTGGGTAAGGAGCTGTTGTATCTTTTAAATGCTCACCATAGTAAGCTTTGAACTCTTCAATGTATGGCTCTAATTCATTATCTGATACAGAACTTGGTAAACATTGACGCATCAAGTACGTTACTGCATTACCAAGTGCTGCCTTTACCTCTGCTAGAGACTTTTCAGGGAAGTTATGTGTACGTAATACATGATTTACAGCATTCGCTAAATCTGTAGCCGTATCGAGCAATGTGCCGTCGCAATCAAAAACGATGGTTGTATATTTCATGGGAACCTCCGGTGTTAAATCAATATGTACTTTATAAGTATATGATAAATAGGGAGAAAATCAAGAGAATAGCCGTATTAGTTACAATAATTATGTTACAATAGTAGCAGTAATTATTACAGCGTATTGGAGGCGTAGTATGACTGAAATACAAGCTCTTTTATTGATAAAATCTATTCTTGAATCCGCAGATATTCACGGTATCGAATCTTTCTTGGCAGAGGACTGCGAATACATGTCTACTGGTCGTGGTATTATTGGGCGCAATCGTAATGAAACGATTGAGTTCTTGTCATCTATGGCTGAGTCTATCAAGGCAGACAATGTGCCTGTTACCTGTAAGGTGATGCACATTACCGATGTGTATGAGGAGGATTCTTTATTTCACGAGGGCCGTCATGGTTTGACTGTTTCTTATGAAAGCGGCGATAATTACGTGTATATGATTTTTGTAGACGTAAATGATGAGGGCCTCGTAGACCGCATTGTATCTAGTCAGGAAAACTATAGTATTGAGTATGATGATCTTCGCTTTGGTGATGATGAAAGAGAGTATGCCTTTATTTCGGCTCCTACAACTGTAAAAGACTGGCTCACAGCACTTAGCATGTGGCTTGAAACAGCCAATGTTGATGTAGATGATTTCTATCAATATATCGATGAAGACACTCGCGTTGTGTTCCAAAAAGGCGATGCAGAATCTATCACTCTTGAAAGTGGCCTCGATGTAGAGGATTATTTTGATCAATTAATGAATCAACATTTTGATGCGGTTCCTCATATCATTCGTGATGAAGAAGATGGTCTCATTTTGACATATGGTCCTATGAGTGCTATTGCAACTCTTAATGAACAGGGCGCTCTAGCGCTTATTAGTATCTATATCGATACACGCGACGAAGACGAAGCTACTGATGAAGTTGGCTATATCGAAGAAGAACTAACCAAGACAACAACTACTGAAGAAGATCTATTTTAATTAACTCTTTCAGTAAAATGTACTATACTTAGTCTAAATATATATGGTTAGAGAGATACTACCAGTTAAAAGAATTATGTTTAGTCTAACTACATATGATTAATGAGATACTACCAGTTAAAAGTATTATATTTAGTCTAGAAATGTAAAAAACTACCAGTTAATTTCACGTTGTAGTAAATCGACCTCCTGTTATTGAAGATCGGTTTACCAAACAACATGATTAACTGGTAGTTTTAAATTTAATTAGAAATAATTATTTTTAACTGGTAGTATCTCTAAAATAGATATATGTAAGAGAACCAAAAGCTTTTCTACATTTCATCATGGTCTTTAATGAGACCCGCTTTTTTCTTTTTCCAGTAGGAGTAGTAGAATGGCAAGATTACGATACAGCCGCCTAGACCCCATAATAATTGGTTAGTTTGTGCTTGAGCAAGCATCCATAGGGATGTGCCAATGGCGATGACTGGGATTAAGTAGCCCCCAGGGATAGTGTAGGACCGAGCTTTATCTGCCCATTTACGACGGAAGATAATAACAGCCAAACATGTTGGTAGGTATTGTGTAAAACGAGATACCGCACTAATAGCTGCTAGTGTTGTAAAGGAACCAGACCATGCGAGTAATACACTGGCAATAGCGGTAACAATAGCTGCTACATATGGTGCATTGTAACGATTACGTTTAGCTAGAGCACTTGGCAACATACCATCTTCAGCCATAGAGGTAGCCACACGAGGTGCATAGTAAGCTTCTGCAAAGTTGATACCACCCATAGAGATTAAGGTACCTATTAATACGATATACATACCAACAGGACCAACGATTGCATTAAACGCATCTTGTACTGGAGCTTTTGTATTTGCTAAGTCAGTGCCAAGTACACCAATCGATACGGAAAGGATCGCCATATATAGGACAGATACAAGGAGCATACACATGATAATAGCACGAGGTAAATTCTTTTTAGGGTTTTTCATATCCTCTGCAGCAATGGCAATAACTTCAAATCCTGTATAAGCAAAGAATAGAAGGACTGCTGCTTGTGCAAATGATCCATCTACATAGGTGTCTTGAGGAAAGACGGGTGTAAAGTTAGCCCCGTTTATAAAGAAGATGCCAATCGCAATAAATAGAGCAAGAGGGACAAGCTTAGAAAGCGTAATTAAGTTATTAACGAATTTAGATACGTTAACACCAAAGATATTTACAATCGTAAGACCTACGATCAAGATAAATGAAATGACATCTTTTGCAAAATCGCCACTTAAGGCTGGTACTGCAGCACCGAGTGCAGTAGCAAAGCCAACGGCCATCGCGGCCCAGGCAATAACGGTTACAATCCATTTTAAAACACCTACTTCAAAGGCCCAAAAGTCGCCTAATGCGTGTTTTGCATATAGATAAGGACCGCCATTACGTGTGAATAGACTAGCTGCTTCTGCAAAGCAAAGGGCGATACAACCTGCAATAACGGCGTCAAATAATAGGACGCCTAAACTAGCGGAACCAATGATAGAATACGCTTTGTTTGGTAGTAGGAAAATACCAGTCCCTACAATACCATTGATGCCTAGGAGTACAATACTCCAAAAGCCAAATTTTCCTGTTTCTTTCATATTAAAACCTTCTTACTATTTACTATTTAGTTATGTTTTCTCGAGCTGCTGTTACAAAGGCAGCAAATAAATGTTTTGCATTCTCGTCGTTTTCAGACATCATTTCTGGATGGAATTGGCAGGCTACTAACCAAGGATAGGAAGAGTCTTCTAAACCTTCTACAGTACCATCCTTAGCTCTTGCTACCACTTGTAATCCTTTACCAACATGTTTTATTGTTTGATGATGGTGGGAATTTGTAATCCATGTGGAGCGGCCAATTGCACTAGCTAATTTAGATTCAAATTCAATGTCTACTGTATGAGTGCCAAGAGAAGGGGTTTGGTTTTGTGAATGTTTAATCGTACAGTTTTCGTCATACTTCAAATCTTGGTATAGAGATCCGCCACGATATACATTTAAAATTTGAATGCCTCGGCAAATACAGAAGATAGGAATTTGTTTTTCTTCTGCTGCTTTCAGTAAAGCAAAATCGAATTGATCTCGTTCAGGGAATACATCGCCTAGACCTTGCAATGGTTCCTCACCGTAATTAAGTGGCGATACATCATGGCCGCCAGATAATAATAAGGCGTCAAGTTTTGCCACTGTTTCACGGGCTACGTCGAGATTTTTAGTAAATGGAATGATAACTGGAATGCCACCAGCTTCTTCGATAGAGCGTGGATAATCATGATTTACATAAGAACGTAATAAATCTACGTAGGCACCGCCGTTATCTCGTAAAATATTGCCAGATACACCAATGAATGGTTTTGTCATAATATCACCTCATATGTGTAAAAATTTGTACAACTAGTATAGTCTTAGTATATCAAATATTCGTGAATAAATAATACTACTATTGTAATTAATTATAAAACTTATACATACTAAAATATGTTAAGATTGATACATTTTCTAACATTCATATAAGTAAGCTTTGTCGGGAAATTATATTCATATATGTTTTATTAAAAACATGATATGATAGATTACAAATAAACTGTACGGGAGGTTTACTATGGTTTTTCTTACATCCTTACAGAGCATCATACCTATTGTATTGTTGATTTCGCTAGGATATATATTAAAAGGGCGAGGGATGTTTCATCCCATATTTAGTGGTAATCTATCTAGATTTATCATGTCTGTTGCGTTACCAGCCGGTGTATTTGTATCGGTATTGCATCATCTACATACATCGGATTTATGGGACCTTCGATATGGGATGCTAGCCGTTACACTAACCTATGTAATTGCGTATATTGTTGCTTTTATCATGATGAAAGTACTGCAAGTACCTCGAGGTAGGCGTGGTATTTTTATAAATATGGTAGTTAATGATAACTGCTTATTTATTGGATTGCCAGTGCAAATTGCACTCTTTGGGCAAGATGCACTACCGTATTTCCTGTTATATTACATCGGTAATACCATTTCAGTATGGATGGTTGGGGTATTCCTTATAGAATTAGATCCATTACCAAATGCCGAATTAGGTTTTAATACTAGTAAAGCTGATAGTATAAGTCATAGCGCCGTAACTACAGAGACAAAGCGTAAGAAGTTTAAATTTGATTTAAAGAAATTATTACCTCCACCATTGTTAGGGTTCTTTGTAGCATTGATATTCTTATTCTTTGAAATTCCTTTAGCACCAATTTTACATACTACATTGAATTACTTAGGTGATATGGTAACGCCATTATCCTTGATTTATATAGGCATCGTACTTCATGATGCGGGCCTAAAAAGTATGAAGCTCAATAAAGATTCTATTGGCGGCATCATAGGTCGTTTTGTAATTTCACCAATTATTATGTTCTGTGTCATTATGGGATTGCAATATGGAGCAGGTATTGTCCTAGAACCAATAGCGATTATTACATTTGTTGTACAATCGGCAGGTCCCGTTATTGCAGTATTACCAATCGTAGCCAATGAATCGAAATCTGACTTGCCATTTGCTACAGGGCTTGTCATGATTAGTACAATACTATTTGTGGTAGCTATACCGATTATCATGGAAATCCTTACTATGATAGGCATAACAGCATAAAATAAGGAGAAGGTTAATTTCCTTCTCCTTATTTTTATGGTACGGTGTATTGTTACTGTATTACCTCATCTATATAAAAACTTTGTCTCTATAATATTGATACAAGTATAAAGAGTTTATATTCTATAAGAAGTTTCATAAATCTTCTACACTCTATGATTAGCTGTATCAAATAATATATTTATAATTAAAATTTAAATAAAATTGATAAAAATTTAATAATTAGATATAATATTTATAAAATTGAGAGCTTGTATATAGAGGAGAGTATTTATGAATTGGAAACGAGTAATCACTTTAGGTTTTTTAGGCATTACATTAGGTGTGGGGCAGTCGTATGGGATTGATATTAATATTCCCGGTGCTTTTCCTCCTGCATCAGAAGATTCGTATCAGCATTATCGGATTGATCCTAAAGTAACGCGCTTGATGGAACAGAGTATAGAAAAAGAAATACCTGCTATTCGAGCAAAAGATCCTAATTATGATATGTCAAAGTTAGAGTCTGATATTTATGCTACTAAGGAGTTAAATAATGCGATTATGTATTCACGGACAGTTTTAATTTTGCGTGATAATGGGGCAGATTTAAAATTTACAGCCCCTTATGAAAGTGGTATAGGAATTGCAAGATTAGATAATACAAAAGATGTCGTTAGAATGGGACGTATTTTTTCTCGAATTGCTCAATTAGGCTATGAAGTTCGCACTCAACCAAAGGGTAATCTTTGGGAGAATACCAATATTGAATACAGTAAGCTGAATAGTGATATATTGCGTAAAGAATTTGAAGGAAGCAAAGAGGATATACGTCCTGATGGTTCTAAGATGTTAGGTAGTGGCACTTTTGCATATAAAGGTATCGAGAAGGCAACTTGGGATGTAATCAAATATGATTCAGATAATATAACAGGTACATTAAATTTTACACTCCCCACATCACCTACTAGAAGTTATCACATAGGCTATCAGATGAGTGGTCGTTTAAATCATGATGTTTTAAAAGATAATGAACAAAAAATCATGAATGCAACTATGGCACCATTAGTTAATACTATTTTACCTTCTGTCAAACCTGCATCAGCTATTTTAGAAAATACGACTCCAGTTCGTGTAGAAAACTTTACTTTCCAAGTATTTAAAAATAGTAAGCATATTGGTCGTGAGACTCTTAAGAATGGTGGCTATAAGGTAAATTATTCTTCTGGAAATATAAAGGAAGAGATCATTGTTACTCCTTTGTCATCTATAGATAATGTGAAAAAGCAAAATATTTTATTTAACTATTTAAATGATTTTGTTTATACTGAATCGTTGAGTAAAAGGAAACCAATTCAATCGGCTACGGTTTGGAATGATGCTACACCAGGTGTGTATTTAGAGGTTGAAGGAGATAAATACACATTGTTTACTATGACGGTATATGACGAAAATTATCGTTATACATACATGGTAAAGAAACCACATGATATTCATGTAAGTAATTATAAAATTAGAGATATGATACAATATGTGGATAATAAGAGAAATAAAACAAACTATAATAAGATAAAACTAGGTTTAGGTGTACCACCTGATGTTTTTGGTGATACAAAAATTTTCCATAAATAGTATCTATATAGGTAGTATAAAAAGAGGACTGGCTTAAATATGAACTGCAACCCAAAAATTGGAAACAATTTTTGGAGGTGCAGATCAATAAGTCAGTCCTCTTGGTTTTTATATAATTATCTAAAGAATCTACCAATAAGTGGCATGCTGGCACCATCGTTTTTATTAAGTCCTTTTAAAAGAACCATGATAATAACATAGAGCAATAAGCCTTCAATACCAGTGAGTATGAAGTTAGCCCACATAGGTAAGATATTTGTTAAGTAGTGGTAACTCATAAAGATGAGTATACCCATGACACCGGCACTGACCACGTTTTTCCAAAGTAGGGAAATATCGAGGAAGTAGCCAGTGTATTTTTTGATGTAAATCAAGTTGAGTAACGCTGCAAAGCCAATATCAGCAACGGTTGCCCACGCAGCACCGCCGATACCAAGCCATGGGATAGCCGTCAATGTCCAGTTCAGGATGACCTTGATAACTAACGCAATACCCATATTAATTACAGGAATACGCGGTTTGTTGAGACCTTGTAAGATACCTGTTGTTACTTGGTGTACCCCGAGGAAGAAGATAGAGAACGCAGTGATTTGTGTAGCTAACTCTGCCTTAGGTGCATTATAAATCAAGGTAACTGTTGGGGCAGCAAGTACATATAATAGTACCGTAAATGGTACAGTAGCCATAAATGTCAATCTCATGGAGCCCGAGGTACGTTCATAAATACCTTGATGATCGCGTTTTGCAAAGGCATGAGAGATAGCTGGTACAATGCTTGTTGCAAGGGCTGCTGTAATGATGGTAGCCAAGTTGATGAGCGGTACCGCCATACCTGTAAGATAACCGAAGAGCTCTGTTACCTCGTTCATTGGGAAGCCAGCATCTAAGAGACGACGTGGTACGATGAGCAAATCGAGGTTAGCTGTCAGTGGCAACATGATACTTGCTAAAGAAATTGGAATAGACAATGTTAAGAGTCGTGACAAAATTTCTTTAGCTGATTCACGGGGACCATCGTAGCTTTCACCAGTACTACTAGCTTTAGGCAATTTATAGTAATAGTACAAGAGCACCAGGAAGGCACCAAAGGCACCGACACCAGCACCTAAGCTAGCACCACCTGCAGCAGCTGGTAGACCATAAGGTAACAAGATAGCTGCGGCACCGAGCATGACGATAACACGTAACAGTTGTTCTACGATTTGGCTGACCGCCGTTGGCGTCATCATTTCATAGCCTTGGATATACCCGCGGAAGCAGGAAATCCACGTTACAAAGAATACTGCCGGAGCGAGCGCGATGATAGAGTAGTAGGCACGGCTTTCAGCAATGAGACCACTAGAGATCAACCAATCTGCACCAAAGTACATGGCAAGACTGGCGATAAAGCCTGTAATGGTTAACATTGTAAAAGATATATTAAATACTCTCTTAGCACCACCAAAGTCGTGTAAGGCTAATCGTTCTGCCGTCAAAATAGAGATGGCAATCGGCACACCTGCGCTCGAAATTTGTAATAGTAACAAATAGATAGGAAAGGCCATCTGGTAGATACCGATGCCTTCACCACCCAAGATGCGAGATAGAAGAATCCAGTTAATACTACCGATGGCTTTCACTACGAAACCGGCAATGGTTAAAATTAAGGTTCCTTTTAAAAATCCACTAGCCATTGATTATAGTTTGTTGGAAGAACCTAAAACATTTTTAATTTTGTGAGCTACCATGCCTTTAATAGCATCACGAGCAGGTCCTAAGTATTTACGAGGGTCAAATTCAGATGGATTTTGAGCCAAGTATTCACGTACAGATGCAGTCATAGCAAGGCGAAGGTCTGTATCGATATTGATTTTGCAAACTGCCATTTGAGCTGCTTTGCGAAGCATTTCTTCTGGTACGCCTTGTGCACCAGGAATGTTGCCACCAAATTCGTTACATTTAGCTACGAATTCAGGCAATACAGAGGATGCACCATGCAATACGATAGGGAAGTTAGGCAACAATTCACCAACTTTTTTCAAACGGTCAAAGTCAAGGTAAGGGTCGCCTTTAAATTTGTAAGCACCGTGGCTAGTACCAATAGCGATTGCTAAGGAGTCTACGCCTGTAAGGTGTACGAATTCAGCGGCTTGTTCTGGGTCAGTGAAGCGAGCATCTGCATCGGATACATTTACATCATCTTCAACGCCAGCCAAACGGCCTAGTTCTGCTTCTACTACAACGCCATGAGCATGAGCGTATTCAACAACTTGTTTAGTGATTTTTACGTTTTCATCGAAATCATGGTGAGATGCGTCAATCATAACGGATGTAAAACCACCATCTACACAATCTTTACAGATCTCAAAGGAATCGCCGTGATCAAGGTGAAGAGCGATAGGTAAGTTGCTGTCTTCAAGAGCTGCTTCTACGAGTTTTACAAGGTAAATATGTTTTGCATATTTACGAGCACCTGCAGATACTTGCAAGATAAGAGGGGATTGTTCCTCTTTTGCAGCATCTACGATACCTTGTACGATTTCCATGTTGTTTACATTGAAAGCGCCAACAGCATAGCCGCCTTCATAGGCTTTTTTGAACATTTCTGTAGTAGTAACTAATGGCATGTTGTCCTCCTTGGCCATAGGGCCTGTCATATCATGTTATTAATACTATGACTGCTAGTATTTCTAGCGCATATGAGCTAGATAAAAAACTAGTGTTATTGCAATCATATATCAATTCAAGTTAAGTATATCAAGAAACACTATAAAGGGCCAATATTTTTTGTATAACTTATGCATAAATTTCGTCTGATTTTATAGCCCATGTGGGTTAATTTTTATGTATTAGTGTTTAATTAGTAAATATTGATTACCTTAGTAGGTTAGTAATGCCTTCATATCCGATGGTATTGGTGCCTGTAGTTCTAACCATTCATCTGTCATGGGATGGTAAAAGCTAACGCGTGATGCATGGAGCGCTTGGCGTCCAATATAGTTTAAATGACCACCATATAAATCATCTCCTGCAAGTGGATATCCCAGTTGAGATAGATGGACACGAATTTGATGAGTGCGCCCTGTGTGTAATAAACAGCGAATATGAGTAAAACTTTGATTACCTTGATTATTCGTATTTATAGCACTCATGTGAGCTCTGTGGATAATATGGGAAGCAACCACCGTTATATCTGTGCGAGCAGGTTTGCCCTCTTGCGTACAACAGCGCTCAATGATACTGCCTGATTTACGTCCTATAGGCCAATTAATGGTTAAAGCTACAGAGGGAAGTTTTCCCTCAACGATAGCATCGTAACATTTATGGAAGTGTGTATGCTTTTTATCAAATGCATGTTGTACTACTGAAGTTTTAGCAATGATGACAATACCAGATGTATCCTTATCTAATCGGTGTACCGGATGGAAATCATAATGCTGATGAGTTTCTTGGTAGTAATATAGTACTCCATTAGCTAATGTATGATCTCGCACGGTCGAGGTTGGATGCATCAGAATACCTGCCTCTTTATTGATGACTAGAATATACTCATCTTCGTAGACAATATCCAGATTCATAGGGCTTACACTAAATTCTTGATCTGGTGTCAATTTCATAACGAGATGATCCCCACCATGCACCAATGTATTCCAAGTGGAAGGGGTACCATTGACCGTTATGATACCGTCATTTCGCAAACGTCGCCTCATACGTTGTGAAATATGTTGTTGTTTTATAATATGATTCATAGACTGCGTATGTACGTCAGAATCTACAATCAAGTCGATTATCTTTGCTGTTTTCATAGCTTTTATTATATCAAATAAATAGTAAATGAAGAATTTTTCATCCTTTGTTGTTTTTCTAAAGGTCTATATAGTATAATTTATATTAATAAAATTTATATATTTTTAATATATAGATTTGGTATCGATATTATTGTTTTGTACCTAAGTTTAATTTGTAAAAGGAGAGGTTTATGAATCTTAACAAGAAATCCTTATTAGTCGCTTGTGTGTTGGCGGCTATGTCTACAAGTGCTTTCGCAGCATCTACAACAACATCTACTACTAGTACAACAGTGACGAATCAAGATACACCAACATCTACTAGTACACGTGTGACTCGTGAGCAACATAGTTCTACTGTATCTACATCTACAACAACGACTACAGAAAAATCTACAAGTCGTTCTAGCAGTACTTCTGTAGGCGTAGGTGTGGGTATTGGTAGACTTGATACTTTTGTACCTATTTCTGGTGCTGTTAAAGAGCCGCCAGCTGCTGTAAAAAAAGCTATGAAGGTATTAAAAGACGATTCCTTACTACAACAAGGCTATTTAGGGCTTGTAAAAGAAAAGGGTAAATGGGGTATCGTAGGTACTAATGGTCAAGTTGTACTAGCTCCAGCCTATAAATCCATAGATGCATCTAGTAAAAAAGACGGTACGTTCTTTGTTGAAGAAGGTAAAAATAAAATCTCTCACATTAAAGCAAATGGTACTGTATTAGAATCTGGTAAAGAGGCACAAGAAGCTTTATATAGTAGCCTCAATGAAAAAAATACGGCTGTTAAAGAGTTAAATGACTTTGATCCTAAAACTGTTAGCCAAAGCTATCCAAGTGATTCTTATGTAGCTTTCACAGAAAAAGGTAAATTAGGATTTAAAGATGCTAGTGGCAATGTAGTAATTCAGCCTCAATTTAAAGCGTTATCCGATGTAGAAACTAAATTTAGTGAGGATCGTGCCTTTGTAAAAGCTAACGGTAAAGTAGTAGCTATCGATGGTAAAGGCACTGTACTGTTTAATGCTCCATCTAATGAAGTATATCCATATAAAAATGGTTTGGCTGAATTCCGTCGTAAGGTAAGTCACTTTGGTCTAGGTGGTATTTTAGGTCTTGTAGGTATGGGCTACTTATATAATCACGGTGGCGTATATCTTGATGGTCTTGGTGGTCTTGTTGATGATGGCATGAAACGCGGCTATATTGATCGTAATGGCACTGTTGTAATCGATAGTAAAAACGATTATGTATATCCTATGGAAGAACATGGTACCTTGGTTCGTAATGAAGGTAAATTAGGCTTTATGAATCGCCAAGGCCAATATGTAATTCAACCTGGCAACTATGAAGCTGGTACAATCGACGTAAACAATGTATTGTTAACATTGAAAAACAAAGATACTAATAAATATGGTATTTTTGATATGGAAACAGGCAAACAAGAGGTGCCATTTAAATACGATGCTATAGACTTTGTAGGTGAGCATGAAATGTCTGTTACTAACGATACAAATCGTTATGTAGTAGATATGGCAACTGGTCGCGTTATCTATAAAGGCGATAAATCTATGAACGTAAAAACGTTCCTTGGTGATACGTATACATGGGTATATAACAAAGAAGGCAATTATAAGATTCTATCCCTTGATGGTACGGTGACAGAAACTCCAGTTATGAAAGATATTTCTGGTACTGGTAGCTTCTCTCATGGTTACAGCCCAGTAAAAATCAAAGGTAAATGGGGTATCATCAATGCTAAAGGTGAGCTAGTAGTTCAACCTACTTATGATGAAATTACAATTTTATAATGATAATGTTAAGACTGCACTTGTAAGAGTGCAGTCTTTTTCTATTCTTAAGTATATCCTGATTATATGTATAAATTTTTTGTATTAATCTATATATTTATTCAATAGATATTCACTGGATAATCCTCTTATGATTAATAATAGTTATAATTAAAAAAATCGATTTACCTAGAAAATAAGCCTATTATAAGGTATAATTATAGAGATATATTCCGATTTGGTGTACATTTACACTTTCACTTGGAATATGAGGATGATGAAAGTAATGCTATGAACCCCATGCCCAATGGGTTCAGGTGTAGGAGGTATAAAATGGCTAAAGATTGTTCCTTTGACGTTGTGTCCGAAGTGGATATGCAGGAAGTAGATAATGCGGTAAACCAAGCGAAAAAAGAGATTGGTACGCGTTATGATTTCCGTGGTTCTAAAGCGGAAATTAGTCTTGAAGGTGACACTATTAAAATCATCGGTGATGATGAATATAAATTGAATGCCATTATCGATGTATTAAAAGGCAAAATGGTTAAACGTAACGTAGCGATTAAAAATCTTGACTACGGCAAAATTGAACCAGCTGCTGGCGCTACAGTTCGCCAAATCATTACTATTAAAAAAGGCATTACAAAAGAAAATGCTAAAGAAGTAGTAAAAGCAATTAAAAACATGAAAATTAAGGTACAAGCATCTATCCAAGAGGATCAAGTGCGCGTATCTGGTAAGGATAAAGACGATTTGCAAGCAGTAATCCAAATGTTAAAACAATTGGATATTCCTGTAGAATTGCAATTCGTTAACTTCCGTTCCTAATAACATATGTCCATAAGATAGGGTTAGTTTGATTCCTTGGAGTCGCTAACCCTATCGGTGTAGGAGGCCTTATGAGAGTAGAGGACATGAAGGGTGGCTATACCACAGGTTCATGTGCTACGGCAGGTATGAAAGCTGGTTTATTAGCCCTCTTAGATAAGAACATTGTGGACCAAGTGGTCATTGAAAATCCTCAAGGTCAGTATATTGAGGTGCCTATTAAAGCCGTAGAGGTTATATCCGATACAGAGGCTAAGGTAACCGTTATGAAAGACGGCGGCGACGATCCAGATGTAACCCATGGTAATGATGTGGAAACGACGGTGACCCTTGATGATACTGGTGAACTACGATTCCGAGCGGGCTTTGGCGTTGGGACGGTAACTAAACCGGGCCTTGCGATGCCGCCTGGAGAACCAGCTATCAATCCAGGGCCTCGTACGATGATGAACATCGTTTTTGAAGAGCATTGCGTACATGGTCAAGGTGTAACGGTAACGGTGAGCGTGCCAAACGGTATGGTCTTAGCTAAGAAAACGTTAAATCATACCCTGGGTATTGAAGGTGGTATTTCCATTATCGGTACTACAGGTATCGTTAAGCCTATGAGTGAAGAAGGGTTCAAAAACTCGTTAGTGCCTCAGCTAAGAGTTATGAAAGCCAATGGTTGTGAAACGGCTGTTCTTGTGCCGGGACGTATTGGTCAAGATTTAGCTGAACAAGTATTAGGTATTCATAAGAACCAAATGGCCGAAACGAGTAACTTTATTGGCTTTATGCTGGAAAAAGCCGTTGAAATTGGCTTCAAGCGTATCTTGATCATCGGTCATATTGGTAAGCTCATAAAATTAGCTAGTGGTAGTTTCCATACCCACAATCGCATGAGTGATGGACGCATGGAAAGTATCGTGGCCTACGCTGCTTTAGAAGGGGCATCTCAAGCGGTGTGTGAAGAGTTATTTAATTGCCAAACCACAGAGTCTACGTTCCCTATTTTAGAACGAGAAGGACTGACTGGCGTATACCAACGTGTTGTAGATCGTGCATCGTTACGTAGTGAGCGATATATTGCTAACGAAGCAGAGATTGGCATCATTATTACCACCTTAAAAGGTGAGATTTTGGCAATGGATAAGCATGCAAAAGAGATAGGAGAGCTTGAACAATGGCACATACCTTGTATATCGTAGGCATTGGTCCGGGTAATCCTGATTATGTGGTGCCTAGAGGCCTTAATTTAATTAAACATGCTACAGTATTGGTAGGTAGCGAACGGGCCCTAGAGGACTTTCAAGAGCCTGGCCAAATTACATATCCTGTAACAGGTAAGCTTAGCTTACTGGCTGAGCAAATTGAGCGTGAGCTCAACGACCATGATGTGGTAGTTATGGTAAGCGGTGACACAGGCTATTATAGCTTGTTACCGTATTTGAAAAAGAAATTTACTGCTAACCCTATTGAGGTGGTGCCAGGCATTAGTTCTATGACCTTTGCCTTCGCTCGACTCAATGAGGTGTGGCATGATGCGGATTTAATGAGCTTTCACGGTCGCCAACCGGCACCAGAGAAACTCGTATATGAAGCAGGTAAAAAAATGGGGTTCTTGACGGATCCTGAATATAATCCAGCGCATATTGCGCGTATTTTAATAGATGCAGGTTGGCCAAAAGAAACGAGAGCGGCAGCCCTTGAGCGTTTGAGCTATGATGATGAAAAAATCGTAGATTCCACGTTAGAGGTGTTAACTGAGCTTGAAGGCTTTGGTCATTCTGTAATGGTGGTACTAGGATGAGACATTTTTTCGGAATTCCTGATGAGGAATTTATCCGCGGCGACGTGCCGATGACGAAATGCGAGATTCGCAAAGCCGTTATGAACGAGGCGCGTATCGAAGAGGATAGCATCGTCCTTGACGTTGGTGCTGGTACAGGCTCTATTTCTATTGAAGCAGCCTTGGCCGCGCCTAAAGGACATGTATATGCGATTGAGCGCTTTGATAAAGGCATCGACCTTATCAATGAAAACATGAAGAAATTCAATGTAAATAATATGACGGTTATCAAGTCCAAAGCTCCTGAAGGCATGGAAGAATTGCCTGACCTTGATGCGGTTATCATCGGCGGTAGTGCTGGCGGTATGACGGGCATCATGGATGAGGCGCAACGTCTATTAAAAATTGGCGGTCGTTTAGTTGTAACGGCAGTAACGATGGAAACTGGTTATACAATCTTAAAAGAGTTGAAAGGTCGCCCTTTCACCTATGAAGGTTACCAAATGTCCATCAGTCGTTATCGCAAGGCTGGTCCATATCATTTATTAGACCCATTGAGTCCAATTTTCATTGTATCTGCAACGCGTATCGCAGAAGGAGAGTAATATGGTTGACGTACATATTGTAGGCGCAGGCCCTGGGAATCCCGAGTTAATTACTCGCAAAGGGTATCGATTAGTGCAAGAGGCAGACGTTGTTATCTACGCTGGCTCCTTGGTAAATCCTGCCATTTTAGAGGCTTGTAAACCAAGCTGTGAAATTCATAACAGTGCTACTATGAACCTTGATGAGGTGTTGGCTGTTATGAAAGCTTCTGTTGAGGCTGGTAAAAGCGTAGTCCGCCTTCACACAGGTGACCCTGCTATTTACGGGGCTATTCAAGAGCAAATGGATGCACTGGCTGGCATGGGTATTTCTTATGAAGTCGTGCCAGGTGTAAGTTCTTTCCTTGCTACAGCAGCGGCTTTGAAACAAGAATACACATTACCTAATGTGTCCCAAACAGTTATCATTACGCGTATGGAAGGCCGTACACCGATGCCTCCAAAGGAAAAATTGCGCATGTTAGCAGCTCATGAAGCGACAATGTGTATTTTCCTTAGCGTTCAAATGTTAGATAAAGTAGTGGCTGAACTCATTGAGGGCGGTTATGACAAAACGACTCCAGTGGCTATCGTCGTAAAAGCGTCTTGGCCTGATCAACGCATTATCCGTGGCACATTGGAAACCATTGCGGACATCGTAGCGAAAGAAGGCGTATTGCGCCAAGCTATGATCGTAGTAAGCCATGTATTAGATAGTGAATACGAATTATCTAAATTGTATGACAAAGGCTTTGCTCACATGTACCGCAGTGCTAAGGACTAGTATGATGAAAGCACTAGAAACTAGTGTGCCTTTGACTGTTACTAAACCCAAAAAGAATAGAACCGCTATTCTATCCGTTTCAGAACGAGGCGCAAAGCTAGGTCAACGCATCAGGTCTTTGGTGGCCCCTCATGCGGATTGCTTTGAAAAAGAAAACCGTCCTTCTGGTGGCGAGGCTGTCTATTTTGATTCCCTTAAAAACCATATGGGGCAGATTTTCAAGGATTACGACCAAGTACTATGTATTATGGCACTCGGTATCGTAGTGCGCATGATTGCACCATATATTGAGCATAAATCTAAGGATCCTGCGGTAGTCGTTATGGACGAAGTAGGACACCATGTGATTAGCTTATTATCTGGTCATCTTGGGGGCGCCAACGAATGGACGCAGTCCATTTCGCTGGCCATCGATGCGGACCCCGTTATTACAACCGCTACGGATGTAAACGGATTGCCAGCGCCTGACGTGTTGGCGCGCCATGAGCATCTGTTGGTGGATGATTTTCAAACCTTAATCAATGTGAACTCTGCCATCGTTGGGGGAGAGCGTGTTGATTATTATATCGATGCTAGCTTAGCGAATGCAGAGCATTTAGAGAAAACTACAAAAGCTCATATTGGTGAACATGGTATTGTTCACGTTGTTTCTTTGGATCAACTAGATTCTATTCCATGTAAGAATGAAAGCACTGAGGACGGTGCTTCTCGCGTAGTCATTACGGATAAAGTCATTACTGAGTATGGTCACCAATTGATTTTGCGCCCTCGTACCTATACGATGGGCATTGGCTGTCGTCGAGATACGCCGAAGGAGTTAATCCTTGACGCCATACAACAGTCGCTAGCAGCGCATAAGCTTTCACCAAAGAGCCTTGTAACGGCAGCATCGGTCATCGTTAAACAAGATGAGGTAGGCCTCTTAGAGGCGATGCAAATTATGGGGTGGCCTATCGTGTTCTATACACAGGACGAGATGGCACCACTCATTGAAGAAGAAGAATTAAAAGAATCTAATTTTGTAAAAGGAACTATAGGAGTAGGAAACGTATGCGAGACAACGGCATTACTAGCGGCCAAGAGCCGAACATTAATACAGCACAAAACAATTTATCCCAAAACAACGGTAGCCATTGCACAGGTAACATCAAAGTAATCGGTATCGGCCCTGGCGATGAAGAGTTTATGACGCCTCAAGCGCGCGAAGCTATCTTAGCTGCTGACCGCGTTGTAGGTTATTTGACATACCTCGACTTGATCAAAGACCTTATCGTAGGTAAAGAAACTGTAGGTACTGCGATGATGCAAGAAGTTGATCGTTGCCAACAAGCCGTTGATTTAGCGGTAGAAGGTCATCAAGTAGTTGTAGTATCCTCTGGTGACTCCGGCGTATATGGCATGGCAGGTCTTGTGTTAGAACTTGCTAATAAAGTGCCAGCAGAAAAACGTCCTTCCGTAGATATCGTACCTGGCCTTAGTGCTGTAAACGTTGCAGCATCCGTATTAGGTGCACCATTGATGCATGACTTTGCAGTTATTTCCTTGAGCGACTTGATGACGCCATGGGATCTTATCAAAAAACGTGCAGACCTTTGTGCACAAGGTGATATGGTTATCTCTTTGTACAACCCACGCAGTAAAAAACGTGTTACACATTTAGATGAAGTTCGCGAAATCGTTCTTAAATACCGCGACCCTAAAACACCTGTTGGAATCGTGCAAAAAGCAGGTCGCCCAGGTCAACATATGGTAATTTCTGACCTTGAAAACTTCACTAACGAAGAAGTAGATATGCAAACACTTGTTATCATCGGTAACAGCCAAACCTATGTTGAAAATGGTCGCATGATTACACCTCGAGGCTACAAATTATGATTTGGGTCATTGCCGGCACTTTGGATGGTCGCACCTTAGCGGTAGAAATCCAAAAACGAACTGGTGAAGATGTGCTTGTTACGGTTGTTAGTCAATATGGTGCAGAGCTTGCTGCTCATAAAGGTATTACCGTACATACGGGCCGTCTTGACCAAGAGGCGATGCAAAACTTGATTAAAGAGCACAATGTGCGCCTTTTAATCGATGCAAGCCATCCGTATGCTGCTATTGTTACAGCTACGGCTCAAGATGCAGCAAAAGCTGAAGGTATTCCTTTTGTTCGTTTCGAACGTAAAGAAGTGCCATTACCAGACTATGATAAATTACATATCGTAGTGGACGAAGTAGAGGCAGCCAATCTAGCAGGCAAATTAGCAAAAGAAAATAATAACCATGTGTATTTGACTACTGGTAGTAAGACAATGCACATCTTTGCTAAATCTGAAGCCTTACAAGACTGTGAAGTATGGACACGTATTTTACCTACCGCAGAGGTGTTACAAATGATGGAAGACCTCAATGTAAGTCCAAAGCGCATCGTTGCAGTGCAAGGTCCATTTTCTTACGATATGAACCGCATTATGTTCCACGATACAAAGGCTAGCGTTGTAGTTATGAAAAACTCTGGCCTTGTAGGTGGTGCTGATACAAAATTACAAGCAGCCATGGATCTTGGCATCCATGTTATTGTTATCGATCGTCCACGAGTTAAGATTGAAAGCCACGTGGTATCATCGAATGATGAATTTTTCGAATTATGGGAGGACACTAATGGATTACGTTAAAAATCCTAAAGCGATTGAAGATAAAAGTATGCAAATCATTTACGATTATGTAAAAGATTTAGGTTTAACAGATGATGAAGTACGCGTAGTATCCCGTACTGTACATGCTTCTGGTGACGTTGAATACGCTCAACTCGTAAAAATGAGCCCTGATGCTGTTCAAAAAGGTATCGAAGCATTGGAGAATGGTGCTAATATTTACACTGACGTAGAAATGGTTCGCACAGGTATCTCCAAACCAGCTCTTAAAATTCGTGGTAACGAAGTACACTGCTTGATTAAAGATGAAAACGTAGCTAAAATGGCTAAAGAATTGGGTGTAACACGTTCTATCGCGGCTATGCGTACATTTGGCAAACAATTAGAAGGCCAAATCGTAGCTATTGGCAATGCTCCTACTGCATTGTACGAAGTATTGCGCTTAGCTCTTGAAGAAGGTATTAAACCAGCTCTTATCATCGGTATCCCTGTAGGCTTCGTAGGCGCTGCAGAATCCAAAGATTATTTGATGGAAGTATCCCCAGTTCCTTATATCACTGTAAAAGGTAACAAAGGTGGTAGCCCAATTGCTGCTTCCGTATGTAATGCATTGCTTTACACAGATGTAAAACGCAATGACATGCTTTTTGTAGAAGGTAAAGAATCTAAATAATACAAAACCCGAATCGTATTTTTTGTAGTTCTGCGATTCGGGTTTTACTGTATATTTTAGATACTACCAGTTAAAAGTAATATTTCTTCTAGCAATAGTGTGCTCTTTTCTTAGATACTACCAGTTAAAAATAAATATTTTTAATTGGTAGTATCTGTAAAATTGCTGTTACTAGGTTTAAAATATAGAATTTTCAAAATGACTTATTTTGTATATGAAGATATGGAGAGGGGGTTCGTATGGAGTCTATTAATGAACGAAAGGCCTTTCGTTTATCTGTTATCATTGTTTTACTTATTGCAGTGATAGCTTGTATGATTATATCTCTTATCTGGGGTTCTACACCTGTATCGCTAGCAGAGATATGGAGAACGTTATGGTCTGATGAATTAACAGATACGGCTTCACAGATTATTTGGAATATTCGTTTGCCCCGTAATATTGTGGCTGCTTTGGTAGGGGCCTGTCTTGCAGTATCGGGGGCTATATTACAAGCGGTTATGAAAAATCCCCTAGCGGATCCACAAATTGTAGGGGTATCCTCTGGTGCAGGACTAGCTGGTGTTATCATATTTATTTTATTTCCTGGGTATGATCATATAGTTCCTTTAGTGGCCTTTTTAGGTGCTATGGCTGCAGCACTTATGGTGTATGCATTAGCATGGAAAAATGGAGTGCGACCTAGTCGTATTATCTTAGCTGGTGTTGCGGTCGCAGCCTTTTTAGGCTCAGGTATTTCAGCACTACTTGTATTCTTCGGTGATCGTGTACAAGGGGCATTGCTTTGGATGGTAGGGGGACTCGCTGCACGCAGTTGGCCTCAGGTAGAAGTGCTGTTTCCATATGCTGTAATTGGTCTTATTTTTGCCTGTTTAGGAGCTAAACGACTTACCATTTTAAGTTTAGGTGATGAAACTGCAAAAGGATTAGGCCTTAAGGTAGAACAAACACGGTTTATTATGACTGCAGTGGCTGCTCTTTTAGCGGCTGGTGCTGTAAGTATAGCTGGGCTTATCGGATTTGTAGGTTTGGTTATTCCCCATATGTTACGTCTTATAATCGGTAACGACTATGCATATTTACTGCCTGGATCCGCATTACTAGGTGCACTAGTTCTTGTTGTCAGTGATACAATAGGACGTGTTATGTGGAGCCCTATAGAGGTACCAGTGGGCATTATTATGGCATTTTTTGGAGCGCCGTTCTTCTTGTATCTGTTGAGGAGGGATAACTAATGAATACCGCTATTGATGTAAAACAGTTATCCGTAACTCTTGGTAATCGTCATATTCTACATGACATTAATGTATCGGTTCCTATCGGTAAAATTACGACATTAATAGGGCCTAATGGTTGTGGTAAAAGTACGCTTTTACGATCTATGATCGGGTATATTTCTAGTCCTAGTGAGTGTGTAACCATCTTTGATAAGCCATTATCCTCTTATTCACAAAATAAACTGGCTCGTCAAATGGCATTTTTGCCACAAGTACCGAATATGCCAAAGGATATGACTGTAGAAGAATTGGTATATTGTGGACGGTATCCATACCAAACGTGGTGGAAAAACACGGCTAAAGAAGATCGTGAAATTGTTGATTATGCATTAGACATTACAAAAACGAATCATTTGAGAGAACAATTAATCCCATCCCTATCTGGTGGCGAACGGCAACGCGTTTGGATTGCTATGGCGCTAGCACAGCAACCAAAATTATTAGTATTAGACGAACCAACAACATATTTAGATATTAATCACCAATTAGAAATTATGGAGTTATTGAAACGCTTAAATAAGGAACAAAATTTAACCGTTCTCATGGTACTTCACGAACTAACACAGGCGGTTCAATATTCACATTATATGGCTGTTATAAAAGAAGGCCATTTAGTAACCTCAGGAGAAACAAATAAAATAATATCAGATGAGTTGTTTAGAGATGTTTTCTCTGTAGATGTACAACTTGATACATTTGATAATAAAAAATATGTGCGTGTAAAAGGATTAGTTGAGTAGCTTGATACTAATAGAAAAAGAGGGCATTCCCTATTTGGGGGATGCCCTCTTTAGCATGATGCAATATGTTAGAATGTAACATTAATACCGTATGCTTCTTTAACTAAACGTGCCATAGCTTCAGGTGTTTGTAGACCTGGGTTTAATAGGAATAGTTTAGATGGTAAATATATTACGCGGTTATTTTGTACAGCTTTTAAATTAGCCCATGCAGGATTATCTGTCATAGCTTGTTTCATGGCTTTTGTAATTTCTTCTTCTTTGCCCATTGTAACAACAAAGATAATATCAGGATTATCTGCCGTCAATGTTTCAAGAGAGTAAGGGACAGTTTTATCCTTGGTTGTACCTTCTAGGTGGGAGGCAACAACATTTGTCATACCTAGTTCTTTTACCATAGATGCAGTCACTGCTTCATCAGTTTCGGCAGTTACACCTTTCCCTGTGGCACGTAATACGGCAACACGTGCAGGCTGTTGATTTTTAACTGCATCTTTTACCTTGGTGATATTGCTTTCATAGGTAGTAATAACAGATTTAGCCTTGTCTTGATGATTGGTTAACTCGCCAAGGAATGTTAACATTGGTACATTATCTTTAATACCATCGTAATCAAAAAGTACGGTTGGAATATTATTAGCTTGTAATTGGGATTCATATTTTTTATGTTGATTTACTAAACCCAATACCACATCTGGCTTCAAGCCTAATAGTTGTTCCATGTTGATATTTGCAGTTTGACCAAGAGCGGGTAGAGCTTCTAATTCTGGGGGTAATTTATCCGTTGTATTGGCACGGCTAATGGCTTTACCATCGACAGCATAAAGCATAGATAAAACAGAATTAGATAATACAGCAATTTTTTGTGGATCCTTTGGTACAGTATAGGTTTGACCATTAAAGGTCAATTCCTTCGTAGTAGCAGAAGAGCTGGATGTGGTTTTACCACACCCAGCTATTGCTAGTACAACCATGACCAAAGCGAGACTACAAAGTAGTAGTTTTTTCATGATGTACTCCTATGTACGTTATATAACGATACTAGTTAAATTATGGATTGATTATTTTTGTAAAGCGCCCCAAGATTCGTTTGCACGTTCAACAAATAAGTTACGGATATTTTGGTTTTCACCTAAACCATGAAGGTAAGTATCTACTTTGAAGCCTTCTTTTTCAAGGATGGATTTATGGGAATCTGGTTCAGCACCAGCCATGTCATTGTTAGCATGGTCGCCTGCAACCATCATGAATGGCATCAATGTAACGTGCTTAATACCATGTAATTTTAATTGAGGGATAACTTGTTCAAGATTTGGAGTACCTTCTACAGTGTAGACAAATACATTTTTCAAGCCAAGAGTATGGATGCGGTCTTGAATTACAGAATAGTAAGCATTTGCAGGATCTGGAGTACCATGAGCCATGATAAGAACAGCATCTTCTTTGCCTACTTTAGGGAATTGAGATTGTACAGCCTTAATTGTTTGAATAACTTCATCAGTTTGGCCTTCTTGACCCATCCAGTACATAAGAGGAGTGCCAAGTGTCATTTTTTTGAAGTTATTTTTGTAAAGGTTATAAACAGCTACATCATAGTTGTATTCCATGCCAGGGATAACATCCAAGGATGTCAAAGCTACGCGAGAGTAACCTTCAGATTTCAATTGGGCTAATGCTTCTTCAGGAGTTGGGTATGTAATACCTTCTTTTTGTTGGATACGGTCACGGATAATGTGGCTTGTGAAAGCTGTTACTACTTTAGTATTAGGGTGAGCTGCTTGAATAGCATCTACAGTAGCATCAATTGTTTTAGCACGAGTTTCTTTATAAGTTGTACCAAAGCTCATAACTACGATAGCATCTTTGTTTTGAAGATTTTGAAGTTCTTTAGTTTCATGTGTGCGAACACCAATAGTAGATGCTTCTTTTAATGCAGGTGTAGGATCTTTTACTTCTTCATTTAATTGATATGCAGCATTAGATACAACAGGTGCACCAAAGGATACTGCAAGACCTAGAATAGCGGATGCTAAAGCTAATTGTTTTTTCATTTCTATACTCCTATCCAAAACTAAAACTACAGGGATATGCAATTATTTACATAATTTTAATATATTGAAAAATGTAGATTTATTGCATATATATAACCTTAAGCCAATCGTAACAAAGGGTAAAAGAGGTGTCAATAAACCCTATACCCCTAGAAGTATAAGAAAAAATAAGGAGTTTTAAGAAATTAATGTGATGAATATAGTATGGTAGTAGATTTTATAATTATATTCTTTTTGGTTATATGGATATGAATATGTGAATACATGAGTAATTTTATTTGATCTTTATTTAGGCATATTTTGATGGGACCCCATAACATTACTACAAATATATTAAAAATGATGCCCTATACTTGTTTGCTCCTCGTTCCTGATGTCGCTACACAAGTACAGAGCATCATTTTGTGTATCTTGAAGTAATAGTGTAATGTATATATTAAATAGATTAGAGTACTATGATTTTAAATTAGTAGGGTAGATATGTTTGAGAATATTCTAATTGGTCTCTTTGGCTTATTAATGGTGAATTATCTCGTCATTATAGCTAGGCAACGAATAGTTAAAATTGTAATTGGTATCTTAGGGAATTGTTTCTTTGGACTTTCATTGTTTAGTGATTATATTGCTTTACCAAGTTATATGATTGATTTGAAGTATATTTTAATTATTATTCTTTGTGTTGCTTGTGTCTTTAGTCTATGGCGTCATAATCGCTCTGGCAAAATTACAGCTGGCGACAAGAGAAGGTATGATACCTTTACAGGTCGAATTAAGTTTATTGTTATATTTTTTCTTCTTTTATGTGGTGTTGCATCGGTTATACATTATTTTGGTTGATTTTGATATTTTTTCTCATTGACTTCTATACATTAATCTTGTACTATTATTACATAGTAGTTGATAACAATTTTCAGTTATGGAGATTGTATCATGTATGAGCAATATGGAGGTCACATATGAAAGGCATAATTATTGCATCCTTTGGATCAATTTATCAAGATGCTGTGGAGAAATCCATCGGCAGTATAGAGAAAAAAGTACGTTCCATGTATAGTGATATGGAGGTACGCCGTGTATTCTTATCTGATGCATTAGTGGAAAAGTGGAATGAGAAATATGATGAAAAGATTTCTTCTTTCACAGAAGCTATGCAAGATTTTGCTCGTCTTGGCATAGATGAGGTATACATTCAACCCGTAACATTAGTAGCAGATCAGTGTTACCAACAAATGCGTAAACAAGCATTGAAGTTTTTACATAGCAATGAATATGGTTTTAATCAAGTAAATATTGGTAAACCATTACTTACATCATTAGGTGTAAAAAACTATGCTGACGATTATGAAGCTACATTAGAGAGCATCGTGCGTCATGTTAATACAAAGGCGCTTAATAAATCTGTAGTACTCATGGCAAATGGTCAAAACCAATTAGAGTTTAGTACATTACAATTGAAAGCCATGTATGGAGCAGCACCAAATGTAGTAGTATTTACTACAAATGGGTTCCCTACATTTAAACAAGCTCTTACATTATTAGATCGTATGGGTTTTAAAGACTTATTAGTAGTACCATTAGCTCTTATTGGTTCTACACATTTAATGGACTACCTTGGCGGTGAGCGTTCTGACTCCATTTATGCATTGCTCGCTGAAGAAGGGTACAATGTAGATATTTGGAATGAAGGTCTTGGTGAAAATCCTTATGTACAAGATTTATTCTTGAAACATTTAGGCCAAGCTATTCGCATGTCTGATCGGAAGCGTCCCATGCCTCGTGAATCTGTAAAACCTGTAATGACAAACTCTCGTATGGAAGCACAAGGTATGATTTCGTAGTTTGATCTCTCACATAATTAGACATACATCTCTCCACACTCCTTTATATACGTAAAAGTCCTCCTTGTTGGAAATCCAATGAGGAGGATTTTTACTTTTACTATGAAAAATATTTATAATATCCATTTTATACGTCCTATGGTATGCCCCTAAGGTGTCGTCTATGGTATGATTAAGATACATTATTAATTAAATAAGGAGACTTCCATGAAACAAGCTATTTTAGTTGTTGCTTTTGGGTCCACTGTTGACAGTGCTCGTGAACATAATATTGACTCCGTTGTGGAGCATATCCGTAAATCTTATCCAGATTATACTGTGGAATTAGCATTTTCCTCTCGTATTATCGTTAAACGATTACGGGAACGGGGGATTGAGATTCCTACTGAGCAAGGTGCATTAGAAACACTTATCCAAGAAGGATATACACATATATATGTGCAACCTCTACATTTTACTGGGGGGGAAGAGTTTGATAAATTGAAAAATAATATCCTCGCTCATGAAGGAGAGGGGCAACTAGAAGTATTGCGTGTAGGTAGACCTCTCGTATACTACATGAGCCAAGAGGAACATCCAGATGATTACCAAATTTTGATTGACCGATTCATTAAATCGCTTAACATTTCTAAAGAAGACGGGTTACTATTGGTTGGTCATGGTGGCCTCGGTTCTGGTAATTCATCATATGGCAACCTACAATTTAAACTAATTCGTGATGGCCTTACAAATGTACGTATCGCTGTTTTAGAGAATGCTCCATATGTGGCTGATGTAGCTATGCCATGGGAATGGCTCGATGGTAAACGGCCAAACACAATTTATGTGCACCCATTATTATTAGTTCTTGGAGATCATGCACAAAACGATCTCTTTGGTGATGATGAAGATAGCGTTATTAATGAACTTGCCGATTATGGTTATGCAGTTAAACCAATCCATAGCGCACTTGGTGAATATGAAGCAATACAAGATATCTTCCGTCAACATGTGCAAGATTGTATTGATGATTTGTATGGCAAACGTAGTACACATCGTCCAACAATTCCAAATATTAAATAGTAGTTTTGTATATCTTGCATAAATTAGTTATAATAAAAGATATTGTAATTATAAATAGAATGTAACTATAAGAATAGGAGAACCCCATGAAAGGTAAATTATATGGCATTGGCGTAGGCCCTGGCGATTCTGAATTAATGACTGTAAAAGCTGCTCGTATTGTAGGTGAAGCAGATATTATCATCACACCTAAAACAGAAAAGAAAGATGGTTCTGTAGCACTTAATATTGCTTCTCCATACATTCAAGAACATACAGAAATCGTTCCTGTAGTATTCCCAATGGTATTGGATGATGCTACACAAGAGGAAGGTTGGCAAGAAGCAAAACGCATTATCTTGTCCTACTTAGATCAAGGTAAAAGCGTTGTCTTCTTAACATTGGGTGATCCTATGTTCTACAGCACATACATGTATGTATATCGCTTGATTGAAAATACAGGCCATGAAATTGAAACAATTCCTGGCGTTACTGCTTTCTGTGCTATTGGTTCCCACCTTGGCTATCCAATCGTAGAGAAGGAAGAAGTATTAGCTATCGTTCCTGCTACAGCACCTAAAGAAAAAATTGATGCTGTATTGGCTGTAGCTGATGATGCGGTAATCATGAAAGTATATAAAAACTTTGATGAAGTACAAGAAACATTGCTTAAACATAACATGGCAGATGATGCGGTTATGATTAGCCGTGTAGGTTTGCCTGATGAGCAAGTATATGTTGGTTTAGACAATATGCCAAAAGATACTAAACTCAACTACTTATCTACAATCCTTGCAAAACGTAAGGACCGTTAACAAACACGTCGTATTACGAGGTAATATCTATGAACACAGTACAGATTCCACGTGTTGTCATTGCAGGCACAAACTCTGGTGTAGGTAAAACAACAATCGTAGCGGGCTTATTGGCTGCTTATGCAAATGGTGGACGTACGGTGCAATCCTTTAAAGTGGGCCCGGATTATATTGATCCGGGCTTTCATAAAATTGCATCCGGCCGTGACAGCTATAATTTAGATACGTGGCTCGTGCCACCTCACAAATTAAATCCTTTCTTTGCTACTATGGCGCATGGCGTAGACCTTGCTATTATTGAAGGTGTTATGGGCCTTTATGATGGGGGTCGAGAAGGCGTTAGTTCTACAGCTCAAATTGCTAAGCAATTGAATGCACCGGTGGTGCTTGTTATCGATTGCAAGGCCATGGGTGAAAGTGCGGCAGCTATTGCTAAAGGTTTCCGTGATTATGATCCAGAGGTAAACTTTGGCGGCGTTATCTTAAACCGTTTAGGTTCTGCCAACCACGAGCGCATGGTTCGTGAAGGTATGGATAAAATTGGTGTACCTGTTATTGGTGCTATTTATCGCGATGACCGTATGCACTCTCCAGAGCGTCATTTAGGACTCACACCTGTTACTGAAGTCGATCCAACAGAGGCTATCAACACGATTCGTGAAGCTGTTGAGAAAATGGTGAATCTCGATCAATTGTTGGACATTGCATCTAGTGCGCCAAGTATTGAATTACCAGATGCAGTAGATCCTAAATCCGTAGAAAAACGAGTTAAAATTGGTGTAGCCTATGATGAGGCGTTCTCCTTCTATTATCCAGCAAGTTTAGCCGCCTTGGAGGAAAAGGGTGCAGAAATCGTATACTTTAGCCCTCTTAATGACTTTGAAGTTCCAGATGTAGATGGCCTAGTATTTGGTGGTGGTTTTCCTGAAATGTTCTTGTTCCAGCTTTCTAGTAACGAGTCAATGAAGGAATCTATCCGTGAAGCTAATGAAAAAGGTATGCCTATTTATGCAGAATGTGGTGGCCTCATGTATTTATGTGAAAGTATCCACGATTTTGAGGGCGCCGTATATAATACAGTAGGTATTGTACCTGCTAATTGCATTATGCAACAAAAGCTACAAAAAGTAGGGTATGTTACGGCTACAGCTAAGCGAGATACCTTATTAGGTGCTGCAGATACATCTCTTCGTGGGCATGAGTTCCATTTCTCTACGATGGAACCAACTGTAGAGAATTTCCCTTGGGCCTTTCACTTAGAAGGAGGTCGAAGACCTCAATCTTATGATGGTGGCTATGCAACTGATAATGTATTAGCATCGTATTTACATTTGAACTTTGCTGGTTCTGATGAAGGTGCACAGCATTTTGTTGATATATGTGCTAACTATAAAGCTAAAAGGAGCTAAATATGAGTGAACGAGGCTTAATTTTAGTTAATACTGGCAATGGTAAAGGAAAAACAACGGCTGCATTAGGCGTGGCATTACGTGCTGTTGGACAAGGTTTTATGGTTTTAATCTTACAATTCATTAAAAGTGGTAATGGCTATGGTGAACTAGCGGGGCTTGCCAAATTAGGTGACCAAGTAGAAATTCGCTCCATGGGTAAAGGCTTTATTTACTATAAACGGGATGAGGTTAGCGACGCTGAATTGGCACGTCACAAAGAGGCAGCACAAGAGGCTTGGCGTACACTGGTTGGAGAGGTAAATTCCGACCGATGGGATCTTATCATTATGGATGAAATCAATAATGCCATTAATTATGAACTGATTGATGTAAATTCTGTAGTAGATATGCTTAAACATAAACCTAAGCGTTTACACGTTATTTTAACGGGCCGTTATGCGAAGCCTGAAATCATTGATATAGCTGATACAGTAACAGAAATGAATGTAGTAAAACATGCCTATGAAAAAGGAATTAAGGCTGCTAAAGGGATTGAGTTCTAATACGGAGAGCTTGAATATAAATAAATCTAAAATTTTCGAAAAAGCCCTTGCTAAAACTATATCGAAAATGTATAATATAGTCATAAGCACAAGGTGCTGAATATTCTTGACATTAAGTATGTATATAACACTAACCAGGAGGTTAACTATGGCTGTACATGATTACATTAAATCCGGCGATTTCGCTACTGAAAAACACGTTCCTGTTATCGAGACTGTTGACACTGTAAAAGCAGGTGAAACTTTCCACGTAACATTGTCCGTTGGTAAAGACATCGCACATCCTAACACTGTAGAACATCACATTGAATGGATCAAATTGTACTTCGTAGCTGAAGGTACTCAATTGCCATTCGAAGTTGGTGAAATTTCTTTCAACGTACATGGTGATGGCGCAACTGCAAACGAAGGCCCTGTACATGCAATTTCTGAAGGTTCTTTGGCAGTTTCCTTGAATAAATCTGGTAAATTAATTGCTGTATCCTACTGCAACATCCACGGTTTGTGGGAATCCGAAAAAGCAATCACAGTTGCTTAATTAACTTAATCAACTAATAAAGACCAGCCATAAGGCTGGTCTTTTTGTCTGTAAATGTTAATAATAACTGAAATAATCATACTAAAGTTGTGTCCGCACTCGAAGGAGTTTTGTTTTTGCGCAGTGGATAAATTGCGTTATATCCCTTTACAGTGCTATTTGTTTGTGGTAAAGTATATGCATATTGATTTTTAGTAGATAAGTTAAATGAGGGATTATTGTGGCCTTAATCGTTAAAAAATTTGGTGGTAGTTCCGTAGCTACACCAGAAAAAATATTTAATATTGTTGATCGCGTCCTTCGTGAGAAGAAAGAAGACGATAAAATCGTTATAGTTGTATCCGCTATGGGTGATACAACAGATGACTTGGTAGCATTGGCTAAAGAAGTAACATCTAAGCCTTATGGTCGTGAAATGGATCGCTTGTTATCTACAGGTGAGCAAGTAACGATTGCATTAATGGCGATGGCTTTCAACGAACGTGGTCATAAAGCTATGTCCTTAACAGGTGATCAAGCAGGTATTACAAGTAGTGATACATTCAATAAAGGCCGTATTTTAGGCGTTGATCCAAATCGCGTATTTGAAGCTTTGGATGAAGGCAATATCGTAGTGGTTGCAGGTTTCCAAGGTATTACTGAATATGGTGATATGGTTACTTTAGGTCGCGGTGGTTCTGATACAACTGCTGTTGCATTGGCAGGCGCTATGAAAGCTGATGTTTGTGAAATATTCACAGATGTTGAAGGCGTTTACTCTACAGACCCTCGCGTTGCAAAAGAGGCTTTCAAATTAGAAGAAGTAACATATGGCGAAATGCTTGAGATGGCACGTCTTGGTGCAGGTGTAATGCAACCTCGCGCCGTAGAAATGGGTTTCCGTTATGGTGTACCTATTCACGTACGTTCAACATTTAGTGACAATACAGGTACTATTATTCGGGAGGATTATACTGTGGAAGCAAATAAACACGTAATTACTGGCGTAGCTGATGATACTAATACAGCAAAAGTAGCCCTTGTAGGCGTTGAAAATAAACCAGGTGTGGCAGCAACTGTGTTCAAAGCATTGGCTGCAAAAAACGTGGATGTTGATATGATTGTTCAATCTATTCGCGCCGTAGGTGAACCTAAAACTGACCTCATCTTCACTGTAGCTATGGATGATGTTGTACTAGCTCGTGAAGTATTAGCAGAATTACAAAAAACTGTTGATATTGAAGCTGTAAATATTGACGAAAGAATGGCAAAAGTATCTATCATTGGTGCAGGTATGTTAGGTCAACCAGGCGTGGCAGCTCAAATGTTTGATATTTTGAGCCAAGAGGGCATCAATATTGAAATCATTTCTACTTCTGAAATTAGTATTTCTTGCCTTGTTGCTGAAGACCGCGTTAAAGATGCTGTTCGTGTAATTCACAATGGCTTATTGTTAGACCAAAGAGGTTAAGCTATTTATGGATAGTCTACGTAGTTTTATGGATGAAATGCTCAATGACCAAGGTCGTAAGGAAGGTTTCATTAGCGATCTACTAGGAAATCTAAAAAATCAGCCTATTCCAACATTGGAGCAAGCTCAAACTGGTTATACTACGGTAAGTAATTTACATGGCATTTTCTACGATTATGATAAGGCCGAAGTTACTATTTCTTATAAGGTAGTACCTGATATGTACCCACCGTATACGTTAAGCTTTGTACAATTCCAAGCAGTGTTAGAAGGCTTATTAACCTTGCGCCGCAATCAAAAGTGGCAAATGCAACATACTAAATAATATAAACCCCATAGGCCTATGCCTATGGGGTTTTGTGTTTCGATAATTATTCTTAACATCTATATATAAAGTCATCGATATGGTATAATTAATTGTTAAGAAAGAAATCATTTTATTTATATAGAAAGAAGGGACAGCATGGAAATAAATAAGGTTTATTCTGGCTTTCGCCTTGACCGCATTGAGCGCATTGATGAGATCAATGGTACCGCTTATGAAATGAAGCACGAAAAGTCTGGTGCACGATTAATTTATATCGATTCACCAGATTCTAATAAAGTATTCAATATTGCTTTTAGAACAACACCTCACAATAGTACTGGTGTAGCGCATATTATGGAGCACTCCGTATTATGTGGTTCTCGAAAATTCCCATTGAAAGAGCCCTTTGTTGAACTGGTAAAAGGTTCTTTAAATACGTTCTTGAATGCTATGACATATCCGGATAAAACAATGTATCCTGTAGCCAGCAAGAACGATAAAGACTTCCATAATTTGATGGATGTATATCTTGATGCAGTATTCTACCCACGTGTTCGTGAAGATGCAGAAATCGTAATGCAAGAGGGTTGGCATTATGAGCTCGAAAATGCAGATGATGAACTTACCTATAAAGGTGTTGTGTTCAATGAGATGAAAGGTGTTTACTCATCTCCTGACTCTGTATTGGAACGACAAATGATGCGCGAGCTTTTCCCAGATACGACCTATGGTGTTGACTCTGGTGGGGATCCTGATTATATTACAGATTTAACATATGAAGAATTCCAAGAATTCTATCGTGTTCACTATCATCCATCTAATAGCTATATCTTCTTGTATGGTGATATGAATATTGAAGAGCAATTAGCATTTTTGAATGATGAGTACTTAAGTCATTTTGATGCTATTGAGGTTCATACTGAGGTAACTCTACAAGCTCCATTTACAGAAGGTAAAGTAGTGAGCTATCCGTATAGTGTAGGTTCTGAAGAGCCTACAGATAATCGTACATTGCATTCCTTTGCTTATGTATTGTCTAATGTAACACCTGAACATAGCTTGGCTTTTGAAGTGTTAACACATGCTTTGTTGACATCTCCAGCAGCGCCTCTTAAACAAGCTTTGATAAAAGCCGGTATCGGCTCTGACGTGAGTGGCTATTATTTAGATAGCATTCGCCAACCTATGTGGACTGTACAAGCAACTGGCTCTAATCTAGATAAACAAGCTGACTTGCAACGCATTGTAGAATCTACATTACAAGATCTTTGTGACAAAGGCTTAGATAAAGAATTATTAGAGGCTTCTTTGAATAGCATTGAATTTGCTCTTCGTGAAAGTGATTTCGGTGGACGTCCTATCGGTTTGGCGTATATTATTCGTATGATGGATAATTGGCTATACGATAATGACCCGTTGGAACTATTACACTATGAAGAGGCGTTAACGAATATTCGAAACGGCTTAGCTGGTACATATTTCGAAGATTTAATTCGTCATTCTATCTTGAATAACAACCATAAAGTTCTTGTATCTATCTATCCTGAACGTGGTCTTCAAGAGCGCAAAGATGCAGAGGTTAAAGAACATTTAGCTGCTGTAAAAGCGAATATGACAAAAGAGGAGATTGATGCGATTGTAGAACAAACAAAACGCCTTAAAATTCGTCAAGAAACACCAGATAGCGATGAAGCTCTAGCATCTATTCCATTGCTCGAGTTATCTGATTTAAATCCTAATATGGAAGCTGTAGAACGCCGTGAAAGTAAAATCGGTAATACTACAGTACATTTTGTACCTACTTTCACAAAGGGTATCAATTATGTAGGCTTGTACTTTAAATTGAACTGCCTCACAGAAGATGACTTATTCTACGCTGATATTTTAAGTGACATCCTAGGTCGTGTTGATACATCCGAACGCGGTTATGAAGCATTGGCTAAAGATATCAATATGAATTTAGGTGGATTGAGTTCTGACATTACGGCCATCAGTAAAGATGGTAAGCGCGATGAGTTTACACCTCTTATGATTGTGCGTGCAAAAGCATTACATGCTAAACTACCTGATTTATGCCGCTTGATTAATGAAGTGGTACAAAAGGCAGATTACAGTGATGATCGCCGTTTAACTGAGCTTGTTCAAGAAAGCAAAGCTATTTGGGATAATGAGGCATTCCGCCGCGGTAATTCTATCGTAAGTCAACGTGTTATGGCTCAAGTATCTGCAGTTGGCAAGTTTAGAGACAATGGCAATTTAGGGTACTATCAAAAAATCAGCGAGCTAGCATCTAATCCAGCAGCTTTGCCATTATTACCAGAAAAATTAGCTGAAGTAGCTCGAAAAATTTTCCGTGCTAATAATGTAGATATTATGTTTGTCGGTGAAGAAGGCGAATTAGAAGCTTTTAAAACCCTAATGAAACCATTGGTTGACACTTGGGATACTACCGAATTGAGTAATGATGTATTACAAATCACTCGTCTTTCCGGCAATGATGGTATCGTTACAGCTGGTAAGGTTCAATACGTAGCTCAAGGTGGTAATTTCATCGATCATGGTTTCAAACATGTTGGTCCCATGAGCGTATTAGAAACAATATTACGTTATGAATACCTTTGGATTCGTATTCGTGTTCAAGGTGGCGCTTACGGAGCATTTGCTAATTTCTATGATGATGGCAATATGATTTTCTGTAGTTATCGTGATCCTAACTTGTTAGAAACTTTAGATGTATATAAAGAGTTGCCTCAATACCTTCGTGACTTCACATTGACTGATCGTGAAATGCGTAAGTATATTATTGGTACTATGAGTTCTTTAGACTTGCCAATGACACCTGCATTGCGTGGACCACGTGCAATGGGTATGTACTTCAGCGGTGCTAAATTAGAGGACAAAGTAGAGTTCCGTAAACAAGTAATCGCATGTAAGCCCGAAGATATTGTTGCACTAGCAGATGTGGTAGAACCTGTATTGAATGATAATCATATTTGCACAATGGGTAACGAACAAAAAATTAAAGATGCTGGTAATGTTTTTGATAACATTGTGTCTTTAGGCTAAATAATTTTATATCTATAAATGATATTGCTTTAATTTTTAGTTTGACATATCTTTAGATGGATAAGTGGCATATTCATAATGAATATGCCACTTGTTTTCTGCTATAGGAGTGTTCTCATGAAAGGTAGATTTGCGCCTAGTCCAACAGGATATATTCATCTTGGTAATGTGTGGATAGCACTTTTATCATATATCTCCACACGCCAACAAAAAGGAAAATATGTTGTACGGATGGAGGATATAGACCTGCAACGGTCAAAACGAGAATTAGGTGAAGCTTTACTAGATGATTTAGAATGGCTTGGCTTTGAATGGGATGAAGGGCCTCGTGTAGGTGGACCTGAGGTATCTTATTGGCAAAGTGAAAGACAAACATATTATGCAGACATACTAGAATCTCTAGCATTAGAAAAACTAATTTATCCTTGTTTTTGTAATAGAGCACGGCTACAATCTATAGCATCAGCGCCTCATGCAGGAGAAGTAGTTCATCGTTATGATGGTAAATGTCGCCATTTAAGCAAGAATGCAGTAGACGAATTATCCTCTATAAAAGAACCATCCTTACGTTTAGCTATAGATTCATGCAATCTAGAATTTGATGATCGCTGGCAAGGTACACAGCATATTCATTTGGAAGGTGAACTAGATGATTATGTACTACGTCGTGGTGATGGTATGTATGCTTATAATTTGGCAGTTGTATTAGATGATATAGCTATGGGAATAACTGAAGTTATTCGAGGTAATGATTTACTTGATACAACAGGGCAACAATTATATTTATATAATACATTACAACAATGCTATTCCTATAAAAATATAGAAGTTCCTAAGTATGGTCATGCACCACTTTTAGTAGATGCAGATGGAAATAGACTTTCTAAGCGTCAAAAGAGTATTACAATACGTGAACTACGAGAACAGCAATGGTCAGCATCCAGAATTTTATGGGAATTAGCTGTCGCTGGTGGTCTTATAGATGGAGACAGATATACTCATCGAGAAATAAATCTTTCTGAGTTAATGAATTTAGATCTATCGTGTTCTAGTTTAAGACAAAAAACAATTGTTATTGAGCGATAATAGATACATTGATTTTAGTTCTGAAATATTTGCTAAAAGAGTATAATTCTTCAACTATAAAATTCGATATATTATATTGACAATATTCGATATTCCGCTATAATAGTATATAAGAGGTGGTCAAAATGACAATTCAACAAGCTTTAGATCAAAAAGTGTGGGCCGTTATTGGAGCCACTCATAAAACCGAAAAGTTCGGCTATAAGATTTATAAATGTCTTAAAGATCACGGATATGAAGTATATCCAGTTAATCCTAATGTTGCAGAGATAGATGGTAACAAATGTTACCCTAGTCTTTCTGCACTTCCTGTTGTACCAGCTGTGGTAGATTTTGTTGTGCCAGAAGCAGCAGGCTTAGCTGCACTTGATGAATGTAAAGAACTTGGCATTTCTACTGTGTGGTTGCAACCGGGAGCGGATAAACCATCTGTTGTTGAAAAAGCACATGCTTTAAACTTGCATGTCATTCAAGATTGTGTATTAGTTCAATTACCGTAGGAGGGTACAATGAGCGAATTAAAAGAATTAAAAACTGCTGAATATCAAGATTTAGTAAATCAAGGTGGCGTTACTGTTATTGATTTCTGGGCTCCATGGTGCGGTTATTGCGTACGTATGATGCCAATCATCGAAGAAATCGCAGGTGAACTTGAAGGTAAAGCTAACTTTGTAAAAGTAAATGCTGATGAAGAACCTGAATTAGCACGTAACTTACAAGTTGAAGTATTGCCAACATTCGTTATTTTAAAAGATGGCGAAGTAGTAGACCGCAAAATTGGCTTCATGCCAAAAGGCGACCTTCAAGGTGCTATTGAATCTAAATTCTAATAATCGGTATAAAACTATATAAATAGAGGCAAAAAAACCTCATCAATGTATAAAGCATACATTGATGAGGTTTTTTTCATAATTTTTATAGAGGTAAATAAAAAGTATCGTATAAATATAAAATTAAATTAAAATATAAATTTTCATTTTACATAATTCAATATTATTAATAACACAGTATTTATGCGGATAATTATTTATTTTTGAATGAGTGAAAAATGAAGCATAAGTTTAACTTATTAATTTTTTTATGGAAATTTAAAATAATATATGGTAGTATTATGTTAAATATTGTGAATGTTTAGTGAAAAGAGTGCAATATTTGATTTATTTCTTCATTGTGGGGTGAGAGCCACAAATGTTGGGAGGGAACTTAATATGAATAAGGTATTCAAAGTTGTATGGAGTGCAACGAAGCACGCTTATGTCGTAACGTCCGAGTTAGCTAAGTCTCACCAAAAATCTGCTACTACAATTGTAGCAGCCGTTATTTTGGCGGCTAGCTTTTCTGGAGGTGTTGCTAATGCATCCAGCCCTGAGGATTGGGCTAGAGCTGATCTTATTGGTAGCCAAAGATGGTTAACACCTGATCAAAATGCTTGGGGTCATATGCAAGATCAACATCAAGTTGATCCACAACAATTAGATCAACAGCAACAACAGCAACAACAGCAACAGCAACAACAACAGCAACAACAATGGCAACAACAAGTGCCGCAACAACAGCGACATCAACATCCTCAAGTGCCACAACAACAGCAACAATGGCAACAACAAGTGCCACAACAACAGCAGCAACAACAAATCCCTAAAAAAGGCGGTTCCAATGGTAATACCGTAATTAATAACTACTATACAGTTGTAACTACTGATGTTGAAAATGTTAAGAAAAATACACATAACATTAATGTTGTAAATAAAAAGGTAGATATCAATACTACTAATATTAATACTGTTAATAATAAGGTTGAGAGTGTAAAAACTGACATTAATAAAATCAATGCTAATATTACTAATATCAACGCTAAAGTTGATAAAAATAGCAAAGATATTGAAGGATTAAAAGGTCAAATTGGCACTACAATCACTAACATTAAACAAGACATCACAAATATTAACAATAATATTGATGCTAAATTTACTAAAATTAACAATGATATTGATGTAAAAATCGATAATAAAATTACAAAGATTACAAATAATGTTGTTAATAATGTAAATACTAACATTGATGCTAGTGTAAAAAAACATATTGAAGCTAATAATACTAATATTATTAATCAAGTAAATCAAAATATTAAAAATGAAATACAAAACAATAACACTACAATTCTTAATCAAGTAGATCAAAAAATTGAAAATAATAACACTACTATTATTAACAATGTGAACAAAGATGTAGATGTTAAGATTAATGATATTAAAACAACTATCAATAATACGAAAAATGAGTTGAATACTAACATTTCTAATGTTAAAAATGAACTCAATCAAAATATCAACAACGTTGATATTAAAGTTAATGACAATAAAAAAGCTATTAATAATTTAACAGTTAATGTTAACAATAATAGCAAATCTATTGCTGATTTAACTGCTAAAGTTGAAGAAAACACAGCTAACATTACTTTCAACAATACTATTGCGATGGAAAACCGTAAACTTATCGGTGATAACAAAAAAGCTATCAACGAGAACAAAAAAGCCATCGATGAATTGAAAGGTAAAGTTGGCACAACCATCAATAATATTAACACTACAATTGATAATAAGATTAATGAAAATAACACTAAGATTATCAACGAAGTTAATAACAATGTAGATGTTAAAATCAACGATAGCAAAACTAACATTATTAGTGAAGTTAACAAAACAATTAATTCTAAGATTGAAGCTAACAACACAACTATTATTAATAAAGTAAACAATGATGTTGATACTAAGATCAATGCCGTTAAAACTGATATTACAAATATTAATAATACTGTAAATAATGTAAGCGCAAAAGTTGATTATAATGGTAAAGCTTTAGCTGATCATGAAGGTCGTATCCAGGCGCTTGAACAAGACAATAAAACTATTAAAACTGATGTAGCTAACACTCAAAATCAAGTTAATATCAATACTAAAGATATTGCTGATTTGAAAGGTAAAGTTGGTCAAAATATTGGTAATGTTCAAGTAGATATTAAAGATATTAAAAACAACATCACTAATATCAACAATAAAGTTGAAGCAAACACAGTTGCAATTAACAATGTTGATGTAAAAGTTGATGGTGTTAAAGGTGACTTGGATGGCCTTAAAGGTCGTGTTGATCGTCATGACCAACGTTTGGACTACTTGCAAGACAACATTGCAGATAACTCCACACGAATCTCTATTGTTGAAGATGGTGTAAAAGCTAATACAAAAGACATTAATGTAGTTGGCACAATTGCAATGGAAAACCGCACACTTATCGGTGCAAACCAAAAAGCTATCGATGAGTTAAAAGGTCATGTTGGCACACAAATTACTAATATTGAAACTACAATCAATAAGAAGATTGAAGCTAATAATACTACAATCCTCAACAAAGTAGATGGTAATATTGATGCTAAGATTGAAAAAAATAACACAGTTATTAACAATAACATTAACAATGTAAATGCTAAGACTGAAGTTAATGCCAAAGCTATTACAGATAATAGTAAACGTATTGATGCTAATTCTGCTCGTATTTCCAATAATGAAAAAGCAATCAACGACTTAAAAGGTCATGTTGGTACACAAATCACTAATATCGAAAATACAATTACTAATAAGATCAATGAAAACAACACAGTAATCAATAAAAATATTGATGCTAAGATTGAAGCTAATAACACTACAATTCTTAATAAAGTAGACAATAACATCGATGTTAAGATTAATGCTAATAACATTAAAGTTGATCAAAAAATTGATGGTGTTAAAGGCGATTTAGATGGTCTTACTAAACGCGTTGATCAAAATACTAAAGACATCAACGTAGCAGGCACAATTGCTATTGAAAACCGTACACTTATCGGTGCTAACAAAAAAGCTATTGATGAGTTAAAAGGTCATGTTGGCAATCAAATCACAAATATTGAAAATACAATTACTAATAAAATCAACGAAAACAATACAGTAATTAATAAAACTATCGATAATAAGATTGAAGCTAACAATACTACTATTATCAATAAAGTAGATAACAATATTGATGCTAAGATCAATGCTAACAACACAACAATCATTAACAAAGTTGATAAAAACATTGATGTAAAAATCAACGAAAATAACACACAAATTAACAATACAATCAACAAAAAAGTTGGTGAAGTAAATGTTAAGATTGATGGAGTTAAAGGTGATTTGGATGGCCTTAAAGGTCGTGTAGATCGTCATGATCAACGTTTAGACTACTTACAAGATAATATTGTAGATAACTCTACACGTATCACTGTAGTAGAAGATGGCGTTAAAGCTAATGCTAAAGACATTAATGTAGTTGGTACTATCGCTATGGAAAACCGTAAATTCATCGGCGATAATAAAGCTGCAATTGATAAAAATGCAAAAGATATTGATGCGTTAAAAGGTCAAGTTGGCACTACAATTAAAAATATCGAAACTACAATTAATAATAAGATTACAGAAAACAATGTAACTATTAATAAAAATATCGATACTAAGATTGAAGCTAACAACACTGTTATTAACCAAAATATTGATCAAAAAATCAATAATAATAACACAACAATCATTAATAAAGTAGATCAAAACATTGACGCTAAAATCAATGCAAATAACACTACTATTCTTAACAAAGTTGATAAAAACATTGATGTAAAAATCAATGAAAACAACAAACAAATCAACAACACAATCAATACTAAGATTGGTGATGTAAATGTTAAGATTGATGGCGTTAAAGGTGACTTGAATGGTCTTAAAGGTGATTTGGATGGCCTCAAAGGTCGTGTAGATCGTCATGATCAACGTTTAGACTACTTACAAGATAATATTGCTGATCATTCCACACGTATCTCTATAGTTGAAGATGGTGTGAAAGCTAATGCAAAAGATATTAATGTAGTTGGTACAATTGCAATGGAAAACCGTAAATTCATTGGCGATAATAAAGTTGCTATTGCAAACAATACTAAAAATATCAACATCAATGCTAAAGCCATCGATGAGTTAAAAGGTCAAGTAGGTCAATCCTCTACAGTTATCAACGATATTAAGAAACAAATTACTAATATCAACGGTAAAGTAGAAAACAACACTACAAATATTGCTAATAACACAACTAATATTGCTAAAAATACTACAGCAATTAATAACGTAAACGTTAAAGTCGATGCTAATGCAAAGGCTATCGTAGACAATAGCAAACGTATCGATGCAACTAATGTGAAAGTAGATGCTAACACTACTAACATTGCTAACAATACAACTGCAATTAACAATGTAAACGTTAAAGTTGATGCTAATGCAAAGGCTATCGTAGATAATAGCAAACGTATTGATGCAACTAATGTGAAAGTAGATGCTAACACTACTAACATTGCTAACAATACAACTGCAATCAACAATATAAACGTTAAAGTTGATGGTGTTAAAGGTGATGTAGCTGGCCTTACTAAACGTGTAGAACAAAATGAAAAAGACATCAATGTAGCTGGCACAATTGCTCTTGAAAACCGTAAATTCATTGGCGACAACAAAGTAGCTATTGCAAATAACACTACAAATATCAATGTTAATGCAAAAGCTATTGATGAATTAAAAGGTCAAGTAGGTAAATCTTCTACAGTAATCAATGATATTAAAAAAGAAATTACTAATATTAATGGTAAAGTAGAAAATAACACTACTAACATTGTTAACAATGCTACAAACATTCAAGCTAATGTAGTAGCAATTGCTGATAATAGCAAACGTATTAATGAAAATACTACAAATATTACTAATAACACAACTAATATTGCTAAAAATACTACATCAATTAACAACGTAAACGTTAAAGTTGATGGTGTTAAAGGTGATGTAGACGGCTTGAAAGGTCGTGTCGATCGTCATGACCAACGTTTAGATTACTTACAAGATAACATTGTAGATAACTCTACACGTATTACAGCAGTAGAAGATAATGTTAAAGTAAATACTACTAATATTGCTAATAACACTAAAGCTATTGATGATTTAAAAGGTCAAGTTGGTAAAACAGTTCAAAATATCGAAACTACTATTAATAACAAAATTACTGAAAACAATGTAGTTATTAATAAAAATATCGATACTAAGATTGAAGCTAACAACACTGTAATTAACCAAAATATCACAAATGCAATTACTGAAAACAACAAGGAAATTAACAATACAATTAACAAGGTAAATGTTAAAGTTGACGGTATTAAAGGTGACTTGAATGGTCTTACTAAACGTGTTGACCAAAATGAAAAAGACATCAATGTAGCTGGTACAATTGCAATGGAAAACCGTACATTCATTGGCAATAACAAAGCTGCTATCGACAAGAATACAAAAGCTATCGAAGCATTGAACGGCAAAGTTGGTACTACCATCACTAACATCGAATCTACTATCAATAACAAGATTGAAGCTAACAATACTACAATCCTTAATAAAGTAGATACTAATATTGATGCTAAGATTAATGCTAATAACACAACAATTCTTAACAAAGTTGATAAAAACATCGATGTAAAAATCAATGAAAACAACAAACAAATCAACAATACAATCAATACTAAGATTGGTGATGTAAATGTTAAGATTGATGGCGTTAAAGGTGATTTGGATGGCCTTAAAGGTCGTGTAGATCGTCATGATGAACGTTTAGACTACTTACAAGGTAATATTGTAGATAACTCTACACGTATCAGTGCTAATGAAGATGCTATTAAAGCATTAAAAGGCCAAGTTGGTACAACAGTTACTAATGTTGAAAACACAATCAACGCTAAGATTGAAGCTAACAACACAGTAATTAGAAACGATATCAACACTGCAATTACTAACAACAACACTGTTATTAATAAAAACATTACAACTGCAATCAACGAAAATAACAAAACAATCATTAACAAAGTAGATCAAAATATTGATGCTAAGATTGCTGAAAACAATACAGTGATTAACAACACAATTAATAACAAAGTTAATGACGTAAATGTTAAAGTTGAAGCTAATGCAAATGCAATTGCTAATAATAGCAAATCTATTACTGACATCAAAGCGAATGTAGCGAATATTAACAGTAAAGTAGAATCTAACACTACAAATATTGCTAATGTAAGCAAACAAGTTACAAATAATACAACTAACATTGCTCACAATGCAACAGCTATTGCAAACATTAGCAAACAAGTTGCTGGCAACACTGCTAACATCACAGATGTAACTGCTAAAGTAAATGCTAATACTGGCCGTATTGAATCTAATACAACAGCTATTAATAACTTAACTGGTAAAGTTGATGCTAACTCTCAAGCTATTGAATCCTTGAAAGGTCAAGTTGGTAAAGGCAATACTACAATCGTTAATGTAGCTCAAAAAGTAGAAAATATTACTCAAAACATTAACGCTCAAAACAGCAATATCCAAGCTAATACTGTAAACATTCAAAATAATACTTCCAATATTAATAACATTAAAGCTAATGTTGTTAACGTTGAAAAGAATGTAAACAATATTAAAGCTGATGTGACAGTAGTTAAAGCTGATATCACAAACATCAATGCTAAAGTTGATCAAAAAATCAATATTGTAAACAACAACATTACTAACGTTAAAAACGATGTGAAGAGTATTGATGCTAAAGTTACAAATATTGATAACAAAGTTACTAATATTAACAATAAAGTAACTAATATCGATAGCAAGGTAAATGATATTGATGTGAAAGTTAATAATCAAAATACTGTAATCAACAATATCAAAACTGATGTATCTGGTTTGAAAGATCAAGTTGGCAAAAATACTGAAGCAATTAAGAACTTACAAAATGTAAGCGCTGATGTAAACAAAGTGAAAGAACAAGTTAATGTTAATACTCAAAAAGCAAATGCTAACGAAGAACGCATTAAAAATGTTCAAAGCCAAGTTTCTGTTAATACTGAAGTGATCAAACATAACACTGAAAACATCAATATTAACAAAGCAGCGATCAAACAAAATGCTGAAGCAATTCAAAATACTAATGTAACTGTACAAAAAGTAATCAACAAAGTTGATGAACATAGTAAAGTTATTAACGATGTATCTAAACAAGTTAATACTAATACAACTAATATTGCTAATATTAATAATGTTGTTAACCAAAATACAACTAATATTACAAATGTAACTAACCAAGTTAATGCAAACACAAGCAATATTAGCAAAGTATCTAGCCAAGTTAATACAAATACTACAAACATCAACACTCTAAATGCTAAAGTTGATACTAATGTTACTAATATCACTAAGGTAGATAATCGTGTAACTGCAGTAGCTAACCAAGTTAAAGAAAATGCACAATTAACAAAAGCTGTTGGTACTCTAGCACTAGAAAATCATGAAAAAGTTAGTGTATTAGGTTTACAAGTAAACAAAAATACAGAAGACATTTCTAACAATGCAACAGCAATTGCAAATGTAAATACTAAAGTTGATGAAAACGTTACATTAACTAAAAACATTGGTGCTATTGCATTAGAAAATAATGAAAAAGTTAATGTATTGGGCTTACAAGTAAATAAAAATACTCAAGATATCAGTACATTAGCAGAAGCTGCAAATTATAGCTTGAAAGCTTCTAACATTGCATTACAAGATCATGCAACACTTGTACAACACGATGCACAAATCGCAGAAAACTCTCGCCGCATTATCAGCGTAGAACGTGATGTTAAAGTGGTAGGTGCTAATGCAGCAGCTTTGGCAGCATTGAAACCTATCGAATACCATGAAGGTCAAAAAGCTCAAATTATGGCCGCTGTTGGTACTTACAAAGGTAAAACATCTACTGCGTTGGGTGTAGCTCATTATGCAAATCCTGATTTGTTAATCCATGCTGGTGCAGCTTATGGTGGTGACCATAGCGTAATGGCAAATGCTGGTGTAACAATCGGTATTGGTAATGCTCCTACAGCTCCTAAAGCATCTCCTGCAACTGTAAAAGTTCTTGAAGACAAAGTGGCTGATTTGCAAGCACAAAACAAAGAAATTCGTGAACTTCTTGATAAAGTGATTGCACAACAACCACAACAAGCTCCAAAAGCAGCTGTAAAAACAACTAAATAATATGCCTCCCAACCGATGGGTTACATAATAATCTATCGTAGGTATAGAAACCGCGTAGCAGAAATGCTACGCGGTTTTCTTTTTTGTGTGGATGTGTGGTGATTGTTTCCATATATACCTTTTTAATTTAGTGTAATGGAGTGGATAGCTACCTTGTAGTGGGGATTAGATACAGATAGAACTAAAAAAATCCTCTTGGTGGTAGATAGTTGTTTTTATGATCCAATTATTATTTATTTTCGAACATATGTATCGAAGAAAAAACGAGAAAAATAGAGATTATGAAAGAAAAATATAAAAAAGTGGGATAAAAATGGATTTTTTATTGTGAATGGTGGGGAATTGTGGTAGAATTTACCATATAGTGGTGGATAAGGAATAGTAAAGGGCGGTGATACGTATGTTCATGGGAGAATATAATCACACCATTGATACAAAAGGGCGGATGATTATACCCGCGAAAATACGTGAACAACTAGGCGAAGTATGCATTGTGACTAAGGGCCTAGATAACTGCTTAGCTATTTACACCGAAGAAGCGTGGAAGAAAATTTCTACAGCTTTACAATCACAATCCTCCACTAAAGCTAGCGTACGTGCCTTAAAACGTTTTGTTTTTGGTAGTGCTGCTGAGCTTGAGTATGATAAACAAGGTCGTGTCCTCATTCCTGTACCACTACGTGAATATGCGAGCCTTGATAAACAGGCCGTTATTGTCGGTGCTGGGGATCACGTTGAAATTTGGAGCCGCGAAAAATATGATTACTATGATGATCAAGTGGCTGAAAGTATGGAAGAATTAGTCGAAGGGCTTGAAGGGATTATGTTATAGGAGGCTATGATGGAATTTAATCATACCAGCGTACTTTTACGCGAAACGGTGGACTCCGTCGTAACTAATCCAAAAGGCATTTATGTGGACTGTACCCTTGGTGGGGCAGGACATGCGCACGCAGTAGGCGAAATGCTTGACCCAGAAGGCATGATAATCGGTTTAGATCAAGATGAAGATGCATTGAGCGTAGCTCGACAGCGTCTATCTGATTTGAAGTGTCAGGTGTTAACGATACCGACAAACTTTTCTAACTTAAAGGAAGCCCTTCAAAATGAGGGCATCTATGAAGTAGATGGTTTTATCTTTGATCTTGGCGTATCAAGTTATCAATTAGATACACCAGAACGTGGCTTTTCATATATGAATGATGGTCCACTTGATATGCGGATGGATAAGGAAGCACCATTAACAGCAGAGGAAGTTGTTAATGAATATGATGCTGAAGCACTATTGCAAATTATCCGTGACTATGGTGAAGAACGATGGGCTAAGCGGATTGTTGAATTCATCGTTAATGCACGTCAAGAAAAACGAATAACCACTACTGGTGAGTTAGTTAGAATTATTAAACAAGCAATACCTGCGAAGGCGCGTCAAGATGGACCGCATCCGGCAAAACGGACGTTCCAAGCCATTCGCATTGAAGTAAATAGAGAATTAGCTATCTTGCATGATAGTTTTGTAGATGCTGTATCCATGTTGAAACCAAAGGGGAAAATTGGGGTTATCACATTTCACTCCTTGGAAGATCGAATTACAAAACAAACTTTCAAAGAGTTGAGTACAGCATGTATATGTCCTCCACAACTACCGATGTGTGTATGTAACCACAAAGCTGTTGTGAAGGCGAAGAATAAGGCTATAGAGCCAAGTGCAGGGGAGATTGAGGTTAATCCGAGGGCTAGAAGCGCGAAGTTGCGCGTAGCTGTCAAGTTGTAGAATTGGAAGGGGTTAGTATTTATGTTAGCGAGAAAGGCTGTTGTGGGCCAAGTAAAAAGCGATGTGTTGGTCGCTTCACAAGGGAGAAAACGTAGTGCAAGTGTGGCTCTAGATTTGAGTCCTATGATGTGGCAAGTTGTATATGGTATTGCTGCATTGGTTGCATTTTTGCTTATTATGATGATTATGAATGCGTACAGCACAAAATTGGGCTACGAAGTAGTTAAAACACAGCAAGCTGTAGTACAATTAACAAAAGATAATGATGCTTTGGATGTTGAAGTGGCTTCCTTGAAGTCTCCCGTTCGTATCCAACAAATCGCAGAACAACAACTAGGGATGGTTTTGCCTGATTCTTTTGTTTATAGCACAAAAAGCGCTGTTACTGAACGCACTGTACAAGAGAAACAGGAAATTATAGACTAGCAGGCAAAGCAGCTCGTATTGGGCTGCTTTCCTTTGCGTGTAAAGGAGATTGTATATGAAACAATTACAAGATATAATAAAAACTTTGCAAACAACGCATGTAGAAGGTAATACAGCTGTTAAAGTATTAGATATTACAGCTGATTCTCGTGCTGTAAAAGTAGGTAGTTTATTTATTGCTTTAGATGGTGCCACTGTAGATGGTCATAATTATGTAAATAAAGCTGTTGAAGCTGGTGCTGTAGCAGTACTTGTGTCTAAACCGGTAGAGGTAAGTGGTGATGTTTGTGTTATCACTGTAGAGGACACTCGTAAAGCTATGATGGCATGTGTACCGTATTTCTTTGATTATCCAGCTAATTCCATGCGTATGATCGGCGTTACTGGTACTAATGGTAAAACGACTACAACTCATATGATTCGTCATATTTTGAAAGGCCAAGGCCATAAAGTAGGCGTTATTGGTACCGTTCATATTATGATTGGTGATACATCCTATCCAATTCACAATACAACACCTGATGTAGTAGATTTACAACATATTCTTCATCAAATGGTAGAAGAAGGTGTTACCCATTGTGTCATGGAAGTATCATCCCATGCATTAGCATTGGGTCGAGTTTCTGGTGTTGAATACGATACAGCAGTATTCACGAACTTAACACAAGATCATTTGGACTTTCACAAGACCTTTGAAAATTATTTGGCAGCTAAATGTAAATTATTTGAACAAGTTAGCGCGCCGAACCAAACTAAATCTGGTAAAGGGGCTATCATCAATATCGATGACGAATATGGTCATCGTGTAATTGAAAAAACAACGGCGCCTATCATTACGTACAGTATTGATGGTAAAGGGACGTTGAATGCTCATGATGTTGAAATGACACCTAAATCTAGTCGTTATACTGTATCTTATGATGGTCATGACTATACAGTAGCTATGAATACAACTGGTTTGTTTAATGTATATAATACATTGGCCGCTATTGGTGCTTGTCTATTAGAAGGTATCTCCATGGAAGATATCGATAAGGCATTGAAAACATTTAGCGCTGTGCCTGGTCGTTTTGAGCTTATTGAAGAAGGTCAACCATTTGCAGTTGTTGTAGACTATGCACATACACCAGATGGGTTAGAAAATATTTTGCAAACTGCAAAGGCTATTCAAGAAAATCGCATTATTGTAGTCTTTGGTTGTGGTGGTGACCGAGATGCTACAAAACGTCCTATCATGGGTCGTATTGCTGCACAATATGGCGATGTAGTATATGTTACATCTGACAATCCTCGCACAGAAGATCCTGTGCAAATTGTGAAAGATGTAGAGGTAGGCGTTAAAGAAGGCCTTCGTGAAGGCTCTCATTATGAAGTTATCGTTGATCGTCGGGAAGCGATTCAACATGCAATACACAATGCAAAACCTGGGGATATTGTACTAATTGCAGGTAAGGGGCATGAGGATTACCAAATCTTAAAGGATAAAACGATTCATTTTGATGATCGTGAAGAGGCGCGAGCAGCCCTCAAGGAGATCTAATATGGCAGAATTTACATTGTCTCAAGTGGTAGAAGCCACACAAGGGACGAGTGCACATACCGACAATATTAAGTTTTTAGATGTATCTACTGATACAAGAACGATTGAATCAGGCTTTTTATTTGTAGCCTTAAAAGGCGATACCTTTGATGGTCATGATTTTATTAATACAGCTATCGAAAAGGGCGCTACTGGTGCAATCGTAGAAAAGGGCCGTGCAGTGGACGGCATTGTATGCATTGAAGTAGATAATACATTGGTAGCATATCAAAATTTAGCACGGTACCATCGTCGTCGCTTTGATATTCCTGTAGTCGCTATTACTGGTTCTTCAGGTAAAACTACAACAAAGGAAATGGTAGCTGCTGTACTCGGTACCGAATTTAATGTTTTAAAAACTGAGAAAAACTTTAACAATGAAATTGGTTTGCCAAAAACATTGTTGCGTTTAACTGCAGAACATCAAGCATGTGTCGTAGAGATGGGTATGCGTGGCCTTGGTCAAATTGAAGAGCTTGCATTGATTGCGGAACCAACTATGGGCATTATTACCAATGTTGGTACTAGCCATATTGAGTTGCTAGGCTCTCGTGAAGCCATTGCACAAGCTAAAGGTGAATTAATTCGTTGTTTGCCTGAAAATAGTGTGGCTATTCTCAATGAAGATGATCCATATGTTAAGGCTATGGATAGCCTTGCTAAAGGTAAAACTATTACCTATGGTATTGAACGCAACGCTACTTGTATTGGTAGCCATTTGCGCTATAAAAAAGACGGTATTAAGTTTACTTGCAAATGTTATGACGAAGTCTTCGATATCTTCTTACCTATGATTGGTGAACACAATGTATATGATGCATTGGCAGCAATTGTAGCTGGTCGTGTTTTGGGGATTAAATCCAATACCATTCGTAAAGGCTTAAGCGAGTTTACCGGCACTCCTATGCGCCAAGAAATCGTACCATTTGAAGATATTGTTATCTTAAATGATGCATATAATGCAAATCCTTCCTCTATGGCTGAAGCGATTAAAGCATTAGGTCAACTAGAAGGTAAACGTAAAATCGCTATGCTTGGTGATATGCTTGAGCTTGGTGATTATACTGAACAAGCACATCGTGAAATTGGTCAATTGCTTGCTGAAGAAGGCTATAGTGTAGTATTCACATTTGGTGATGCTGCGGCCTTCATCGCTAAGGAAGCAAAAAAAGCAGGTTTAACTACATTCCGTTGTAATAGCCATTTGGAAATGGCTAATGCCTATAGCGATATTCGTGAAAAAGGGGATGTTATCCTTGTCAAAGGTTCCCGAGGCTTGCGAATGGAACGGGTTGTTGAAGAATTAAAAGATCGAGAATAAAAGGTTACGGCTAGTTATATCTAGCCGTCATCTGTTTATTAATGAGTAGAGGGTTCATATGATATATCATATTCTATTAGCCTTTGTAGTGACCTTTATCATTACAGTAGTGCTAGGTAAAATTGCTATTCCTATGTTGCGTTCTTTACACGCACAACAAAGTATTCGTGAAGAAGGTCCAGAAAGTCATCAAGCGAAAGCGGGTACGCCAACAATGGGGGGTGCTTTCATGATGATCGCCCTTGTTCTTGGTGTTGCTATTTTCGCACCATGGAATGTGGGTACAGGCATGTTATTGTTTTTAACATTGGGCCATTGTTTATTGGGCTTCTTTGATGATTTTGTAAAAGCCGTTAAAAAACGTAATCTTGGCTTAACAGCTAAGCAAAAATTGCTAGGTCAATTTATTTTGGCGGCCATATTCTGTTACTGTATTACTGAAATTATGGTTATTCCTACCACATTGTGGATTCCTGTAGCAGATATACATCTTCAACTAGGTTGGGCTTATTATGTTTTGGCGTTTTTAATTATCGTAGGTGCTACGAACGCAGTAAATCTTACAGATGGTCTTGATGGATTAGCTAGTGGTACCTCTGCTGTAGCAGCCATTGCTTTCTCCGTGATTGGTCTTATGGCTGCATCTACAACAAATTCTATTGGTGCTGAAAGCGTTGCTTACTTTGGCGCTATTGTAGCCGCTGTTTGCCTTGGTTTCTTGGTATACAATGTAAACCCTGCGAAGGTGTTCATGGGAGATACTGGATCCTTAGCTTTAGGTGGTGCTTTTGCGGCTATGGCAATTTTGACTAAAACAGAATTGCTACTCGTTGTAATTGGTGGCATTTTTGTTATGGAAGCATTGTCCGTTATTATTCAAGTTATATCCTTTAAAACTCGTGGTGTACGTGTATTTAAAATGAGCCCAATTCACCATCATTTTGAGTTATCTGGTTGGGCTGAGCAAACTGTTGTTAATCGCTTCTGGTTTGGTGGCGCTGTATTAGCTGTTATTGGCGTCGTTTTAGCGACTATAACTTTGTAAGATAATACTTAACGGAACACGCAAATAATGGTATGCTTATAAGATAGGAATACATTATTTTTGTTGATAATTTAGGTGATATAGATGGAATACGGAGATAAACATATACTTGTTCTTGGCGCTGGTGCCAGCGGTATAGGCGCATCTTGGGTATTAGCTCAAGTTGGGGCCCATGTAGTGTTAAATGATTATAAGCCTGTTACACTGCCTGCAGATGAGGAAAAAAGACTTGTATCAGCAGGTGTAGATATTATTACAGGTAGACAAGATGAATCCTTGCTTGATGGCGTGGATCGCATTGTTATTTCTCCAGGTATTTCTCTAGATATTCCCATTGTAAAAGCCGCTCAAGCTCGTGGTATTGATGTGGTTAGTGAAGTAGAAGTAGCTTATGAGTTATCTAAATCGCCAATTGTAGCCGTTACAGGTACAAATGGTAAGACCACTACTACAACATTATTAACTAAGGTATTGGAAGGAACTGGAAAGCCAGTTCGCGTTGGTGGTAATATCGGCGATTCTCTTAGTGAAGTAGCTTATTCCATGCCAGCAGATGGTTTTTTGGTAGCTGAGTTATCCAGCTATCAATTAGAAACAATTAAGCATTTTAGACCGATTGGTGCTATTATGCTCAATATTACACCAGATCATTTAGCTCGTCATAAGACAATGGAAAATTATATTGCTGCGAAGGAACGCATCTTTGAAAATCAATTGAGCACAGATTTTATGGTGCTTAATATTGATGATCCTATTGTAGCCGACATGAAACATCGTGTACCTAGCCATATCCTTGAAATTAGTCAACATCAAGTGGTTTCAAATGGTGCTTACTATGATAAAGGACAATGTTATGTAACAAAGAATGGTATAGCAACACCTGTTATTGGTAGTGCTGATATCCACATTCCAGGTAGCCATAATATTGAAAATATTTTAACTGTTATCGCTTTAGCTTATGCGTTAGGTGTGCCGGTAGAAACCATTCATCGTATTATAAGCGAGTTCCATGGTGTTGAACACCGATTAGAACGAGTTAAAACTCTTGATGGAATTACATTCTATAATGATTCTAAAGCTACTAATGTAGATTCTGTTGTAAAAGCATTGGAATCCTTTGATCAATCCGTTATTTTATTAGCTGGTGGTCATGATAAAATGACTCCGTTAGAAGACTTTATGCAGCTTGTTAAAGATCATACAAAAGCTGTTATCTTTATGGGAGAAGCGGCGGATCGATTTGAAGCTGCTGCAAAAGAGGCTGGTGTTCAGCCTATTTATAGAGCTTCATCTATGAAAGATGCTGTAGAACAGGGTTATAAATTGGCTGCCCAAGGTGATATTGTATTATTATCGCCAGCTTGTTCAAGTTTTGATTGGTATAGCTGTTTTGAAGAACGTGGCGATGATTTTAAAAACTGTGTTCATATGTTGCAAGAAGGGAGACACCATTAATGAAACGTATCATTATTTCAGGTGGTGGCACTGGTGGACATATATACCCAGCAATAACTATATATAAGGAAATTATGAAACAGAACCCTGATGCACAGGTTTTATATGTAGGAACGGAAAGGGGCTTAGAGGCTACCTTAGTACCTAAAGAAGGCATTGAATTTACTACATTACCTGTACAAGGTTTGCAACGTAAATTATCTTTTGGTACGTTGGTGACGTTAGGCAAGACTGCTTTTTCTCTTGTGAAAGCTAATACAATCATTTCCAACTTTAAGCCTGATGTAGTTATTGGTACGGGTGGTTATGTTTGTGGTCCTATTCTTATGGCCGCAGCATTGCGCAATATTCCAACGTTGATACAGGAACAAAATGTCATTGCAGGCATTACAAATAAAATTCTAAGCCGTTTTGTTGATGTAGTCGCTATGGGCTACAAGGATGCAGAATCATCTTTTTCAAAGGCAAAACGCGTAGTATATACTGGTAATCCAGTACGTCCTGATGTATTAGTTGATACTAGGGACGATGGACGTAATTATTTTAATTTAAGTGATGATACGTTCACCGTTCTTATAGCCGGTGGTTCTCGTGGGGCGAGAACTATCAATAATGCTATGATAGATGTACATAAGCATTTTCAAGGAACAGAAGGAATTAAATTAATCCATATTACAGGGGATGGGGAATATCAATCTGTGTTATCTCAGCTTGGTATTACCGATGGTGATGGTTTAGGTGATTCCTCATTGATCTTGCCATATTTGCACGATATGCCAAAAGCATTGGCGGCAGCTGATTTAGCAGTCTTTAGGTCTGGTGCTATCGGTCTTGCTGAACTAGCAGTTCGAGGTATTCCGTCTGTATTGGTACCATATCCATACGCAGCGGAAGATCATCAAACCTATAATGCCCGTATTTTTGTTCAAGAAGGGGCAGCGCATATGATTGTTGATCAAATGTTAAGTGCCCATGATTTGATAGGGGAAATTGAAATGTTTATGGCCAATCGTGATTTATTGTCACAAATGGGAGAACGAGCGTTGCAGTTAGGTAAACCTAATGCGGCTCATGATATTGCAAAATTAGCATTATCTATTGCAAAGTAACAAGGAGAGGTTTTATGTTAGACGGTATTCATAAGATTCATCTTATTGGTATAGGTGGGTCTGGCATGCGTGCTATAGCGAATATTTTAATTCAAAAAGGTTATGACGTATCTGGTTCAGATGTAGCTGATTCTGCAGTTATTGAAAAGTTCAGAAATATGGGCGCTACAGTTCATATTGGCCATCATAAAGATTATGTAAAAGGCGTTGATGCTGTAGTTCGTTCTACAGCTATTCGCGAAGATAACCCTGAAATTGTAGCTGCTAAAGAGCAAGGTATTAAAATTTTACACCGTTCCGATATTGTAAAAGCTGTGTTAGACGTAACAGATGGCATTGCAGTAGCTGGTGCTCACGGTAAAACTTCTACTACATCCATGATTGGTCAAATTTTAGTAGAAGCAGAAGCTGATCCAACAGTTATTATCGGTGGTGAAGTAGATTATTTAAAAGGTAGTAGTTGTCTAGGTAAGGGGCATTTCTCTGTAGTTGAAGCAGATGAAAGTGATGGGTCTTTCTTGAAACTACGCCCACATACTATTGTTATTACTAACATTGAAGATGATCACATGGATCACTACAAAACAATGGATAATTTGTTAAATGCATTTTGTAAGTTTGTCGAAACGTTACCAGAATCTGGCAAAGCAATCGTATGTGGAGATAATGAGAATATTCGTTATGTTATGAGCTGTGTAAATCGCAACTTCATTACATATGGCTTAAGTGATAATAATGACTATGTAGCTAAAAATATTCACTATGTAGACTCTACTTTGGTATATGATGTATACCATAATGGTGTGAATGTTGAGCGCATTCGCTTACGAGTTCCTGGTGAACATAATGTATTGAATTCGTTGGCTGCCTTTGTTGTTGCTCATGATTGCTGTGGTGTAGAAACGCGCATTATCACTAAAGGTTTAGGTAAGTTTATCGGTGCAAAACGTCGTTTCGAAACAAAAGGTCACGTAGCAGGTGTATGGGTTGTTGATGACTATGCTCATCATCCTACAGAAATTAAAGCAACATTGAAAGCAGCAAAAGAGTTGGAAAAACATCGTGTTATCTGTGTATTCCAGCCACATCGCTTTACTCGCACAAGTTTGTTAAAGGATGAATTTGCTACTGCTTTCACAAGCGCTGATGAAGTATATATGACAGATATTTATAGCTCTGGTGAAGATCCAATCCCTAGTATTGATGGTAATACGATTCCAAATGCTATTAAAGCGGCCACAGGTCAAGATGTAAATTATGTACCATCTGTTGACGATTTGCCTGAGGTATTAGCGAAAGTAGTAAGACCTAATGACTTGGTTATCACCATGGGTGCAGGTTCTATTAATCAATATGGGCCAAAATTATTAGCTATATTGGAGGAAGGCTTACAATGAAAGATAAAAAAATAATCGTATTAATGGGTGGTCCTTCCAAAGAGGCTGAGGTATCTCGTCGTACTGGCGCTGCTATTGCAGAAGCACTTGAAAGCAAAGGTTATAATGCTCAAACTTTAGAACTCAATCCGCGCACTGTATTAAAAGATATTGAAGCCTTAGGTGGAGAGGTTGTATTTAATGCAATTCATGGTCGTTACGGCGAAGATGGTGCGTTGCAAGGCCTATTAGAAATGGCTGAAATTCCATACACTGGGTCAGGTATTATGGCTCATGCAGTAGGGATGAATAAAAAAGTAAGTAAAGATGTATTTAAAGGTGCCAATATTCCTACTGCGGCATCCGAGTCCTTTAATGGTAATATTGAATCTGCAGAAGCTATTATCGAGCATATTCGTAAGGATTTTACAATTCCAGTAGTTGTAAAATCTGCTACACAAGGCTCTAGTATTGGTGTTACTATCGTTCGCGATGAAGCTCAGTTAGAAGAGGCTGTAAAAGAAGCTCTAAAATATGACCCTATTCTTGTGGTAGAACAATTCCTTGATGGTCGTGAATTTACAGTATCTGTTTTAGATGGTAAAGCATTGTCTGTTATTGAAATTCGTCCACATTCTGGTGAATATGATTACAAGAGCAAATATACTGTAGGTGCTACAGAATACTTGGTGCCAGCGCCTATTAGTGCAGAAATGACTGCTGAAATGCAACGCATAGGGGAGCTTGTGTATCGTGAAGTACAAGGCAGTGGGGTAATTCGTGTTGATGTTATGACAGACCATGCAGATAATATGTATGTTCTTGAATACAATACTGTGCCTGGTATGACAGCAACATCTTTAGTACCAAAAGCAGCAAAAGAAATGGGAATTGACTTCCCAACATTATGTGAAAAAATTCTATTAACAGCTAGTATAGGGAAATTTTAAGGGCTAAATAGAACATAAGGAGTTAACTATGGATGATAAGCAAAACCATCCATCCAACTCTGGGGAGATGCAGTCTTCTACACCTGTTCGTGATGAACGGGCTGTATTTAGAAAACGAGTGTTAAAAATCGGTGGTGCAGTTACTCTCGTGTTGGTGGGGTTGTTTACACTACCTATTCCTTTTGGATCCTTAAAAGTTACTGGATCGGATAAGGTAACTGTACAAGATGTAATGGTAGCTGGTGATATTCATGAACCTGTTAATATATTGCAGATTAGTACAGAAAAATTAAAAACTAGATTATCGAAAGATTTACGTGTTGAAGAAGCTCAGATTAGCTATCAGTTGCCACTGACAATGGTGGTAAATGTAGTAGAACGCAAGGCAGTTGCAGTCGTACCGGCTCAGTTTGGATACTTAACCCTTGATAGTAAGGGACAAGTGATTGCATCTGAGCCAGCTATACAAGACACATCTGTTCCTATGATTTCTGGTGTGAAAGCTGGAAATATACTATTAGGTGATACGGTAGTAGATAAACCAATATTGGCGGCTCTTGAATATTTGAACTCACTCGATGAGGAGACATTCAAGAACATTGCAGAGGTTAATATTGGGGATCCTGATGCGATAATGGCATATACTGTTTCCGGTGTACAGATTCGACTGGGGGATGGCAAAGACTTAGCTAAAAAAGCAGAGCTAACTCAGTCGATGTTACAAGATATTAAAAAGACACATGGTAATGTACAGTATATAGATGTTAATGTTTCATCGCCGTACATTAAAACCGATGTGATGCCAGAAGTTAAAAAGCATCAGAATGGAGCACCGACTACAGAAAATTCATCTACTAAGAAGGATGATAAGAAACAAGATAGATAAGGTCATGTTGAATATAAAGGTAGATGATTGTCGTGAGACACGAACGGTGGGCAATTGCCATAGTCAGCTGTATATTAGGGTTCATGGTTGTTACCCAATATAAGATGACTCAAGATAATATAGAAGAAAATATTCGCTTACAACGGACTGGCGATTTGGCGGTACAATTGAAAGAGGCCCAGAGTGAACGTGATGCTTTGTTAAAGCAAATTGAGTCACTAAAAAAATCTGGTGCCAATGGCGGTGGTAAAGCTGATGAACAGCTTATGATGAAAGCGGCTTTAACAAATGTTAAAGGGCCGGGCGTTAGTGTGTTGATTGAAGATAGCTTAAAGCCTGTACAAAGTGGGGAAAATCCCAATTTATATGTAATTCATGATGAAGATATTCTAAGAATTGTTAATGAATTACGGGCTGGTGGGGCTGAAGCGATAGCTATTAATGATCAACGCCTCATAGGAACGTCTGAAATACGATGTTCAGGACCGACTATTACTGTAAATGGGAAGGTCTTTGGAGCTCCCTTTACGGTAAAAGCTATTGGAGATCCAAAGACATTAAATTCTGCGCTAACTATGCGCGGTGGTGTAGTGGATTCACTTAAACATTGGGGAATAAAGGTAACTATAAAGCAAGAAGAGGATGTAGCGATTCCTGCTTTCACAGGTACTTTTAGAGAAGAATATATGAAGCCTAATGAGTTAGGAGGTAAAGAATGAATATCTATATCTTTGCCATCATTGGCCTAATTATAGGGGCTACCTTAGGATGGATAGCACCACTTCATATCCCTGCTAGTTATTCGAATTATACTTCGGTAGCTGTTCTAGCAGCTTTAGATGCAGTATTTGGTGGCAGTCGAGCAGCATTGGAAAGAACCTTTGATCTCAGTAACTTTGTCATTGGGTTCTTTTCAAATATGGTATTAGCTGTTATTCTTGTATATGTTGGTGATTTAATAGGCATTAACCTATACTATGTGGCCCTTATTGGATTTGGGTTACGTGTATTTATTAATGTAGGCGCTATACGCAAAATGATTATGACTAAGCGGTTCTAATAAATCCCATTCTATATAGTGGAAAGTTTTCAAATTTTAGTGTAAAATAAATGTAATTGTTATAAGATAGTCAGTATATAAATCGATACATTGGGACGTATATTGATACAATAGATAACGATAAGAGGAGGAAGTTCAATGTCTGATTTTGCAAATATTAAAGTTATCGGTGTTGGTGGCGGCGGTAATAATGCTGTTAATCGTATGGTTGATAACCAAATTAAAGGTGTTCAATTTTTAGCCGTTAATACAGAAAACCAAGTGCTTGAATTGTCTAAAGCGGATGTAACAATTCAAATCGGTGAAAAAGTTACTAAAGGCCTTGGTGCTGGTGCTAACCCACAAATCGGTGAAGAAGCAGCTCAAGAAAGCCGTGAAGAAATTACTAAAGCTCTTGAAGGTGCTGATATGGTATTCGTAACTGCTGGTATGGGCGGTGGTACTGGTACTGGTGCTGCTCCAATCGTAGCTGAATGTGCTAAAGAAGTTGGTGCATTAACAGTTGGCGTTGTAACTAAACCTTTCGCATTCGAAGGTAAACGCCGTCGTGCTGCGGCAGAAAAAGGCATTGAGTTCTTGACTCAAAAAGTTGATACAATTATTGTTATTCCTAATGACAAATTGTTACAAGTTGTAGATAAAAAATGTTCCGTATCTGATGCATTCAGCAAAGCTGATGAAGTTCTTCGTCAAGGTATCAAAGGTATTTCCGATTTGATCCAAATTCCTGGTTTAATCAATCTTGACTTTGCAGACGTTAAAACTATCATGACTAATCAAGGCGAAGCTTTGATGGGTATTGGTGAAGGTACAGGTGAAAACCGCGCTGCAGACGCTGCAAAAATGGCTATCAATAGCCCATTATTGGAAACTTCCATCGATGGTGCAAAAGGCATCTTGCTTAATATTTCTGGTAGTTCCGAATTGGGTATTTTTGAAGTAAACGAAGCTGCTCAAATTATTTCTGATGCAGCAGACCCTGATGCAAATATCATCTTCGGTTCTGTTATCGATGAAAGCTTGGGCGATAAAGTTCAAGTTACTGTTGTAGCAACTGGTTTTGGCAATAACGCTAAAAGCGTTCCAGAATTCGGTAAAACAACTACTACATCTCGTCCAGCATCCACTACAACAACAACTAACAGCGGTATCCCAGATATCCCTGTATTCATGAAACGCTAATTTATAGAGTGTATAATAAAAACATTCGTAAATAAGTAACTTAGTAAGACATATCGTGAGATATGTGTATAGGAGGTACAAATGAAGAAATTAGTATTATTAACTCTAGCAGCTACAGTTGTGGCAGGTAGTGCATTTGCAGCGGCACCTGTAACAAAAATTAGCGATGGTTCCACTAAAGTACAAGCTGATTATGCATTTAAACAACATGTATCTAAAGGTGGCGGCAATAGCAACGACGGTTTCGGTGTTTCTTTGCAACACGATCTTTCCAATAAAACTGCTGTTCAATATTCTTATGATAAATTGAATGCAAAAAATGGGGACATTAAAGATCATCAATTAGCATTAGTTTATAAAGTGCATCCAAACGTAAACGTATATGGTGCTGGTACTGCAATTCGTACAAATGATACAGAATTAGGTTTCCAAGCTGGTGTTATTGGTCATGTGCCATTGACAGAAAAAGTAAACGGCTTTGCTAAAGCTGGTTGGGGTAACGATATTAAACAAACTTACCAAGTAGGTGCTCAATATGAAGTTCGCCCTGATGTAGACTTGAACGTATACTATGGCTATGATAAATATAGCGTAGATAGCAACGATAAAACTGCAAAAGGTTTACACGCTGGTGTAGGCTACTCCTTCTAAGGATATCAAAGACCACTCTAATGAGTGGTCTTTTTTTATAAATACTAGCATATGATTTATAAAAATATTTTGTATAGGATATTGTATATATCCTATAAACCTTAGTTCTTTTATAATTCAGTTTGTAATTAGTATTTTTTCTTATGTATACAATATATTTCTTAAATACACATTGTATAATTAAATAAGTTTAGGTATGATAGGTGTGTAATATTCATTTTAGATAGGATGGTGCAAGTTATGACAAGTGTTGCTGCAAAGCATGCAAAAGGGAAAAAACTTAAAGATGTAATCTTTGTAACTGCTGGCCAAGCCCAAGCTGATGCTAAAGAAAATGGTCGCGAGAACGTTGTTAATGGTACATTAGGTGCGATTTATGATGAAGATGGTAAATTAGTATTCCTTAAAACCGTTAAGGACGAATATTTAAGTCTTCCAGATTCTGAACATATTGGTTATGCTCCGATTGCAGGTGTACCTGAATTCCTTGCTGCTGCAGAGGAGGAATGCTTTGGACAATCTCGCCCAGAAGGTCATATCCGTAGTATTGCTACTACAGGTGGTACAGGCGGTATTCATCACTTAGTTCATAACTATACAGAACCTGGTGATGAGGTGTTGACTGCTGACTGGTACTGGGGTGCCTATCGTATACTTTGTAGCGATGTAGGTCGTACACTTGTTACCTATTCTTTATTTGATGAACATAATAACTTTAACCATGAAGCGTTCCAAAATCGTGTAAATGAATTAGCTGCGAAACAAACAAATGTTGTAATTTTGTTTAATACACCTGGCAATAACCCAACTGGTTACTCTATAGAGGACAAAGATTGGGAATCTATCCTTAACTTCTTGAAAGAACTCGTTGCTATAGGCCGTAATAATGTAATTATTGGCATTGATGTAGCATACCTTGATTATTCTGGTGAAAAAGAAGAGGTTCGTGCATTCTTTAGTAAATTCAGTCATTTGCCAAAAGAAATTCTTACATGTGTTTGCTATAGCTTGTCTAAAGGCTTCACTATGTATGGGCAACGTGTAGGTGCCTTGATTGGTATTTCTGATGATGAAGAAATTGCTGATGAATTCTTAGAAATCAACAAATCTACAAGCCGTGCTACATGGTCTAATATTTGCCGCCCTGCAATGCGTACAATGGCAAATATTGTAGCTGATCCAGCTAAGTTTAAAGCTTATGAAGATGAACGTAATTGCTATTATCAATTGATTCGCGATCGTGCTGATATATTTAAACAAGAAGCCGCACAAGTTGGTCTTCCTATGTTGCCATATCGCGGTGGTTTCTTTATTACGATTCCTACAGATTCTGCTAATGCTATCTGTGAAGAGTTGAAAAAAGAACATATCTATGTTATCGCTTTAGCTAATGGTATTCGCATAGCTGCTTGTGGTATTCCTAAATTCCAAATGACAGGACTAGCTGAAAAAATCTATAATGCTATGAAACGCCTTGGTAAATTATAATACATAAGTTTCACTAATACTAAAGTCCGCTTGATAGATCAAGCGGACTTTTTGTGGTTAATAGAAAAATGTACGCATATTTGATGTATCATTTATGCGTACGTTTTTTATATTAATGTATATTTTTATATATTAGTGAATTTCTTTATGTTCTTTAATGTCTTGGTCAGCTTCTTTAGCCAAGTCTTCTAGCGCACGTTTAGGAGCTGTACGTTCACCTGTTTCAGGATCCACGAATTCAACACGGTCCAATGTATCTGTAATTTGGCCTCGAATGAAACTTAAGTAGATTTCATATAGTTCTTTTTTTTCTGCTAACTCCTCTGGCGTTAATTCTTGACCGGATTTTTTCTTTGCTGCTAGTTCATTTATGCGTTTTAATGTATCGTTAATATTGCTCATATTGACCTCCTGTATTCTATATTAGAATAATATGATTTATTATAACATAGAACAAAATGAATACGTATGGTAAGATATAAGTTGTACGCGTCTGTACTTTCACAAGTGAGAAAGGAGAGCTGTATGCGTGTAACAAAAGCAATAAAGGCAGAGCAGTTAAAACTCTTACAAGAACATTATTTTGATGCAAAACCTGCCCTTGAGTATACAAATGAATTTGAATTATTAGTGGCAGTCGTATTATCTGCACAATGTACGGATGAGAGAGTAAATATCGTTACTAAACGGTTATTTCCTGAACTAAATCATCCGGCTAAGATGTTAGCAATTGGTGTTACTAAATTAGAAACTCTGATTAAGGACTGTGGCCTTTATAAATCTAAAGCCAAAAATTTGATTGCAACTTGTCAGATTTTAGTGGAACAATACCATGGGGAAGTGCCACGGGAGTTTGACCAACTTGTTGAATTACCTGGTGTAGGTCGTAAGACTGCAAATGTGGTAGTATCTGTATTATTTGGTACGCCAGCGATTGCTGTAGATACTCATGTATTCCGTGTGTCTAACCGATTAAAACTGGGTATTGCTAAAACACCAGAAGAGATGGAATTAAAGTTGCAGAAGGCAATTCCTAAAGAGGATTGGTCGGCTGCCCATCACTGGTTGATTTATCATGGTCGTAAACTATGTAAGGCTCGTAAGCCATTATGTGAAGAATGTTTTTTAAATCACTTATGTCCTTCAGCTGGAAAGGTTTAATATGAAAGTAAATAACGAAGAATTTATTGCCCTTTGTGCTACTCATGGCATTGAAGGTATTGATATTGTAAATGAGTTAATGCGTTTTAAAGTACTAGATCAATTGATTTCTAGTAATGCTAGCTCCCGTGAGTGGGGTGTAACGGCAGATGATTTATATGCGTTAGCAGAAAAATCTACAGTAGAGTCTTTTGGCCCTGTTCCATATGATTTGAATACATTCCAAGCTCTATATGGTCCATCCTTTAGAGTCGAATTATTTGATTTTATTAGCGACACAGGTATTTTAGAGGGCCTCGATGTAGGTACTATCTGGGAGACTCCTGTTCGTGAAAGTATTGAAGCCCATAGTAAAACGGGAGAACTCGTTTTATATTCTTATGTAGAAGAATACGCAGGTATGATTGAAGAAATCCTTCAATCTTATGAAGATAAAAAAGTTGTGCTTTATACGGCATCTCCAGTGTGCTATAGCATTTTGACACGTTTATATCCGATGGCACAAATTATTAATCAATGGCCTCATCGCAGTTATTTTGATCATATCTTTACAGGAACGGTTGGTATGTTCCAATCCTCTGAAGATATTGTGGAAGAAGTGGCTAATGGTTTACATAATCTTGTTCCAGAAGGAACTGCACAATTATTCTTACCTGCTACAATGGCGCAAAATCAATTGGGTTTAAATAATATGGCATTGCAATTCTTCTTGAATCAAAAGCGTGTAGAAGCCATTCGTGAATGGACTCCACTAGGGGCTTACGAAATTGTGTATGGTAAATATGATATTAAAAAGATGCGTGTTGGCCTTCGTGAACGCGTAGGAGATGAGTGGAAAACAATTAACTATATTCCATTACCTCATGGTGTCTTTGCTCAATTACCAGTATTCACGGTGTTAAATTATGGATTGTCTTTGCGTTCTATTTTGCTACCAGGTGGTCAAACTGATGTAGCCTTAGGCCAAGATGGTATTTACTGTATCGACAGCCGAGTTTCTAAGTTAGGTCGTAATGCTCTTATTGAAAATGGCGCTTATTTCCTTACATTTAAACGTCATACAGATCATGTAGATGTAGATATTACTACAGAAGCACCAAAAGAGGACATTTATTGGATGTTCCCAGATGCTGAATTAGCCTATATGTGGTATGCATACTTCTGTAGCACTATTGGTCAAACATTGATTCAAGAAGTTTCCATGCTCGTTCAAACAGATGAGTCATTCGGTTATATGCTTAGCAGCGTACGCCGACGCGTATTAGATGTTAACGACGAGGCTCAACTAATCACATCTGTTCAAGCGGCTGATGAAGCGTATATCAAGGCTGTGACAGAAGCGACAGAAGATTGGAAATCTACAGTAGATGAATTAGGCGCTCAAGTTATGCCACCAACAACATCTATTGATATTGAGGATTATAGCGACTATAAAAACTAATTGTAAAACTTAAGCTTTTAGTTTAAAATATATCGTATCCTAAAAAATATGAACTACTAAATATAGTAGGTATGAAACATACTACACAGATGTGTAAGAAAGGAGGACTCATGGCAGTTATTAATTTTGAAATTTTCAAAGTTATCGGTACTTTATCTGAAGATAAAGACGGTTGGAAAAAACAATTAACATGCACTAGCTGGGGCAAATATAATCCTAAGTTTGACCTTCGTGCTTGGGATAGTGAATATACAAGTATGAAAAAGGGTATTACCCTTTCTTTAGAGGAGCTCATCGCATTGCGTGACATCCTTAATGAAAGTGACTTAGAGACTATCCTAGCTGAGTCTATTGAAGAAAAACAAGCATCCAAGGAATAGTATTGGCAACTTGCATTTGTGTATATGTCATGCTATAATCTATAAGAATAATATTGATTGTCGGAAAGAGGTGTATAGAATGAAACAAGGTATTCATCCAGACTATAAAGAAGCTACAGTAACTTGCGGTTGTGGCAACACATTCAAAACTGGCTCTGTAAAAGAAGACCTTCGTGTAGACGTTTGCTCCAAATGCCATCCGTTCTTCACTGGTCAACAACGCGCTGCTCAAGCTCGTGGTCGTATTGAACAATTTAACAAACGTTACGGCAAATAATTTGTCATGTAATGTAGCATCTATTGGCAGGGCTATGGGCTCTGCCTCTATTTGTTTATGAGAGGAGCTCTTGTGAACACAGAACGTATTAAAAAGTTTGTCGGTGGACAAGCTGTGATCGAAGGTGTCATGATGAGGGGGCCTGGTGTTACAGCAACAGCTGTACGAGAACCAGCAGGAACCATTGTAGTTCAAAAAGAGCCTACAAAATCTATTGCTGACACATATCCAATTTTGAAAAAACCATTTCTTCGGGGCTGTGTAGCCCTCTATGAATCTCTAGTTATTGGCATGAAGGCATTGTCCTTCTCCGCTAAAGCCGCTGGCGATGAAGAGGAAGAAATGTCTAATAGTGAAATTGCCATTACTATGGTTATTTCCACCATATTTGCGATTGCTGTATTTTTGGCATTGCCTACATTTATCGTAAAATTCATTCCTGGTGTACAGGATAATCATATAGTATTAAATCTCATTGAAGGTGTCATTCGTTTAGTTCTTTTTCTACTCTATATTTGGGGGATTGGGCTTACGAAGGATATTCAACGAGTTTTCCAATATCATGGGGCCGAGCATAAAACGATTCATACCTATGAATTAGACTTGCCTCTTACCGTAGAAAACGTTCGTAAACAAAGTCGTTTACATCCTCGATGTGGTACAAATTTCTTACTTATCGTTATGGTAGTTAGTATCTTTGTATTTGCCTTTTTAGGTTGGCCTAATTTGTTTGAACGTATTGTAAGCCGCGTACTTCTCATGCCAGTAGTGGCAGGTATTGCGTACGAGGTTATTCGTCTTGCTGGTCGTAGTGAGCATTCCTTTGTGAAAGCTCTTATCAAACCCGGTCTTGCATTACAGTACATGACCACACGTGAACCAGAAGATGATCAAATTGAAGTCGCTATACGAGCTCTTGAAGAGGTTCGCCCTCCTGAGAGTGATGCATATGAAGAGGAATAAACATGTTAGTAGATAAATTACAAGTTATTGAAGATAAATTTATGGACCTGGAGCAGCGCATCAGTGACCCTGAAGTGATTGCACGCCAAGATGAATGGCGTAAATTAACACGTCAACATTCTCAATTATCTGAAACAGTTGAAACATTCCGTACTTATAAAAAAGTATTAGCTGGTATTGATGAAGCTATGGAAGTTATTGAAGATAAATCCATGGATGAAGAATTCCGTGAAATGGCACAAGAGGAATTAAAAGAGCTAAAACCTCAAAAAGAGGAATTAGAAGAGAAATTACAAATCCTTTTATTGCCTAAGGACCCTAATGATGATAAGAATATTATCATTGAAATTCGCGGTGGTGCCGGTGGTGATGAAGCGGCACTATTTGCAGGCGACTTGTTCCGTATGTACACAAAATATGCGGAAAGCCAAGGCTGGCGTTGCGAGATTATTGATGCTAATGAACCTGAACTTGGTGGCTTTAAAGAGGTTATTTTCTCCGTAGATGGTGAAAATGTATACTCCAAGATGAAATTTGAATCTGGTGTACATCGTGTACAACGTGTACCTGCTACGGAAACACAAGGCCGTGTACATACATCTACCGTAACAGTAGCGGTATTGCCAGAAATGGAAGATGTTGATATTGAAGTTAATGAAAAAGACTTAAAAATCGACACTTATCGTGCGAGTGGTGCGGGCGGTCAGCATATTAATAAAACTGAGTCTGCTGTTCGTATTACTCACTTACCATCTGGTATCGTTGTAGCATGTCAAGACCAACGTTCTCAATTACAAAACCGTGAAAAAGCTATGCGTGTATTGCGTGCAAAATTGCAAGACCAAGCTGAACAAGAGGCTATTTCTAGCATGGCCGCAGACCGTAAGAGCCAGGTTGGTACAGGTGACCGTAGTGAACGTATTCGTACCTATAACTACCCACAAGGTCGCGTAACAGATCATCGTATTAACTTAACATTGTATAAATTAGATGCTATTTTAAATGGTGATCTAGATGAAATCATTCAAGCCTTAAATGCTGCTGACCAAGCGGCAAAAATGCAGGAGGCTAATACAAATGCATAAGGAGATTTGGACAATCGGTCGTATTCTCCAGTGGACAGAGCAGTACTTTCAAAGCAAGGAGATGGATACACCTCGACTTGATGGGGAAGTACTGCTTTCTCACGTATTAGGCAAGGATCGTATCTATCTATATACCCATTATGACCAACCGCTTATTCAAGAGGAACTCGATGCTTTCAGACCTCTCGTTCAAGAACGAGCTAAGGGGCATTGTGTAGCGGCTATTATTGGGGAAAAAGACTTTATGGGATTGACCTTTAAGGTTAATGATAAGGTATTGATTCCACGACCTGATACAGAAACGTTGATTGAGCATGTACTAGGCACGTATCAAAAGGATAGTAATATTCGTATCCTTGATGTATGTACGGGCCCTGGCACGATATTATTAAGTCTATTGCACTATTTGCCGAATGCGTGTGGCATGGGTATTGAAATATCTACCGATGCTTTGTCATTGGCTAAGGAAAATGGTGAAAGATTTAACTTAAATGATCGTGTTCAATTGTTAGAATCCGATATGTTTTCTGCCTTAGATGGTAAAAATGAACAGTTTGATCTTATCGTATCAAATCCACCTTATATCCGTACTGGGGATGCCAAATTATTGTCTCAAGACGTATTAAATGAGCCCCATATTGCCTTGTTTGGCGGTGAAGATGGACTTGATTTCTATCGTATTTTGGCAAAAACATGTGGCACATATTTAAAATCAAAAGGCCATATTGCCTTTGAAATAGGTTTTGATCAAGCTGAGGCTGTAAAGGCTTTATTAGAAGAAACAGGGCAGTACTCTAATATTCGATGTATTACTGACCTCGGTGGAAATGACCGCGTTGTAACAGCTGTATATGAGGGATAATATGGATACTCAAATTATTACAAATCCATCAGATCAAGAATTAGCTATGCTTGCTCGCGCTTTGCGTAATGGCGAATTGGTGTCCATTCCTACAGAAACTGTATATGGACTTGGCGCTAATGGGCTTGATCCGGAGGCGATGGATAAAATCTACGCCGCTAAAGGTCGTCCTTCCGATAATCCATTGATTTTACATGTTCCTAATAGTGAAAGTATAAAACCTTTAGTAACAGAGGTTTCAAATACGGCACAATTATTAATGGATACATTTTGGCCGGGTCCATTGACAATCACATTGCCTAAATCAGATTTAGTACCAGATCGTGCTACAGGCGGTTTATCTCGTGTTGCTTTACGTTGTCCTGATCATGCGATTTGTCGAGCTTTATTAGAGCGTACCGGTGTACCGGTAGCAGCTCCTAGTGCTAATATATCTGGACGTCCAAGTCCGACAACGGCACAAGATGTTTACCATGATATGAATGGTCGAATTTCCTATATTTTAGATGCAGGACCATGTATGATTGGTGTAGAGTCTACTGTTGTGGAAGTACATAATGACAAGGTCATTATATTGAGACCAGGTGGAATAACAAAAGCACAACTTGAAGCTGTTGTATCTACGGTTGAGTATGATACTGCTCTCGTTAATGCCACAACTAAGCCTAAAGCTCCTGGTATGAAGTATACCCATTATGCTCCTGATGCACCTATGACAGTTGTTGTAGGTAGTCCAGAGCGGGTGGCAAGTACTTTTAAAGAGCTATCAAAGGGGATAGAAGGTCCTATAGGTTGTTTAGTGAGTCATGAAACGTATAACCTTATGAAAGAGGATACACGCTTTATGTGCCATTGCTTTGGTCATCATGGTGATGCCTTATCATTAGGCCATGACTTTTACAAAAGCCTATTACATTTTAACGAAAATCATGTTACCTTAATCTTAGCAGAAGGTGTTGATGACGACGGTTTTGGTGTTGCCATTATGAACCGCATGGAAAAGGCATCGAGTCATCATATCATTTATAAGTAATTTTTCTAATATTATAAATGTCCACTGATAATAGAAATATGTCTTTACATATTGGATGAATTTGCTATAATGTATAAAGTAATCACAAAATGTGATTAAGTAAGGATGTTATTATGAATATTTTATTTGTATGTACCGGTAATACTTGCCGTAGCCCTATGGCTGAAGGTATTACACGGGCCCTTGCAGCGGAGCAACATAAGGATGTGACGACTGTATCAGCTGGTCTATTTGCCGCCTATGGAGCAAAACCAACTGAACAAGCCGTGGAAGCCGTCCGTTCCATTGCAGATATTTCTGATCATGAATCGAGACCATTGACGATGGAGCTCGTAAATGCAGCAGATCTTATCATTGGTATGACGAAAGATCACAAATCTGTACTACTTCGCCAATTCCCGTTTGAGGAAGGTAAAATCAAAACGATTTCCGAGTGGGGTGGTCAAGATGGTGATGTTACGGATCCATATGGGTCCGATCAAACCGTATATAATCAATGTGCGGAACAAATTTATCACTTAGTAGAGGCTGGTCTTACATCAGTGCCTCAGAAGGCGTAGGAGATGAAATTATGAAAGTTGCAATTGGTTGTGATCATGGCGGATTACATTTAAAAGCATCCGTTAAGGAATTATTAAATGCATTGGGACATGAAGTAGAGGATTTTGGCTGCCATACAGCTGATTCTTGCGACTATCCTGATATTGCTGTACCTGTAGCAAATGCAGTCGTATCTGGTCAAGCAGACAGAGGTATTTTGATTTGCGGTACTGGTATTGGTATCGGGATTAGCGCTAATAAGATCAAAGGTATTCGAGCTGCTCTTTGCCATGATTCTTTTTCCGCTAAGTATAGTAGACTTCATAATGATGCAAATATTCTCACAATGGGCGAACGCGTTATTGGGCCTGGTTTAGCTAATGACATTGTAACCATTTTTATGGAAACTGAGTTCGAAGGTGGTCGTCACGCACGCCGTGTAGAGAAAATTAAAGCATTAGAGAAATAATACATCATTACCTTTTATATATTCGTTTTGCACGAGGAGGATACTCATGAGTTTCTTAGAAAAACAAGACCCTAATATTCAAGCTGTTATCAATCAAGAATTAGCACGCCAACGCGATAAATTAGAAATGATTGCTTCTGAAAACTTTGTTTCTCAAGCAGTAATGGAAGCTCAAGGTAGCGTATTAACTAACAAATATGCAGAAGGGTATCCTGGTAAACGTTATTATGGCGGTTGTGAAAATGTTGATGTTATCGAAACATTAGCTATTGAACGAGCAAAACGCTTGTTCGGTGCAGAACACGCTAACGTACAACCTCACTCTGGTTCTCAAGCAAACTTTGGTGTGTATTTCGCATTATTACAACCAGGTGATACTATTGTGGGCATGAATTTGTCCCATGGCGGTCATTTAACTCATGGTTCTCCTGTTAACGTATCTGGTACATATTTCAATGTAGTACCTTACGGTGTAGATGCAGAAACTCAACAAATCGATTATGATGAGTTCCGTAAAATTGTTTTAGAAGCAAAACCTAAATTGATTATTGCTGGTGGTAGTGCTTATAGCCGTCAAATTGACTTCAAAAAAATGGCTGATGTAGCTCATGAAGTTGATGCTATCTTCATGGTAGATATGGCTCACTTCGCAGGACTTGTAGCAGCAGGTTTACATCCAAATCCTGTTGAATATGCTGATATCGTTACTACAACAACTCATAAAACATTGCGTGGTCCTCGTGGCGGTATGATTCTTTGCAAAGAAAAATATGCAAAAGCAATCGACAAAGCTATCTTCCCTGGCATTCAAGGTGGTCCTTTGATGCATGTTATCGCTGCTAAAGCTGTAGCATTTGGTGAAGCATTACAACCTGAGTTTAAAGTATATGCACAACAAGTTATCGATAATGCAAAAGCATTGGCTGCTGCATTGCAAGAAAAAGGCTTAACAATTGTTTCTGGCGGTACAGATACTCACGTTATGTTGGTAGATGTTCGCAATACTGGTTTAACAGGTAAAGAAGCAGAACACTTACTTGATGAAGTAGGTATTACATGTAATAAGAATACAATTCCATTTGATCCAGCTAGCCCATTTGTAACAAGTGGTATTCGTCTTGGTACACCAGCTCTTACAACACGTGGTTTACAAGTAAAAGATATGGAAGAAATTGCAGACATCATTGCAACTGTTCTTAAAAATCCTGAAGATAAAGCAATTCATGAAGAAGCAAGCAAACGTGTGGCAGCACTTTGTGAAGCGTATCCTTTATACTAATCTGTTAGATTAACTATAACAATTATATATTTGTAGTCCTATAAACCTATCAGTAGCTTAAAAGGGGTGTGCCTAGGCACATCCCTTTTAATATTTTTATGGCATGATTTATCAATCTGTGATAGAGTAAATATGAATATTAAATGGATACCGATAGGGTATGTAAATTATTTATAGGAGGACAGTCATGAAAGTTAATGTTATGACACATCCGTTGATTCAACACAAAGTTACATTGATGCGTGATGCAGAAACTGGCTCTAAGGATTTTAGAGAATTACTTGATGAGATTACTATGTTGATGGGTTATGAAATTACTCGTAACCTTCCATTAGAGGATGTAGAAGTACAAACACCTTTAACTAAAATGACTGGCAAACGTATTGCAGGTAAAAAATTGGGTATTATTCCAATTCTTCGTGCTGGCCTAGGTATGGTTAATGGTATGCTTAACTTGATTCCAACTGCAAAGGTTGGTCATATCGGCTTATACCGTGATCCAGAAACATTGAAACCTGTAGAATACTATTGCAAATTACCATCTGATGTAGGTGAACGCGACTTTATCGTAACTGACCCAATGCTCGCTACTGGTGGTAGTGCTGCAGCGGCTATTACATTGTTAAAAGAAAAAGGCGCTAAACATATTAAATTAATGTGCCTAGTAGCTGCTCCTGAAGGGGTAGAAGCAGTAAATCAAGAACATCCTGATGTTCCTATTTACGTAGCGGCCCTTGATGAAAAACTTAATGATCATGGTTACATCTTGCCTGGTTTAGGCGATGCTGGTGACCGTATCTTCGGCACAAAATAATATAATCATATAAAACGACATAATTTAGGTACAAAGTTGTATAAAATATCTAAATTATGTCGTTTTCTCCTATAAAGTCTTGAATAAAATCTACATAGGGTATACAATACAGATGTAAAAGTATTTTTTTATTTTAGGTGGGACGAATTTTGTTCACATGGGACGAAAAACGATTCATACAATCCCAACGGGTAAAGGAGGGACCCGATGAACGAGTTTCTAATGATATGTGAACGTATTGCTCCTGAAATCGTTAGTGTATTAAAGGAGCGATACAAAATATTAAACCACCTAGTTTATGAAGAGCCTATAGGCCGTAGGACATTAGCTACTGCAACGGACCTTCCTGAGCGAACCGTACGAAGTCATATTGAGTTAATGCGTACTAATGGTCTTGTAGACATTTATAAACCAGGGATTTTTCTCACTGATGAGGGACATGCAATTGTTCCAAAGTTGCGAAATTTTTTAAATGAATTAGATCGTATTAACGAGCTAGAACATCGATTGACTGAAGCACTTCATATCGATAGGGTTATCATCACTCCTACAGAAGGAACGTTGATGGTTAAAAAGTTAGGTTTTGCAGCAGCAAAGCTATTACAGGAATTATTAGAGCCTGACTCTGTAGTTGCTATCAGTGGTGGCAGTACCATGGCAGCTGTGGCGGAGGAAATGCCTATTTTACCATTTAATCCTACGGTTGTTCCCGCTCGTGGTGGTGTTGGTGAGGTAGTTGAATATCAAGCTAACGTAATTGCTTCAGTGCTGGCTGAACGACTTCGTGGGACCTATAAAATGCTCCATTTACCTGATGGGCTTTCACAAGACTCATTGCATATGCTCATGACTTGCGAACCGCAAATTAAGGAAATTGGGGATCTCATTAGTAGGACTGACGTATTATTGTTTGGTATTGGTACAGCTATGCGCATGGCGGATCAGCGCCATATAGCTGATGATGTGCGTAAGCAGTTGGTAGATAATCATGCTGTTGGCGAAGCTCTTGGTCAATATTGCGATATAGATGGTAAGTTGATTTATTCCACTAATAATATTGGTTTATCTCTTCCAGATGTTGCAAAAATCCCAAATGTGATTGCGGTGGCTGGCGGACAAGAAAAATCAAGTGCCATTATTGGTGTTATGAGAGCTTGTCACAAAGGCATACTAATCATTGATGAGCAAGCTGCAGAAGGTATGCGTCAATTGTTACAAATTTCAGCGTTATAAGTGAAGTTAGTAGTTAAATATTTTGTTAGAATATTTTTGATATTAGGAGGATCTAACAATGGCAGTAAAAGTTGGTATTAACGGTTTTGGTCGTATTGGTAAATGTGTAGTACGTGCAGCGATTAACAATCCTGACGTAGACGTTGTAGCAATCAATGCTACTGGCGATAATGAAGGTACTGCATTATTGTTAAAATATGACTCTGTTCATGGCACAATTCCTAACGAAGTAACATTTGATGAAGAAAATATCTACGTTGATGGTAAAAAAATTCGCGTATTCCATGACCGCGATGCTTCTAAATTGCCTTGGTCTGAAGAAGGCGTTGAAATTGTTATGGAATGTACTGGTAAATATCGTGATGCAGAGGAAGCTAAGGTTCATTTGAATCAACCTACTGTTAAAAAAGTATTGATTTCTGCACCTGGTAAAAACGAAGACTTAACTATGGTTATGGGTGTTAACCAAGATATGTATGATCCTGCAAAACACCACATTATTTCCAACGCATCTTGCACAACAAACTGCTTGGCTCCATTTGCTAAAGTTTTATGCGATGAATTCGGCATTAAACGCGGTATGATGACTACAATTCATTCCTATACAAATGACCAAAAAATTCTTGATGCACGTCATAAAGACCCTCGCCGTGCTCGTGCAGCAGCTATGTCTATCATCCCTACAACTACTGGTGCAGCAAAAGCTGTTGCTAAAGTATTGCCTCAATTGAAAGGTAAACTTGATGGTTTTGCATTGCGCGTTCCAACTCCAGACGTATCTGCTACAGATCTTGTTTGCGAACTTGAAAAACCAGCTACTAAAGAAGAAATCAATGAAGCATTCCGCAAAGCAGCTGCTGGCGAATTAAAAGGTATCTTAGGTGTATCTGATGTGCCATTAGTATCTTGTGACTTCAGCTCCGATCCACGTAGCTCCATTGTTGACGCTGATTTGACAATGGTTATGGATGGCAATATGGTAAAAGTTGTTTCTTGGTATGATAACGAATGGGGTTACTCTGAACGTCTTATCGACATGGCAGCATTCGTAGCAAGCAAAGGCTTATAATCGGGAGGCTTTGATGAAACAAACAATCGAAGGTTTACAAGTAGATAATAAAACAGTATTTGTTCGTGTTGATTTTAATGTTCCTATGAAAGACGGTGTCATCACTGATGACACTCGTATTCGTAGTGCATTACCTACTATCAATTATTTAATTGAAAAAGGGGCAAAGGTAATTCTTGCTTCTCACTTTGGCCGTCCAAAAGGGGAACGCAAACCTGAAATGTCTTTGGCACCATGTGCAAAACATTTATCTGAGCTTATCAACAAACCAGTAGCATTCGTAGATGACTGCATTGGCCCTAAAGTTGAAGAAGCTGTAAAAGCATTGCAACCGGGCGATGTATTGATGCTTGAAAACTTGCGTTACCATAATGAAGAAACTAAAAACGATCCTGAATTTGCTAAACAATTGGCATCTCTTGCTGATGTAGCAATCAATGATGCATTCGGTGTATCTCACCGAAATGCAGCATCTGTAGTTGGTATTGCTGACTATATCCCTATGGCAGCAGGTTTCTTGCTCAAAAAAGAAATTGATGCATTAAGTGCAGCTGTAGTTCATCCTAAAACACCTATGGCAGCTATTATCGGCGGTGCTAAGGTAACAGATAAAATTTCTGTTATTTCAAACCTTTTGCCTAAAGTTGATGTAATGATCATCGGTGGTGGTATGGCAAATGCTTTCATTAAAGCACAAGGCTGTAACATTGGTAGCTCTTTATTTGAAGAAGGTCAAGAAGCTATTGCTACAGATCTTGTTATGGAAGCTCGCGTAGCAGGTGCTAAATTATTGACACCTATCGATGCTGTAGTAGCTGATGCTTTCAGCAATGACGCTAACACTAAAATCGTTGATGTTGAAAATATTGAAGATGGTTGGATGATTCTAGATATTGGTCCTAAAACACGGGAGCTCTATGTAGAAGCATTGGCGCCAATGAAGACTATTATTTGGAATGGTCCTATGGGCGTATTTGAAATGGAAAACTTTGCAGCTGGTACTAATGCAGTAGCAAAAGCTGTAGCTGAATCCGATGCGATGACTATCGTTGGTGGTGGCGACTCTGTAGCGGCTATTGAAAAAAGTGGCTTAGCAGATAAGATTAGCCATATCTCCACGGGTGGTGGTGCATCTTTAGAATTCTTGGAAGGCAAAATTCTACCAGGTATTGCTGCATTGTCTGAGGCATAATATGAGAAAACCCATTATTGCAGGAAATTGGAAAATGAATGGCACCATTGCGTCTGGATCAATTCTGATCGAAGCGTTTAACAGCGTGTTACAAGATATGGAATTATCCTGTGATGTAGTTGTTTGCCCGCCTTTCACAGCTATCGAACGTGCTGTAGCACTAACACGCGACACAGCTATTGAAGTAGGCGCACAAACCATGGATTATCATGATGCTGGTGCATTCACTGGTGAAATTTCACCACTTATGCTTACAGAGGTAGGCGTCAATTATGTTATTATTGGTCACTCTGAACGCCGTGAATATTATGGCGAAACAGATGAAACAGTAAATGCCAAAATTAAGAGCGCATTCCATCATAATTTGACACCCATTGTCTGTGTTGGTGAAAGCTTAGAACAACGTGAATCTGGTCATACTCTTGACTGGATTACGGCTCAACTTAAAGGGGCTTTGGTTAACGTTCCAAAGGAACAAGTTAGTCAATTGATTATTGCGTACGAACCAATTTGGGCTATCGGCACAGGAAAAACAGCAACTGCTGATCAAGCTGAAGAGGTATGTAAAGAAATTCGTGATTACATTCGTTCTTTATACGATGATGAGACTGCTGATGCCGTGCGTATCCAATATGGTGGTAGTGTTAAATCTGAAAATGCTCGTGAAATCCTTGGGGAACCAAATATTGACGGTGCCCTTGTAGGTGGTGCATCATTAGTAGTTGATGAATTTATTGATATTATTAAAGCGGCGAATCAAGTAAGCGCTTAATATGAGGTTAAAAATGGCTAAATTAAAGGCTCCCGTAATGCTAGTCATCTTAGATGGCTTTGGCATGGGGGATCAATCAGATACAACCAATGCTGTAGTACAGGCGAAGCCGCTCTGTTTTAATCAATTATGGGATACGTATCCACATACAAAATTAGAAGCATCAGGGCTTGCGGTAGGACTTCCAGAAGGACAGATGGGTAATTCTGAGGTTGGCCATTTAAACCTTGGTTCTGGTCGCATTGTGTACCAAGATTTAACTCGTATTACTAAAGATGTTGAATCTGGCGAGTTTTATAATCGCCCTGTTATGCAGGAACTATACGAAGTCGGTAAAAAACAAAGCTTACATATTATCGGTCTAGTATCAGATGGTAATGTACATTGCTCCTTAGAGCATATTAAGGCAGTCATTAAAGGCGCTCATGATCATGGTATTGAGCACGTTTATGTACATGCCTTGCTCGATGGTCGTGATGTAGCCCCTCAATGTGCACAAGGTTATTTAAAAGACTTAGAAGCGTATATGGCAGAGCTAAACTGTGGCAAGATTGCTACTGTGAGTGGTCGATACTATGCAATGGACCGCGATAATCGATGGGATCGTGTTGAGTTAGCATACAATGCCATTGTGCATGGTCAAGGCGAAACGGCAGGTTCTGCTTGTGAAGCGGTGCAACAGTCCTATGATAAAGATGCAGCAGATGAGTTTGTTCTTCCTACAGTAATTGATGCTGAAGGGATTATCAAAGATGGAGATGCAGTTATCTTCTGTAACTTCCGTCCAGACCGTGGTCGAGAACTTACAAAAGCTTTAGTGTTGCCAGAATTTGATGGCTTTAACCGTGAACCATTATCTTTATATATGGCGACTATGACCAAATATGAAGATGGTTTACCAGTTCATATTGTGTATGAAAAGGACATTTTATCTGAAACACTAGGCGAAGTACTAAGCGTAGGTGGCTATCGTCAATTGCGTATTGCTGAAACAGAGAAATACGCTCATGTTACGTATTTCTTCAACGGTGGTAAAGAGGATCCATTTGAAGGTGAGGACCGCATACTTGTGAAATCTCCACAAGTGGCAACCTATGATTTACAACCGGAAATGAGTGCTTATGAAGTAACTGATAAGGTCGTAGAAGCCATTCAAGATGAAACGTATGATATGATTATCTTGAACTTTGCAAATCCAGATATGGTAGGTCATACAGGTAGTTTTGAAGCAGCTGTTAAAGCAGTTCAGGCTGTAGATACTTGTTTAGCTCGTATCGTTGAGGCTATACGCAGTAAGAATGGTCACTTGTTAATTACGGCAGACCATGGTAATGCGGAGCTTATGGTTAACCATGAAACTAGCAAAGTTCATACGGCGCATACAACAAACTTGGTTCCTTTAATTTTAATGAGTGATGCCTTAAAATCAGCTACATTAGAGGCTGGCAAATTATGTGATATTGCTCCTACATTATTAGACTTGGCTGGTATAGAACAACCAGAATCTATGACAGGTCATAGTTTAGTACAAAAAGTATAATATAGAACTTTCACTATATTAGTAGTTAACAAGAGTTATAACCTATATGGTTTTGCTCAATATATAATATCTGTCGCATGACAGTTATCCCATTAGATTTTTATGAGGTGAAGAAATGGCAGTAATTGAACAAGTCATTGCAAGAGAAATTTTAGATTCCCGCGGTAACCCAACTGTTGAAGTTGAAGTATGTTTAGAAGATGGCACTATTGCAACAGCTGCAGTTCCATCTGGTGCTTCCACAGGTAAGTTTGAAGCTGTAGAATTACGTGATGGTGATAAATCCCGTTACTCCGGTAAAGGTGTATTAACAGCTATCGATAATGTAAATGCTAAAATCGGTCCTGCCATTATTGGTTATGATGCGACTGAACAAGTAGCTATCGATAACTTGATGTTGAAATTAGATGGTACAGACAATAAATCTAACTTAGGTGCTAATGCAATTCTTGGTGTATCTATGGCAGTAGCTCGTGCAGCAGCTGAATCTTTAGATTTGCCATTATTTGCATACCTTGGCGGTTTCAACGCAAAAGAATTGCCAGTTCCTATGATGAATATCTTGAATGGCGGCGCACATGCGGATAATAACGTAGATATTCAAGAATTTATGATCATGCCTGTAGGCGCGGAATCTTTTGCTGAAGCTCTTCGTAGCTGTGCAGAAGTATATCATACATTAAAATCTGTACTTCATGATAAAGGTCTTAGCACTGCCGTAGGTGACGAAGGTGGTTTCGCTCCTAACTTGGCATCCAATGAAGAAGCGTTAGAAGTAATTTGTGAAGCTATTAAAGCGGCAGGTTATGAACCTGGTAAAGACTTTAAATTAGCTCTTGATTCTGCATCTTCTGAATTCTATGAAGATGGCAAATACAATTTAGCTGGCGAAGGCAAAGTTAAAACAGCTGCTGAAATGGTGGATTTCTACGAATACTTAGTAGGTAAATACCCAATCGTATCCATCGAAGATGGTCTTGCTGAAGAAGATTGGGATGGTTGGAAATTATTGACAGAACGCCTTGGCGATCGTGTACAACTCGTTGGTGACGATTTATTCGTAACTAATACAAAACGCTTAGCTCGTGGTATTGAGCTTGGTGTAGGTAACTCTATTCTTGTAAAAGTAAACCAAATCGGTACTTTAACAGAAGCATTTGACGCTATGGAACTTGCTAAACGCGCAGGTTATACATGTGTAGTATCTCACCGCTCTGGCGAAACAGAAGATACATTTATCGCTGATATTGCAGTAGCTGTAAATGCTGGCCAAATTAAGACTGGTGCACCAGCTCGTTCTGAACGTGTAGCTAAATACAATCAATTGCTTCGTATTGAAGAAATGTTATACGAAACAGCACAATATAAAGGTAATGACGTTTTCTATAACTTAAAATAAAAATCGTCTTAGCTAAAAGTGCAATAAGGGCGCCCTTCGGGGCGCCTTTTTTGTATGCCCAAAAATAGAAAAGTTTTCGCTTCGTGGATTTTTAAAAATAAAAAAGGGATTTTGGTGATGATGTCGAAACCTATAACGCCATACGCTAGTGTGAGGTAAAAACATACCGCAAGGTATAGGAGGTGACCATGTATGTAGACGTAACATTAGACGACATTATCCTATATGCTTTAGAACATCATGTCAGCGATATTCACTTTGATCCCACAAAAAGTGGTGTCCAAGTTCGGTTACGACAAGATGGATTACTACGAACAAATATGACTGTGTCTTCTGAAGAGGCTGAACTTATTATCAATCGCATCAAGGTTTGTAGTGCATTAGATATTAGTGAAAAGAGATTGCCTCAAGATGGTCGATGGGCTTGGAGTCATAAGGATAGATCTGTAATAATGCGCGTATCCACATTACCCAGTTTGTATGGCGAGACCTTAGTATGTCGGCTCATGGGGAATGAAGGGAGTCATAAGGATCTAAAAGCCTTAGGTATGCGTACAGATATTTTTGAACATATTGAAGGGCTACTCAAACGTCCTTATGGATTGTTACTCATCTGTGGGCCTACCGGTAGTGGTAAAACGGCTACCTTATATGCCATGTTACGCATGTTAAATCTCGAGGAAACAAAGCTCATATGTCTTGAAGATCCCGTAGAGGCTGAAATTAAAGGAGCCATACAAATTGGTATTAATGAGAAGATTGGCTTTACATTTGCCAAAGGGCTTAGATCAGTGCTACGGCAAGATCCAGATACGATTATGATTGGTGAAATCAGGGATAAGGAGACTGCAGAGCTGGCCGTTAAATCTGCTTTAACAGGGCATCGTGTGTTATCTACAATTCATACTAACACAGCTATTGGTGTTGTAACGCGTCTCATGGATATGGGGGTAGAACCGTATTTGATACGGGCTACTTTAATGGGGGCAATAGCGCAACGTTTAGTTCGAAAATTTGATGGCACCACGTATCATGGACGGACTGCGCTCTTTGAATATTTAGAAATACCAACCAATTCAGTTCACTGGGATCAATTAGAAGCACATTTACTTTTGTCATTAGAGGATTCCGCTCGTGAAGCTGTATCTCAGCATGTTACATCGATAGAGGAGGTGCATCGTTGTGGACTCATGCTGTAATAGTGGAAGTTTAGAAACCATTGTTGAACAAGCAATACAATTATCATCTACAGATATTCATCTACAATGTGGTGAACCTATCTATTTGCGACATGGTGATGGATTGAAGGCTACTTCGTTTATATGTACTACTATCTTAATTGAAGATATTTTACGACGTTGTGGTATAGCCTCTTATGAATGGCAATCTCTCGATGAGGCTTGTTCCTGTTGTGGCGTGCGTATACGTGTTCATCTATATAAGGCTAATCAAACAATATGTGGGACACTGAGGTTATTGTGCCATCAACAACTTAAGTTAGAGGATAACAGTGAAGGACATTTACTTCAAAAACTATGTGAAGCACATGATGGTCTATTACTTGTATGCGGGCCTACAGGTAGTGGGAAAAGTTTTACCTTAGCCTGTTGTATTGACTATATAAATCAAACTATGGAGCGGCATATCATTACCTTAGAAGACCCCATAGAATTTGAGTTTAAGCCTAAGAAATCTTTAATTCATCAACGCCAATTAGGTGCCGATATTAAGTCTATGTCTAATGGTATTCGCGATGCATTGCGAGAAGACCCAGATGTCATTATGGTTGGAGAGCTTCGAGATCGTGAAACATTAGAGGCCGCACTTCATGCGGCCGAAACGGGTCATCTTGTGATGGCCACTATGCATACGCAAAGGGCCGTGATGGCAGTTCACCGCATGATTTCACTATTTCCGGGTGAACAACAAGAGGAGATTCGCAGTCAAATATCTCAAGTGTTACGTGCTGTTATATGTCAACGACTTCTTAGGTGGAATAAAAAGTTTATTACCATTCGTGATATTTTGTTAAACACTCATGCAGTGGCAAATTTAATACGCACTCGTAAGGAACCGCAAATTATCTCTATTCAAGAAACACAACTGCCTATGAAAACACTAGAAATGGCCGTACGAGATGTAAAAGCACAATATGGAACGCAGCATCAACTACATACGCTATTAGATCAACAATTATCGTAGGTGCAGATATGGAGGCTTATGAATATGTCATAAAAAATGAGAATAATGAAACAGTAAAAGGTTTGATGTGGGCAGATTCAGAACAGGAGGTCGGTACACGGTTAAAGCGCGATGGATACAAGATTTATAAAATCACTTTACAAGTAAATAAGAAAAAGCATAAGTGGAATCATACCATGGTGGTAGATGTAACCTATCAATTAGGACTACTTATTGAGTCTGGTGTACCTTTACGGAGGGCATTACAGTTACTCTGTCATGGGAAGCAAGGGCTTTTATATACAGCCCTCTATGAATCGATTGAGAGAGGTCAAACCTTATCGCAAGCATTGCGTAGTGAAGGATGCCCTGCGATAGCCTTAGCACTACTAGAAAGTGGAGAGGCAGCAGGCACTTTAGGTGAAAGCTTACAATACATTTCACGTCACTATGACTGGGAGCGACAATTGCGGCAAAAGGTTATGAGTGCTATTTCTTATCCTATATTTCTTCTTCTCATGATGAACGTATTCTTTCTCGTTACCATCTTGTTTATCATTCCATCCTTTGAGAAGGTTTTTACTACCATGCATATTACATTACCATTGATGACACGAGCCCTCTTTGCATTAGGACAAGGGCTAAAGAATCATCCTATATTAGTCTTTATTATGCAGTGTGTAGGGATAGGCGCTTTAGTCTTTGCATACCATCAACATAGTATAAAACGCAAAGTACATCGTTGGCTTTGGCTGTTGGCTCACAGATACCAATGGATGACCTGCATTTACTATACAAGTATGCTAAAGGTTTGGGCCCTTTTGTTAGATTCTGGAATTTCTATTATTCATACTATGAATATCACAAGACCTTTATGGGGCAATATGTATGGTGCCGAATGTAGTGAGAAAGTAGAAGCAAAGTTATTAACTGGCCATTCTTTTGAAGAGAGCCTTAGAACTGAGAATATTGGAAATTCCTTTATATGGCAAATGATTTCTATTGGCGAGGAAAGTGGAGAGCTCGTTAAGATGCTACATCATTGTGGACATTACTATGAATCTATACTTTCAAAATATATCGCCCGACTAGAGAGACTTTTAGAACCAATTTTGCTAACTGTAATGGGAATTGGTGTAGCCGTTTTAGTTGTATCTGTTATGTATCCATTATTTACGTCTATTGCTAAGTTGGGAGGACAATAGCTATTTATAGTTAGCACAATAGAGGTCAATAGTAATGGATAGATGTTATTTAATCATTATAAGGAGGATATTATGAGTTCTGTTATACATATGGTTCATGGTTTAAATTCTCGATTAGAACTATGTGGTCAATGGGTTTTAGACCACTTACATATTTCTCATGTTCGGGAAAATCTCAAGAAGTCGAGAAAAGGGGGCTTTACCCTTGTTGAGTTAATGGTTGTGGTAGCAGTTATTGCCATATTGGCAGCTATTGCGATGCCACAATTCTTATCGGCTGCTGATAGAGCACGAAATGCGAAGGAAACAGCAGATATTCAAATAATTAAAAATGCAACGCAGCTCTATATGATCGACAAGAATGTAGATACACCACCAACTGTAGAAAATCTATATAAAGAAGGTTATCTTACAGAACATGTTAAGACTGCAAAGGATAAGGAATATACCATTACTTATGAAGTGGTTAATGGCGGTACGGCAAAAGCAGTTGTAGTTAAAGCACCTGATGCACCTTAACGTAACTTATATCTATAGTTGATTGTATGGAAGGACAAGGTATGAAAGGGACTCATTATGTTATAGCCCTGATCGTGTATATAGCATCCATAGTACTACCTATTATAGTTTCATCCCAGGTAATATCCTTTATTCACGTTGCTTTGTATGCTGTATTTTCACTCATCATCATAGCAGGTGCTACCATCGATATGCATTACTATATATTGCCTGATGAAGGGGCGTTAGTGCTTGTTTTAGGTGGCATACTTTATAGCTTTATAAATGATAAGTCTATGCTTGTAACGAGTATAAGTGTTATGAGTGTAGGTGCTATTACATATGGACTTCGTCTTATTAGTCATAAAGGTTTTGGACTAGGCGATGTGAAATGGTTTTCTGCTATTTCCATGTGGCTTACGCCCTGGGAGATTATATGCTTTTTTTACGTAGCCTTTTGCGTTGGTTCTCTCTATCTCTTACTAACGAGCTATCGTAATCGATATATTCCATTTGGTCCCTTTCTATGCTTTGGTGCTTGGTGTGCCTTACATGGCGGATCCTATATGGAGGTGTTATATCAATGGTTAAGGCACAACCTATACATCATCAGTTTGGCTCTTTGTTAGCCGAGTGGATTATTGCTATTAGTTTATTTTTACTTTTGATTTCTCTGTCTTTGCCCATTGTTACGACGCCCAGTCGTTATACCTTAAATGGAAGTACTCAAGAAGTAGTATATATGTTAAAAAAGGTTCAACTTTGGTCCATGCTTGGTCATAAGTCGAATGGGAAAGGGCGCATGTTATTCATATTAAATAAAGATAGCTATACCTTAGAGGAGGATGCGCATCATCATACAGTCGATATATCGTTACCTACAGGGATTGAAAACGTACAACCTTTAACGATTATTTCTTTTTCTTCTCTAGGATTACCTTATGATGGAACGGAACTTATTTTACGGGATCGAGAAAGTGGTGAGAGAAATCGTATATGGATATCTGTGCAGACGGGACGTATTCGATGGGAAGAAGTACACTAAGGGATTTATGTATGGAGATGCCTTAGTATCAACAGCCATTATTATGTTTATATTGCCTGTTATACTATCTGTATTTTGGATGGCTACCTTGACAATTTATAAGGCTTATTATTGGGATCATATAGTACAAGATACTGTAACATATTTAGAGGAAAGTAAGTCCCAGTATTACAAAACAGGTCACATTCAAGAAGGGATTCATAACTCTCAATTTATTATGAGCCCTAGGGAATCTATTACTTATAAAACACACATAGAACCTACCGTAGAAAATGGCATTGCCCTACAACGATTAACTGTACAGGCCATAGATAATGAAACTATTGTGTATAGCTTATCTCTCGTTTTGGAGGAAATACGTTGATTACTCATGATAAACAAAGTGGTTTTATTTTGTATTCCACACTTATGAGTATAACTATTTCTACTATCGTTCTAACCTTATTATTAGGGATAGTTTTTTACGGAGTTATGTGGAATGCAAAATTAATAGATAGTGTTGCTATGATGGAGGATGGCAGGTATACAAGGCGTATGGTTGTAGCTCAAATTATATGGAATCCTGTACAGGTAACTGTAGAGGATAGAAATAAGACTTTATATGTTCACGATACTAAACGGACTACATTAACTGTACAACGCCATGCGCTGTATAGAAAACTTACGGATGGCAGCTTGCAGCCGGTTAGCGGTAGCCGCATTATAGGTACAAAAGATAAGCGAAATGTTGGGTATACACAAGAGCATCCATTTAGTATAGATGAAAGTGAAACTATCCACATGCGTTGGTATATTACAAATCGATTTACTGGTGATAAGCAATATACTGCTGGATATGGAGGATTAGCTATATATGAAGTTTCTATAGGTCAAAGTAGTATATATGATTGGTATAAATATTATGAGGAACCGAGTCATGAACATGGGAGCCCATAATGCTGGATTCATTACATATGTAGCGATACTCACAATGTCTTTTTTATTATTGTTAGCCTTTATGGGGCTGCGTATTGGTCAAATTTGTGAAGGTAATGCAATAGATGAATTGCATTTAGAAGAGGCACACTATGCAGCTCAAAGTGGAGCACATTGGTTTGTAGGCTATTGTAGAGCGGGTAATACATGGGACTTTCAGCAAAAGTTAATAGTAGCTGATGATGCGGACGTGGAAATAATGATTGAAGCTGACTCAGTATCAGAAAACCCTCGTCATGTTATGAGTTATGGGAAATTGAAGCGCCACAAAATTGTCAGTCGAGTACATATGTATGTGACGGTAGATAAGGATAATAATATGCATGTTATAAAGGTGAAACCATATTGAGGTGAATCTATGAAACGAAAAAAGAAAATACATACTGGAGTATGCATTACAGATGAACATATTGTATGTGTTACAGCTCATGTAGAAAATAAAACTATGGTCATTACCGATGCACTAGAAATGAAACGCAGTGCACCTATTGATGAGGATATTCGAAAATTTATTGAAATGTATGATTTAGATGATGGTGCCTACAGCATTGTTGCAAATATTGATACACAAATGCATGTGGCACCTTATGATCCTCATGATTTTGATATGAAAGAGTTCATCAAGTGGAATGTAGAGGACTACTTTAGCTTTGATGGAGATAGCTTCCAAATGGATGCGTGTCGCCGAGAATATCCAAGACATAATTATCATATGTTTATGGTAGCTGTAGAGCGTCATTCATTAGAACTGTTAAAACAAGGAATACGAGACACTTATGCTCCAGTAGATGTAATCGATTTTTGGCCTATCCCTATTTGTTACAGTTTGATGCGGCGTAGTGGGACTGTAACAGGCGTTGTTGAAAAGGGTGATTTACACTTATGGCTATGGTGGAACGATATATGTATTCAAGAATGTAGAATTCCAATTACTAGTACCGATGTATCAGAAGGGATAGAACAGCTTGAGGCTAGATTGCAGGAGTTTGGCGTAGATGAAATACAAGGCATTAAGCTGTATGGTTTAGAACAGTTAACTGAAGAGGAACGAAAGGATATAGAAGCTATTATTTCTATATATGGAGAGACGGACTATATTCCTCTACTATTTTTAGGTCGTGGTCGTAATCGGTGTAAACTAGGCCAACTAGATTGGGATATGGCCATTGGTATGGCAGCAAGGGGGCTTAAATGGATTGGCTTGGGCTGGTAAGGATAGACACATTAATTTAATGCCTCGTTCGTTATATTGGCATAGTATGTGGCATAGATATCGATATTATCTATATGGAATGAGTATTATATACGGAATAGTAGGATTATTATCTCTAGGTTGTTGCTGGTCTAGTTACGAACATTATAAAGCTGAAAAATCAGAACTATTGAGTCTATTAGAAAATCCACAGTATCAGTCCATAGGGAAACAGTATGCAGATATAATAGCCGTTAAAGATCAAATTCTTAAGAATAGTTCAAAAAATAATACATCATCTATGATTCAAAATACTATAGTCCTATATGTCATTGATATAGCTATGGAGCAAGGTATTAGTTTACAGCACCTCCATATAAAAGATGGACAGATTAGTGTGGATGGTGTAGGTGTTACTGATGACGCGTGTCGTAAGTTTATAGCTAGTCTTCAACACAGACTAATAGGAATGGAGTGTCATGGAACAGTTAAAGCAGATAAAGGTATATATACATTCCATGTGGAAGGATCTAAAGGAGAGCACAACACATCCAGTAGAGAAGATACTAATGATCGTAATAGTGTGGAGCATCATCATTAGTAGTTCACTATATGGATTTATTAGTTTAAATCAGAAAGTTATTCAATTGAAAGAGCGACAAGAAAACTATGTTATTAAAATGCATGCTGAGTCAGATTATATTGTATCTAAGGAAGCCAAATTGTTAGAGTCATTTACGCAAAATAAGGTATCTAACACGAGTTCTAATACAAGTGTTTTTGATTCTTTGCAAGGAGAACCATTAATGATTGTTAGTACTGATGAGCATGAAGGTGTATTAGAGTTAACTGTATTAGGGAGTACAGAACGACTTATAAACTGGATTAATACTGTTGATGAGAAAGAACCTTCACGCCGTATAGAAATAGAGGACATAGAACGGAAAGGCAATGTCGTATACGTGCATTGTGCAGTGAAACCAACTATGAGGTCTTAACATATAAATTGTTTTTAGTAATACTAATAGAGACAGATTATAGAGAGTTAATCTATAGTCTGTCTTTGTTTTTATAGCATTTTATAGTACAATGAAGGATATGAAATAATAAGGGGCACATAAATAGATGATAATAAAACGCAATATTATGCTCATCGGTTCTATGGGAAGTGGCAAAAGTCATTTCGGTCGTAATCTTGCAGAACGCAAGGGATGGCAATTTGTAGATACTGATCGCGTATTAGAAGGTCGTTTTGGGTTGCCTATTGCTGAAATATTCAAGAAAATTGGAGAAAAAGCATTCCGTCGTGCTGAAATGGATGTACTTAAAAAGGTATGCTTATACCATGAAGCGGTTATATCTGTAGGTGGTAATTTTCCGATTGAACATCGTACGTTAAAAGTATTAAAAAAATACTCATATATTATTGGTATTCGCGCTGCACAATTTCGTATTGTGAGCCGTGTAAATCGCCGAATTGGGAAACGGCCAACTATGGATTACAATAATGTACATGCTTTTGTACACGCTATGATACAATCCTGGAAACCAGTATATAAGCAGTGTGATTTTGTACTAGATACAACAAATGGTCGGACCTATGATTTTATGCAACGTATTGAAGATGAATTAGTTGCTTCAGGCGTGCAATTTAAAGCAAGACGTCAACCCAATGATATGAACAATGGAGATGATAAAGAATCATCTCAAGAACTAAAACTAAATAATTCTGTTACTAGAAATACAAATGATAGTAGAATACCTAAGAAAATAGAAGCTCATAAACGAACTTCTCAAACATTAGGTTCTAATAAGGTAGGATCTAATACATCTTGCTGTGATAAACGTCGTAAACAGAAGACGTCTAATCAGGCAGGTAAAGGACGTAAGTCAGAAGCTATATCCAAACAACGTACACCACAAGGGGGTAATGGATATGAGAAGAATCGCAATACTAACAAGCGGCGGAGACGCACCTGGCATGAACGCCGCCATCAGAGCGATAACTAGAAAAGCAATACATGAAGGTTTTGAAGTGTTCGGCGTTGAACGTGGCTATTTAGGCATTATGGAAGAGCAATTTATTCCTTTATCAAACCGCTCTGTAGGAGGCATTATTACTCAAGGTGGAACGATGCTAAAAACAGCTCGTTTTCCAGAGTTCCAAAATGAGGATGTTCAAAAAAAGGCCTATGATATATTGAAGTCTCATAGTATCGATCACCTTATTGTTATCGGTGGTGATGGATCTATGCGAGGCGCTACGAGTTTAGCGAAACTAGGTATGTCCACAATGACTATTCCTTGTACCATAGATAATGATATGGGTGGCACTCAATATACTATAGGCTTTGATACGGCGCTCAATACTGTAGTTGATGCGGTTGGTAGAATTCGTGATACTTCTAATTCACATGAACGAGTAGCCATTGTCGAAGTAATGGGACGTAAAGCAGGTCATATTGCGCTTAAAGCTGGACTTGCATGTGGTGCAGAAATTGTACTCGTTCCTGAAAATCCTATGCCTTTACATGAGGTGTGTCGCCATTTAAAGGAGACACAGATTCGTGGTAAAGAATATAGTGTGATACTCGTTGCAGAAGGTGCTTATAATAGTGGGGAAGTTAAATCCTATATTAAGAATCATACGGAATTTGATCCGAGCTTGACTGTATTGGGGTATTTACAACGCGGTGGCGGTCCATCTGCATTTGATGCTATTTTAGCGGCTCGTATGAGTGAAACCTGTATTGAGTTATTGATGAATGGTACAGATAATCGATTATTGGGCTATATAGATGGTCATATTCGTCCTATTTCCTATCAAGAGGCAGAAAGTCTTAGTTTCCCTATCAATGATAAGGACTATACACTTTTATCAATCTTAAGCAGTTGATATTATTTAATGACCCGAAAGGGTCATTTTCTTTTTATCATCATTTATTCATTAATGAAATTATATTGCATAAAAGTAATTGGTGCTGTATAATTTAAAAATACTAATAGTATCATCATAAATAGATACTTTATTGGCAATATCTTCATCTTTTTATAAGGAGATTATAATGAAAGAATTCTTACAAAAGCATCGTAAACGCATTATTGCTGGTGCTGTTGTTCTTTGTGTTCTTGGTGGTGGTACATACTACTACATGCATAGTGAAGGTTCTAAGCAAACACAAAACTTATATACTACTGGCAAGGTAGAAAAGGGTGATGTAAAAACAAGTATTAGTGCTACGGGTACTATTAACCCTGTTAATTATGTAGACGTTTCTACGAATGTGGCTGGTAAACTTGAAAAAGTTTTAGTTAAAGAGAATGATCAAGTTACAGCTGGTCAAGTGATTGCCTATATTGATACACGTCAATTACAAGCCTCTGCAGATGATGCTCGTGCTGCATTAGCTAAGGCGGAACTTGATATGAACCGCTATAAAGCATTAGCCGATCAAAATGCTATTGCTCAACAAACCTATGATGATTCTGTAACAGCTTATGAACGGGCAAAATCTGCGTATGACCGTGCAGCAGCAGATTTAAATGATGCTACTATTACGGCGCCAATGTCTGGTACTGTTATTGGTACACCGTTGAAAGCTGGTCAAACTATCAGTACTGGCATTTCTACACAAATGATTATCGCTACGATTGCAGATTTAAGTGATTTAGAAATTTACCTAACTGTAGATGAAACAGATATTGGTAGTATTAAACAGGGCGCTAAAGTAGAATTTACAGTAGACTCTAAGCCAGGTGAAACTTTCACAGGATACGTGTCTGAAATTGCAAAAGGTACAAAAGGCAATATGGGCGCTACAAGCAATAGCGTTGTGTACTATACCGTAAAAGTTCAAATTCCTGAAAATATTTCTAACAATTTCTTACCATCTATGACGGCACGTGCAACTATCTTTGGCGAAGATATTAAAAATACATTGGTAGTACCTCTTACTGCAGTGCGTACAGATAAGCAAGGAGAATATGTATATGTTATTAAAGATGGTCAACCAGTACGTACAGCTGTTTCTACAGGTGTAACTGGTGATACTAATGTACAAATTCTAAAAGGTTTATCTGAAGGTGATGAAATCATCGTAAGTGGTGATGTAACAGCACCTAAGAATAATAGCCGTGGACCGTTCTAATAGTAGGTGAATATGAATCAAGCAGTAATCGATATACAAGGGATTACGAAGACCTATGTAAATGGTAAATTATCGGTGCCTGTTCTGCATGGCATCGATTTACAGGTCAACAAAGGCGAATTTGTGTCTATTATGGGTCCATCTGGTTCTGGTAAATCTACCTTTATGAACATACTTGGTTGTTTAGATAGACCAACAACAGGTTCATACCGCCTAAATGGCGATGAGGTTGCAACCTTATCCGACGATGAATTGGCCTTTGTACGAAACAAACAAATAGGCTTTGTATTCCAAAGTTTTAACTTATTAACAAAATTGACAGCCTTAGAGAATGTGGCGCTCCCTATGATTTATGCAGGGATGGATAAAAAGTCACGTAATGAACGTGCCGCTGCATTGTTATCCTCTGTTGGCCTTGGGGATCGTATGGATCACTTGCCATCTGAGTTATCTGGTGGTCAGCGTCAACGTGTAGCCATAGCTCGCGCGTTAGCGAATAATCCTGCTATCATCATGGCCGATGAACCGACAGGCAACCTTGACTCCAAGTCGACTATTGATGTTATGAATATCTTTAGAGGACTCTATGATGAAGGGCGTACAATTATCCTCGTTACTCATGAACCTGAAATTGCAACCTATGCCAGTCGTAATGTAGTATTGCGTGATGGTTTGATTGTAGAGGATTCTCAAAATCTCAATATGACGCCTGTACAGGAGGTGCCACATGTATAAAGAGAGTTTCTTAATGGCATGGGCATCCCTCATTGCTAATAAAATGCGATCCATTTTGACCATGTTAGGCATTATTATCGGTGTAGCTGCCGTAATTGCCTTAGTATCTATTGGTAATGGTGTAAAGCAAGATATCCAAAACTCCATCTCTAGCTTAGGTTCTAATCTATTGATGGTTATGCCTGGGGCACCACGCACACCAGGTGTTCGACCTTCTGCAGGTTCTATGAAGTCTTTAAAGGTTTCTGATTACGAAGCTATTTCAAAATTGGATGGTGTGAAAGCGGCCAGTCCGATGACAAATGGCTCGTATGTAGTGATTTATCAAAATAAGAACTGGACTACTTCAGTATCTGGTGTTAGTTATAATTATTTAGATGTAAATAATTGGTCTATGAAATCCGGTCGATTCTTGTCTGAAAAGAATGTACAGAATCGTGAACGCGTTGCAGTCGTAGGTAAAACAGTTGTTAAGAATCTATTTGGTGATGAAGATCCAGTAGGTGCTGAAATTCGTGTCAAAAACATTCCATTCCGTATCATTGGTGTCCTTAATAGTAAGGGCAGTGGTGCTATGGGTAATGACCAAGATGATATGGTAATTATTCCATATACTACAGCTATGGAACGGGTAGAAGGTGTTGACTATCTCCGCATGATCTACGTAGTAGGTAAGGATGAAAGCGGTATCGATCGTTTGCAATCCGATATTGAAAACCTATTGCGAGTACGTCATGGTATTAAGGATACAAACCTCGATGATTTTAATATCCAAAACATGAACTCCATCATGGAAACCATGGAAGAAACTACAGGAACCTTAACATTATTCCTTGGTGCCGTAGCTGCTATTTCTCTCGTTGTTGGTGGTATTGGCATTATGAATATTATGCTCGTATCTGTAACTGAACGGACAAGAGAGATTGGGGTACGTAAAGCGCTGGGTGCTACTTATAGTGTTATCGTTACACAGTTTCTTATCGAGGCTGTTGTTATCAGTCTGATGGGGGGCATCATAGGTATTGCACTCGGTATAGGGGCCTCTAAGTTAATTGGTATGGCTTCGGGCATGAGTACAGTTATATCTATACCAACTATTGTAATGTCTTTTGCCTTCTCTATGGCAATTGGTTTGATCTTTGGTATTTATCCAGCTCGCAAGGCGGCAAAACTTAATCCAATTGATGCATTACATTATGAATAGTCTTGAATTGTAAGTTTGTATTTTAAGAACATACTAATAAATAGATAGAGTTATTCGCATATGGTGCGTTGCATGATACAATATGTATGATGTAACGCACCATTTTTATATGTTTGTATTGAATTTTTGGTATATAACTATAGAGATTTTGATACAGGTATTGTATAGACTTAGTATTTAGATTAGTTAATCTATGGGTGCGTATATAGAATGGAGAACCTTATGGCTACAACATTGTTAGAATATTTCAACGAATTACGAGGTCAGAATCCATTTTCTTGGGTAAAAGATTCTGAAATTACAGCAGTTGAACCAGGTCATGCAGAAATGACCTTGCAAACTAATGACACAGAGTATTGCAATTTTAGAGGGGACTTGCATGGCGCTGTTTGTATTGGTTTAGCAGATAGTGTGATGGGGACGGCATGTTTTACATTGGGTAAATCTGTGAGCACCATTGATCTTAATGGTAATTATGTGAAAGCTGTTAAAGGCGGTACCGTATTGCGTGGTGTAGCTAATGTAGAGCACAGTGGTAAAACAACCATGGTTGCTACAGCACGTATCTATAATGAATTAGGTGAACTAGTTCATTTAGCACGGGGTACATTTTTTGTACTAGAAGAGAAGCCATTACCTGAATTACCATGGCGTTTTATTGAAGAAGACAACCCTGATTTGGTATAATATAGTTTAGACTTTTAAATATAGGAGGATGCTTTAATGAAAGAAGAATTACAACGGATTAAGGCTGAAGCTCTTGATGCGATTAAAGGGTTGACAGATATACAATCACTGCAAGATATACGCGTTAAATATTTAGGTAAAAAAGGTGAGGTAACGGCATTACTAAAAGGTCTTGGTAAATTATCTCCAGAAGAACGCCCGAAGGCTGGCGCCCTCGTTAATGCTGTTCGTGAAGCATTAGAAGCCGAAATTGATACGGTTAAAGTTCGTATGGAAACGGCAGAGTTAAACGCTCGTTTAGAACAAGAACGCATCGATATTACATTGCCTGGTCGTGCAGTAAAATCTGGTCATATCCATCCATTAACTAAGGTTAATGAAATGATTGAAGACTTCTTTATGAAAATGGGGTATACCGTTGAAGAGGGGCCAGAAATTGAACAGGATTACTTTAACTTTGAATGCTTAAATTTGCCTAAAGATCATCCTGCCCGTGATATGCAAGATTCCTTCTATATTACAGAAAACTTCTTATTGCGTACGCATACATCTCCAGTACAAGCTCGTACAATGCAACGTCATGAGCCAAACAGCCCAATCCGTATGATTGCGCCTGGTAAGGTTTATCGTTGGGACTATGATGCGACACATTCCCCAGTATTCCATCAAGTGGAAGGTCTCATCATTGACGAGCATATTACATTTGCTGATTTGAAAGGTACATTAGAGTCCTTCTTACGTCACATGTATGGTGATGAAACAAAGGTACGTTTCCGTACAAGCTTCTTCCCATTCACAGAACCATCTGCCGAAGTAGATATCTCCTGTGTTATGTGCGGTGGTGAAGGTTGCCGTGTATGTTCTCATACAGGTTGGCTTGAAATCTTAGGCTGCGGTATGGTTCATCCTGATGTATTGCGCATTAATGGGTACGATCCTGAAAAGGTTAAAGGCTTTGCCTTTGGCATGGGCGTAGAACGTATTGCTATGCTTTTATACGGCATTAACGATTTACGTCTATTCTTTGAAGATGATGTACGATTCTTGGAACAATTTTAGGAGGAACTCATGAAAGCAAGTTTACAGTGGATGAACGAATACGTGCCTGTGGATATGAATCGTCCTGCTCAAGAATTGGCCGATGAATTAACACAAGCTGGTATTCCTGTAGAAGATGTCATTGCTATGGATAATGGCATTAAGAAAATTTATACTGGTAAAATCGTAGAGATTACAAAGCATCCAGATGCAGATAAATTACAAGTATGCCAAGTTGAATGCCTTACTGAAGAAGGTGAGCCTGTTACTAAACAAATCGTAACAGCAGCCACAAATGTAGCGGTAGGTCAAATTGTACCTGTAGCGTACCATAAGTCTCGCCTAGCTGATGGCACAGAGATTAAAAAAGGTAAATTGCGCGGCGAAGTATCTGAAGGCATGTTCTGTTCCGTTGCAGAATTTGGTATCTCCAGCGATTTAGTATTGCCAGAAGAAGCACAAGGGATTTATATCTTCCCTGAAGGTACGCCAATTGGCCTTGATGTAAAAGACGTATTGGGCTTAAATGATACAGTGTATGAATTTGAATTGACTGCAAACCGTGCAGATTGCTTCTCCATGGTTGGCTTATCCCGCGAATTCGGCATGATGACAAATCAAAAAGCGTTATTCCCTGTTATCATGGTTAACGAAAATGGTGAGTCCATTGAAGGCAAAGCATCTGTATCTATTGAAGCTGATGATCTTTGTACACGATTCATGTCTCGTATCGTTACAGATGTAAAGGTTGAGCCATCTCCATTGTGGATGCAAAATCGTTTGCGTAACAGCGGCATCCGTCCTATTAATAATGTAGTAGACGTAACAAACTATGTTATGTTAGAACTTGGTCAACCTATGCATGCCTATGACTATGACCATGTAAAAGGTCATCAATTAGTGGCAAGACGTGCTAAAAATGGTGAAGTTCTTGTTACACTTGATGGTTCTGAACGTGAATTGAATGATTCTATGCTTATAATTGCCGATGCAGAACGCCCAGTAGGTGTTGCAGGTATCATGGGGGGCTTTGATAGTGAAGTAACCAATGAAACGACTACTGTTATGCTTGAAGCTGCTGTGTTTAATGGACCATCCATTCGCCGTACTGCAAAAGCGCTTGGTATGCGTTCTGAAGCATCTGGACGTTTTGAACGTGGCGTAAACCATAAATACACTGCCTATGCTATCGATAGAGCAGCACAGTTGTTGCAACAAATTTGCCCATCCTGTAAAGTTGACGTAGGCATTATCGATGTGTACAAGAACCCTGTAGAGCAACATACAGTTACTTTCACAGCAAAACAAATCAACGATTACTTGGGTACAAATATCGAAAAAGACGAAATGGTTCGCATTTTGACTGCTCTTGAATTCGTTGTAACTGAAGAAGGGGACCAATTATCTGCCCTCGTTCCAACATGGCGCGGTGACGTAACAGTAATGCCTGATATCGCTGAAGAGGTAGCTCGTATTTATAACTATGATAATATCGCTCCTACAATTCCTGTAGCCGTATTGTCCTCTGGTGGTATGACGCCTAAGAAAGCTCTTACGAAAGAGGTAACACATACGTTAGCTAAATTGGGTATGACTCAAATCATTACATTTAGCTTTATGCATAAAGATGGCCTTTCCAATATGATGCTTCCTGAAGGGGATAGCCGTTATACAGCCATTCCAATTTTGAATCCTATTTCCGAAGAATTCCCTTATATGCGTACTACATTGGTGCCGGCTGTTATCGAAGCTGCCAAACGCAATATTGCGCAACAAAATAAGGATCTTTGGTTGTTTGAAACAGCGAATGTATATGAACCAAAAGCATTGCCTTTAACAGAGGTACCTCATGAACGCCCTATGGCTTGTGGTATTTTGATGGGCAAGGTGAATCAAGCTAGTTGGAATCAAACAGAACGTACTACAGACTTCTATGATGTAAAAGGCATCATAGATGAATTGTTGGCGGAACTTGGCGTTACAGACTACGATATTAATCGTGGCACTGAGCCATACTTACACCCAGGTGTAAGTGCTCAATACCTTGTAGATGGTAAAATGATTGCTCAATATGGCGAATTACATCCACAAGTGAGCAAAAACTTTGACTTGCCTGGTAAAGTATATATGTTTGAAATCGATTTAGAAGCAGTATTATCTTTGACGATTCCAACATTCCGCTATACATCCTTCAGTAAATTCCCAGGTACTAGCCGTGACCTTGCTATCGTAGCACCTGTGTCCGTTACTAGTGGTGAAATTTTATCTATTATTAAAGAGCATGGTGGAGAATATTTAGAAAATGCATCTATCTTCGACGTTTATGAAGGTAAACATATTGAAGCTGGTTATCGCAGTCTTGCGTACAACTTGCAATTCCGCTCTATGGAAGGCACGTTGAACGATGAAGATATTGACGGTAATATTCAAGCTATTATCGATGCATTAGCAGAAATCAACTGCAGATTACGTTAATCTCAAGCAGTATATTGAAAGGGTTTACCGTATGGTAAACCCTTTTAGTACTATAGTTATACCTTTAGTTAGGTAGAAAGGATTATCCATGGAATTATTGGCTCCTGCCGGTACGATGGAAAACTTTATAGCCGCTTTAGAATCTGGGGCTGATGCTATTTATCTTGGTGGTAAAGGCTTTAATGCCCGTGCTCATGCAGCAAACTTTGGCATTGAAGAACTGGCTGAGGCTATTCGTTTGGCCCATATTTTAGATGTGTCCGTCTATGTAACCGTAAACATCCTCATCGGTGATTCCGAATTAAAGGCTCTCGAGGCGTATTTAAAGGACTTAGAGCGCATCGGTGTGGATGCTATTATCGTTCAAGATTTAGCCGTTGCTAAATTGGCACAACGAGTGGCTCCTAAACTTCACTTGCATGGCAGTACGCAAATGACGGCGGCTACACTTGATGCAGTTCGTTTTTATGAAAGCCTCGGTTTTACCCGTGTTGTATTGGCTCGTGAATTGAGCCTCCCTGAAATCGAACATATTTGTAAAAACTGTACGGCTGAAATAGAAGTCTTTGTACATGGTGCCTTATGTGTGTGCTATTCTGGTCAATGCTTGATGAGTTCCTTTATCGGTGGTCGCAGTGGTAACCGTGGTGCTTGTGCTCAGCCTTGCCGTTTGCCATATGAACTATTGGATTCTTCTGGTACGAGTTTGCTACCTAAACACGAAGCTTATTTATTGAGCCCTAAAGATCTTAACTATAGTGAGCATATGAATGAGCTAGTAGCTGCCGGTGTTACATCCTTTAAGGTAGAAGGGCGTATGAAAAAGGTTTCCTATGTTCGTCAAGTTATTGGGACATATCGTCATATTTTAGATACAGCTCATATGGATGCTGCTGATGCCGATGCATTGGCGTCTGGGTTTAATCGTGGGTTCTCTACAGATTATTTAACTGACCATGTTGGGAAATCTATGATGACTGTTGTAGCTCCAAATAATCAAGGGAAATTGATTGGTAAAGCAGAAATCAAAAAGGGCCAAGTTCATTTATTCCTAACAGAACCGATTGAAAAAGGATCACTTTTAAAGGTTATGCAAGCATCCGGTAGTATTACGTATTATCAAATCGATCAAAACTGGTCCTTAGTAGATGAAAAGCATTTTGTAGGTAAGCCTGATGAAGGCTTTGCGGCAGGGCAAGTATTCTTAGCATCTACTCCAAAATCTCAAAAGCAACGAGGCTTGCAAGATTTTAGTGCTAAATTAGAGGTACATGGGTATCTATCTATTAATACGGAGCAAGATACACCTTGTACAGAATTAACCTTTGTATTGAATGATGGGCATACTGTGACAGTATCTAATGAGTTTGAACCGGTTTATGCTAATAATAAACCGACTACATTAGAGAAGGTTACAGATCAAGTAGGTAGATTAGGCAATACATTGTTTACGCTTGGCTCTATGTCTATCCCTGAAGGTCCGTATATGTGGCCAGCTAGTGTATTAAATGCATTGCGTCGCGATGCTGTTGAGGCACTAGAAAACTTGTTAATCACAGACCATGAAACGGCTTGGGCTGAGTTGACTGTAGTGCCTCAAGATATGTCATCTATGGTTGCTAAGGATAAGGTTCAATATTCTGAGCCTATGGTGAGTACTCGCGTTGATGAACTAGAGGCTGTGAAAGCAGCTATTGAAGGGGGCGCTAAGAAGATTATCTTCGGTGGTGACCGTTTACAACGTAAGCCTTATGAACTTAGCATCTACGAGCAGGTAGCTAAGCTTTGCAAAGACCATAATGTACTTTGTGTATTTGCTACGCCTCGGGTTGTGAAAGATGATGAAGTTGAGGCGTATATGAATACCCTTAAGGCCATAGTTGAGGCGAAACCAGATAGCATTTCTATTCACGTCCCACAGGCTTTATTGTGGCTTCGTGATTTAGGGTATAAAGGTGCTATTGAAGCTGATACGGGCCTTAACATATTTAATGGCTTTGCCTTACAAGTATGGCAAGATTTTAATATGAGTAGTATAGCTCCATCCTTAGAGTTAACATTAACACAACTCGTAAGCTTACAAAAATCTACCAATTTGCCATTAGAGGTCATGGTTCATGGGTATACGGAAATGATGATTTCTGAATACTGTGCCATCGCTAGCTTTGTAGGGACTGGTAAAAAAGAAAATTGTCCTATGCCGTGTGTAAAGGAAGATTACGCATTGAAGGATCGTAAAGGGGAAGTGTTCCCACTTCGCACTGATCCTTATTGCCGTATGCACATCATGAACAGTCATGAAATGGATATGCGTGCCTACGTGCCAGAGTTACAGCGAAAAGGGCTACATATTTTGCGTATTGATGGACGGCATATGGATCCAAAGCGATTGCGTACTATTGTAGCAGATTATGTATCCATTCAAAATGGAACTCAAGAGGCTCCTCCTAAGAGTGTAGGTAAAGATGATACGCCTATTACAAGGGGCCACTATTTTAGAGGTATTTTATAAAAGAGGTAGTACATTGTTTAACGAAGATGTATTAGACTTTCACCATATAAAAGAACAATTACAACAGCATTGTAGCTCTGCCATAGCTAAGGAATTGGCTATGAACATGGAGCCGATGATTGATGCGAAACAAATTCAAGAGAACCTTGATGAAACGGCAGAGGCAATGCGGTCATTGCAAACAGAGGTAGAACAACCATTGGGTGGAACACGAGATATTCGTGAGTCCTGTAAAAAGAGTCGTAAAGACTTTGTTCTTACTCGTGAAGCATTGTGGGATATTTATTTAACCATTGGTGCTTATAAGCGCATGACCAAGTTCTTTAGAACGAAATATATGGAATATCCGTTGCTATCCTTATGGGTACAGGATATGCCGAATACAGATCGCATTGAAAACCGTTTTAAACGGGTCTTTGATGAAAAAGGGGAATTGCTAGATACTGCATCTCCTAAGTTGGCGAGCCTTAGAAATACGATTATTAAAACACGTGAAAAGATTAAAAATGATATTCAAGCTATCTTACACGACAAAGATAATCAGAAGTATTTCCAAGAAACGATCATTACGCAGCGTAATAATCGTTATGTAATCCCTGTAAAACAGGAATATCGCCAATATTTTGATGGTCTTATTCACGACCGTTCTGCAACGGGTCAAACGCTATATATTGAACCGATGCGCTTGGTGAATCTAAATAATGAATTACAAGAGGCTTTGATTGGTGAAGAGCAAGAGGTATTGCGCATTTACCGTGAATTATCTGCCCTTGTAAAACAACATAGTAATGATTTGATGGATGCTTGTGAAAAGGTGTCTCACATCGAATTTGTATATGGTAAGGCGAGCCTTGCTATTTCCTATAAGGGTGTACCAGCCATATTGAGTACTGATAGAACAGTTAACCTCATGAGAGCTCGTCATCCATTAATTCCACCGAATGTGGTAGTGCCTACGAATATTGTATTAGGCACATCATATCGTATTCTATTAATTACTGGTTCTAATACAGGTGGTAAAACAGTATCCCTTAAAACATTAGGGTTATTGAGTTTAATGAACCAATGTGGTTTATTTATCCCTGCAGACCACGGCTCAATGTTGCCTGTATTTCATAATATCTTTGCCGATATTGGGGATGAACAAAGTATTGAGGCTAGCCTTAGTACGTTCTCTGCCCATATGACTCAAGTTATTTCCATCATTAAACATTGTGGTCCCAATGACTTGGTATTACTAGATGAGCTTGGTTCTGGTACAGATCCAGAGGAAGGTAGTGCTTTAGCTGTATCTATCCTTGAATTCTTCCGTAAAAAGGGCGCCCTTATGATGGTAAGTACTCATTACAATGAGCTTAAAAATTATGCATATCATACGGAAGGTATTGAAAATGGCCATGTTGAGTTTGATGAGCGTACCTTAAAACCAACATATCGACTTCATATCGGTGTAGCTGGTAGTAGCCATGCATTGAGTATTGCGGCTCGCTTAGGTTTACCAAAAGATATCGTAACGCGCGCTGCAGAGTATAAATCTCAATTTGGTAGCCATGAAATGGAAGAAGTTCTTTCAGATTTGAATGAGCAACTTCGTAAGGCATCTGAACGGGAAAGAGCCTTAAAGAAAGAGCTTGATGAAACACGTCGCATGCGTGGTCAATTAGAGAAGGAAAAGAAACAGTTTAACGAAAAGCGTAAACAAATCTTAGCCAAAGCTCAAGCTGATGCAGAATCTATGAAACGTAGCTTACGCGTCGAAGGGGAAGCGATTATCAAGCAATTGAAAGCACAATTCTCTGAAACAAATAAGGATAAGCGTCAATCTGCTATTAATGCAGCACGTAAGGGTATCTCTAATGTACATATACCAGAATCTCCAGTTGATGATGATCGTAAATCTTTGACTGCAGATGCTATTAAGGTAGGCCAAGCAGTATATGTTACATCTTTACGCTCATTAGGTACCGTATTAGCTATCAATGGTAATCGTGTGAATGTAGATATTAATGGATTAACAGCTACTGTAAAGGTTAGTGAATTACAATCTACTACACGTGAAGAAGGAAATAAGCTTGAACGGGAACAAAAAGCGGCTATGCCTAAGACTAGAAAACGTATGGGTGGCTCTGCCGTACAACGCCAAAAAGAGGTTCGTACTGAAATCAATATTCTCGGACAAACCGTAGATGAAGCGACAGTTTCTGTTGGTAGATTTATTGACCAAGCTTTACTTGGTGGTGTTAATCAAGTGCGCATTATTCACGGTAAGGGGACTGGCGCATTACGAGAAGGTGTACATCAATATTTGCGTACCTTACCGCATGTAGCTCATTTTGAAACGGCAGGCTATGATGAAGGTGGTGCAGGAGCTACCAATGTAGTTCTGAAATAAAGCTACTCAATAGTGATATAGTTATAGATAATACAGTAAATTATTATCGTCTATCAAATTGATTATGGGGTATAGCTATATACATATATAGAAATAGAAAAGGTAGTAAGTTCTTTGAACTTACTATCTTTTTTTACGTAAAAGAAAGGAGCGGAACACATGTTCCACTCCTTTAACGTATGAGATTAACGATCTTTTTTACTAGACTTTTTACTTTTCGATGAATTAGATTTCTGTTCAGTTGCATCATCTTTTGAGCCACTGTCATCTTTTACAGCTTCATCTTTCGATTTGTCTTTATCGTCTTTTTTGTCTGCTTTTTCGTCCTTAGAAGCTTCTTTTTTAGGCTGTGCTTTTACAGGATTATAATAACCTTCAGAAACAGCTGATTGAGCGCTAGCAGGAACGGAGAAGTCAGATGCAGGGGTGTTGGCAAGTGCATTAGCCATGAATTGACCCCACATAACAGCTGGTGTATCAGCACCAGTAATACCTAATGTTTCAGATCCGTAGTCATCACCAATCCAAACAGCAGCAACTAAATCAGGCGTATATCCAACGAACCAAGCATCTTTTTCATCATCTGTTGTACCTGTTTTACCAGCTGCAGGTCTACCGATAGCAGCATTGCCACCAGTACCGCCCTTTATAACAGATTCTAGCATATTTGTAATGATTGCTGCATCTTTTTCGTCTACAACGCGTTTTTCTTGGATGGAGTTTTCCTCTACCACTTGACCGTTGCGATCTACAATTTTAACGATTGCCGTAGGTTGAACCTTGATACCACCATTAGCGAGTACACCATAAGCTTGAACCATTTCAAGAGGTGTCACGCCGTGAGTTAAACCACCAAGTGCAGTAGACAAGTTATTATCTTGATCTGTAAGGGTAGTGATACCCATTTCTTTGGCAAGTTTAATAATCTTAGACATGCCTACTTCATCAGCAATTTTTACGGCAGGTATGTTACGAGAATGTTGTAATGCATAGCGATATGTAATATTACCTACGAAGTCATTTTCATAGTTTTTAGGGCTCCAGTTACCAAATGTAACAGGGCTATCATCTACGATAGAACCAGGAGTTTTACCAGATTGAATAGCTGCTAAATATACAAATGGCTTCATGGCGGAACCTGGTTGACGTTCTGCTTGTGTAGCACGGTTAAATGCATCATCACCGCGGCCACCAACCATAGCCATAATGTAACCATTATGAGGGTTCATAGCTACGATAGCACCTTGTGGTTGATGTAAACCATTGCTATCAGTGTAGTAATTAGGCAAGTTTTGCATTGCTGCTACAGCTGCATTTTGTGCATCCATATCAAGAGTTGTATAAATTTTTAAACCATCTTTATAGATTGCATCGTCGCCATATTTTTCAGAAACTTGTGCAATAACATAGTTAATGAAGTAAGACGCATTAGATTTTTCATGCGTTTGTTCTTGTTTTGCCACTAAGCCTAAATCTGCTTGACGTGCTTCATCAGCTTGCTCTTGTGTAATGTAACCGTATTTAACCATTTGGCCTAATACAACAGCTTGACGTTTTTTACTAGCTTCCAAATCATTGAATGGAGAGTAGTAGTTAGGACTTTGTGGTAAGCCTGCAATGAGTGCTGCTTGAGCTAGCGTTAATTGGCTAGCATCCTTACCAAAGTATACATGAGCTGCAGATTGTACACCGTATGCACCTTGGCCAAAGTAAATTTGGTTCATGTACATTTCAAGGATTTCATCCTTAGTGTAATGTTGTTCAATTTTAAGTGCTAGCAATGCTTCAGAAATTTTACGTTTAAATGTTCTGTCTTGAGATAAGAATGCATTACGCGCTAACTGTTGAGTGATTGTAGAACCACCTTCAGATACGCCACTATGAACAAGGTTAACCCATACAGCACGCAAGATACCAACAGGGTCGATACCATGATGGGAATAGAAGCGAGAGTCCTCAGTAGCAACAAAGGCATTTTGTAAATCCTTTGGTACATCTTTTAAAGGTACTGGTAATCTGTTCTCTGTGGAATGAACCGTTGTGATGAGATTACCATGGACATCGTAAATTTGAGACGATGCAGAAGGACGTACATTGGATACATCTGGTAGGTTAGACAGTGTAGCACTGATGAAACCACAGCCACCTCCGGCTACGATGAGTATAAGGAGAAGGGCACAAATCCAAAATAGACGCTTCGGACTTGTTTTCTTCGGTGTAGAGCCGCTACCATTAGAACGGCGGCTGCTTCTCGCATTTGAGTTATTACTCATAGAGTCACCTCTTTTTTCTTTTGTTAGTAAATATAACGTAAATTCTATTACGCAGTTATAAATATTATATCATAAAAGGGTTAAAACCAATACTATATATATAATTGTGAAAGTTTTTAGATAATGGTATACTAAAACAATAGTATTTCGAGGAGGATTATCATGGTTAGTGCTCAAGAACAAGTGCGCCAAATTAAACACGGCGTAGCAGATTTAATTAACGAACAAGATCTTGTAAAGAAAATAGAAAAATCCATTAAGGAAAATAAACCTTTAGTTGTAAAATTAGGTTTGGACCCAACAGCGCCAGATATTCATTTAGGCCATACAGTACCACTTCGTAAACTACGTTTGTTCCAAGAATTTGGTCATCAAGTAGTGATCGTTATCGGCGGTTTCACTGCTCGTATTGGTGATCCTACTGGTAAAAGTGTAACTCGTCCACCACTTACAAAAGAAGAAGTATTGAAAAATGCTGAAACCTATAAAACACAAATCTTCAAAGTGTTAGATCCTGAAAAAACTATCGTCCGCGACAATAGTGAATGGCTAGAATCTATGAACTTTGCTGATGTGCTTCGCTTGGCAAGTTCTTACACTGTAGCACGTATGATGGAACGTGATGATTTCAATAAACGTTTCAAAGAAGGTCGTGCAATCGGTGTACATGAGTTCATGTATCCATTGATGCAAGGTTATGATTCTGTAGCGTTACATGCTGATGTAGAATTTGGTGGTACAGACCAAACGTTCAACTTGTTAATGGGTCGTCATTTACAAGAATTAGAAGGTCAAGAACCACAAGTTGTTATCACAATGCCATTGCTTGAAGGCCTTGATGGTGTTCAAAAAATGAGTAAATCTTTAGGTAACTACATCGGTATCGACGAAGAACCTAAAGAAATGTATGGTAAAGCTATGTCCATTCCGGATGAATTGATGATGCGCTACTTCATGCTCGTTACAGATATGCCAATTGAAGAGCAAGAGGACATGGAAAAACGTCTTGAAAGTGGTGAATTACATCCACGTGATGCTAAAATGCAATTAGCTCGTACCATCGTTCGTTTGTACCATGGCGAAGAAGCTGCTCTCGAAGCTGAAGAAGAATTCAAGCGCGTATTCCAACAACGTGCGTTGCCTACAGATATTCCTGAATACGCTATGGATGCGCCAACTGAACCAATCTTTGTACCACAATTCTGTACAGATGCTGGTTTGACTGCGTCTAATGGTGAAGCACGTCGCTCTATTAAAGCAGGTGCTTTCAAAGTAAACGGTGAAAAATACAGCGAAGAAAATCTTACCCTTGAAGATGGCATGATCATTCAAGTCGGTAAACGCAAATTTGTAAAAATTAAATTTAACTAATATAAAACTGTGATGGGGTAGAAACCTCATCACAGTTTTTTTGTCTATTTGGGTATAAGATTTTTTATCCACTATTTTTATTAATAGTAAAGCAAAATTTGACTTACAAGTTAATGTATAATGAATATAAAAGATAAATATAAAATACAAATTTGATACATAAAAGATTTATATGTGTATCGTATAAATTTTACTATAAAGTAAGAGGGCATATATGGATAAAGAACTAAGCAACTTTTTAGAACAACGTGAACATACTGTTCTTACCGATATCGATGTTATAACTGCAGCAGTAGCAGTTCCATTATTAGAAATTAATGGGGAAGATCACGTAGTCTTTACGGTGCGTAGTAATAAGCTACGCCGTCAGCCTGGTGAAATTAGCTTTCCTGGAGGTCATTGTGAGCATAATGATAAAAGCGGTGCCCATGCTGCCATGCGTGAATGCTCTGAAGAGCTGGGTATAGATTTAGATAAAATTGAACTTCTGGGTAATTTAGACTGTTTAGTATCTGCGATAGGGGTAAAACTATATGCCGTAGCCGTACGCCTACATACAAATGATTTAAAACCAAATCCTGACGAAGTAGAAGAAGTATTTACCGTACCTTTACAATATCTGCTAAATATGGAACCTACCGTAGGTCATCTAGATATAGCTACAAGACCATTGAAAGACTTTCCATTCCATCTATTAGAAGGCTACAATATCGATTGGAAAATCAGACAAAACTACTCCGTCTATTTCTATCCCTATGAACAATACACCATATGGGGACTAACGGGGCGAGTGCTGAAAAACTTTTTAGATATATATAAGGTGGTTAAATGAAACCTGAATTTGTTCCATGTTATTAATATTTTGAGCAACTTCTATTGGTGCAAATTGTATAATAGAAAATGAAACTTTTAAATCATTATTCACTAATTTTACTCTGTTTTATTTATCTTTTGAATATGGACTTAGCTATGTCAAATAATATAGAAGGTAATAGTGGTTCAAAGCTATTAGTGATTTTCTTATGCTGCTGAATAAAATCAACTTGCTGAAGCTGGTAATATCTATAAATATAGGTAATATGAATGTTAATAAATAATTTACTAGAAACAATTTTAAGCAAATTAATTGAAATGCCAGACTATATTTTCAACTCTTTGATTATTTTATTTTTCTGTCTAGTTGGAATATTATTTCCTTGGCTTAATGATGTTGTTTATGGAACATATAAAAAATCCTATAAAGTAGAAAGAATAACTTTTCTTATTATTTTTAGTATTACATTAGCTTATATTTTCTATAATCTTATATGCGTATAATTGTAATAAAATATTTAAAACCTTTATTGGTATTATGGATATTTTCTTTATTAATCTTAATAATATATAAGGTTTATTAAAGATTTTCCCATCTGAAGATAAAACTGGACGTATTAGGCGCTATATCCGTAATCACAACCTAGATTAATCGGAAGAGTTATTTTTTATGATTAAATTTTTAGCTTTATTAATATTTAAACCTATTTCAATTGGTGCAAATAATATAATTGAAAATGGAACTATTAAATCTTTATTTACTACTTTTACTCTATTTTGGTTTATAAATAGTATATTAGTAGTCCTACATGGTGGGTATGTAAAGTATTCTAATTTTTTGTTTAGTTTATCTCTAGATAGATATATTGGATTTAACTTGTTTCCTTATATTTTTGATTTTATTAGTAGTATAGTTGTTAGTCTTTTGATTGCTTGTTTATGTTGGGCTAACTTTAATTTATGGTCAGAAGTGAGTTTTATTAAACTTTTCAAGGTGTCCTTAATAATATCCTGCTTACAGCAAATCCCTAGTATTATAAGATCGATTTTCTTGTATTTAGTAAAATTTTTATCTTTGTATAGTCCATACTGGACGAAAGTTGCATTGGACTGCTTAAAGACAATAATTAATTTATCAGAGATATATATTCTGTTCCTCTTTATTGTATTGTTATATAAACTAACAAAAGTTAATAGGTTTGCGATAACTTTATTTGCTATTGTAGTATTTATAGGTATTGCACAACTTCAGAATATAATTATTAGATTAATCTCTTAACTCCAATTTGAAAGGAATTATAATGTTACAAACCTTTATTAATCTCTTTATACGTCCGCGATCTGTTGGAATTAGCCAAGTCATTGAAAGTACAAGTTTAAAAGGTGCTTTATGTTTATATACTGTATCTTGGGTACTGCTACGACTTGTTTTGGGAGATATAGGTGTAGATGTTCTTCATATAGCACCAATTATTAATGATGTTGAGATACTTTCATATTTTAGTACTATAGTCATTTTTTGTATTGACTATATAACTATTTTACTGAGATTAATCATAGCCATTTTATTATTATGGATTTTGTATCGGTTCTGGTGTTCCGTATCCCTGAAAAAGATGATAATAATATCACTTTACTTTATGGGACTATGTTTCTTATTTGCTAGTATTAAACTTAATTTACAATCCTATTTTTTGAGCTTAGATTATCTTGATGACAGTAATTGGAGCTTTCTCATGTGGAATATTGTGGGCTTATTGGGAAATATAGTTATATTCTATACTTGCATATTGCAATTTTTAACCTTATATCGTCTGACTAACATAAACAAACTCATATTCCTAGTTACCACAGTAATAGTATTTACCTTATACTCTACATTAGAGATTACTATTAAATACTAATGCTTATAATTTAAAGGATGATTGTCTATTATTAGGCGATCATCTTTTTAGTTTCTATTCAGATAAATTAGTATATTAATGCCTATAAAAATTGACAGATTGCAAATTAAGGTATACTATTTATGTGTAAAAGGTTTAATGTGTTGCACTAATTAACTAGGAGGTTCTCACATGAATCGCGAAACAGCATACGTACTTTGGTTTGATGAATTACAACGTGAAGATGTTAATTTAGTTGGTGGTAAGTCTTCTTCTTTAGGGGAATTGACATCCTCCACTAATGTACCTGTACCTTACGGTTTTGCTACAACTGCTCATGGTTATCGTGAGTTTATGAAAGCAACAGGTTTGGAAGATAAAATCCGCGCTGAACTTGATGCGTTAGATGATGTAGAAAATTCTGCATTATTGCGTGAAGTGTGTGCTAAGATTCGCCGCATGATTTGCGAAGAAGAAATGCCTAAAGAATTGGCAGATGCTATCCGTCATGCTTATGAAGAGCTTGGTAAAAAAGTAAACGAAGAAAATCCATTCGTCGCAGTTCGTTCTAGTGCAACAGCAGAAGACTTGCCAGATGCAAGCTTCGCAGGCCAACAAGATACATATTTAAATGTACGTGGTGCCGACGTTATCATTGAGAAAGTAAAAGAATGTTATGCATCTACTTTCACAGACCGTGCAACATACTACCGTGTAAAACAAGGTTTCGATCATATGACAGTAGCATTGAGTGCTGCTGTTCAAATGATGGTATTCTCTAAAGCCGCTGGCGTAATGTTCACTGTTGACCTTGTAACAGGCAACGATAACAATATCCTTATCGAAGGTTCTTGGGGCCTTGGTGAGTATGTTGTACAAGGTACAGTTACACCAGATAATTTCCGTGTTGATAAAGCTAAAATGGAAATTACTGATCGCATGATCAATGACAAAAATATCCGCTTGGTTCGTAAAGCTGATGGTGACTGTGTTGAAGAAGTCGTACCAGCAGATGAAGCTAAACAGCAAGTTATTACAGATGCTCAAGTATTGGAACTTGCTGAATATGCTAAAGCAATCGAAAAACATTATGGTTGCTACATGGATATGGAATGGGGCGTAGATGAACGGGACGGTAGAATTTGGATTTTACAAGCTCGTCCAGAAACAGTTTGGTCCCGTAAAGAAAAACCAGAAACATCTGAAAAACCTAGCACATTAGATGCAGGTAATCGCGATATTATCGTAAAAGGTTTGCCAGCATCCCCTGGCAATGCAGCTGGTAAAGCTCATGTTATCATCAATCCTGAGGATATTGATGAGTTCAAAGAAGGGGAAATCCTTGTCACTGCTATGACTGCTCCTGACTGGGTACCAGCTATGAAAAAGGCAAAAGCAATCGTTACTGATGCAGGTGGTATGACTTGCCATGCGTCTATCGTTAGCCGTGAGCTTGGTATTCCTTGTATCGTAGGTACTAAGAGCCGTAGCCATGAAGCAACAACATCCATTAAAGATGGTCAAATGATTACTGTTGATGCCACAAATGGTATTGTATACGATGGCGTATTAGAAGATATCGTTAAAAAGCCAGAAGCACAAGCTACTGCAAGTGTTGCAACTGAATATGTTCCTGTAACAGGCACTAAGATTTACATGAATTTAGGCAACCCTGATTTAGCTGAAAAACATGGTGTATTACCATGTGATGGTATTGGTCTAATGCGTGAAGAGTTCATTTGGACTACTTTCATTCACGAACACCCATTACACCTTATCGAAACTGGTCGCAGTGACTTTGCAGTTAATACATTGGCAGAAGGTATGCGTAAAGTATGTCAAGCATTAGCTCCTCGCCAAGTAGTAGTTCGTTTGAGCGACTTCAAATCTAGTGAATACCGTGATCTCAACGGTGGCGACAAATATGAACCACATGAATCCAGTGCATTACTTGGCTGGCGTGGTGCAGCCCGTTACTATGATCCAAAATATACACCTGCTTTCAAATTAGAATTAGAAGCAATCAAAAAAGTACGTAACGAATTTGGTTTCAAAAACTTACAAGTTATGATTCCATTCTGCCGTACTGTAGAGGAAGCTGAATTAGTAACTAATTTAATGGCTCAAGAAGGTCTTGTACGCAGTAAAGATTTCAAAATCTGGCTTATGGCTGAAATTCCAGCAAATATTATCTTAGCTGATCAATTTAATAAATACGTAGATGGTTATTCCATCGGTTCTAACGATTTGACTATGCTCGTTCTAGGCTGTGACCGTGATAATGAAACAGTTCAACATATCTATGATGAACGGAATCTAGCAGTTCGTAGAGCAATTCGTCATTTAATCGAAGTGGCTCACAAAGATGGTAAAACTGTATCCATCTGTGGCCAAGCGCCAAGCGTGTATCCTGAACTTTGCGAATTCCTCGTGAAGAGTGGTATCGACTCCATTTCTGTTAACCCAGATGCGGTTGTGAACACTAAGAAAATGGTGGCTCAAATCGAACAACGAATTATGCTCGATGCTATGACTGGTCGTGGTCGTCAAGAAACTGATGACTTAACTTGGTAATCATATAGTGATATTGAAAGAGGAGGCCCGTAGGTCTCCTCTTTTTCTGAATGGTAACTTAGGATATAATACAAACAGAGATGAAAGGGGGTTACCGTGTGAAACTGTCGAAACGACAAGAACAAATTGCTCAAATCGTTCGTGAAGAAGGGCCTGTAACGGGCAGTGCTATTGCTGAACATTTAGAGGTTACTAGATCTGCATTGCGATCAGATTTATCGGTGTTAACTATGCTAGGTGTTTTAGATGCGCGTCCGAATGTAGGTTACTACTATGTGGGACTTTCAAAAGAAACACAAACGGCGGAGCGATTAAAATCATTTCTGGTAAGTGATGTATTATCTCAAGCCGTCGTAGTCAATGGGGATACAAGTTTATATGACACGATTGTTACTATATTTACTGAAGATGTAGGGACTATTCTAGTGTGTGATGATTCCTATTTAGTAGGTGTAGTATCCCGTAAGGACTTGTTGCGTGCCTCTATGGGGCAAACAGATTCGCACACAATGCCTATATCTATGATTATGACCCCTGTGAGCAAGGTTATAACTGTGGAGCCTGCCGATACATTAGTAGAGGCTGCACAGAAGATGATAGATTATGAAGTGGATTGTTTACCTGTCGTCGTTCGCGAGGATGTGGAAAACAAGAAACGCCTAAAGGTTGTAGGCCGTGTATCTAAAACGACGGTAACAAAAGTATTTTTAGAATGTAGCATACATTGAGGTTGATAGAATGGCAGAAAAAATTATTTATGCAATATCGGACTCCCTTGGGGAGACCGCAGAGGCTGTAGCAAGAGCTACGGCGAGTCAATATGATAAGGAACAAATTGAAATTGTTCGTATTCCTTATATTGATAGTGAAAGCCAAATTGATGAAATTATAGCAGATGCAAAACGTGGTAATCATGTTATTTGTCATACCATCGTATCTGAGTCTTTGCGCAAATATCTTCATGAAAAAGTAGCAGAATACAATATTCCTGCTGTAGATATTATGGGCCCAGTTCTCGATGCAGTAGGTACTGTAGCAACTACAAAACCTCGTATGACAGCTGGCATGGTTCATAAGCTTGACCAAGAATATTTTAAAAAGGTTGAAGCTATTGAATTTGCCGTAAAATATGATGATGGTAAAAACCCATCTGGCTTTGAAAAGGCCGATGTAGTTATTATTGGTGTATCTAGAACAAGTAAGACGCCATTATCTATGTTCTTGGCATACAAAAAGATTAAAGCTGCTAACTTGCCATTGGTGCCAGAGGTACCATTGCCAGAAGAATTATTTAAAATTCCAGCAAAGAAAATAGTAGGCCTTATTATCGACCCATTTAAGTTAAATAATATTCGTAGTGAACGTTTGCGTGCTATCGGTCTTGAAGACGAAGCAAATTATGCTTCTATTGAGCGTATTCAATCTGAATTAGAATATGCAAAAGCTATTATGCGTCGTTTACATTGCCAAGTGCTAGATGTTTCTAATAAATCTATTGAAGAAACAGCATCTCTAGTTATGCAATTGATCGATAAAAACCGTGCATCGGAGGGTAAATGAATATACGGGAACAAATAGAGGAGAGGGAGGCATTACTCCTCTCTCCTTATGCTGCAAAAAGCCGCGATGCCATCCGTGATTTAGAGGAAGCACCCGATCCACTTAGAACTGCTTTTCAACGTGATCGGGACCGCATTATTCACAGTAAATGTTTTAGACGGTTAAAGCATAAGACACAAGTTTATATTGCGCCAGGTGACCATTATCGTACGCGTATGACCCATACCCTTGAGGTAGGACAAATAGGTCGTACAGTGGCTCGTGCGTTGCGACTAAATGAAGATTTAGTAGAAGCTATCGCTATGGGTCATGATGTGGGACATACCCCATTTGGTCACGTCGGTGAATATGCGTTGCGTGATATGGTTGGTCACTTTAATCATAATGAACAAAGCTTGCGTATGGTTGAGGTTTTAGAAAAGCATGGCGACCATCAAGGTCTTAATTTAACCACTGCTGTACGTGATGGCATCGTAGGTCATACAGGGGCCCATATCCCGATCACTTTGGAAGGTCAAATTATTCGTATTGTAGACCGCATTGCCTATTTGTGTCATGATTTTGATGATGCACAGCGCGCTGGTATGTTGACGGCTGAGGAGTTACCTTTTGAAGTGCGTGAACACTTTGGAATGACTCCTTCTAGTATGATTACCGCTATGGTTGAAGATATGGTGCGAGAGTCTTTAGATAAACCTGTTATTTCTATGTCTAGTGATATAGAGATGACCATGAATCTATTCCGTCAATTTATGTTTAAAAATGTTTATTTGGCGCCAGCTTTAATTCCAGATCGAAATAAGGCATCTCATGTGGTGAAAAACTTATTTACTCACTTTATGGAGCATCCTGACGATATGGAGGGCTGTGAAAGTACAAGAGAGTTTTATTCTACCCGTGATGTGGTGGATTATGTAGCAGGCTTAACAGATCAATATGCTATTAAGCTATTTAAACAGTATTACATTCCAAATATTACCTTGTAACTTTTAGTAATAGGTACATCGGTAACAAAAAAAGCAGTTAGTTCGAATGAACTAACTGCTTTTTTTGGGGCTCTAGAACCCCAAAGAGTACATGTACTTTTTATTTTACGCGCGTGTAATTTTATTAGAACGAAGGCAGCGAGTGCATACGTTTACTTTTTTAGTAGCACCGTCTACAACCGCCCGTACTCTTTGAATGTTCGGTTTCCAAGTTTTTCTTGTGCGAATGTGAGAGTGACTCACGTTCATACCGCTAGATGTGGATTTGCCACATACTTCGCAAAGGTTTGCCATAGTTTCCACCTCCAAGCTTAATCTATAACATAACAAAAGTATATTATCATAAAGAGTAGCGTAAAGCAAGTGTTTTTATCGTACATATTGCTCTTTTTATGAAATATACTACAATATAAGGTATACTATATATCATATTCTATGATATGAGTGGGCTTTTACACAAGGATATACAGAAATTGGATATATCTCATGTGTTTATCGTATATTTAAAGGAGTTTCTATGGATGAACGGTTGACGACCATAAAGGGGATAGGTCCTGGTCGAGAGAAACAATTACATAAGTTGGGAATTACCAATATAACATCCTTGTTAACGTATTTCCCAAGAACCTATGAAGACCGCCGTACGATTTATAGAATTGGTGATTTAAAATCTGGCATGACTGGTGGCGTAGTTGGGAATGTTATTGCTGTACAAGAAAAACGACCTCGTCCCCGATTGTCTATTTTAGAAGTAGTCATTGCAGATGGTACAGGTCCTTTAAAGATTGTGCTATTTAACCAAGGGTATAAGAAGAACTTTTATAAAAAAGGACAGCGTCTATATGCATATGGTAAAGCAGAGTTCCAATATGGCTCTATGCAAATGAATACACCCCAAATAGAAAATTTGGGAGAAGGTGTAGAGCCTGATCGTGGTATCGTGCCTATTTATGCCCTTGCAGATGGAGTATCTCAGTTTGTGGTGCGCTCATCGGTACGTAATTGGTTCGGTGCAAATCATGAGTTGCCAGAGATTTTGCCTGCTGAAGTTCGTGAAGCACATCAATATATGAGTCGTTATGATGCATTTAAAATGATGCATTTCCCAGAGTCTTCAGCGCGATATGAAGAGGCGCGTCATCAACTAGCTTATGAGGAGTTATTTGTCATGCAATCTGGATTGGCATTGTTACGAAATAAAGAACAATGTCATAAAGGTCCGAAAATGGGACCTAATGGAAAGTTAATGGCTAAATGTATCGAAAATCTACCATTCTCTTTGACGGGTGATCAACAACGTGCATTAGAGGATATTCGTATCGATATGGAAGATGAACGCCCTATGCAACGGTTGTTACAAGGTGATGTAGGCTCTGGTAAAACTGTCGTAGCTACGTTGAGTTTGTTAAAAGCCATTGAGAATGGATACCAAGGGGCGTTAATGGCTCCAACGGAGATTTTGGCGGCACAACATTACGAAGGTATAACAGAGGTGTGCGGTAACTTAGGTATTACCATAGAGCTATTAACGGGTTCTACTACAAAAAAAGAAAAAGAACGAATCTATGAAGGGTTAGCTGATGGATCCATTCATATGATTATTGGCACCCATGCTCTTATTCAAGAAGGTGTTAACTTCCACAACTTAGGACTCGTTATTATTGACGAACAACATCGCTTTGGTGTAGAGCAACGGGCTCGGTTGCAACAGAAGGGTACATATCCTCACGTACTTATTATGACGGCGACCCCGATTCCTCGAACCATGACATTATCTGTATATGGTGATTTGGCCGTATCCTTGATCAAAGAAATGCCACCGGGACGCAAACCTGTCAAAACCTATGCTGTAGATAGTTCGTATAAGGAACGATTAAGAACATTCTTTGGCAAGGAGATGGCAGAAGGTCGTCAAGTTTATGTAGTATGCCCACTTGTTGAAGAATCTGAAAAGTTAGATTTACAAGCTGCTGAGGAATTGTATCTGGAGTTAAAAGAGTACTTTTACAAGGCTTATGAAGTTGGTCTTGTACACGGGCGCATGAAACCAAGTGAAAAGGATGAAGTGATGAATGCCTTTCATAAGGGTGAGATTTCACTACTCGTTTCTACAACCGTTATCGAAGTTGGTGTTAATGTGCCTAATGCGACCATTATGTGCATTGAAGGGGCAGAACGTTTTGGCCTATCTCAATTGCATCAGTTACGTGGCCGTGTAGGTCGTGGATCTCATCAATCCTATTGTATTCTTGTAAGTGACTCAAAAAATGATGTGAGCCAAGAGCGTTTAAAATTGATGGAGCAAACACAGGATGGTTTTGAACTAGCCGAACAAGACTTATTGTTGCGTGGGTCCGGTCAATTATTTGGCTTAGCTCAATCGGGATTACCTGATTTACGGGTTGCCAATATTATTAAAGATATTGAAATATTGGTACAGGCTCGCAAGGATGTATTAGATTTTGCAAATAATTATGGAATGGAAAAACTTGAATCTGTAATGAAAGAAGAATTAGAAAAAAGATTTGGTGAAAAATTTCTTAGAATATTGTATAATTAAGAGGTAGGAATAATAAGTACATAAGTAGCGATAATATTAGATTTTATCTGGGTTTTTCCCTTGTGTATCTGTTCCTCATACCGTATAATAGAACAAACAAATTTATTTCATTTTCATCTATGGAGGTCAATATGCCACTTATTCATGTAGAGCTCGTTGAAGGGCGCACAAAAGAACAAAAAAAACAATTAGGTGAAGCTATCACTAAAGCTGCGGTTGATATCGTTAATGTACCTGCTGACGCAGTAAAGATTATCTTCGTAGATATGAAAAAAGATGATTATATGGAAGGCGGCATTTTGCGGTCTGAACGCTAAGCTACGACTGACCGCCTAGTCCAGATGGACTAGGCGGGTCGTAGTTTTGTTTTATTATACGGAAAGGAATTAAATATGAGAGACGATAAATTCGGTATGCGTGGACTAACTTTTGATGATGTTTTGTTAGTACCAGCGGCTTCTGATGTACTACCACATCAAGTAGAGTTAAAAACTCAACTAACTCGTGACATTACATTGAATATCCCTATGATTAGTTCTGGGATGGATACAGTTACTGAATCCCGTATGGCTATTGCTATGGCTCGTGAAGGTGGCCTTGGTGTTATCCATAAAAATATGTCTATTGAAGAACAAGCCCATGAAGTTGATAAGGTAAAACGCTCTGAACATGGTGTTATCGTCGATCCTATTTTCTTAAGCCCTCAAAATTTACTATCTGATGCAGCAGAAATTATGGAAAAATATAAAATTTCTGGTGTACCTATCACAGAACATGGTAAACTAGTAGGGATCATTACAAATCGCGATATGCGTTTTGAAACTGATTTAACTCGCCAAATCGGAGACTGCATGACAAAGGATTCCCTTGTTACTGCACCAGAAGGTACATCTCTTGAAGAGGCGAAAGCAATTTTAAGTAAACATCGCATTGAAAAATTACCTCTTGTAGATGATGATGGAAACTTAAAAGGATTAATTACTATAAAAGATATTGAAAAAGCGACAAAATATCCAAATTCAGCTAAAGATAGTAGTGGCCGCCTATTAGTTGGTGCTGCTGTTGGTGTGTCTAAAGATTTATATGATCGTCTTGATGCACTTGTATCTGCAAAGGCTGATGTAATTATTGTAGATACAGCACATGGGCATTCTGCAGGTGTACTACGTACATTGAAAGAAATTAAACAAGCCTATCCACATATTCCTGTTATTGCAGGTAATGTTGCTACTGCAGCTGGTACAGAGGCTCTTATTGAAGCTGGTGCTGATGCTGTTAAGGTTGGTATTGGACCTGGTTCTATTTGTACAACTCGCGTTATTGCAGGTATTGGAGTACCTCAAATTACTGCTGTTTACGAGTCTGCTCAAGTAGGTCGTCGCTATGGCATTCCTATCATCGCTGATGGGGGTATTAAATATTCTGGCGATATTGCTAAGGCTATTGCTGCTGGTGCTAATGTAGTCATGATGGGGAATATTTTAGCCGGTACTGATGAAAGTCCAGGAGAAACAGTGATTTACCAAGGTCGTTCTTATAAAGTATACCGTGGCATGGGTAGTCTAGGTGCTATGAAACTTGGTAGTAAAGATCGATATTTCCAAACAGAAGCTAAGAAATTAGTTCCTGAAGGTATTGAAGGTCGTGTGCCTTATAAAGGTATGTTGGCTGATACAATTTTCCAAATGGTTGGTGGTTTGCGTGCAAGTATGGGGTATTGCGGATGTCATAACATCCAAGAAATGATTGAAAATACTCAATTCATTCAAATTACAGCGGCTGGTTTAAAAGAAAGTCATCCGCATGATGTAAGCATTACCGTTGAAGCACCAAATTATAGTGGTTGATAATGGAGTATTACATTGAATAAACGTATTTCTGTTTTATCTGTGCCTATCGATTGTGTAACAATGGATGAGGCTGTCCAACGTATTTTACAATTAACTGACGAGCCGGGACTACATTTAGTAGCCACGGCTAATGCAGAAATGGTTATGTTGGCAAATGAAAATCCTACATTGCACACCATATTGAATAATGCTAGTCTCGTCGTTCCTGACGGGGCTGGCATTTTGTGGGCTGCAGAGCGTCAAGGTGAACATGTTCCTGAACGCGTAACTGGTGTAGACGTAACTAAACGATTATTTAAAGTTGCGGCTGAACGGCAAATTCCTGTATACTGCTTAGGGGCAGCTCCTGGTGTTGCTCAACGAGCAATTGATAATTTATCTGCCCAAGTTGGACCGTTAAATATAGCAGGGATTCATGATGGATTCTTCGATAGCACAGAGGAACAAGAAATCGTTAAAGCTATTGGGGAGTCTAAGGCAAAATTAGTCTTTGTTGCCTTAGGCGTACCAAAGCAAGAACAATGGATTTCAGAAAAATTGAGTCACTTGGATGGCATTGTTGCTATCGGCATAGGTGGTTCCTTTGATGTCTTGGCAGGTAATATTCCTCGGGCTCCAGAATGGATGCAACGCAATCGTCTCGAATGGTTGTATCGATTATATTTAGAACCTCAACGGATTGGCCGCATGTTGGCTATTCCGAAGTTTATGTGGACCGTTATTAGAAATAAATAGAGGAGTGTTGAATCGTGCCTACAGGACCAATAATTAAGGAAGGGTTTCCACTGATAGGGGCTATGCTCATTATCGCGGTGGTATTAGGATTTTTAGGACATTATGTAATTGCGATTATTTCATTTATTCTGGCATTATTTTTCGTCAATTTCTTTAGAAATCCTAAACGTGTAATCCCTCAAGATCCAGATTTAATTTTATCTCCAGCGGATGGTAAAATTATGGATATTTCTGATGTATACGAAGATATTTACTTACATAAAGAGTGTAAAAAAGTAACTATTTTCCTATCTGTTTTTGACGTACATGCTAATCGTGCGCCTATTGATGGTAAAATTACATACCGTCACTACACAATGGGCAGTTTCTTGCCTGCTTTTAAAGATAGTGTAGGTTTTGAAAATGAACGTCATACTATTTGTATTGAAAATGATCGCACTTCCGTATTGGTAACACAAATTGCAGGCCTTTTAGCGCGTCGTATCGTATCTTGGACAGACCTTGATAGCGTGCTTGAACGCGGCCAATTGTACGGGATGATTAAATTCGGTTCTTGTACTGAAATCTACATGGATAAGGATGTAGAGTTGTTCGTGGAAAAAGGTCAACATATTACAGGTGGAGACACTGTTATCGGGAGGTTACGTCATGAATAAATCTATTATTCCAAATTTGTTTACCAGTGCTAATTTAGCTTTTGGTGTTCTAGGTATCACATTCTCTGCCACAGGGAATACCTTCTATGCTGCTATCTGCGTACTATTGTCCTTAGTTGCTGATGGTTTAGATGGTCGTGTAGCAAGAGCTTTAGGTGTGGCAGGACCTATGGGTCGTGAATTAGACTCTTTATCAGATGTTGTAGGCTTTGGTGTAGCACCAGCTTATATGTTATATATGAAAGAGCTTTATGGTTTGGGATGGATTGCCTATGTACCATTATTAGTATTTGCTGTATTGGGCGCATTCCGTCTTGCTCGCTTTAACATTAAAACCGAAGAAGTTCATGGTTACTTTGAAGGATTGCCAATTCCGGCTGCAGGTTGCTTGGCAGCTACCTACGTATTGAGTGGTGTAGAGGTTCCTCAATTTGTATTAGTAGTTTGCATGATTGGTGTAGGCTTCTTAATGGTTAGTGAAGTAAAATACCCAGACTTCAAAGGTAAAACTGCAATCTATATTAATAAACTTTCCATTGTACTAACTGCTATTTTTGTCATAGCTTGTCTCGTATATGATTGGCATACATGGGCAGTAATGATCTTTGCTGGTTATGTAGTATTTGGCCTTGTTAATGGGGCGTTAAATATAGTGCGTAAATAAGTGTGTGGAGGATAATAGTATGAATTACCTACTGGATCTGATATTGATCCCTATGCAGGTAATAATCGTAATTTATACGGTTTATTATTTTGTGCTCGCCGTAATTGGTATGTGGCGGTCTCGAGTACATAAAAACTATACCCCTAAAAATTCCTTTGCTATCGTTGTGTGTGCTCATAATGAGGAAGCCGTAGTTGGTGAGTTAGTAAAAAACTTACGTAGTTTGGACTATCCTGATGAGTTGTACGATATCTTTGTTGTTGCCGATAACTGTACAGATAAGACTGCTGAGGTAGCAAGTGCCGCTGGTGCCAATGTACATGAACGATTCAATAAAGAAGAAGTAGGCAAAGGCTATGCCATGGGGTGGATGTTTGATCGTGTGGAAAAAATGGATCGGAAATATGATGCCTTTCTTATCTTTGATGCCGATAATTTAGTACATCCTCAATTTATGTTAGAAATGAATGATCATCTTGAAAAAGGTGAGTCTGTAATTCAAGGTTATTTGAACTCTAAAAACCCAACAGACTCTTGGGTTGCGGGTACATTTTCCATCATGTTTTGGATGGTTAATCATATGTGGCATTTAGCAAAATACCGCATTGGCTTGTCCACAGCACTAGGTGGTACTGGTATGTGTATACGCACATCTATCATCCGTGAATATGGCTGGGATTGTAATAGCTTGACTGAGGATATGGAATTCTCTATGAAGCTATTAACACATGGTCTTAAAACTACTTGGGCTCACGATGCCATTGTGTATGATGAAAAAGTTACGACTATGATGGCTTCTTGTAAACAACGTTTACGTTGGGCACAAGGTCAATTTGACTGTGCGGATCGATATATTCCTAAATTATTTGCCGCAGGTATTAAACAAGGAAATATCGTTATCCTAGATGGCATTTTACAAGTTAGTCAGCCTTATTTCTTGTTGTTGACAACTATATATTTAGTATTTTCATATATCAATGCATATGTGCCTATTTATACAAATATTTTATATCAAATTATGCCGATGTCTGTATGGCAAATTATCGGTATTGGTCAATATTTGTTCCCACTTATTGTGTTGTTAAAAATTAAAGTTCCACCTAAAATTTGGTTCTACTATTTGTTATATCCAATTTTTGTATACTCTTGGGTTCCTGTAAATATTTTAGGTTGGTTCCGTCGTCATAATAAGGAATGGTCTCATACAGTTCATACGCGAGCTGTTGGTTTGAATGACGTGAAATTAACACGTATGGGCAATATGAATAAGAATAAAAAATAGAATCTGTAGGAGTGACTATGCATATTTTAATGTGTAATGATGATGGTATTTTAGCAGATGGTTTACGCCGTCTTGCATCGTACTTAAGTCAATATTATCGAGTTACCGTTGTAGCACCTGCAAATGAGCAAAGTGCTAAATCCCATGCATTGACGACTGAGATTCCTTTAAAATTAGACGCGTACAATGGCGAGGATGAAAATCCTCGCCTTTATGCTCTAACGGGAACTCCTTCTGATTGCATGAAGTTTGGCCTTAGTTATTTATTGAGTGATGATATGCCTGATCTTGTGATTTCAGGTATTAACCATGGCTTTAATCTGGGCTCAGATGTGCTATATTCTGGTACTGTATCTGCTGCTATGGAAAGTTGTTTTTATGGCATTCCAGGGTTAGCATTATCTGTGGAACGATATTCTCCTGAACGAGGGGATGAAATGCATCCCTTTATCCATGAATTGATAGAAAAAATTTATGTGAAAGGGAATTTTGATGGCCTATTAAATGTGAACTTTCCGTTACGTGGCGTATGTGATTGGGATCATTTTAAAATGGTTAGCCAAGGTTTACAAACTTATAGCAATATTATTGATGCTCGCATTAACTCAAGAGGGCAGGATTACTATTGGTTGGCAGGCGAGCTAGATTATGGTGCTGAAAGTGTTCCTACTGATGTGGAATATGCTCGTAAAGGCTATATAACAGGTGTAGCTCTTACGTGGAAGCAACAATGTGACATCGGTATGGAGACGGTTCAAAATATTTTAGATAAAATATAAAAAATGTGTTGACATTGTTTTGGGATATCTGTATAATAACAAATGTTCCGAGACGCCGGAGTGGCGGAATGGCAGACGCACTTGACTCAAAATCAAGCGGGTAACACCGTGTGGGTTCAAGTCCCACCTCCGGCACCAACTTTAGGCGGTAAGACTTTTGTCTTACCGCCTATTTTTTATATATTTATATTTATGAATTAATATACGATTATATACATTTTTGTTTGATTGAGGTGATAATATGGATCAAGGTGTGATTGATTATATTGCTAATGTCTTTGATATACCAAAGCTTGCACAACCTGTAAGTGCGGTCCAAATACCTTTGCCGTTAACACGATTGGCGGAGATACCATTAGATAGTTCTGTTAATCAGTGCCAAGGCTTTTGTTATAACTCAAAAAAAGATGTATTTGTCCTCGCATGTATAAATGCTGATAATACAAAGCAAATTATTTATGAAATTAATCCCACAACGTTGCAAGTGGTTGCTAAGTATGAATATAGTCAAAAACGTTTATTAGGTCATATGAATACGTTAACCTATAATCCGAATAACAATCGCTACTATACTACTAATGCTGTTGTAGATGGATTTATTGTTACGCCTATAGAGGCGGATAGTATGATTGTTGAAGCGCCTATTAAATTGAAAGAAAAGGTATTTAATTTTGCCTTTGATAAAGACCGTAATGAATATGTGTCGATTGTGCCTTTAACAAATTCTCATCGTACTATTAACTACTATGATTCAAATTTTAATAAGGTAAAAACGTATAAGATTGATGCAGAGCATACCGACTTAAATAATAATGGTGCTTATGCTGCTAATGGTAACACTATTTTTACAACCTTAACGACCTTCGTTTTCGTCGATAATGAAGGCATAGTAAAGAATATAAGTCCTTATACTTCAGGAATGGAAGTAGAGGATATGGATTACCGTAATGGTCAGATGTACGTGGCGGTTAACCGTAAAGGTAAGGTAGAAATTTACAGTCTAGCCACATTGCCATTCTCTGTAAATGCCTAGATTTTATCTATGTTTTTATCCACTTTAAGAGTGTATAATATATATGTTAGGGTAATTTAGGAGTTATTATGAAATTAGGGAATGATATTATAGAAATTGACCGCATCCGTCAAGCTTTAGAGAAATCTCAATCATTTCGCGACCGTGTATATACGCCTCATGAGATTGATTACTGTGAAAGTCGAAATAAGGGGCGTTACGAGTCTTATGCCGGTATATATGCCGCTAAAGAGGCTTTCATTAAAGCATTAGGTACGGGAATGCGTCATGGATCTTGGCAAGATATAGAAATCGGTCATGATGAATTAGGGGCTCCCTTAATTCGTTTACAAGATACTTTTAAAGATATTTATGAAACATTAGGCTATACGGATACACATGTGTCGATTAGTCATTGCAAAGCATATGCAATGAGTACAGTTATACTTGAAGGAGCATAAGATGCAAATATTAACAACTGAAGATGCTCGATATATAGATCAAGAAGTACCTAAGCAATTAGGTGTCTCTTTAGAAATTTTAATGGAAAATGCAGGACGTGGCATTGTGGATGCTTTGTGGGGACAATATGACTTGTTTTCCTTAGATAATGCACGTTCTATCAATAGTTTTGTACTATTTATCTGTGGCACAGGTAATAATGGGGCAGATGGCCTTGTAGCAGCTCGTCATCTTTTAGAGCAAGGTGTACCTGTACAAATTGCACTAGTAGGTGATACGAGCAAATGTAGCGACCTTTTTGCAGTTCAACTCAAGAGATGTGAAGCAATGGGCTGTATCATTGATATGTTTGATGATTTTAATGATTGGTCAAATGTAGCTATAGTTGTAGAAGGCATTATGGGAACAGGGTTAGCTGGACGTCTTCGAGATACCACAATAGATATATTGCACGTTATTGATACTATGCGTAGTCAATATAATTTTGATTTGTGGGCTATTGATGTACCTGCAGGTGTTGATGCAACTTCTGGTCAAATCTCAGAGGGCACATTGTCTTATGATTATACGGTAACCTTTGGTGCTATAAAACAAGGTTTATTGTTGTATCCTGGCAAGGCTATAGGAGGAACAGTTATTGTTGCCCCTTTAGGAGCTCCTTGGCAGCAAGTATTAGTTAATCGTGATAGCACTATAACTATTGATTCAGATTTAGCAGAAACACTGATTAATTATCGAGTTCCAATGGCTCATAAAGGAGTAAATGGAAATACCCTAATTGTTGGTGGCTCTAGTGATATGGTGGGAGCCCCTATGTTAAGTGCAGAAGCTGCTGTTCATAGTGGTGCTGGTAAAGTTACATTATGTGTTCCTGAGATAATTAAACGGGCAGTACAAGGACGTATCATACCAGAAGTGATGGTTACCTCTATCAATGAAAACCATTCCATTTATGAAGGCCGTCAAGTAGTTGCTATTGGACCCGGTTTGGGTCGTACAATAGATATTCCGGATTTAGTAAATCATGTTATTGATTGCTATGAAGGTGCTCTAGTCATTGATGCTGATGCGTTATATGCATTAGGTCATGTGGGATCTGTAGATAAAGATGCATTGCGAGATGGTAAGGTTGAGTCTATATATAAGATGGAACGACAGTTACCATATTGCGTGATGACACCTCATTTAGGTGAATTTAGTAGACTTATTGATTTGCCTATAAAATGGATTGAACGTCACTATATTACATTGGCACGAGCATTTGCTAAGGCTCATCAGGTAGTACTAGTTCTAAAAGGAATTCCTTCTGTTGTGGCACTACCTGATGGTACAGTATATGTTAATACTATCGGAAACGCTGGTATGGGAACTGGCGGTATGGGGGATGTATTAACCGGAGTCATTGCAGGCTTTATCAGCCAAGGCTATTCCTTACAGGATAGTGCCATTTTAGGGGTCTATGTACATAGCCGCAGTGCAGATATACTAAGTGATACGAAAACTTGGGGATATACACCTAGTGATGTAAGTACTTCTATAGGCTGTGTCATTAGTGAATTATTGGGAGAATAAGATGACAAATAAAATACAACGCTTTATAGCTTTTTTATTAGTGCTATGTATTCCAATCTTTGCTATTGCAGGATGTACGAATAAAGATGTAGCTAATGCAGCATCTCAGACTAGTTCTAGTACAAATGAAGGCTATTCTATCGATACTAAGCAAACGAATCCTGAAGGTCATTTAGACGTATATATGTTAGATATCGGTCAAGGGGATGCTATACTGCTTAAGGTTGGCGATGAATATAGTATGATCGATACAGGTGACATAGAGCATCGTGAAAATATTGTAGCTCAGCTAAAATCTATGGGTGTTACTAAGTTAAAAAATATTATCATTACACATCCACATGCTGATCACATGGGTGGCTTCTATGCTATTGCGAAAGTTATGCCCATTGAACATGTGTATGATGATGGCATTTCTGTTGATAATAATATGTATAAAACCTATGAGAAATGGATTGATAAAAATAAAATCCAACGCTCCACATTGCGTAGTGGAGATGTAGTTGATTTTGGTCACGGTGCTGTATTTGTAGTATATGCACCATGGGCGGAACCTTTAACAGATAAAAAAGGGGCGCCAGATCTTAATAATAACTCTATCGTAGGTAAATTAATTTTTGGTAAATTCTCTATGCTCTTTACTGGTGATGCAGAATTACAAGAAGAGAAAAAACTCATAAAAGAGCAGAACTCTAGACTGTTTGCTCGTGTTCTTAAGGTAGGACATCACGGTTCTCGCACAAGTAGCTCTGAAGATTTTTTGAAATCTATTAAACCAGAAAGTGCATTAATTTCAAATGGCATGTATAATAGTTATGGTCATCCTCACGATATAACATTGCGTCGTTTGCAGGAGAACAATATTGCCATTTACCGTACAGATACGATGGGACGTATTCACATTAGTACGGATGGGAATGAATGGCAAATTACAACTGAACGTTAGCATCGATTGTATAGCACAAAAAATAATTTTAAGCAACTGATTTTTGTGTTTACTGTATAAAGACTTTATATAGTAATATGTATAATCGGCATACTAATCTTCATGTTTGTATGAAATAATCTATCTATAATCTAACATTAGTTTATGGATAGATTGGAACGATGAGATTTTGATTCACAAAGATATCATCGACTCATCTCTATGGTTTGGACACTACGTATGTCAGTTAGATTGGAGTGAATGTATTGCGTAAACTATTTTTTATGTGCCTTGCTGTCTTGATGGCTTTACCTCTATTCTTGACTCAAGCAAAGGCAGCTAATCTTGAAGATGCTCGATGGGTGACACGAACTGATGCACCTGTACCATATGTTCGTATGGTAATGGATTTATCAGCACCTGTGAAAGCATCTGCATCGATTAGCAAAGATGGGAAAACGACGACTGTTACCTTAAATAACACAAAGCTAAAAACTGCTAAAGCGAATATTAATATGGACTCTAGCATAGCTAGTTCTGCTAGACTTACAGAGGATGGCAGAGATGTGAAGGTAACAATCAAGACACCTTCATCTATCGATACGAGTGATGTAAAGGTATTTTCCTTAAAGAAAGATACGGTTAATAAGAAACCGTATCGCATCGTTGTAGATGTACAGAAAAAAGGTGTGGTAGCTAAACCTGCTTACTATGGTAAACGTCCATCTCCTTCTGCACATCCTGCGAAAAATATGCCCACAGGATCTGGTAAGTATTCTATTAGCGGTGGTTTATCTGGCAAGACAATTACTATTGACCCAGGTCATGGTGGTAGTGACTCTGGTGCCGTTGGACCTCATGGTGTACAAGAGAAAAATATTACACTACCGATTTCTATGTACTTGAAAAAAGCCTTAGAAAATCGTGGCGCTAAAGTGCTTATGACTCGTACTACAGACGTAGACGTATATGGTCCTAATGCAAGTGGTGTTGATGAATTAGGCGCTCGTGTTAATGTAGCGAACCGTAGCAATTCTGATGCGCTCATAAGCGTGCATATTAACGCATTTAACAATCCAAGCGTTGGTGGTATTGCAACATACTACTATACTAAAACAGGTAATGATGCTCGTTTAGCACAAAAGGTACAATCTCAAATTGCTAGTGTACCAGGATTCAATGGTGACCGTGGCATTCAAGAAGGCAACTTGTATGTATTAAGACATACTAATATGCCTGCCATTCTTGTAGAGCTTGGATTTATTTCCAATCCTAATGAGGAACGTGCATTGCAATCCCCTCAAACACAAGAAGACTTTGCTAATCGCATTGCCAATGGTATTGCTAGTTACTTTGGAGGTTAATCGATGAAATTACGTAAACAAGTTCTGTCGATCCTCTGTGTAGGCTTGCTTGCATTTGTAGCAGGTTGTACACCTAATCAAGCTCCTACAACAGGTAAAAGTGAACCTGTGCAAGAGACGAAAGTCAATAAGGATGCAGAAACAACGAAAGTATCTCAAGAAAAGGTTAAGATGGCCTTCTTTGTTCCAACAGAAGATGGCTCAGGGGTAACACAATCAACCGTTGAGATGGAGGCGGATAAAGTAACGCCTAAAGCCGCTCTTCTAGCGATGTTAAAAGCTGATAGAGCACAAAAATATCCAGTATTCTCTAAGGATATTCAAATCACATCTGTTACTGTAAAGGACGGTATTGCTTCTGTAGAAGTGAATGACGCTTTCGTAAAAGGTAATGGTGGGGACTTAACTGTTAAATTGCAAATGGCTGCCATTGTAAATACATTGACATCCTTTGATAATATTAATGGCGTTCTCTTCGTTAATAATGGTAAAAAGGTTCCTACTGTAGGTTCCTTTGATACGAAAGATCCTGTTAAACGGATGACAAACCTAATTAAAAAATAATTATATTAGGCTCATTGATAGCAGATAGTTGATATATCAACTATCTGCTATTTTTGTTGTCTTTTATATATGTTACAATACAATATGTATACTAATCGGAAGCCAGGTGATGAGATGCAATTAAAAGATGTAGGGGAATTTAATTTCATAAGCCACATTCAAAATGATACAATACATGATCCGAGCACTGTAATTACAGGGATTGGTGATGATTGCGCAGTGTATCGTGCTACAGATGAAACAGATCAACTAATTAGTACAGATACGATGGTGGAAGGTGTTCATTTTAGCTTTCGCTATATGAAACCATATGATGTCGGCTATCGCCTCATGACAGCTAATTTAAGTGATATTGCTGCTATGGGAGGGAATCCTCGACAAATAGTGCTATCTGTGGCGGCACCTGAATATATTGATACTGCTATTTTAGATGAAATTTATAGAGGTATTAAAGATCAATGTGCTAGATATCATATCAATATACTTGGGGGAGATACGGTGCGTACGGAAGGACCTATGGTGTGGACTGTTACCATCATAGGAGAGGTTCCTACTGGCACTGCTATTATGCGTAGTGGTGCGCAAGTTGGCGATATTGTGGGCGTTACAAATTATGTAGGTTATGCTTCCACTGGTTTAGGTGCGTTATCCTATAATTTAGATGGCTATACTATGACGAAGGTTGGTCATCAACGACCTGATCCACAAATTGAATTAGGTCAACAATTGAGACAACTGGGAATTCATAGTATGAATGATATTAGTGATGGCCTTGGTAGTGAATTAAACGAAATTGCATCGGCTAGTAACGTATCCATTGTTATAGAGGAAAAAGCAATTCCACTTCATGAAGAAACTTATGAATTAGCTAAGTATTTACAGACTAATCCAGTGGATTATGCATTATATGGTGGTGAGGATTTTCAACTAGTATTCACGGCTCCTAAAGCATTGATTCCTAAATTAGAAAATTTATCTGGCATTACTATAATCGGTGAAGTTATATCTGGACCATGTCATGTTCAGATGGTAACACCGGATAAAACGATTAAGACCATAGAAGCGAAAGGATATAATCATTTTCATGAATCATAAGGCACATGTTCAATTAGAAACTCATACAGTAGAAGATACACAACAATTTGGACAGTTATTAGGCAGATGGGCCAAACAAAGCGGAGAACCTTTATGTATTGCCTTAATTGGTGATTTGGGGACAGGAAAAACGCACCTATCCCAAGGTATTGCGAAAGGCTTTGGAGTTACAGAGGAGATTACAAGCCCTACCTTTGCAATCATGAATACTTATGATGTGGATAGAACACATTTATATCATTTTGATGTATATCGTTTAGATGATATAAGCGAGCTTGAAAATATTGGCTTCTACGAATATACAGAGGATTGCGTATCCATTGTGGAATGGGCCGATAAATTCCCAGATGAATTACCAGATGAAACATTATGGATTTATTTGACGCGCATTGATGATACAAGCCGATCTATCACATTAGGTAGTGATTACCTTTCAGAAGGTGATTTAGTAGAAATAGGAGGCCCATATGTGGTTAGGAATTGATACAAGCTCACTCGTTTCGAGTGTTGCTTTAATGGATGAACATAACCTTATTGGTGAGTTGACTATCCAAGCTGGATTAACTCATTCTGAGCAACTAATACCTCATATTGATATGTTATTGCGTGCCTCTCAAGTAAAAAAGAATGAGTTAAAAGGTATTATCGTTAGTATCGGGCCTGGTTCTTTCACTGGATTGCGTATTGGCATGGGGACTGCAAAAGCAATGGCTTATGCCTTACAAATTCCATTGTATGGTGTGATGACAATGGACAGCTTAGCTCGTAATGTTTCATATACAAATCGTACAATTTGTACTGTTATTGATGCTCAGAAAAAGCATGTATATGCTGGTTTATATAGATATGAAAATAACAAACTGGTATGTAAAGAGGATCCATTTGTTATTGCTGCTAGTGATTTATTAGATAAATTTAGAGAAACAAAGGAAGAGGTCCTATTCTTAGGGGATGGTATCAAGCGAATTGAAAAGCTCTTAGAGGAAAGGGATACTAATTTGACTGTCCTAGATATTTCACAACGTATTCCAAAGGCAAGTTCTTTACTATTAGCAGGTCGTGAATTGGTAGAACGTGAAGAGATATGCGATCCAATGGATATGGTTCCTTACTATATTCGTCGCTCTGAGGCAGAGGTGTTATGGGAGGAGCGACATAAGGATAATCCTGAAATGTTAAACCAAAATCCTACTGTGATAGTAACTGAAGCGGCAGGAGCAGAATAATGGAGATTCGGTTAGCGGCCATCGATGATGCCCAGGTCATTTATGATATAGAACAGCAGTCCTTTTCAGTTCCATGGAGTTTGGAATCTGTACTTGCTGAACTTGAAGGAGCAGATAATAAATTATATATGGTTATTTGCGAAGACAATCATATTGTTGGTTATGCTGGTGCTTGGCTCGTATATGATGAAGGACAAATAACAAATATTGCCATTATTCCTTCTGCTCGTGGTAAGGGATATGGCTCAGAACTTACTAAACAATTAATAGATGAATGTTTCAAGAGAGGTATGCACGAAATCTTCTTGGAGGTGCGCATATCTAATTTGCCTGCCTTAGCAATGTATAGAAATCTTGGGTTTTCTGTTAAAGGGATTCGTAAAGATTATTATTCAGAGCCAAAAGAGGATGCTTATATTATGTCTCTCGTTTCAGAGGAAATAGAATGAGTATTTACACATTAGCCTTGGAAAGTAGCTGTGATGAAACATCAGCCTCTGTCTTAAAGGATGGACGCACTGTTTTATCTAATGTTATTTCTAGCCAAGTGCCGATTCATAGAAAATTTGGTGGCGTTGTGCCAGAAATCGCATCACGTCACCATATAGAACAAGTTATACCTGTTATAGATCAAGCGCTACGCGATGCGAATGTAACGTTACAAGATATTGACCACATTGGTGTTACCTATGGTCCTGGTCTCGTAGGGGCATTATTGGTTGGTGTAGCTGCTGCAAAGGGATTATCCTTTGCTACAGGCATTCCTTTGGTACCAGTTCACCATATGGAAGGTCATATTTTTGCTAATTTCTTAGCTAATCCAGAATTAGAACCTCCATTTTTGAGCCTCGTCGTATCTGGTGGTCATACTATGCTAGTTCATGTAAAAGGGTACGAAGAGTTTGATATTCTTGGTCAGACTCGTGATGATGCAGCGGGTGAAGCCTTTGATAAAATTGCTCGTGTTATGGGCTTCCCTTACCCAGGTGGCCCTCATATTGATGCACTTGCCCTTGAAGGTAATCCAGATGCTATTGAATTTCCAAAGGCTTTAAGTGAGCCTGGTAATTTTGAATTTAGTTTTAGTGGTTTAAAGTCTGCTGTATTAAACTATTTAAATAGCAAGCAACAAAAGAATGAACCTATTAACCAAGCCGATGTTGCCGCGTCCTTCCAAAAGGCTATTGTTGATGTATTAGTTGAAAAAACGAAAGATGCAGCTCATACATTAGGTGAAACGCGTATTACCATTGCGGGAGGCGTATCTGCTAATAAAGGCTTACAACAAGCCTTAGAGGTTATGTGTAAGGAAGAAGGCTTTACCTATTACAAGCCTCATAAAATTTTGTCCACCGATAATGCTGCTATGATTGGTTGTCGTGCCTATTATATGGCTCAAGCTGGTAAATTTGGCGATTTAACATTGAATGCAAAACCAAGCGTAGAAATTGGTCATGTATCTTGGAAAGAGGATTAATTGTGGATATTGGTCAAGATATTTTAAATACAACACCATTAGGACCATTACAAACCTCATTACTTGAGCATATTAGTAAACTTATATCCTTTGGCGAGTCTTTGACCCGTCAAAGGATACAGATTTTTACGCCTCTTCTAGAAAAATCACAAGGTGATATGCAGCAACGTTCAGATATGCTATGCATTGAACGGAGCGAACAAGGTGTTATAACTCGTCAATTAAAAGGAAATAATACGTGGCATTCTATGATGGAAAATGGTCAACCTCTTATTGGGGTAGAGCATGATCAACGACAACATGTTTTTCCTGTTGTCGATAATGGCGGACGTATTATTGGGGGGATAGCTTTTACAGTATCTCCATCTATCAAGGTAGAGCAATATGAACAAGAATATACTTTATCTGATACGATGCAACGTCTCATGTTGACTGCTACGGACGAACAAATTCAATCTTACGAACCTATTTCTTATTTTGATGGTTTAATTATTTTTGATGATTCTCATAGAATTCTGTACGGCAATGATGCTGCATTACAACTGGTAGACTTGTTAGGCTTTGATCGACGCTTAGTAGGCTCTTCAATTTATAGCAGTACTTTAAAAATATCTGCTATCCAACAAGTCTTGGCAGATAGAACGATATATACTAGTGAAGAAATATATCAAGATATGGTAATTCGCCAGCATATGATTCCTATTGCGATGGGCCGTAATGAAACACGTTGTTTCCTCGTGCTTCATGATTGTACCCGTGAAAGTAAGCAGCAACAAGAATTGCTGGTAAAGAATTCTATTATCAAAGAGGTTCATCACCGTGTAAAAAACAATTTACAAACTGTTGCGGGATTACTACGTATGGAAGCAAGACGTTCTAGCCTGCCAGAAGTGAAACAAGCCTTACAAGAGGGAATCAATCGTATAGAAAGTATGGCTTTGGTTCACGATATTGTGTCCCATTATGATGAGGATTATATTGGTATCCGATCAATCTATGACGAGTTATGTCGTTTGTTGCGCATGAGTATGATCAGACAAGACCAAGAGGTTACCTTTACCTATAGTGGAGAAGATATATTGATTTCCTCTCATATGGCAAGTTATGTATCCCTCATAACTAATGAATTAATTACTAATAGCCTTGAACATGGTTTAGATGGTAAAGCAGGGGAGATTCGTCTAGCTGTTTCGGAATTAGAGGAATATATTGTATTAGATTTTTCTGATACGGGAAAAGGATTACCTCAAGATTTCTCTATTAACTCGAATAAGCGTTTAGGATTAACTATCATTAATAATTTAGTTACCCATGAGTTAAAAGGGCGTCTATCTGTTAAAAATACTGATGCCGGTGTTCTAGTGACAATACATATGAAGAAGGAGAAGTAAATGCGCGTTTTAATAGTGGATGATGAATCCCTTATACGTATGGATCTACGCGATATTATTGAATCCTCTGGTCATGAAGTTGTGGCAGAAGGGACTAATGGTGTTGAAGCCATCAAGCTTTGCAAAGAATATAAACCTGATATTGTTCTAATGGATGTAAAAATGCCAGAATTAGATGGCATCGAAGCAGCACGACAAATTGGCTTTCACCATGAAGCACCTGTAGTTCTATTAACAAGTTATAGTCAACAGGATTTAATAAATAAGGCTAGAGAATCTGGCGTATATGGATATTTAATTAAGCCTGTTCGTGAAGAACAATTGGTTCCAACCTTAGAAATGGCATTAGGGCGTTATCATAGTGATGCTGAGCTACGCGAAAAAATGGCTGAATTAGAACAATCATTAGAGGATCGTAAAATCATTCAAAAAGGAACCGGTATATTGATGGAGCTATACTCTATATCAGAAGAGGAAGCCTATAATCGTATTCGCGCCCTAAGTATGAAGAAACGAGATAGTATTGTTAATATCTGTAAAGCATTAATTAATCAAGTTTCAAAATAGATACAAAGACTAGTATAAGAATCAAAACTTATACTAGTCTTTTGTGTCTAATATCAAATAAAAGCTAAAAAGTCAAAAAATCAAAATTTCTGCTTGCATTTATTTTGACATAGGTTATAATAATACATGTGATTAGCACTCGGTAACTTAGAGTGCTAATAAATTGTAAATAATAACTAGTAAATAAGGAGTGACATCATATGTTAAAACCATTAGCTGACCGCGTTCTTATCCGTTTAGAAGCAAAAGAAGAAAAAACTAAAAGTGGTATTTTCCTTCCTGATACAGCAAAAGAAAAACCTCAAGAAGGTGTAGTAGTAGCTGTAGGTGCTGGTAAAGTTTATGACAATGGTCAACGTGTAGCTCCAGAAGTTAAAGTTGGCGATACTGTTATGTTCGCAAAATACGCTGGTAGCGAATTAGAAATCGATGGCGCTACTCATTTGATCATTAGCGAACGCGATATCTTAGCAGTACTATAATAGCTAATTTATAGCTGTATAGAGCTAAACCTACTATTGATACATTCTATATTGCCTACGGGCATATACATTCCCTTACATTAGATACTGTTATTATCTAGGAGGTAATACATATGGCAAAAGAAATCTTGTTTAATGAAGAAGCTCGTCGCGCTTTAGGTCGTGGCGTTGATCAATTGGCAAACGCTGTAAAAGTTACATTGGGACCAAAAGGTCGTAATGTTGTATTGGATAAAAAATTCGGTTCCCCAACAATCACAAATGATGGTGTAACTATTGCTCGTGATATCGAACTTCCAGATCCATTTGAAAACATGGGCGCTCAATTAGTTAAAGAAGTTGCTACTAAAACTAATGACGTAGCAGGTGATGGTACTACTACTGCAACAGTATTGGCACAAGCTATGATCCAAGAAGGTATGCGCAACGTAGCAGCTGGTGCTAACCCAATGATCTTGAAAAAAGGTATTGAAACAGCAGTTAAAACTTTGGTTGAAGAAATTAAAAAACGTTCCATTAAAGTTTCTGGTAAAGCTGAAATCGCTCAAGTTGCAAGTGTATCCGCAGCGGACGAAGAAATCGGTGGCTTAATTGCTGAAGCTATGGAAAAAGTAGGTAACGACGGCGTTATCACTGTAGAAGAATCCAAAGGCTTGCAAACTGCATTAAACGTAGTAGAAGGTATGCAATTTGACCGTGGTTACATTTCCCCATACATGGTAACTGATCCTGACCGTATGGAAGCTGTAATGGATAACCCATATATCTTGATTACTGACCGTAAAATTAGTGCTATCGCTGATATGTTGCCAACACTTGAAAAAGTGGTAAAAGTAGGTAAAGAACTTCTTATCATCGCTGAAGATGTAGAAGGTGAAGCATTGGCTACATTGGTAGTAAACCGTTTGCGTGGCACTTTCAAAGCAGTAGCTGTAAAAGCTCCTGGCTTCGGTGATCGTCGTAAAGCTATGCTTGAAGATATCGCTATTTTGACTGGTGGTACTGTAATTACTGAAGATATGGGCCGCAAACTTGATTCTGTAGAACTTACTGATCTTGGTACAGCTCGTCAAGTTCGCATCACTAAAGATGAAACTACAATCATCGATGGTGTAGGCGATAAAGACGTAATCGCTAAACGTGTAAGCCAAATCCGTGCACAAGTAGAAGAAACAACTTCCGAATTCGACCGTGAAAAATTACAAGAACGTCTTGCAAAATTATCCGGTGGTGTTGCAGTTATCGAAGTAGGTGCTGCTACAGAAGTTGAAATGAAAGATAAAAAACTTCGTATCGAAGACGCATTGAACGCAACTCGTGCAGCTGTTGAAGAAGGTATCGTAGCTGGTGGTGGTACTACATTCATCGATATTATCCCTGCATTGAACACATTGGAAGAAACTGGCGACGTTCAAACTGGTATTAACCTTGTTAAACGTGCAGTAGAAGAACCTCTTCGTCAAATCGCTTACAATGCTGGTCTTGAAGGTTCCGTTGTAGTAGAAAAAGTTAAAAATACAGAAGCTGGTGTTGGTTTCAACGCTTTGACTGAAGAATATATCGACATGGTTAAAGCTGGTATCGTGGACCCTGCTAAAGTAACACGTTCTGCACTTCAAAATGCTGCATCCATTGCATCTCTTGTATTGACTACTGAAACAATCGTAGCTGATAAAGTAGAAGAAAATGCTGCAGCACCTGCAATGCCTCCAATGGGTGGCATGGGCGGTATGATGTAATCAACTGCTTAGCGCATAATCTATAAAATTTAGAATAATCCTAATGAATTAGGAACTATATGTTCACTTTTTCATTAGGATTATTTTGTATTTATCTAAATTAGCAATGGTATTTTACAATACATATGATATAGACAGTACCAATAGTATAAATCGTATAAATAGCAGACGATTTTTCTTTATACTTATGATTCGAATTAGACTAACATATGAGGTTTATCAAATCGATAAAATTGATTTTGTATACCACATATGTTATAATTCTATAGAATTTAATATTGAGTCTAGTTTGACATGGTAGTTTTTCTCCTCTATAATAACGATATCGAATTATTTCGATTTTGTTTTGCTTTGAAAGAAGGATTACTATGTTAAGCTTTATTTTTAAAAGTAAACCTAATTATATTAATTTTGGCCTCTTAGTTTACCGTTTGGCACTTGGTATTTCCATGTTTTATCATGGATATTTAAAGTACTTGAGCGGTGCTGAAGGCCTTTATAAAGTTGGAGCTATGTTGGCACCATTAGGTGTACCTGGTGGTTATGAAATATTAGGTACTATGGCCGCATATGCAGAAATGATAGGTGGTGTACTTATAGTAATTGGTCTATTTACACGAATTGGATCTTTGTTACTCATAGGTACATTAGCAATAGCAACGACATTAAATCTTAGTGGTAGTTTCTTTAGCTGGGATTACCCATCTCAAATGGGCTTCGGTGCTCTTATGTTGTTCTTCGCTGGCGCAGGTCGCTATAGCCTTGATAAAGCTTTATTTAAATAATAATTAGGATAATAGACTCATCGTTTGATGGGTCTTTTATTTGTATAGCGAGGTTATTATGAATACAAAAACAGTTCCGTTTACAGCTGAACAATTGGAAAATATTATTGCCCAATACCCAACACCATTCCATATTTATGATGAAGAAGGTATCATTGAAAATATGAAAGCATTCATTAATGCATTTTCTTGGAATAAAGGGTTCAAACAATATTTTGCTGTAAAAGCAACTCCTAATCCATATATTATGCGTGTATTACAAAAGCTCGGTGTAGGTGCCGATTGTTCTTCCTTAGCAGAGTTAATGCTATGTGAAAAAGTGGGCATTACAGGTCATGATATTATGTTCACATCTAATGACACACCATATGTGGAATATAAAAAAGCACTTGAATTAGGTGCTATCATCAATCTTGATGATATTACTCATATTGAATATTTGGAAAAAAATCATGGTTCTTTGCCTGATACATTCTGCGTACGTTATAACCCAGGCTCCTTAAAAGAAGGCGGCAATACAATTATCGGCCTTCCTGAAGAAGCTAAATACGGTATGACACGTGAACAAATTTTTGAAGCTTACAAACAATTGCAAGCTAAAGGTGTAAAACACTTTGGTATCCATACAATGGTTGTATCTAACGAGCTTGATATTGATGGCTTAGTTGGCACTGCTGAACTTTGCTTCAATCTAGCAGTAGATATTAAAAATGAACTAGGCATCAATGTTGAGTTTATTGATCTTGGTGGTGGTGTAGGTGTTGCTTATAAACCAGAACAAACACCTGTAGATTTCAAAGCGCTTAGCAAGGGTGTAGAAGAGGCTTACAATAGAATTCTCGTAGCTAATGGCCTTGGTGATGTAGCATTGGCTTATGAATGTGGTCGTATGGTTACAGGTCCATTTGGTTACTTAGTTTCTACAGCAATTCACAAAAAGGATATTTATCGTCACTACATCGGTTTAGATTCCTGTATGGCAAACCTTATGCGTCCAGCATTATATGGTTCTTACCACCATATTACTGTAATGGGTAAAGAAAATGCACCTAAGGATCACGTGTACGATGTAACTGGTTCTTTATGTGAAAATAATGATAAATTTGCTATTCAACGTGAGTTGCCAAAAATCGATATTGGGGATCGTATCATCATTCATGATGCTGGTGCGCACGGTCACTCTATGGGCTTCAACTATAATGGTAAATTGCGCTCTGCTGAGTTGTTATTACATAAAGACGGTTCTGTTACACAAATTCGTCGTGCTGAAACATATGATGATTTGTTTGGCACCCTCGATTTCTCTAACCTATAATTTAATATTGAGAATCGAATAGGATGAGAATGAATATTAATAAAAACCTATCAATATATGTAATATATGATATTCTTTTAATTCCTGTATATTTTAGTAGGAATATCTTGCTATCATTTAGATAAGACTGTATAATGATTATAGATTGTTATGCACATACTTGCTAAGTTAGCGAGAATTACGGCGGTATTCACGTTAGTGCGTACCGCCTTTTTATATGTGTCAATATATACGTTTTACATATAATGCTTGTATGTTTCTTATCGATACATACATTATGAGAAGGAGTGAACATTTTGGCTGAATTACTTCAGATAAAAGATTTAAAGGTATCCGTTGAAGGTAAACAAATCTTAAAAGGTATCGACTTAACAATTAATAAAGGTGAAATCCATGTTGTAATGGGTACGAATGGTGCAGGTAAATCTACACTTGCCAATGCTATTATGGGTAACACTACATATACTGTAGATAGTGGCTCTATTATTTTTGATGGTAAAGATATTACGGAAGATGCAGTAAATGATCGTGCGAAAGCAGGTATCTTTATGTCCTTCCAAAATCCAATTTCTATTCCTGGCATTACAGTAGAAAACTTTATCCGTACTGCGAAATCTACAATTACTGGTGAAAATGTACGTGCTTTATCTTTCAAAAAAGAATTGAAAGAAAAAATGGATGAATTATCCTTCGATGTATCTTATGCACAACGTTATGTAAATGAAGGGTTCTCCGGTGGTGAACGCAAGAAAAATGAAATTCTTCAAATGTCCATTTTGAATCCTAAATTGGCTATTCTTGATGAAACAGACTCCGGCCTTGACGTAGATGCGGTTCGTATCGTATCTGAAGGTGTACAACGTTTCCATAACGAAGAAAATGCTGTATTGATCATTACTCACCATAACCAAATCTTGCAAAAATTAAAACCTGATTTCGTTCATGTATTGATCAATGGTAAGATCGTTAAAACTGGTGATGCTTCTCTTGTACGTGAAATCGAAGAAAAAGGTTACGACGCATACAAAGCATTAGCATAGGAGGCACAATGGAAGAAAGAAAGAAAACCCAAGTCGCGGATATGGACCGTGGTGTCTACGATATTAAGAATGACTTTGAATATTCTTATATTTCTGATGCTGGTTTAACAGAAGATATTATCCGTGAAATTTGGTCTAATAAAAATGAACCTGAATGGATGCTTGACTTCCGTTTGAAATCTTTAGAAATCTACAATCGCATGGGTATTCCAAATTGGATTCCTGATATTTCTGGCTTAGATATGGCAAATATCCATACTTATGTTAAGCCAAAAGTAGATATGAAAGAAAACTGGGACGAAGTTCCAAAAGAAATTAAAAGTACTTTTGACCGCTTAGGTATTCCAGAAGCGGAAAAAACATCTCTTGCAGGTGTTGGTGCTCAATATGACTCTGAAGTTGTATACCACAGTATTCAAGAAGATCTTGTTAAACAAGGCGTTATCTATACTGATATTGAAACCGCACTTCATGAGCATGAAGAAATCGTAAAAAAATACTGGATGACATTGATTCCACCTACAGATCATAAATGGGCTGCTCTTCATGGTGCCGTTTGGTCTGGGGGTTCCTTCGTATATGTTCCAGCAGGCGTACAAGTAGAAATTCCGTTGCAATCCTATTTCCGCTTGAATGCACCAGGTGCTGGTCAGTTTGAACATACTATGATCATCGTAGAAGAAGGGGCTAAATTGCACTTCATCGAAGGCTGTTCCGCTCCTAAATATGACGTATCTAACCTTCATGCCGGTGCTGTTGAATTGTTTGTAAAGGATAATGCTACATTGCGTTATTCTACAATTGAAAACTGGTCTAAAAACATGTACAACCTTAACACAAAACGTTGTGTAGTAGGTAAAGGTGGTACTATTGAGTGGGTATCTGGTTCCTTCGGTTCTAAGGTATCTTGCTTGTATCCAATGAGTATCCTTAATGGTGAAGGTGCACATGCTGAATTCACAGGTGTAACATTTGCTGGCGAAGGACAATTCCTTGATACTGGTTGTAAGGTAGTTCATAATGCTCCTTACACAACTAGTAATGTAAACTCTAAATCTATTTCCAAATCCGGTGGTGCTGCTATTTATCGTGGTCTTTTGAAAATTGGTCCTAAAGCAGAACATTCCAAAGCGACTGTATCTTGTGAATCCTTGATGCTTGATGCAGAGTCTCAATCTGATACAATTCCAGCTATTATCGTAGAAAACGATAATGTGGATTTAGGTCATGAAGCAAAAATCGGTCGTATTTCCGACGAAGCGATTTTCTATCTCATGACACGTGGTATTAGCGAAGAAGAAGCTCGTGCAATGCTCGTTCGTGGTTTCGTTGAGCCAATCTCCAAAGAATTACCACTTGAGTATGCTGTAGAAATGAACAATCTAATCAATCTTGAATTAGAAGGTTCTATCGGTTAAGGAGGAATTATGAGCGAATTACTATTTAATGAACTCCCTAGACCGACATTCAGATGGTTGCGTGTTAACCATACTGTAAGCTCTCTAGCTGGAGAAGATACATCTGTACAAGCCATCGCTGTAGAAGCGAATCAAAATATACTTTCACCATTGCCTACAGGAACAGCACTGTTAGATGCTAAATATGAAGGTGCTAATAAGGATGCTGTTCAAGCATTGGTGGATAATGCAGAAGGTTATGCTATCAATGTTCCTGCTAAGGCAAAGGAAGTTGTAGGCATCCGCATTGATGCTAATGCACGTGTAGCTAATCGTTTCCAATTCATCGTTGGTGAAGAGGCAGAACTAGAGGTCCAATTCTATGTAACTGGCGCTGGTGAAGCATTAACAAATGTTAGCTATCTAAATGAATACGATGTAAAAGAAGGCGGTAAAGTTGTAGTGAAAAAGGTAAATCTTTTACCTGAACATGTACAACATATCGAACATCGTTATACAAAATTGGAAGATAAAGCAGATGTAGAATACATTAACATTGAACTTGGTGGTAGTGAAAATATTTTGAACTACTATCATGATTTAGTAGGTCAAGAATCTCGTATGGTTCATGATATTGCTTATCTTGGTAACGAAGAACAAAAATTTGATATCTCCATGGTTATGAGTCATGGTGGTAAAAAATCCTTTAGTGATATTCATACATTAGGTGCTCTTAGTGGCAATTCTAAAAAATCTTTCCGTGGTACTCTTGATTTCCTTCATGGTGCAACAGCTTCTGAAGGTGCGGAAGAAGATACTTGCTTATTGTTAGATCCAACTGTAAAATCTGTTTCTTTACCTCTATTATTGTGTAAAGAAGATAATGTAGTGGGTAATCATGCAGCGAGTGCAGGCCAAATTGATCATAATAAATTGTTCTATATCATGAGCCGTGGCTTTAGTGAAGTAGAAGCAAAACATATCATTGTAGAATCTATGATTCGACCTATTATTGATCGCATTGGTGACGAAACGATTGAAGAAGCAGCGTTAGCAGCTGTACGTAATAAAATTTAAAGAGGCGTTTTTATGAGACCAATTGCAGAAGCATACAAAGACTTTCCTATACTACATAAAGAGCATAATGGGCACCGCGTTATCTATTTGGATAGTGGTGCTACTGCACAAATTCCACAATCCGTAATTGATCGTGTTGTGGAACATATGACACAACGTAATGGTAATCCACATCGTGGCTCTCATATTTTAGCTATTGAAGCATCTGAAGACTATGAAAATGCACGTGATCGCGTAGTTGAATTTATCAATGCTCGTGAACGTGAAGAAGTTGTATTTACACGTAATAGTACAGAATCTATGAACTTGATTGCTCATAGCTATGGTCTTCATAATGTGAAGAAAGGTGACAAAATTGTCATTACTGTTGCGGAACATCATGCCAATCTTGTAACATGGCAATATGTAGCAGAACAAACAGGGGCAACCTTAGAATATATGTACCTTGATGAACATGGGCATTTAAAAGATGGTGAAATCAATAAAATTGATGAGAACACTAAAATTGTTGCCTTTGCTCATGTTAGTAACGTGCTTGGTATGGAATTCCCTGTAAAGGAATTAACTGAAAAAGCGCATTCCGTAGGTGCTGTAGTAGTTCTCGATGGTGCTCAATCTACACCTCATAAAAAAATTGATGTTCAAGAATTAGATTGTGATTTCTTCGTATTCTCTGGTCATAAAATGTGTGCATCTCAAGGGATTGGTGTACTTTATGGTAAACGTGAGTTGTTAGAAGCTATGCCACCTTTCCTATTGGGTGGGGATATGATTGAATATGTAAAAGAACAAACTGCTACATTCAATGAGCTTCCATATAAGTTTGAAGCAGGTACACCAAATGCTGACGGTGCCGTTTCCTTGCATGCGGCAATTGATTATTTAGAATCCTTTGGCATGGATGCTATTGAAGCCTACGAAGAGGAACTAGTAGCATATATTCTTCCTAAAATTGTTGCATTGCCACATGTTCATGTGATTGGTTCCCAAAACCCTAAGGAAAAACATGGCGTAATTGCATTCACTGTAGATGATGTCCATCCTCATGATGTAGCTACAATTTTGGATTCTAAAGGCATTTGTGTTCGTTCTGGACACCATTGTGCACAACCATTAGGTGCATTCTACAATGTATCTGCATCTACTCGTCTAAGCATGTACTTATATACTCGTAAGGAAGATCTAGATGCATTCCTTGAAGTATTGAAGACAGTTCGTTCAGTAATGGGTTTTAAAGATTAGGAGATTTACCATCAATGGAAATGGATCAATTATATACAGAACTTATTTTGGAACATAACCAAGATAAGCGTAATAAACATGAGTTAGCTCATTTTACAAATTCTGAACATGGCCATAACCCTAGTTGTGGTGATGATCTAACATTACAACTCAACGTAGAAGATGGCATTATCAAAGATGCTGCTTACACCGGCTCTGGATGTGCTATCAGTCAAGCGTCTGCATCTATGATGATTGATATCATTAAGGGCAAATCTGTTGAGGAAGCTCTTCGTTTGGTAGAAATTTTCTTAGGTATGATCAAAAAAGAAATTACTGATGAAAATGAGTTAGAAGAATTAGAAGATGCTATGGCATTGCAAAATATTTCTAACATGCCAGCACGTGTTAAGTGTGCAGTTCTTGCATGGCATACATTAAAAGAGGCTTTAAAGAAATAATATGAAGAAAACAATATTATTTGATTTAGATGGAACTTTAACAGATTCTCAAGAAGGTATTCTTAAAAGTATTAAATTTGCATTGGAACATTTTGGCTATGATGTACCAGATGAAGAAACATTGCAATTATTTTTAGGACCACCATTGGTAGATGCTTTTCAAGAACATTGTGGCATGACCTTTGAGCAAGCGGAAGAAACGTACTTTAAATTCCGTGAACGATATGGTACAATCGGTAAATTTGAAAATCAAGTGTATCCGAATATTGTAGACTTATTGGCTAAATGCAAAACAGAACAATATACTATTGCCGTTGCTACAGCAAAGCCTGAGCATTATGCTAAGGATATTTTAGATCACTTTGAATTAACACCTTACTTTGATGTAATTGTGGGAGCTAATTATGAAAGTGGTTTATTGCATAAGAAAGAGATTCTTGAAAAGGCTCTTAAACTTTGTGGTAATCCTTTAACTGATGACAATGGTCGTCGTTTGGCCTTTATGGTAGGCGATCGTAAGTATGATGTAGAGGCAGCTAACGAACTTGGTTGTATTTCTATCGGTGTTACTTATGGTTATGGTACAGAAGCTGAACTAAAAGAAGCCGATGCAGAGTACATCTGTGATGATGTTGATGAAATTGCTGATGTTCTCGATCTTGAAGAAATGATGGTTCGTAGATAAGCTATTATAAATAAAATATGAACCTTAAAAAGGCTAGAGGAATTTCCTCTAGCCTTTTTGTATCTATCTAAAAAAGACTAACTAATGAACTGCACCCCAAAAATTGTGTCCAATTTTTGGGGTGCAGTCCATAAGGTTAGTCCTTTTGTATTATTTTTTTAGGCCACTTTTTTTAGCTAATGTTTTGATAACCTTAGCACTTTGTTTTTTCAACTTGCCACCTGTTTGTTTGAGTTGAATACGTGTACGAGAAACACGACCAAGTGTAGTAATCTTAGTTTTGCGACGTGGCTTCATATCGCGCTCGTTACCAAAGTCGCCACGTTGTACACTTGTTGCTTTTACCTTTTCTGCTCTGAAAGATTTACGCAATGCTTTCATAATTAATGTGAGCGGTAAGGATTGCTCAAAAGAATACAAATCTACAGCCACATAACCTAGAGCAGGATACGTGTGCAACGTAAAGTGAAAGCCTGGTGCAACAGATAGGAGGGCGATCTCCTCGTCCATAACTTGACAACTGATTTCATCAACATCAAGGTCAGCTAAATCAAATGCGGTTGCTACACTTTCTTGTACAGCTGTAGCGGATGAGATTGCATCTTCATCGCAGGAATATAAATCAATTAACAGTTCTTGTCCTAATGCTTCTGCCATAACAACACCTTCTTTCATAAAAATATATCTCATTTATTATACCTATAATTTAAGATTAAGTCCAATTATAGGGGGATGTATTAAAAGGTCAAATGTATAGTATAGAAATTTGACCTTTATATTATTGTCTTTAGACTGGTTCGCGACGTAGTCGCGAATCATAAAACCACCCGCTATGCGGGTGCGGCAACGAAAGTTATACAAAAAAATCACCTTGC
>NZ_JAGZRH010000001.1:0-264889 GCF_018381775.1 Veillonella sp. | reverse complement strand
CCGATATTTTCGGCTAATTATTTTTGACGAATTTCTGCCGTTTTAATAACAAACCCTATTAAACATGGCATTTTATAGCCTGTATTTTATATCAATATAATATAGCACAGATAAGAGTAGTCTAAAATATAAAAAGACACACTTTCTGAAATTTCTCAAAAAGTGTGTCTCATGATTATAAGACCTTATCACGAGTGCTTTCACGATTAAGAAGCATGGATGTGAAGCGCGCAGCCCCTTCAGATTGAGGTACTAAACGAGAACGGACAAGTACAATATCACGGGTCGGTACAGGAATATCTGTATCGATACGCACGATGGAGCCTTCTTGCATCTTTTGTTGCACTACATGGTTAGGCAACATGGAAATGCCCATATTAATTTCTACAAGATCGAGCAATACATCGACGCTACCAAGTTCAAAACGAGGTTTACGACATGCACCATGTGTAACTTCATCGAAGAAAGTACGACTGGCAGATCCCTTATGTAATAACAAGATAGGCTCGTTAAGCAGACGACCTTGATCAAAGAACCCTGCCCCTTTATAGTCAGGTCCTCCAACGAAGACATCTTGAATCGTAGCAAGCGTAGTTACTTCTAATTGTGGATTATCTCGCAAGCCTTCATAATCATTAACCACCGCTAACTGAGCCTCTTTATTGAGTACCAACTCTACGCAATCAGGGGATGGACGATTAATGATATGCAATCCGATTTCACTTTCTTGTAATTGCCATTTATGGAAATATGGTAATAAGAAATGGCGACATAATGTATCTGTAGCAGCAAGATTTAAACTTTCATAAGCTTGGCTAACACGTTCTTGTAATTGAGTTACCCCATTATCAAGGATGGAGAACGCTTTAGCCACGGTATCAAACAATTCTTTACCTTCTGGCGTGAACCCTACAGATTTAGTAGTGCGCACGAAAAGAGGCATATTGAGTTCCCCTTCTAATTGTTTAATGCTTTGGCTGATGGCGGATTGAGATACGCCTAGTTCTTTAGCGGCACGAGAAAAGGATAAATATAAGCCTACCCCTAAAAAGGTTCTATATAAATCTGCAGATACTGCCATTTTATTCACCTCTGTTATATACTAATAGTAACGTCTTACTTTTAAATATACATATCATTTATTATATTATAACGATGAACTCTCAATATATAATGAATATGTAGAAAACTTCATGAATATTAGGTCTTATGACCTTCATGAATTTTTCATATTTATTAGTATTTCTAATCTTTTCATAAGTAAGATTATCTTTACTTATAAGTCTAGACCGACTATACTTAATTTGTCAATATCCCATAGGGAATTATATACATTACAGGAGGCTACAATGGCTATACAACGATTATTCGTAACAAAACGAGAATCTTTCAACCAAGAAGCACAACGCATGTTACACACCTTACAACAGGAGTTATCTATACCTGTAACAGGTGTTACCATTTATGAGCGGTATGATATTGAAAATTTAGATGCCAAAGATTTAGAATCTGCAAAAAATTTAATTTTCTCCGAACCTCCTGTGGATACAGTATTAGAAGAAATTCCAGCTGTAAAAGGTTTCGTATTCGCTGTTGAATATGTACCAGGTCAATACGATCAACGCGCCGACAGCGCAGAGCAGTGTATTTCCATGCTCACCCTCACCTCTGGTCACATCGTTCGATGTGCTCGCGTATTCGCTATCGAAGGCACTTTCACAAAAGAACAAGAAGATGCCATTAAAGCATACTACATTAATCCTGTTGATTCCCGTGAAGCAAGCCTTGAATTGCCTAATACCTTGGCACTTGATTTAGAGGAGCCAAAACCAGTTGCAACAATCGATGGCTTTACGACAATGAGCGATGATGAGTTAGAAGGACTCATCAAAAATTATGGCCTCGCTATGACATTAGCGGACCTTCAAATGATTAGACAACAATATGCAGAGGTAGAACACCGAGATCCTACGATTACAGAAATTCGCCTCTTCGATACATATTGGTCCGACCACTGCCGTCATACCACATTTATGACAGAGTTAACGGATATCTCTATCGAAGCAAGTCGCTTCACAGGCCCTATTGAAGAAGCCCTCGAAGAATACATGGAAGGTCGTGCTGAGCTCTATACAACTAAGAAAAAAGCGCGTTCCCTCATGGACATGGCTACACTAGCCGTAAAAGAATTGCGCCATGCTGGTGGTTTAACAAATCTTGATGAATCCGATGAAATCAATGCATGTACTATCATCGTTCCTGTCGATGTAGACGGAAAAACTGAAGAATGGTTGTTATTATTCAAAAATGAAACCCATAACCACCCTACTGAAATCGAACCATTCGGTGGTGCTGCTACCTGCTTAGGCGGTTGTATCCGCGATCCATTGAGCGGCCGCGCCTATGTATACCAAGCAATGCGCATCACCGGCTCTGGCGATCCACATACGAGCCTTGAAGATACATTAGAAGGTAAATTACCACAAAAGAAAATTACGCAAGAAGCAGCTCGTGGCTATTCCTCTTACGGCAACCAAATCGGTCTTGCTACAGGTGAAGTAAAAGAATATTACCATCCTGGCTACGTAGCAAAACGCATGGAAATCGGCGCTGTTATCGGTGCAGCTCCACGCAATCAAGTACGCCGCGAAGAACCAGTTCCAGGCGATGTTGTAGTATTACTTGGCGGTAAAACTGGTCGCGATGGCTGTGGTGGTGCTACAGGTTCCTCTAAAGAACATACCGTAGAATCTCTATCCACATGTGGTGCAGAGGTTCAAAAAGGCAATGCCCTTACTGAACGTAAAATTCAACGCCTCTTCCGTCGCGGTGAAGTGACTACACTTATCAAACGTTGTAATGACTTTGGTGCAGGCGGTGTATCCGTTGCTATCGGTGAATTAACAGATGGCGTAACAATCAACCTCGATTTAGTGCCTAAAAAATATGCTGGCCTCGACGGTACAGAATTGGCAATTTCAGAATCTCAAGAACGTATGGCCTGCGTTATCTCCGCTTCTGATGTAGATGCATTCAAAGCCTACTGCGACGAAGAAAACTTAGAATGTACAGTTGTAGCAGATGTAACCGATACAAATCGTCTAATCATGAACTGGAATGGCGAAACAATCGTCGACATTAGCCGTGACTTCTTAAATACAAACGGCGCTAGCCAACAACAAGAGGTTATTGTAAAAGCTCCAGCTGATCGTTCTTACTTCTTACGTGGTTCTTCTAGTGCAGACAACTTCAAAGAAAAATGGCTCGCTGCTGTATCCGATTTAAATGCTGCTTCCCAACAAGGCTTAGCAGAACGCTTTGACAGCACTGTAGGTGCTAATACGGTACTCATGCCATTTGGTGGTAAATTCCAAAAAACACCGACTCAAGGCATGGTAGCAAAATTACCTGTTCTAAACGGTGAAACTACAACTGCGAGCATCATGACACATGGCTTCGTACCAGAATTATCTGCTTGGAGCCCATACCATGGCGCACAATATGCAGTTCTTTTATCTGTAGCTAAACTAGTAGCTCTTGGCGGTCGTCATGAAGATGCATACTTAACATTACAAGAATATTTTGAACGCCTCAATTCTAAAGAATCTTGGGGTAAACCTGTAGCAGCCCTTCTCGGTGCATATAAAGCTCAAAAAGAACTTGAAATCGGTGCTATTGGCGGTAAAGATTCTATGAGCGGTACCTTTATGGACCTTACAGTTCCTCCTACGCTCGTATCCTTTGCAGTTGGTACTGCTCACGTAGATAATATCGTAAGCCAAGACCTTAAAGGTGTAGATCATCGTTTAGTATTCTTTGATGTACCTCGTACATACGATGACACTCCAGATTGGGATCATTTCAAGGAAAACTGTGAAGTTTTACAAGAACAAATTGAAAAAGGTCGCGTTTACTCCGCTTATGTAGTTGACCAAGGAGGCATCCCTGAAGCAGTTACTAAAATGGCTCTTGGCAACAACATCGGTGTTAAATTCGATAAATATGCTGAACGTGCTATCTTCCAACCAGCTCTTGGTGCATTTATCGTAGAGGTAGATATTAAAGCTGTTAACTATCTCTTAGAGTTACCAGGTTTAAAAGTAATCGGTGTAACACAAGCAAATCCAGTTATTGAATGGGCGGATCAATCCATATCACTCAAGGAGATCCAAGCAACTTATGAAGCTCCACTCAACGATATATTCCCTATGCATGCGCCAAATGGTTCTGGAGAAGCAGTAGCGTACATCCATGATCAACACGCTAAACCTCGCAGTACATACTTAGGTGCTAAACCTAAAGTTCTCATTCCCGTATTCCCTGGTACAAACTGCGAGTTTGATGCGGCTCGTGCCTTCGAACGAGCTGGGGCCGAAACTGATATTGTAGTAATTCGAAACCAAACACCAGAACAATTAAAAGAATCTATCGACGTAATCAAAGCTAAATTAGCAGAATCTCAAATTCTTATGTTCCCTGGTGGATTCAGTGCTGGCGATGAACCAGATGGTTCTGGCAAATTTATGGCTACCCTATTCCGCAATCCATATCTTGCAGAATGTTTAGAAAACCTCTTGTACAAACAAGATGGCCTTGTACTTGGTATTTGTAATGGTTTCCAAGCTCTTATCAAATTAGGCTTATTGCCTGGGGGGCACATTGAAACGTTAACTGCAGATCACCCTACATTGACGTACAATACAATTGGTCGTCACTTGTCTCGCATGGTCAATACAAAGGTAATCTCCACTAAATCCCCTTGGATGTGTGATGCTAAAGCTGGTGAAATTTATACTGTACCTATCTCTCACGGTGAAGGTCGCTTCATTGCATCCCCTCAACAAGTGTTAGAGTTTAATAAAACTGGTCAAATTGCTACACAATATGTAGACTTTGATGGTATTGCATCCATGGATAGCCGCTTCAATCCTAACCAATCTGTAGCTGCTATTGAAGGTATTTATAGTCCTGATGGTCGCGTATTTGGTAAAATGGCCCACTCCGAACGCTGTGGTGCTGGTATTAGCCAAAACATTCCTGGCCAATTAGAAATGCCAATCTTTACATCTGGTGTAAAATACTTCAAGTAATTAGTTACCAATCTTATATGTGAAAGCCTACTCCTAGGAGTAGGCTTTTCCATATTGATTTTTTTCGTAAATATTAGTATTATAAGTTGATGACATATTTACAAAAATAATTTCATTTAAATCGATACATATATACGTAAGTGAGTTAAGAAAGGATTTTATTATGCATTGTGCTCAGAAAATGACCCATAATATCTACTGGATTGGTAGTAATGACTGGACTACAGAACGTTTTGAAAACTTATTCCCTATTCCAAATGGTGTTAGCTATAACAGCTATTTCATCGATGATGAAAAAACTTGTGTTGTTGACTCTGTAGATGCGGAAATTCGCGAAGAATACTTTGATAACTTGACTCATCTATTAAATGGTCGCGACCTTGATTACATCATCGTAAATCATATGGAACCAGACCATTGCCAAACATTATTGGAAACATTGGAACGCTATCCAAACTGTAAAATGGTTGGTAATGCTACAACATTCCGCATGTTCGAGCAATTCTACAATTCTCCAAAACCTGACCAATACTACACTGTAAAAGAAGGCGACGAAATTTGCTTAGGTAAACATACACTTGTTTCCTACACTATGCCTATGGTTCACTGGCCAGAAGTAACTTGTACATATGAAAAATCTACTGGTACATTATTCTCTGCAGATGCTTTCGGTACATTCGGTACAGTTAACGGTAACATCTTTGCAGACCAAACTGATTACGTTGCTACATACGAAGATGAAGCTCGTCGTTACTACACAAATATAGTTGGTAAATACGGTCCTCAAGTACAAAATGCGATTCGTAAAGTTTCTGGTCTTGACATCAAACGCATTGCTCCACTACATGGTCCTATCTGGCGTACACCTGAAACTATCGATTATATCTTGCGCAAATACTTGCACTGGTCCAGCTACACAGCTTGTAAAAAAGGTGTTGTTATTGCCTTCGGTTCTATGTACGGTAACACTCGTGCTATTGCACAACAATTGGCAAAACAATTGTCTAAACGCGGCGTAACAGATATTAAAATCTATGATGTTTCCAAAACTAACGCTTCCTACATTATCGCTGATGCTTGGAAATACACTAACTTGGTAACAATTGCACCTACATACAATTTGAACCTATACCTTACTATGGAAAACTTCATTCATGAATTAAAAGCACTTAACTTCCAAAACCATAAGGTATCCATCATTGGTAACCACTCTTGGGCATCTGCTGCAATGAAAACAATGGTTGCTCACTTTGAAAACGACTTCAAAGACATTGAAATCATATCCGAACCACTTGATATCAAATCCTCTTTAAAACCAGAAGATCTTCCAAAAATCGAAAAAATGGCAGACGATATCAAAGCATCCATCGATGCAGCTGAAATCAAAGAAGTATTATAATACTAACACTAAAAGCCGCCTGAAAAGGCGGCTTTTTCTTATACTTTAAAAGTCTTATGAAAGTCTAAGATTTTCACTATTTTTTGCTTGACATAAATCTAACTTTTTCATATACTATACAAGTACCTGTTAGACAACAGAATACATGGAGAGGTGTCCGAGCGGCTGAAGGAGCATGATTGGAAATCATGTGTGCGGTTATCCCGTACCCAGGGTTCAAATCCCTGTCTCTCCGCCATAGTAAAAGCAGTGCTTATGCACTGCTTTTTTATTATATAAAACCAATAAAACATCAGCTAATAGAAAAAGGCTATCGACTTAACATCGATAGCCTTTTATGTTTATATCATTAGTTTATATTACTATTTATGAATTTTTCTAGCTATATCTCTAATAATTTCAGGTGTTGTTCTACAACAACCACCTATGATATCTGCCCCAGCATTACGCCATACATCAACATAATCTACGAATGATGCTGGGTCGCCATACCAAGTCTTAGTTTCACTATCATAGCTTTCACCAAGATTAGGGTATACAGCAATTGGTTTATCCGTAACAGTACGAATATCCTTGATCAAGGACTCTACATACTCTGGTTTCGTACAATTGATGCCAATACCAGTTATAGGTCTAACCTTGTCAATCATTTCTGCACATTTAATGATGGTTTCACCACTAGAAACATGATGTTCATCCTTACAAGAGAAAGCAATCCAACCAGGAATCCCTCTTGATGTATATGGATCAGACATAGCTCGAGCAATAGCAATGGCTTCATCATAAGATGGTATTGTTTCAAAAGATAATATATCAGGATTTTCTTCACAGAATAAGGCTAGCCGAGGAATATGGAATACCTCAAGATATTCAGTTTGTACACCAGGATATCCACGGTACTCAGAACCATCCGCCAAAAATGCACCATATGGCCCTACAGAAGCCGCCACTAATGGTTTAGGCAATGCGCCTTCAGAAAAATATCTAACCCCATCTGGAGTCTCTTCACCAAGTGTAATCCCCCGCAATGTAAGTGCTCCAGTCGCCTTAGCCTCTAAAAACTCATTGCGAGCTTGTACCGCTAAACGAACGGATAATTTAACGAGCTCTATAGCCTCTTCCGTACCATAACCTAATCCTTTAAAGCCAGCTACTGTTGCTTGATATCCAGAACTTTGAATGATATCTGCCCCAGCCGCCAAGTACGAGATATGTATTTTTTTGATGATATCCGGTTGGTCCATAAGAATCTTAGCAGACCATAATTTATGCTGAAGATTACAGCCGTAACGCTCTAACTCTGATCCTAACCCACCATCTAAAACGAGGGCGCCCTTCTCTTTAATTATATCCAAAAATGCACGTCGTTTAGCCATCATATCACCCATTCTATACTACCTCATACCTTTTGAGGTTTACTAAACGTATTATAACAAATAATACGTTTAGGTTCTATCTACAAACTATTTTAAATCCTCTGTTGGTGGCTCTTTACCAAACCATTTTTTATAAATCTCCGCATATTTGCCATTGGCTTTAATCTTAGCCAAGCCATCGTTAACTTTATTAAGAAGCTCCGTATTGCCTTTCTTCACAGCAATACCAAGCGGTGCCGCATCATAGTCCTCTCCAGTAACCTTTGCGATACCTTTGCCCTTGCTGTTAACATAATATTCGTTTACTGGTGTATCGTTAATAACTACATCTACACCTCTATTTTGCAATTCTAAGAATGCATCGACGATGAGATTAAATTGGCGCACATCGGCATTAGGAATCTTACTAGCAATTTCCGCACCAGTAGATCCGATAGATACACCGATACGCTTTCCTTCTAAGTCCTTAAAACTATTGATATTCGTGTTATCGATATTTACAACGAGGCCATTACCTGCAATATAGTATGGTTTACTAAAGTCTACAGACTTGGCACGATCCTCGGAAATAGTCATATCCGAGATTGCAATATCGATGGTATTACTTTGTAGTGCTGGTAAAAGCGCATCAAAGTTCAAGTTTTGAACATCGGCTTCAACGCCCTCTTCCTGTGCAATGGCATTAATAATATCTACATCAAAACCAGCTAATTTACCGCTGTCTTTATCTTTAAAACCAAATGGTGCATAGGTCGCATCAGTACCAACGCGCCATGTCTTTTGACTAGTACCTGTATTACCACAGCCTGCTATAAATAAACTACTAGCGATGGTAAAAGCCCCTAAAAGAGCTGCTATTTTCTTATATTTCATAATTAATTTTACTCTAACGTTACAATAATCTGTAAAGCTTTCTTTCTATATACGAATAAATCTATCTATACCTACAGTATGAGTATAATAAAAATAATACCTCTAGAGGTATTATAATATTATGATAACATTCGATATAGTTAGGGTCAATAAATCCAACTATATTAATAGGTATTATATTAACATAGCTTTTAGCTATACCGAAAAAATCATTCACTCCTATAGTCTTAATACTAAAATAGATAATGAAAAGACCGCCCTTACTAAGCAATATAAACTCAGTAAAGGCGGTCATCCCCAGAGTGGAGAATTCCTAACATATTTGAAGTAAGCTATATACTCACATTCTAGAGGATATCCTATTCAGTATTAAGATTTTTTAGCTTTCACATACATAGCCACTTTGTACAAGAACACACAGAGTAACAAGTACATTACAATACTGAGGTATGTTGCTTCCGGTGTTTCAACCCAGTCTTGAGCGAATACATCAACACCTGCAATACGAAGTACAGCACTGAATAAAGAACCAATGGCACCACCCGCTACGAGACCAGATGCAATTGTGCTACCTTTAGAGAAGCGAAGATCTGCCAACTCTTTATCTTTTGTACTATTTTGTACGAAGTATGCAATCAAACCACCGATAAGTAATGGTGTGTTGATTTCCATTGGCAAGTACGTACCAAGTGCAAATGCCAATGGTGGAACTTTTACCATCCACAAGATAATAGCGAATAATGCACCAGCCATGTATAGTGGCCATTGAGCACTACCACCAGTCATCATTGGTTCAATGATAGCAGCCATAGCATTCGCTTGTGGAGCATTTAATGCATGGTCCCCTACGAAGCCATATGCATCGTTCAAGAGGATCATAACACCTACAGAAAGTACGGCACAAAGAATGGTACCAACGATTTGCCATTGTTCCATTTTCTTAGGTGTAGCACCTGTCATATGAGCCACTTTAAGCTCAGACATGAAGTTACCAGCCATACCGATGGTTGTACCGATGAAGGAAGCCATCATTAGGACTGCAATCATACCTACTTTACCAGTCATACCTGCAGCTGTTAAGCATACAGCGGAGATGATAATCATGAAGATTGTCATACCAGATACTGGTTCTGTACCTGTATAAGCAATGGAGCTGATACCTACTACAGATAATAAGAAGGACATAATTAGAACGATTAAGAATGCTACGATTGTTTGGGAGAAGCTTTCAGCATACATAAAGTGGAAATATGCTGCAAATAGAACTGTACATAATAAGATGCCAGCGCCAATCCAAGATGTAGGAACGTCGCGTTGTGTACGAAGCAAGTTAACATCAACAGTTTTGGAACTGAAAATATCAAGTACTGCATTTTTAACAACACTAGCTACTACCTTAGACATATTGAGCAATCCGATGATACCTGCCATAGCAAGCATACCGATACCAATATGGCGAACATAGTCTAAGAATACTTTACGAATAGGAGCTTCTGCAAGTGGAACTGCATGTCCATTGATTTGCATGATATGTTCCGGAGCTAAATAGTATACGATTGGAATACATACGAACCAAGAGAAGAAGGAACCAGCTGCGATAATAGCTGCATAACGCAAGCCTGTAAAGTAACCAAGGCCAAGCAACGCAGCATCTGTATCTACAGCAGCATTCAATTTAGTTTGATCTGCCAAAGCAGTGCCCCATTTAAATGCGGTAGTACGGATAACCTCTTCCCACCAACCAAGGCTGTTAAGAATAAAATCATATACAAGAGCGATAAGACCAGAACCAAGCATGAGTTTCGCTTTACTACCTTCATTACTCATTAGCACTTCAGCAGCAGCACGACCGCTTGGGAACGGATACACATAGTGCATTTCCTCAACAAAGTAGCGACGGAACATAACGCATAATAGAACACCAAGTACGCCACCAAGGATAATAGGAATCGCCATTTGTACAAAGGTTACATCCGTAACATTCCAAATGTATAGAGCCGGTAAGAAGAACATGGCACCAGCTAATGTGTTCGTACTAGAACTAGCGATAGCCTGAATGTGAACCGTTTCGGCAAAAGCATTTTGCCGTTTCAAAATAACTGCTGTACCCATGGCAAGTACAGATACTGGAGCAAAGGCATCTACTGTTTGACCAATTTTCAAACATAAATACCCTACAGCCAGTGTGAAAATTGCCGCATAGAATAGGCCCCAGAATACTACATATGAGTTAATCTCTACGTAATCCTTCTTAGGATCCAATACGGGTTCTACGGGCGGAATAGAACGAGTTTCGTCCGACATAGTAAAACCTCCTCACAGAAAATGTACAAACGTATAACTATTCACCTTTATACTAACACGGCACTATATATGGTTCAATGGTTTTCTATGCATTATGCGAATAAAATATCACATCTTCCGTAAATATTTATTTTGCATTTTCATCCCCTCTGTTCTACAATGAAAGTATATTAAGAACCTTTATTATATACAGTATTTATACCAATATGTATAACATGTATGTTTACTTACGAGGAGGCTCATTATGGAATCAATGGTCGAACGTTTTGTACGCTATACAAGCATAAATACACGGTCTAACGAGGAAAGTACAACTATTCCAAGTACTCAAACTCAAGTAGACTTTGCTACTAATGTGCTCGTTCCTGATTTAAAAGCAATCGGTTTAGATGAAGTTATTTACAACCGTGAAAATGGTTTTGTTATTGGCACATTAAATGCTAATACAGATGAAAAAGCACCTGCTATTGGCTTTATCGCTCATATGGATACAGCTGATTACAACGCAGAAAATATTAAACCTCGCATTGTAGAAAACTATGATGGTAGCGATATTTGCCTCAACGAAGAACATCAAATCTACACACGTCGTGCAGATTTTCCTAATTTAAAGAACTATATTGGTAAATCCTTGGTAGTAACCGATGGTCTTACACTACTAGGCGGTGACGACAAAGCTGGCATCTGCGAAATCATGGAAGCCCTCGCCTACCTCGTAGCTCATCCAGAAATCAAGCACGGCAAAATCATGTGCGCCTTTGGTCCAGATGAAGAAATCGGCACTGGCGCTGATCACTTTGATGTCAAAGAATTTCCTGTTGATTTTGCTTATACTATTGATGGTGAAAGCCTTGGTCAACTTGAGTACGAAACATTCAATGCTGCAGGCGGTACAGTAACCCTCAAAGGTGTATCTGTTCATACAGGCACTGCCAAAGGCATTATGATAAACTGCGCTAAATTAGCAATGCAATTCGATTCTTTATTACCAGGTGCTGCAGTTCCTGAACATACATGTGGTCGTCAAGGCTTCTTCATGCTCATGAGCATGGAAACACAAGTAGATACAGGTAAAATGAACTATATTATCCGCGACCATGACAAAGAATTATTCGAAGCGAAAAAAGCATTCTTCTTACAAGCTGGTCAAACATTAAATGAAATCTACGGCCGTGAAGTATGTGAAGTATCTGTAAAAGATCAATATTACAACATGTACGATATCATTAAAGACAATATGGAATGCGTTAACGTAGCCAAAGCTGCTATGGAAAAAGCCGGTATCACTCCTATTTGTGACCCTATCCGCGGTGGTACAGACGGTTCTAAAATTTCCTTCATGGGTATCCCTACTCCTAATATCTTTACAGGCGTAGAAAATCTACATGGCCGTCATGAGTTTGCATGTATTGACGACATGAAAAAAGCCGTAGAAGTTATTGTAAATATCGTAAATATTGAGAAATAATAGCTTGCGATGTAACGACTCATACCTATACTGCTAAATGCCATTTAACCGGTATTTAAGTATCAAACTAGTATTCTAGGACATGAAACACTAAATACATGAATAAGAGAAAAGGACTATACGAAATCTTTCGTATAGTCCTTTTAATTTAATTATAGAAAACTATGAATTAGAATAACTCTATTCATTAGCATTAGTAGATTATATTCTACGCAAGTTTACCATTGCGTTTACGATTTCTAATTTGTTCTTCTTCAGCGCGAGCTTTCAAAGAAAGATCTTTTTCAGTACCTACATAACGACCATATAAGAAATAGTACGCAACGAAGGCAAGAAGTGCTACTACAACAGTAACATGGAACATGCTTGTATAGCCTACTACCTCTTTAATAGCACCTAAGATGTATGGACCAAAACCTAACCCCATATCTAAGGCAATAAAGTATGTGGATGTGGCAACACCAATACGGTGAACCGGCACAATTTTAACAGTTACGGCTTGACCGTTTGACATGAATGTACCGTAACCAAGGCCAACAAACACAGCGGATAAGAGAATAAGCCATGTAGAGTGAGCGATGGATAATAAGAAAATACCAAGGGCTAAGGATATGAAGCAAGGGTAAAGAACAAAGTTTTCCCCTTTCATATCAAACACAATACCAAGTAATGGTCTTGTTATAGTAATAACTACAGCATACACAACGAAGAAGAATGTGCCTGCTAAGATAAGATTTAAATCTTTTGTATAGGCTGCCATAAAGCCGATAACACCAGAGTATGCAAAACCTACTAGTACAGAAACAAGACTAATAGAGTTCATACGTGGTTCAATATAATCGGAAATTCTAATGCCCTTACGTTCTTCAGATTCAATATCGAGCTTAGGTTCCTCAAACTTCATAAGAACAGAACCAATACCACAAAGGATGATAAGAGCAACACAGAATGCGATGATAAAGTCATAACCAAGGCTATGTAGCATTAAAATCCCCAAGAATGGGCCTACTGCAGCAGCAAGAGATGTAGACAAGCCATAGTAGTTAATCCCTTCACCACGGCGTGACATTGGAATAATAGCCGCTACGATTGTACTTGTAGCAGTCGAGGTAATACCGTATGCAAAACCATTTAAGAAACGAACACTATCGAGCATCAATAGATTAGGTGTATAGAAGTACATGGCTGTTGAAACCAAATAAATTAACAAACCAAGGTACAACATCTTACGACAGCCCAAGATACTAATGAACCGTCCCGCCAACAACCGAGCAACAACGGTACCAATAATATAAATACCAACGGCCAAGCCAGCTTGACTTGCTGTAGCATGAAGATTATCCTTTGCCACTACTGCAATAATAACGATTAATAAGTAATAAATCAAAAATACTAAGAAATTAATCAAAGTATCAAGGACAAAGGATCTTGTCCATAAGGCCTCTTTAGCCTTATCCATAATATCAACTCCATTTTCTTAAACTATTGTCAACCATTTGCGACAACGATTAATTATAAACCTCTCACTATAGAAATCAAGAATTAAAATGTTATACACCTCATTACTTTTATTTATAACAAGATGTGTATAATCAATTATAATATAGGCATCTCTATTCTAATAATTCACATTAATTTTTGATAATAAAAACACCTTTGATCATTTATATTGTATCCCCAAAGATACGATATAACATCAAAGGTGTTATTTATAACTATTTAGTTAATGACTTTTCTATATAGCTGATACATCTATATGCTCTACATATCTACCTATATTATTTCGTTTTTAATCCACACGCCTTAAAGAAGTTTTTATAAGCTTCAGCTTTTTTAGCAAGGCTCAACGGATACGCACGAGATGTAGATGGTAATCTTGTTAACGTCAATTCGCGACCATTAAACACAAAAGGAATTGTCTCCCCTGTTTTAGGTAATTTAACCTTTTCTGGTAAAAGGCTCAACAAAATTTCTGTGGCCTTACCACCTGTGGTACCAATGTGTTTACAGTCTGGAATTTGGTCCAATACCTCTGCCAACGGTACAGGTTCAACAACCTTAAGAAATGCATCTGATGCATTCCCCTTTTCGCGTATAGCTTTTAATACAGTAGGACAAGAAGCAATCCCTGCTTCAGATAAGAATGCTTTAATCTTATCCGGATCAAAGGCTTTTTCCTCCCCTTTTCTAAAGTGTTCCTTATCGTCAAAGAATACTAAGCCATACACGCGCCACATATCATTTTGAAAGTTAGGATAATGAAATTCCATAGATCGCTTTTCGGAAGTTGGTGGAAATGTCCCCATCATCATTACCGTCGTATTCTTTGGCAAGAACGGCGGAAATGGTCTCGTTTCAATTGTTTCTGCCACTGAGTATCAACTCCTTTCACAATCTATTATGAACTCAACTTTCACCATAACAAATGAAATACGTCACAGGCGATAACAAATAAACAAAATCACTGCTAGCAAATATAATCTATTTTATAAACGACTAATACTCAAACGCCAACCATTATTGACCAATTGGCTGAGATACCAAAGTATTGATATAGTCAAAGCCAACTGGCGTTGGAGATACGAGGTACAAACACACAACGGCAGCTACAGCAAAGCCAATAGCCAAGTAGGAGAAGCTACCATGACGTGGAAACTCGTACAAACCAAATAGACGGATACCGATAGCCGCACCAATAGCAGTAATCAAGGATGGTATGGAGAAGATATTATACAGCCCAAACACCACCATGAGACCTGCATAACCACCTACTACTGTAATCATTGGTAACATACGATCCATTGGATTTGGAATAGAACGAGTTAGCGCCGCTGGATAATAAGATGCTTCCACACCAAACATACCTAAGAACAGATTAAAGTCTGCCCAAATTGTTTCCCATGCACCTCTAAAAGCATCTCGATGGTTACCTACATACCATGCAAAGCCTGTAATAACTAAAATTGCTAAACCAGCACAGATGAAGTAGTATTCACTAGGAATTTTAGGACCTGCATAAGCACCTACAGCCGTTACAACAGCACTCAAAACGGATGTAACGATAACGCGGTGTAAACGAGGCCGTTTATTTTCAGGAATGCGTTTATATACTGTAGCCAATAGTTCTAATACAAAGCAAGCCATAAAGACTGCAATGCCCGCAGCCGGTGCAAAGTAGGCTGTAACAATAGTCAAAATAAAGGGAATGCACAAACGCCATTTAGGGAATAATACAAGCTCTTTATAATCTAAACGAACGTCTTGTGTCTCCATTGTAAAGTTGTTATACACTACAAAGAGCAACATAAAAGCGATGACATCAATGGCATTAGCACCCCAAATCAATAGAGTTGGTACTATAATCATAGATAAAGCCACCCCAGATACACGGGATAAACCAGCGGCAACTATGCCAAGTAAGAAAAACGGTATTAAAGCAGAGATAATTTCAAACATAATATTCCTCCCATCATTGTATAAATTTAAGTATATAGTATCTACTACACTACATCAAGGAGAGATATATTTTTTCATAGCTAGTCGCTTTCTCACCGCAGAAGTAGAGCATCCCATCATCTGCGCTATTTTAGCAACACCATACCCTTTTGCTCGTAGTTTTTTTATGTTATTTTCATCTAACTGTAAAGTATTGGTGCGAATTTCTATGCCTTGTTCCCGTAAATAAATAGCCACTGTAGATCCTCGTATACCATAGGCTAAACCTATGTCATCTGTACTCATATGATGATGAATATATAAGTAAGCCATCTCCTCTACCTTTCGATGATTTTGTACCTTTGGTGTTGTACACATTCCCATATGCCTCAACACATGATGTACTTTCCATCGGGATATGCCGTACATGCGTGCAATAGAATCCGAAGTATTTCCACTTTTATAAGCTCTACAAATACGTACCGGATCAATAGATACATTCTTACTCGATTGCTGACAAGCCAAACCATATTCTCTCATTCGGCTTGCCATGGTCGTGATGGACACATCATACCGTTTTGCCAAGGAATGTAGGGACCACTTTCCCGTCTCATACAAGGCCTGTACGTGAACCATATTAATTTCCTTTTTAAGGGGCCGCCGCTCAATATCGTACGCTTTCATACGTCGCATAATAGTATCTACGCTGCACTGAAAATAGTCTGCCACATCGCGAACACTCCACTGCTTTTCTACATATAATTGCTCTAATAACTGTTTTGGTATAACGCGCACATTACGATACATAACATCACCTTTCCTTATGGACAAACTCCCTTCCCTATTATTGTGAAAGTTCCATCAAGAAAATACAATACAAAAGAGGTTCCTAATAGTCACATAGGTGACCAATAGGAACCTCTTTCCATATGTAATTATATGCACCACATACGATAGATATAATTTTAGTTGCTATCACAATATCCGGCATAAACCATTCATATTCTATGGCCTAACAACCTTCTAGTAGAGCTTATTGTTAGCATTCTAATTAGCGATATCTCCGCTCTAGAGCTTTTGGCTTGCCTAAAATGATAGACCACTTCATCCCCTCTTTCAAGGCATGATTAGCTTTTCGTTTACCTGTTGAGGTTACAGCTGGGGCAGTCGTAACGCCTATATTCTCAAGAAGAACACGACCCTCTTTAGATGCTTTATCTCGTTTAAACTCAGCTAATCGCTCATTTAAAGAAGGACCTGTAACAGATTCTCGATCCGAACGAGCCTTATGAGTACTAAAACTAGTTGATTTACTTGATGTACTCATTGATGAAATTTCGGTACCTTGTTGCGTTGTAGACGCTTCATCGTAATGATTCTCGGAAGCTAAAACTGTTTGAGTTTTATCATTACTTGGATGCACTTCAACATGTTTTTCAGATGTCTCCGTATCATCATATTGAAACAGTCTTCCGCCCTTTTTTCGTAAAGGGGCCTCAGGATGCTGATTCTCAATCGGTCTATTTTTAAAAATATCTCGATAAAAATCATCATCATACAACAAATCCTCAGGCGAAGGTTCTACGGGCTTTTTCTCTATGGAGATACCATATTCACGCTCCATATCCTCCCAAGTCTGACCTGAACTTTCATGGTCCTCATACTCTTCAGGCTCTTCAGTATTCTTACTTTTTATAATCGAAAAAGCAATGTACGCGATGATAGCTAGAACAAATATAGGATTATTCGAAAAGATGGATAGCACGGAAGACAAAATAGAGTCCATAGCTACTCCTATTCACTATCTGCTAAATTTTCACGCATTTTAGTGTCTGCAATAATATTGTTCATATTGTAGTAATCCATAACGCCAAGATTACCATTTCTGAAAGCCTCTGCCAATGCTTTAGGAACTTCAGCTTGTGCTTCCACAACCTTAGCTTGCATGTCTTGTGTTTTCGCACGCATTTCTTGTTCTGTAGCAACAGCCATTGCACGGCGTTCTTCCGCACGAGCTTGAGCAATTTTCTTGTCCGCTTCCGCTTGATCTGTTTGCAATTGAGCACCGATGTTACGTCCTACGTCTACGTCAGCAATATCGATGGACAAGATTTCGAATGCAGTACCCGCATCAAGACCTTTACCCAATACAGTACGAGAGATGTGATCTGGATTTTCTAATACATCTGTATGCTCTTCAGAGGAACCTACAGTTGTTACAATACCTTCACCAACACGGGCGATAATAGTAGCTTCGCCAGCACCACCAACGAGGCGGTCAATATTAGCACGTACAGTTACACGAGCACGAACCTTGAGTTCGATACCGTTTTTCGCTACTGCAGAGATAATTGGTGTTTCAATCACTTTAGGATTAACGGACATTTGAACCGCTTCCAATACGTCACGACCTGCAAGGTCGATAGCTGCGGAACGTTCGAATGTCAAAGGAATAGATGCGCGTTCAGCGGCAATCAAAGCATCTACAACGCGGTCAACGTCACCACCTGCAAGGTAATGAGCTTCAAGCTGATTTACATTAACATCAAGGCCCGCTTTATTAGCTTTGATCAAAGGCATTACGATTTGGGATGGATTTACACGACGCAAGCGCATACCTACGAGTGTAAAGATACCAACATTAACGCCTGCTGCAAGAGCAGATACCCAAAGGCCTAATGGCACTACATACAAGAACACCATAATCCCAATCAGTAGAATGGGAATCAAAATTAAAATACCTACATCCATAATAACCTCCATTATATACGACGATGTGGTGAAAGCTTAATCGCGCTTTCTAACAATATTGCGGCCGCCTACAACACGAAGTACCACAATAGGTGAACCGGCATCGATGAAGTCCCCTTCGGTCACAACATCCACCAAATTACCATCAATTTTAGCAATACCTGCAGGGCGTAGTGTAGTATGAGCCACGCCTTCTTTACCGACTAAGTCATCTAATACATCATTAGATACATAACCAGCTTTTGTCGTAGATCGTTGCCCTAAGGTAAACAATTTGCCTATCCAAGTCTTTTCAAAGTGATTAAAGAACACGATGATAAGGACAATTAACAAGGCTGTTAATCCTAGTACAGCATATAGCGCCACCGTACCTTCTCCAAGGGCTACATACACCCCCCAAAGGAATGTACAATAACCGATGAGGCCCAAAATGCCACCTGGAACAACGAGTTCTATAGCCATTAGGGCAATCCCTATAGCCATCCATACTAAAAACTCCATAGGCCCTCCTCTCTTCAATTAATTTTATACAACTTATATACTCATTATACAATATTAAAAATAATATATAAAGATTCTATAGTACCAACTTTCATGGTATTAAAAGAGCTAGTACTTACATCTCTTTTTCTCCTGTAAAACTATTGTATCTTGATACTTTAAGGAGTTTCAATCATTCAATCTGTTAACCGTTATTTTTGGGATCTAACCTTAATAACATAGCATTAATGGCGACGATGACTGTTGACACAGACATTAGGACTGCTCCTAATGCAGGGCTTAATGTGATACCAATAGGAGCCAAAATTCCTGCAGCTAGAGGGATAGCTATAAAGTTATAACCGGCTCCCCAAAAGAGATTTTGTTTCATTTTACGAGTTGTTTTGTGTGCTAATTCAATAAATGATCCAATATCTCCTGGATCAGATTGAGTCAAGATGACATCAGCTGAATCCAACGCCACTTGAGTTCCTGCACCGATCGCTATTCCAACATCTGCCAAGGCAAGAGAAGGAGCATCATTGATACCGTCACCTACCATGATAACTTTTTTTCCTTCTTCTTTAAGTGTTTTTACTAACTCATATTTGTCTTGTGGAGATTGATTTGATCTATATTCAATCTCTAAATATTCTGCCGCGCCTTGAGCTGCTTTTTCATTATCACCTGTTGCCATAATTGGTTGAATATTGTTCTTTTTAAGAACTTTAATTAACTCTTTGCTCGTTGGTTTTAATTCATCCCCTAAAGCTACAGCACCAATAGCATCATCGTTTTCTACTAAGACACTGAGAGTTGCTCCTTTTGGAATATCAATATCCAGATTACGTCCGTAGGCTTTTTGACTGATTAATTGGTAACGGTGCCCGCCTGCTTTACCCTCTACTCCAGCACCGGAAATCACATCAATAGAATCAAAAGATGCTGGACGTATATTTTGCTGCTCGGCGAAACTTATAATTGATTGAGCAATTGGGTGACTAGATCCTCCTTCAATACCTGCCAATAAGGCAATGATTTCCTCTTTCTTATATTTGTTACTAAAAAGTTCAACGTCTAATACTTTAAACTCACCAGTTGTTAAAGTACCTGTTTTATCTAAAATTATCACATCTGCATCTTGAGCTATTTCTAAGGCTTGGCGGTCTTTCACCAGTAACCCACGACTGGCTCCTAAGCTTGTGCTACGGGCGGTGACCAATGGAATAGCCAGACCTAATGCATGTGGACAAGCTATAACTAAGGTCGCGATAGTAAAGGTAACTGCCGTTGGGATATCTCCAATAATCATCCACACTACAAAAGCTATTAGTGCGACAATGACCGCAATATAGAAGAGCCATCCTGCAACCTTTTGAGCAATATTTTCTGCTCTGGAAGGCTGACTTTGAGCTTGGCTGATTAAATTCTGAACTTGAGAGATGAAGGATTGATCACCTGTCTCAAGCACTTTAATATAAAGTACCCCTTCTCCATTTGTTGAGCCTCCGATTACTTCATCGCCAGGGCCTTTTTTTACTGCTTTTGACTCCCCAGTTAGAAGAGCTTCATTTAAACGTGATTCGCCACGCTCGATAATCCCGTCTGCTGGCACATTTTCTCCGGCTTGAACACGAATTAAATCACCTATCTTTAAGTCAGCAACTGGTCGTGTTTCAATTGAATCGTCTTCTAATACAACGTGAGCATCTTTCGGCACTAACTTAGCCAATGCTGCTTGTGCGTCTCCTGCTTCTCCAATAGCTTTCATCTCAATCCAGTGACCTAATAACATGATTAATAGTAATGAAGCAAATTCAAAGAAAAAGTCCATCACGTGTTCACCCGTTACGTAGGTGATGATCAAAGCATAAACACTGTATAAATATGAAGCACTTAAACCTAAAGAAACTAGAGTCATCATTCCAAGTTCTTTTTGTTTAAATTCGTCAACTGCGCCTTGATAGAATGGACGTCCACCATAAATAATTAATATAGTAGATAAAATAGCTACTACAATATCAGAATATGGAAAAGTAAACTGGAATGGTAGTTCAAATCCATACATAGGGGATAAGAGCATAATAACGATTCCTAGTGGCAATGACTTTAAGAAAAGTTCCTTAAAGCTTCCGTGATGATGGTGGTCATGCCCTCCGTGCCCACTGTGATCATGACCAGCATGATGGTCGTGATGTTGATCCTTAAGGTGCCCACTGTGGTCATGACCAGCATGATGGTCGTGATGTTGATCCTTATGGTCTCCATGTTCATCTGTGATTCCATGCTCGTGTTTTAACTTATCTATGTCGTCATAATCATGGTGACTATGGGACGAATATCTATTGTCATTATTCATTTTAAATTCCTCCTTATGCTTAATGATGATGTAAGTGACATTCGCATTGTCCTTCTGGACAATTACAATCCACTTCTTCTACTGCGAAAGATTTTTTCATCTCTAATATTTTTTCTAGTCGATCTATATCATCGAAGCTTAAAACATGATTTTCAATGATGCTTCCTATTACATTTCCGACTTTCTTATTGCAAATACGGTTAAAAATATCTTCTACATAATCCCTTACGGCTTCTTTCTCTTCAATATTGGCAGTGTAAATAAAATTTCTACCTTCTTGCTCTGTATTTAGTACGCCTTTTCCAACTAATCGACCTAAGATCGTTTTGATAGTGGATTGTGTCCAGCCCATTTTTTCTTGCAATACGGAAATGACTTTTTTACTAGTTACTCGATCATTTGCCCAAACTACACGCATGACTTCCCATTCAGCATCTGTGATATAAGTATTAAGTTCTATTGTTCTCATTCTCATTTCCTCCTCGTCGTTTACAAATGTAAACAAATTTGTTTAAAACAAGTCTACTATTGTAAACGAATTATGTCAAGTCTTTTTTAATAAATGTAAGCAACGCTTATAGCTTTTTATTTCTCCACTTCTATCCCATAATAATTTTCATAGTTTTTCCTAAACTAAAAACGACTACTTTCACAGATATACATCTGATCTAGTAGTCGTTTATTATAAGGAGTAAAAACAAATTGGGCTTATAAACGCAACGATTTATATGGTAGCCTCACTAGCAACTTGAATTATACTTCTGTTTTTTTCAATTGGTCATTACCAACGCCTGTTTTTTGAAGGATTAATAAGATAATACTCATAGCCATGCCTACTACAGTAGCAAGACCCATGCCTTTCAATACAACAGGACCTACAGCAAGTTCTGCACCGCTAAGACCTACAACAAGGATAACAGATGTTAAGATCATATTAACAGGGTTTGTATAATCTACCTTGCGTTCTACAAGCATGCGCAAACCGGATGCTGCAATGATACCGAACAAGAGAATGGATACACCACCCATAACTGGAACTGGAATAGCATGAATAAGAGCTGCTACTTTACCTACAAAGGAGATAATCATCGCAAGAACTGCAGCACCACCAATTACCCACACGCTGAAGCAACGAGTGATAGCGAGGACACCGATATTTTCACCGTATGTCGTATTTGGTGTAGCACCAAAGAAACCAGAAAGGATATTCGCAAGGCCATCACCTAGCAAGGAACGTTGTAAACCTGGTTCTTTCATCAAGTCTTTTGATACAATGTTGCTCGTTACAACTAAGTGACCTACGTGCTCAGCAAATACTACAAAGAGTGCTGGCATAATCATAATAATGGCATTGATATCAAATACAGGCATGCCATAGAACTGTGGTAAAGAGAACCAAGGAGCAGCCTCTACACCAGAGAAATCAACAACGCCCATGAAGGCAGACAAGATATATCCGGCAACAACGCCAATCAAAACAGGGATTACAGCTAAGAAGCCACGGAACACAACAGTACCAAGCAAGGTAACAACTAAGGAAAACATAGAGATAAAAATAGCTTGGCTGTGGCTCATGCCTAAATCTTGATTGCCAATAAGGCCAGACATACTCATCGCTACTGGCGCCAATTCCAAACCGATAATAGCTACGATAGCCCCCATCGCTGCTGGAGGGAATAACTTATCAATCCAACGAGTACCAATATAACGAACGAGAATAGATAAAATCACAAAGGATAAACCAAATACAACGAAGGCCCCCTTTGCAGCCTCATAACCGAGACCTGCAGATAATACGCCTGCTACAGGAGCAATGAAAGCAAAGCTAGATCCGAGATATGCAGGGATTTTACCTTTACAAACAAATAAATACAGTAATGTACCGATACCATTCATAAATAAAGCTGTTGCCGGATCTACTTTTAACAAATATGGTACCAATACAGTAGAACCAAACATAGCAAATAAATGTTGGAAACTAAGTGGCAACATTCGCCCCCAGGACGGGCGTTCTTGAATATCAATATAATCCTTCATCTTTTCTCCTCACACACAATACAAGTACCTTGCATTTATACAGCACCTCTTAAGAGATGCTATATAAATCCACACTAAATATATTCACCTTATACTCCATAAGTTAAATATCAACGTTCAGACCTAGGTCGTCTACGAGTAGGCTTTTTAGTCTCTCTCGGTCTAAATGGACCAGGCATTTCCGTTTTTTGAGGACTCTTAGGAGCAGCCGGTTTGAATCGGCTTTGCGTTTCCTCACGTAAAGATGGCAAAGCCTCAGCAGTACCAACTTGTTTTACACCTTCTACATTGCGGCGACCAACGCTAGCTAACAAGCCTATAGCCATAAAGTTCATCAACAATGAGGAACCACCATAACTAATAAATGGCAAAGGTACACCTGTTACAGGCATAATGCCACAAACCATGGCAATGTTGAATAGCGCTTGTCCACTGATGAGCAAGGTTATCCCCATCGCTAACCATTTGCCAAATTCATCGCGAGAGCGATTAGCAATGCGGAATCCAAAGTATGTAAAGGCAGCCACTAAAAGAACTACAAAGACAGCTCCAACAAAGCCCATTTCTTGAGCCCACACGGCAAATGCAAAGTCTGTATGTGCTTCTGGCAAGTAAAAGTACTTAGATGTACCTTGCATAAAACCTTCTCCAAGGAATCCACCCGAGCCTACAGCTAAAAGGCCTTGTACAGTTTGATAACCCATATCTTGGGCATGAGGCCATGGATCGAACCAAGATTGAATCCGTTCCCAGCGATACGGCGACATACGAGCAGCAATGAAGCCTATCACGCCAGCTACAGCAAAGGCGCCACCAAAGAATCGACCATCAAAACCAGCTAAATAAATGAGTATAAAAGAAAATCCAAAGATTAGGACGGTAGTACCCATATCTGGTTGCAAGATTGTTAAGACCGCAAAGATGATAGGCCAAACTAACATTGGCAACATATAGCCCACCCGTTCACTCACATAACCTTGTAAGTTCGTAAGTGGATTATTATATCTCGATTTTCCCCATTTTCTCATAGTACTCAATTTAGCGGATGTCCATATTATGGCAGCTAACTTAGCAAATTCCGACGGCTGTATCGATACAGGACCGATAACGATCCACCGACGCGCACCATTAATAACAGAGCCAACCACAAGGACTAATACCATCCCTATTAGGGTTGCAATCATTATGCGTTGCAACATATGTGGCTTTTGTAGTTGTCTATAATCATACCGATACAAAACAACACCTATTGCCATTGAAAGAAATAGGAAACCTATATGTTTTGAAAAGTACCCTAGAAGTCCTGTATTTTCGTAAATAGAGCTAATATAGGTGGCACTGAAGATATTCACACTACCTATAATCGTGATAAGCAATATAGGTAAGAGCATACCTTGTAAATCATTTTTAAAGAGTGAGCCCCACCGACTATCCCCCTTATTCGGTGTTTCCATGTTAAGCCTCCTTTTGTACTTTTGGCTTAATTGCTTCTAAGCGGAAAATAGGTTGCCCTTTAGCACTAAACTTTTCTTCATACTCAGTTTTTACATTTGGAAGATCTGTACTATGTAAATCATAGGTTACATTTTTAAGTTCCCATCCGCATTCTTTGAATTCTTCAAGAGAGAACATAAATAAACCTTCATTATCAGTTTTAAAATGAACCTCACCACCGTCTTTTAAAAGACGAGCATAACGATCAAGGAATGTATGATATGTGAGGCGACGCTTAGCATGTTTTGCCTTAGGCCATGGATCACAGAAGTTGATATAGAAGCGATCTACTTCACCGGGCGCAACAATCTCTTCAATACCAGCGATATCAAAGAGAGATACCTTAGCATTATCTCGTTCTGCTTCAAAGATTTTTTGTGCTGCGTAATAAATTACCCCAATTTGTACTTCAAATCCTACGAAGTTAGCATCTGGATACGCTTCGGACATGCCCGCAATAAAGCGTCCCTTACCTGTACCAAGCTCCATATATAATGGACGTTCAGGATGTACAAACAACTCACGCCATTTTCCCTTATACTGCTCTTGACCAGATAAAATAATATGAGAATCATATTCGTGGATAGCTTCATCAATCCACGGTTTTCTACGAAGGCGCATACTTTCTCCTTACATCTATATTAATTATTAATTATATCTATTATTACAGGTCATATACCTATCTTATTAATTATAGAAAAGGGGGCGTTAAACGTCAATTATATTTCCCTTTTCTACATATGATTTGGCACATAAAAAGACCTACCTCCGAAGAAGTAGGTCTAGATGATATTAGAAAATCAAAGTTTCAAGATTTTCAATTTGATATTTGCTGAGGCCAAGCTCAGATAAACTCTTTTCAGATGCAGCGAATAGATTATTTTTACCTACACGCGTACCTAAAGCTGCGGCAGCGACCAATTCACGGTCCAATTTACCTAAACGAGAACGATTACGGTTCTGCGGTTTCGGTTTTTTCATACGGAATGTATTATATTGAACCCCTTCCTTAGCTTCCTCAGTCTTCTGCTTTGTTAAAGCAGCCCCATTAGTGCCATTCCCCAATAAAGCACTAAGACCTGTTTGCTTAGGAACCATTTTTTCGTAATCAGCACCAAACTCAGGGCGCTCTTCACGCAATTGATCGAATGTAGCTAAAGCTGCATTCATTTGCTTCAAGCCTGCAGCAGAGTAAAGTTGACGAATCGCAATACTCACTTCTTGTGGCGTCAACGTACCTCGCTCAATAGCAGAGGCGATTGTACTTTTCAATGCACCTTGATCACCAGACGCTGTATAGCGACCGATATCAACCAAATCCTTTTGGCGGGCGTTGAGTTCTTTAGGCGTATATATGTTTATCTCAGATATAGACGGTGCCTGCTTAGAAGGCTGTTCTCCCGCCCCATTAGCCTCAGACATATAGCCACCGGCGACGATGGCCACGGCTAATGTTAAGGTTAATACTTTTTTCAACGTCTTACAATCTCCCTTTTCATTAATACTTACTTATATAGTACTGTGATATTTTCGTACAATAACAACAAACTTATTCTACTGTAATACATACTGTAGATAATATTATATAATACTTCATCTAATTTTTATAGTCCTATTCGAAAAAAATCTATAATCTTTTAACATTTTTTATATTTTTATAAAATATAACATTAAAATAATGCAGTAGAAATCGGAAATTCACTAGATTTCTACTGCATTTATAGAGAGAGTTATTTATTTAACATTTATCAAACTAAACGGATAAAATTTGTTTGGCATCAGCCACAATTTGTTCTAAAGAAACGCCATTTTCTCTTAACAATTCAGTTGCATCATAACGATCGTGGAACTCTTTAGCAATACCATAGTTTTTAACACGCATATCAGATGGGCCATAGAAGCTAGCTACACGTTGGCCCCAACCGCCTTCAACTACACCATCTTCTAACGTAAATACAACAGAATGATTTGCTTTCAACTCTTCTAGTAGTTCTTCGTCTAGGCCAGAAGCAAATTTAGGATTTACTACGGTTGCACTGATGCCTTCCTTCAACAATTCATCTGCTACTTCATTAGCTAAGTGGTAGAAATTACCCAAACCGAGTAATGCAATATCTTTTCCTGCACGTGTCACTTCGGATTTATTTAACACGCTATAGTCAGTTGTATCTTGTACACCAGTAGAAATAAATTCTCCTACAGGAACACGAATTGCTACCGGATGCTCATGTTGATGCACGGCATACTCAGTCATAGCCAACAACTCTTCATTATTGGTAGGTGCTAAGTATACTAAATTAGGAATGCTTGTAAGCATAGGTATATCAAAGAATCCCAAATGAGTGACATCGTTCATGCCATATACAGAGGCCTGGTGATTCATAATAACGGCACTATTATTATTGACGCAAAGATCTTGCACTAATTGGTCATAGGTACGTTGTAAAAATGTACTATACACATTAAATACTGGTTTACCACCATTTTTAGCAATGCCAGAACTCATAGCGATGGCGTGTTCTTCTGCAATACCTACATCAATATATTGTTTGCCAGCCTCTTTGCGCCATTTGGAATTGAATCCAAGTCCACCTGGTGTACCTGCAATAATAGCTACTACTGTTGGATCTACTTTGATTTGCTCCATCAAGTAGTTCGCAATCGTACCAACATACGTTGGACCATTATCTTTCGCTTTTAGCTTACCTGTTTCTAAGTCAAATGGCATTGTCCAGTGGAACTTTTCTTTATTTTCTTCTGCAATGGCATAGCCTTTACCTTTTTGTGTTACGATGTGCAACACAATAGGATGGTTAATATCTTTTACATCTTTAAACACATCAATTAATGTTTCTAAATCATTACCGTTTGCAACAAAACGATAGTCTAAACCAAGAGCTGTGAAAATATTGGTGGAACTTTCACCATTAGTTTCACGTAATTCTCGAAGACCACGGTATAAACCACCATGATTTTCTGCAATGGATTGGTCATTATCGTTAACGATGATAATCATATTACTATCTAACGTAGCTGCATAATCGAGACCTTCAAAGGCTTCCCCACCAGATAAGGAGCCATCACCAATAATAGCAATAATATTTTCTGAGTCCCCTTTTAAATCACGTGCCGTCGCTAAGCCAGATGCCAATGAGATAGATGTGGAGGTATGACCAATGTTGAAGAAATCATGTTCACTTTCAGTTGGATCAGTATAGCCTGTCACATCGTCATAATGATTATGGTCTAAAAATGCCAATGCACGACCTGTAACCATTTTATGTACATAAGACTGATGAGATACATCATAGACAATTTTATCTACAGGAGAGTTAAATACATAGTGCAAGGCCATAATCATTTCCGCTGCACCCATAGGAGGGCCAACATGACCGCCGTGTTCAGATACCTTTGTCATGAGGGCATGACGAGCTTGTGCCGTTAGATCTGTTAATTCAGCAAGGGATAAGCCTTTTAAATCGGCTGGAGATTTTATATCAATTAAATTCATAAGTTTCCTTCCTATTTGTTTTGTGTTACTAACCGTGCTATACTGTATATCCAGCATGTAACAAATATAGAACTTAAAGTTAGGTTTAAGTCAAGCGAAAACGTAAAATTTAAAGCTAACCTTTAATCATATACATAAATTATATACTAAATATATTACTCCTAAAACTAAATCCATTAACAAATTTAATATGAATCCAAAAGGAGGTCCTATGACATATACTGTTGGCGAAATCGCAAAAAAATTAAATGTGGCACCTTCTACTTTACGCTATTACGACAAAGAAGGCCTATTACCATTTGTCGAACGTTCTAGCGGAGGCATCCGTGTCTTCCATGACGAAGATATGGATTGGTTAGAATTGATTGAATGCATGAAGCACACAGGCATGCCCATTAAAGAAATAAAGCATTTTATCGACTATTGCGTCGAAGGTGATAGTCGCATTAATGAAAGATTATCTATTATTAGAAATCAACGAGATCGCGTATTACTAGAAATCGAACATCTACAAGCACGCTTATCCATGCTAGAATTTAAAACATGGTTTTACGAGCAAGCTAAGGCAAAAGGAACTACCGGATTTTATGAAAGCTTAACCCCTGATGACGTTCCTGTAGAGTATCATAAATACTTTGAACGCAAATGGCGAGCTGATAAAGAAGCCGCAGAAAATGGTGAACCACCTAAAAAATATAGAGCTGTATAAACCAAAAGGAGCTATCTCAACGGATAGCTCCTCTTTTACATGACATAATAATTGGAGAACTGTTTACATTAACAGCTCTAAATAGACTTTTGGCCTTATTTATTGGGGCTTTCAAATATAATTCTATACCCCTCATTAGTGAGCGCGACGATTTGTTCAATTTCGTCTGTTGGATCTTCTGCAAAAGTAAAGCTTTCACCAGCATCAAAGGATGCACTCGTTCCACAAGAGGAACTCAAATCGCGCGGTACCGGACGGAGTTCTATATTTGTGACCCCTTCAGGGGCTTCACGCTTGAAGCGTATCGCTCCAAAGTGAGAGTAAAATGTTGCAATATATTTCATAATCACTCATTTCTAGTCTACGCATTTGCTCGCTTTGTATTAAGGATAGCAATGATAAGAGCCACTACAAAACCAACACCTACTGCGATTTGACCATTTAATGTAGGGCCTGCACCGGAAGCAGCTAAACCAAAATTATGAGCGAATGCCGCACCAGCCGCAAGACCAAGTACTGTAACAGCAGAATCAGAATTACCTTCACCAGTCATAATCAATTGACGTAATGGGCAACCACCAAGCAATACGCTACAGAAACCTGCAAGCGCCATACCTAGGAAGTTCCACAATCCATCTGTATGTGCAATCGGTTGGTTTTCAAAGCCTAAATGGAAGTTACCAAAGCTAATATTTACAACGAATACACCAATGAGAACTGCTATATAGCCAAAGATAAGAATAGATTTTTTAAATAAGAATAAATCTCTAAAGCCCCCAACGGTGCAAAGACGGCTAAACTGAGCTAAGCCGCCTACTACGAGGCCTGCCGCCAATGAAATCAACCAAGGTGCATGCATGGCCCCAGGGCCTTTTTGGCTAAAGAAAATAAATGCGGGAGCCGCTACTACTAGTACTAATAACCCAACCTGAATAGCCGGCATCATAGCGGACTCTAACTTGCTCAATGCATAATTTCGTTGTAAAGAATAGCCTTTTTTCAAGAAAATTGTACCGAATCCAATACCACCTGCAAAACCAGCAATACCGAATAAGGCATTTAAGTCACCGCCGCCAAGTCGCAAAATCATACGAATTGGACAACCAAGGAACATCAACGCACCAATCATAACAAAGAATCCAAGAATAAAACGAATAATTGGAGATGAACCACCTTTACTTTGGTGCTCGCCACGAATCATGGACAATACATAAGCGCCTAATATAAGACCGATAACTTCTGGACGAATGTACTGTACAGGTGCAGCACGATGCAAACCAAGAGCACCTACGGTGTCGCGAATAAAGCAAGCAATACAGAATCCCATATTACCTGGATTGCCAGCTAATACGAGGAAGCCCGCGATAGCGCCAATAATAAGGCCTGCGATAATTAAATTCCGTTTTTCATGAGACCCACTCATAGTAAACTCCTTTCAAACTACAAACACAAAAACTCTATGAGTACATGCTCCTATCCTATACCACATGCTACTCATGATATAATAGCCATAAATATACATTGTTATTTACGGAGATTATCTATGGACTATATCTATTTAGACAATGCGAGCACTTCATTTCCTAAAGCACCAAGAGTCGCCACCGCTATGTCCGACTATATAACGAACCGGGGTATCAATATCAATCGTGGCTCCTATGCTCTCGCCTACGATGTAGAGGATATTATCTATACAACAAGACAACGACTAAAAACCTTATTCAACGGCCATGATCCATCGCACGTCATCTTTACACAGAATGTGACTATGAGCTTAAATATGGTCATCAAGGGCCTATTGAGAGCAGGTGATCATGTGCTCGTTAGCTCAATGGAGCACAACGCAGTTATGAGACCGCTCACACAACAACTAGATAACGGCATTACCTTTGATACTATTCCATGCGACTCTACAGGATCCATCAAAATAGACTCTATTGAGCCATTGATTCGTCCTAACACAGTAGCTCTAATTATCAATCACGGGTCCAATGTATGTGGAACCATTCAACCGATCGAATCAATTGGCTCAATCTGCAAGGCTTATAATCTACAATTTATTGTAGATGCAGCCCAAACGGCAGGTGTTATTCCTATTGATGTGAAAGCTTGTCATATTGATGCACTTTGCTTTACGGGTCATAAAGGATTATTGGGACCTCAAGGCATTGGTGGCATTATTTTAACTAAAGAAATGGCTCAGACCTTACCCCCTCTTATCGCTGGTGGTACAGGTAGCTTCTCACATTTAGAAATGATGCCTACCCATATGCCCGACGCCTTTGAAGCAGGTACGTTAAATCTACCTGGAATCATCGGGCTCAATGAAGGCCTCTCCTATATTGAGTCACAAGGAATGGAGAACATTCACAACCACGAGCTAGCGTTAACACAAGCCTTCCTAGAAGGATTACAATCAATAGATGTTGTTAACATCATTGGTAAACAAACTCTTCAAGATAGAACTGCCATTGTATCCATCACAATCGATAGTATGGACCCAGCAAGTATTGCTTACGAACTAGAATCGAATTATCACATCATGACACGTGTTGGTCTCCACTGTGCCCCACGAGCACACCAAACACTAGGAACCTATCCAGAAGGAACAGTACGCTTCTCCTTTGGCTATGCTAACACACATGAAGATGTGGAATCCGCATTATCTGCTCTACAGAGAACCCTTAAAAATACTAAATAATATATAATCGTTAAGGCTATATACTTCGGTATATAGCCTTTTATACTTCTACGCTTCACATAAACGACCGATAGCATCAGCTCTACAGCGTTTGCAGTGTGTCATTTGCGGCACATAGTGACCAATAAATTGACGCATATTATCGATTTCTTCTGAAGTCGGGCCTCGGTGATTTTCAAAGACCGTATCATGAACTGGAATCATGGCAATACAGTTCATCAAATCGACACCCCAAGCTTCTGCTTGTTTAGCGATTGCTGGCACATGGTCCATATTTACATCAGGCACTACTACAGTATTAATCTTAACAATGATATTCTTTTCCTTTAGTTTCCGGATACTTTCAGCCTGACGCTCTAGTAAAATACGGGCCCCATCGATTCCTTTGTAGATATTACCCTCATAGCGAACCATGGAGTATACATTTTTTGCAATCTCTGGATCAATAGCATTAGTTGTAATCGTTACATGAGTAATTCCTAAGTCAGCGATTTCATCAACATAATCAGGTACTGCTAAACCATTACTAGATAAACAAAGCATGACATGAGGAAAATCATTTTTCACGAGGCGGAAGGTTTCAAGCGTCTTGTCTGCGTCACACATAGGGTCCCCAGGGCCTGCAATACCCACTACAGAGATATCATGACGAGCATCAAACACCTTGCGCACAAAGGCAGCTGCCTCTTGTGGCGTATAGACATGCTGCGTCACGCCTGGTCTATTTTCATTCGCACAGTCGTACTTACGATTACAATAATTACATTGAATATTACAATTCGGCGCTACTGGTAAATGTAAACGACCCCAATTAGCCGAAGCGGCCTTGTTGTAACAAGGATGATTTTGTAGGAAACTTTGTCCTTGAATTTCTTTCATAATTAACCTTTCCGACCAAATCTAATAGCATCTTTATGGCAAACATGTAAGCAATCACCACAGTTGGTACAATTCATTTCATTTGGTCGTGTTCCCATCTCACATACGCGCAAGCACGCATCACAGTTATCACAATCATTCGTTTTAAAAATTCTAAAAATAGAAATTTTGCGAAGCAACTCCATAACGCCCCCAAAAGGACATACAAAGCGGCACCAAGCATTGGCGATAATAAGAGAACCAGCAATAATAGAAACGACCGTTATAGTACGAGCCGCCCAATACCATTCGGAGAACTGCATAGACAAAATGACAGCATTAAAATATTCATCGCTCGTCCGAATTGGGATCATAATGCGGGGGTTCCCAAATTTAAAATATACTACGAGTCCTAAAATTATAGTTGCTACCATGCCGAGTTGAAGGAAACGCATATAGTTTTTACGATTTCTTAATGGCCCCATAGATATTTTTCCTAGCATTTGGTTAACCCAACCACTTGGACAGAACCAGCTACAGAACGCACGACCAAAGAATACGACCATAATCGGCAAGATAATCCACCACGCATAAAAGTACGTCGTGATGCGACCCCAGCAAGAAATGATAGAGCAACTTTCACAATTCACAAAGGGAACAATGTAAGGACAACGGAATACACCATAGTACACCCATTTCCCCATAATAAAGAGGAAAATAAACTGCACGATCCGACGCCAAAGTGTTAAATTTTTAGGGGCTTGTTTTCCAGATACACCAGAACTAACTTGAGTTCCACAAGTTGTAGATGACGGACATTGACTACACATCTTTTACACCAAACCTTTCTATCAAATCGAGACCTCTCGCACTATGAATGGATGTGAATCCATGATTTTCTAAGATTTGTTGTCCTTCTTGGGACCGTGTAAATTCGATATAATCGGCAGCCAACGCACGATCTTGTACATATTTCATTGTATTAATAGTGAAAGTGAGCGGTGCAGGTGGCACAAATTGTGCAGGTATGGAGAAGTACTCTATACGATCCTTAAACCGATCATGTGTAGTAAGGCGTTTTTCAATGATGGATACATCGGCTTTACCTTCTACTAGTTCACACATCATGGAAATGACACAAGCATTTTCAGCCATTAAGTTTTTCATGATACCATCGGTCAAACCAGATAATTTCATGATACCCTTTACAGATGCACTACCTGGTGGAGATGCGCCTAGCGGCAACATAACGCGTACACCAGGCTCGGCCATATCCTTCAAGTCCCGAATCCCTGCTGGATTCCCCTTAGGTGTAACGATAACGTAATCTGTAAAACATAATGGCTCAAAAGCAATACTTACGCCTTTTTTGCGCATATTCTTCGCTAGATCTAAACCGCGAGCCCCAAAGACTTCTGTGCGACTCTTCTCAGCCAACAAGGATTTACCAATAGCCCCTGCAAAGGCACCAGTATACTGAATATTGTGCCCCGTGTGCATCGTATACACTTGGTTTAAATCAAGGAACGCTTCCGACAAACCGCCACAAGTCCACACTTGTAATGAGTCAGACTGTGTTGGCTTGTAAGCGCCTCGTATAAACGACGGCACCGCTGATGCGGCTGCTAAAGCTAAAGCACCACCAATAAACTGGCGACGGGATATATCCTTTTTCAAAAATCCCATGTACTTACCACCTTTCACTGAACTTTACAGTACTAAGCATATACTCACATTATAGTATAAAAATCATAAGTTTCACTGATGATATGCATAAGTTTGCTTAATTTGTTTATATCGATTAGTCATGTAAGTACTATTTTAAAAGGTATTATTATAAAATTTTAAGATATATTCCTATATCTATTTTGTTGAATATTTATTCTATGCGATTAATATGCTATTTTGTTAGGTTTAGTAAATCTAAAACTCCCTCTATGAATTCAGTGCATAGTAAATAAGAATAATCAGCTCTATAGACTATATTTAGACGCTTTACAGCACTCATCACTCTTTAAGGTTTAAATTTGCTATAAGACAATATGGCCAAAAGAACGCAAAAAGGCGGTACAACCAAATGGTTGTACCGCCTTGATTCATCAATTATTCAGCAGTGAATGGCAATAAAGCGATTGCACGTGCACGTTTGATAGATGTAGTCAATTTGCGTTGATGTTTTGCGCAAGTACCGGAAATACGACGAGGTAAGATTTTGCCGCGTTCAGTCGTGAAACGACGAAGTTTAGCAACATCTTTATAGTCGATTTGATCGATATGGTCTGCACAGAAAACGCATACTTTTCTTCTTGGCTTTCTGCCTCTATCTCTTCTCATTGCGAATCCTCCTTTTCGAATTAGTAGGAGTCCCTGACACTAGAACGGGATGTTTTCGTCATCGCCGCCTGTACTGAAACTATCAAAATTGGACCCACCTTCGAAAGAATTAGTATTCATATCAAGGGATTGGCCCACAAAGTTCGCTACTACTTCAGTAACGTACCGTTTTTGACCGTCCTGAGTCTCGTAAGAACGAGTTTGCAAACGACCTTCTACAAAGCAACGACTGCCTTTACGAAGATTGCCTGCCGCTTCACCAAGTTTACCCCATGCAACGCAGTTGATGAAAGCAGTTTGTTCTTTCGTCTCATTTGTTGTGGAATCAATATAGGTGTTAGTTGCAGCCACTGTGAAAGTTGCTACAGCACGACCTGTCTTAGTGTAACGTACTTCAGGATCACGAGCTAAATTACCTAGAATTTGTACAGAGTTCATGTTTTCCTCCAGGCTTTAATTATGCTTCGTGTTTAACAATTAGATGTCTTAGGACTTCATCGTTGATTTTCAATACACGATCGATTTCTTTGATTTCAGCAGGTGCTGCTTCAAAGTTGATCAATACATAGAAACCGTCAGTGAATTTCTTCACAGCGTAAGCAAGACGACGCTTGCCCCAACGATCTACCTTTTCTACTGTGCCGCCTACACGAGCAATTAAAGCTTCTACTTTTTCAATAACAGCGTTAGTTGCTTCCTCTTCAGCTGGTTTCACAATAAACATGACTTCGTATTTGTTCATACAAAATCACCTCCTCTTTCGGACTAATGCCCCTATCGACACATAGGGGTAGGAAGTGCTTACCATCAATAAGCCTTACTATTATAACCTAAAAAAAGAATGAAAGCAAGAGCTCAAATTTAAGCCCTTGCTTTCACCAATATTATATACGATTATATTTTTCATCTTCAGGAAAAGCGATAATAGCACAAATAATTACAAATATTGCAATTACACCCATCATAGGATCTGCCGTATCATTTGGCAAGAAGGTAAGCATCAACGACGATACAATGCCACTACCATATTGCATGGCACCTAGTAGTGCCGCCCCAGAGCCAGCCATTCTACCAGCTCTATCTAATGCTAAGGCATTTGTTACAGCCGCAATAATACCATTCATGGAAAAGAATAAAAAACAACCAATAACAATTAACCACAGTGAATGGTATCCCACAATCATTAAGCCCATTACAACAGATACACAAATGGCAGCAAATAATGTGGCATATCGCAACAACCTATCGAGTCGTATAGCGCTTACAATACGACGATTAATAGCACTTAGTAACATTACGCCAATAATATTGATAGAAAAGAGATAGCCAAAGTATTCCTTTGGAACTCCATAAACATCAATATATACATAAGGAGAACCCGTTAGGAACGCATAGATAGCAATATAAAAAGAGCTAACACATAGCGTATATTTCATAAAGCCTTTATTACGTAATAAAATCCAATAATTATTATAAGTATGACCTATCGACTTTTTACTACGCTTCTCTAATGGATGTGTTTCTGGAATGACTAATACGGCAATGAGCATCAGAATACCGATGGCAACCAATAACCAGAATATGGCATGCCATGTATACCATACAAGTAAATGCCCTGCCAACATCGGCCCTGCTATAGGTGCTATGGCCATAACAATAGCTAAGGTAGATAGCATTTTAGCAGCTTCAGTCCGACCATATAAGTCGCGAATCATAGCCCGTGATAACATAGGCCCTACGCAAGCACCAAACGCTTGAAACACACGCCATGCCAATAATTCCATCATAGATGAACTCAATGCACAGCCCACAGAACCAATGATAAATAAAAGTACTCCCATAATCAGCGGCTTCTTACGTCCAATTTTATCGCTAACGGCACCCCAGAAAAGTTGGGCTAGCGCAAAACCTATTAGGAAACCAGTCAACGTTAGCTCCGCATCACCATTAAGATCTCGCCCCATCTCAGGCATGGCAGGTAAATAAATATCCGTCGACAATGACGTAAACGCCATCAATGCACTTAATATAGAAGTAAAAAGCCATCCTTTATTGCTAATCGTCAGCATACAGTCACCACTTCCATATTTAACTATATGAGCTTTCATATAAACCGAACTATACTAAATATATATTCATTATATCAAAAATATACATAAGGATATATAAACTTCTAATATAATTTCAACAAAAAAGCGTAGTAAAATACTACGCAAAAATTGGTCTATAGCCAAATGTCAATTCTATTTTTCCTTAAATTACATTGCTATACTAATACTAAGAGTCATCACGTGAGTTAGGCCCATCACCGAAAGGTGGTGATACTATGAGCAAATTCGAAAAGTACTACTTGATTCTTTTTGTAATTTCCATAGCAATATCACTCTTTGCACTATTCAAATAATGTAAAGACAAAAGCCTAACGCAACAGAGTATTCAAAATACTCGCACGCTAGGCAATTCGTAAAAAGTATTTATAAGATGAGCCTAACGCTACCACACGTTGATGGCTCGCCTTTTTATTTATTATACAACACAAACAGAATTTCTTAAAGAAATTATATGATAAATGGTTCATTGTCATTAACAACATACACATTTCTATGAGGTACTAATTCCTCTAATCTCTCAGGATTATCAGTATGAACCGGAATAATAGCATCCGGGTTAACTAGTTCTATAAACTTAATCAAATCATCCTTAGTCACATGACCACTGGCATGACATATATAGGTTGGGTAGGTTTCTAACAAAGCTTTCAATGCTAGGTTTTCTTCAATATATCCGGTCCACATGGAATATATGATACGCACATCATCTTTAGGAAACTCTTTAATTTGAGAAACAAAATTTTCTGTTCCCCTTACTAAGAAAACAAACCCATGATCCATATAGTATTTAGGATACCGCCCTTTATTAAGAACTAGTGGGCTATCATGTCTACGATACAAAGAGCTTTCATAATATACATTATTAATCACAGTATCTAATATTCTTTTCTGATAAGCATCACAAATTAAAACTTTATCAGTTGGCATATTCTGCCAAATCCCCATAATACGGTCAATATTCGTAGATGAACACATAACAAAAACATATTTTCCATCTTGAATATATGAAGAAATATCCTCTAATGCTGCTACTTCAGATATACAATCATCAACATCTCTAGATAATAAAGTACCCTCTGTAATTAATACATCAATCTCACCTATATATGTATTAACTAATTTATGTAATACGTGATGGCGCAACCCATGCATCCGGAAATCACCTGTATATAAGAGGCGTTTACCTTCTGCTTCAATGACAAACATATAACTATCCGCAGCACTATGGTCGATAACAAGAGGTCTAACGCGTATATCACCAATAGAAAAGGATTCCCCTCCGCGAAATGTATTTGCACCTAACAAACGTAAGTATAAATCTTTATCTTGATGTTCAGTAGCTATCATAGCCACTTCTTTGCTTAACGCCCCCATATATAACGGTATCTCTGGTAGTGCAGCGCTCAGCTGTCCTAAGTGATCCATATGATAATGTGAAATCACAATACCGTCACAATTAGGTACACCTGCCGTAACACCTTCTATATCAAGATTTTTAGGTATATACTTTTCATCTAGACTTAATTCGTTACCAAAATCCAACATAATACGAGTGGATTTTGTACTGATTTCTATGGCACTACCACCAATTTGATGAGTACCACGATGGATAATTATATTCATACTTACCTTTTACTAGGAATAGTTAGTAATGTCTCTGCTCGATATAATCGATCTAATTTTCTAGACCAACCTTTTATATTAGTTGGATAAGACGATTTACTATCTGTATCAGAACGTAATGCAACAAATCGAATTTGTTTTAAATTAGGCTCTTGTGCCAAGATTTCTTCACATAAAGTTCGCAACTCCTTACGTTTACTAGAATCAATCAGTGCTTTACACTCTTTATGCTGCTGAGACTCAACAGTATTAGATGGATAATTAGCTTCATTTACTTTTTTGGGAACAATACGAAGCATCAAATTAGTCTCTGCTCCACCATCTTCTGGTATACAAGATTTTTCATCAAATAAAATTACTAATTCTGCTTTATCAGTATGCTTATATTTAGGTAATTCCTTTAGTTTCTTTATCCCACCGTGACCAACATCAGACTTAATCTGTTTTAAATCCAGTAATTTATAATATGTATAAGCTTCCAAAATACAGCGTAGCAAGGTTTCCTCACTACCAGATGGACGATATTTTAATTCAATTACAGAATAACATTTATCATCTTGGTTAAATCCTAATAAGTCTATTTTTCCATAAGAATCATTCTTTGTCGCTTTTAATGGTGTTTGATAATCAAAGATGTAACCTAGACCATCAACCTTACACTGGTAAAATAATAATTTCGCTAAGATTTCCTCTTTACGATTTGTACCTTGTAACTGTTTCATATCTACGGATTCAGAATGGGTATGCTTTGTATCAAAATGATTAGGCCGTACAGGCGTTAATTCTTTCCAAGTTTTCAAAAGATTTTTTGATAAAAGAGTACTTGAAATAACTTCACTATAACGATTCTTATCCTCTTGAATCGCTCCTTTTACATAGCCTTTGTAATTTACAATAGGCGCCTTATAAAAGTTTGCTGCAAATCTTTTTACTTCGTCATTACTATTTTCTTGCTTTACTTGTTTTTGGTTTATAGTCGCTTTCTTGGTATCATTTTTATTTTGATTAAAAATAGTTTCAAACTCATTGAATTTATCTTTCCGATCAATCCGATCAATAGCTTCACAAACTAATTCATATGCTTCTTTAGCGTCAAACATTGTGAATCCTCCCTAATAACAATTGACTCCACTACACATAATTACTAAAAATAACCTTTATTATACACAAAACACTATCCGACTTCATTATAAACTCATTATATCAACGGTTGTTTTATGAGTAAATAATGAAGGATTTTATTTGCAGTAGATAAATAATAACGATTTTATACTTTTACTATAATTCATGGAATGTGCAAAAAATTCCACATTGCATTTTGGTTAATAAAAAGTCTATTATAAATAACATAACTCAAAGTAATTCCAACATTCTATAGAAAATCCTTGCGTCATTATTCTATATAATTTACTATATATAGAGAAATCTGATTATAAAAAGGAGTCATCATGGCTAATATTAATGAAAACTATTTAAACCTACAAGGTTCTTATTTATTTGCTAACATTGCTAAAAAAGTAGCGGATTATCAAGCGGCACATCCAGATGCAGATATTATTCGTCTTGGTATTGGCGATGTTACATTACCTCTTGTTCCTGCTATCGTTGATGCTATGGGTAAAGCAGTCCAAGAAATGGGCAAAGCAGAAACATTCCGCGGTTACGGCCCTGAGCAAGGTTATGATTTTCTTCGTCAAGCAATCATTGATGGTGACTACAAACCATTAGGTCTAGATATTGCAATTGACGAAGTATTCGTTTCCGATGGTGCCAAATCCGACGTTGGTAACATCCAAGAATTATTCAGCGAAGACAACATCATCGCTATTACTGATCCAGTGTACCCAGTATACCTAGATTCCAACGTTATGGGCGGTCGTACTGGTGAAGCAGTAGACGGTATCTTCCAAAAGGTTGTATACCTTCCTACATATGCAGAAAACAATTTCTCTCCAGAATTTCCTTCTGAAAGAGTAGACATCGTATACCTTTGCTCCCCTAACAATCCTACAGGTACTGTTTTGAGCCGTGCTCGTTTAGCAGAATGGATCAAATGGTGTAAAGATAATGATGCGATTTTGATGTTCGACTCCGCTTACGAAGCTTTCATCAGCACAGAAGACACTGTAAAATCCATCTATGAAATCGAAGGTGCTCGCGAAGTGGCAATCGAGTTCCGTTCCTTCTCCAAAACTGCAGGTTTTACTGGTACACGTTGTGCTTACGCAGTTGTACCAAAAGAAGTAACAGGTAAAACTAAATCTGGCGAACGTCATCCTTTGAATCCTATGTGGAATCGTCGTCAATGCACTAAATTCAACGGTGTACCTTATATCGTACAACGCGGTGCAGAAGCAGTTTATTCTAAAGAAGGCCGCGAACAAACCCGTGCCAATATTGCGTACTACAAAGAAAATGCTCGTATCATCAAAGAAGGTCTTGAATCCATCGGCCTAACTGTATATGGCGGTGTAGACGCTCCATACATTTGGCTTAAAACTCCTGGCAACATGACTAGTTGGGAATTGTTCGACCTCTTACTTGAAAAAGTTCAAATCGTATCTACACCAGGTTCTGGCTTTGGTCCTCACGGCGAAGGTTACCTTCGTTTAACTGCATTCGGCAGCCGTGAAAATACAATTCGCGCTGTTGACAGAATTAAAACGTTAAAATTCTAATAGAAGATATCCAATATCAAGTTTATCTACTATAGAAATTAACATCTATAAAAATAAAAGACCGATTGTACTACTATAATAAGAGTGCAATCGGTCTTTTATAACTCTCATCAATTGATTCTATAGAAAAATATTAAATCCCCTAATTTTGTGCTATAATAAAAATGTTAATAATTAAATTTCTCGATTTATATAGGAGGCTAATATGAGCAAAATTCGTATTGGTATCGTTGGCTACGGCAACTTAGGTCGTGGCGTTGAAGCATCCGTAAAATTACAACCTGATATGGAGCTTGTTGGTGTATTCTCTCGCCGTAAAGGTTTAGAAACAGTTTCTGGTGTTCCTACATATACTATGGAAGATTTACCAAACTTCAAAGGTAAAATCGATGTTATGGTTCTTTGTGGCGGTTCTGCAACAGACCTTATCGAACAAACACCAATGGTAACTAAATACTTCAACTGTATCGACTCCTTCGATACACATGCACGTATTCCTGAACATTTCGCAAATGTAGACAAAGTGGCTAAAGAAGCTAAAACAGCTACATTGATCTCTTGCGGTTGGGACCCAGGCATGTTCTCTTTACAACGTGTATATGCTGAAAGCATCTTGCCTCAAGGCAAATCTTATACATTCTGGGGCCGTGGCGTTTCCCAAGGTCACTCCGATGCTATTCGTCGTATCGATGGTGTTCTTGATGCTCGTCAATACACTGTTCCTAAAGAACAATACCTTGAAGCTATCCGCAATGGTGAAACTCCAGACGTTGACGGCTACAAAGGTCATCTTCGTGAGTGCTATGTAGTAGCTGCTCCTGATGCTGACAAAGCTAAAATTGAAAACGAAATCAAAACTATGGAAAACTACTTCGTAGGTTATGAAACTGTAGTAAACTTCATTTCTCAAGAAGAACTTGATCGCGACCACAAAGGCATTCCACATGGTGGCTTCGTTCTTCGCTCTGGTGAAAGCACAGACGGCACTCGTCACGTTGTCGAGTACTCCTTGAAACTTGACTCCAACCCTGAATTCACTGGCTCTGCACTCGTTGCTTACACACGTGGTATCTACCGTCTTGCTAAACACGGCGGCACAGGTTGCTACACAGTATTCGATATCCCACCAGCTTGGATTTCTACACATTCTGCTGAAGAATTACGAGCTCACTCTCTATAAGATACAAAATAAAATCCCACACCTCAGTGTGGGATTTTATCTACTTCTATGGTATACTACTTAGAAGAAGTGAGGCATAGATGTTTTCCGGCGTCAGTTCTCACATCTCTTACTAGTTTGAAAATGTGGCCTGACGACAAAAGGGTCCTTTTCAAAGCCCTGCTACATAAAAGCTAATTGGCAAGACCTGACACATCTAGAGGCCTCGACATCAATATATAATTTGTCGATTTCTATGTAAAGGGATTTAGTGACACTACTAGTCACCTATGTGACTAATGGTGTCACTTTTTTAGTACAAATTTATAGCATCTATATGATATAATATTTATTTGATAGAGTTTCTAAGGAAACTTTCACAAAGAACGAAATCAATGAATTAATAAAAGGTGGTACCATGAGCACAAATTTAGAAGTAGGCATCGTAGGCCTTCCAAATGTTGGTAAAAGTACATTATTCAACGCTATTACAAAAGCGGGCGCTGAAGCTGCCAACTATCCTTTCTGTACAATCGAGCCAAACGTAGGTGTCGTTGACGTTCCAGATAATCGTTTAGCTGTATTGGCTGAAATGTTCGGTTCCAAACGCATCCTCCCTGCTGCTATGCGCTTCGTAGATATTGCGGGCCTCGTAGAAGGTGCATCTAAAGGTGAAGGTTTAGGTAATAAATTCCTTAGCCATATCCGCCAAGTAGATGCCATTGCCCAAGTTATTCGTTGTTTCGATGACCCTAACATCACTCACGTTGCAGGTTCTATCGATCCAATCCGCGACATCGAAATTATCAATACTGAACTTTGCCTTGCTGACCTTGAGTCCGTAGAAAAACGCAAACAACGTATCGAAAAAATCGCTAAATCTGGCGATAAAGATGCTCGTGCTGAGTTGCCATTGCTAGAACGCATTATCGAAGGTTTAGGAGAAGCTAAACCGGTGCGTGCGCAAGGTCTTGATGAAGAAGAATTAGAAATGATCAAAGAGTTGACATTGCTCACAGCAAAACCTTCTCTTTATGTAGCTAACATTTCTGAAGATGAAGTATCTGATTATTCTGCTAACGAACACGTAAAACGCGTAGAAGAATACGCAAAAGCTGAAGGTGCTGGTATCGTAGTAGTTTCCGCTCGCATCGAGTCTGAAATTGCAGAATTATCCGACGAAGAATCCGCTGCATTCCTTGAAGATTTAGGCCTTGAAGAATCTGGCTTAACAAAACTTATCAAAGCAAGCTATGCATTGTTAGGTCTTATCAACTACTTCACAGCTGGTGAAATGGAAGCTCGTGCTTGGACAATCGTAAACGGCACTAAAGCTCCACAAGCAGCTGGTAAAATCCACTCCGATATTGAAAAAGGCTTTATCCGTGCTGAAATCGTATCCTTTGATGACTTACAAGCTTGCGGCAGCCAAAACGCGGCTAAAGAAAAAGGCCTTGTACGCCTAGAAGGTAAAGAATACGTTATGAAAGACGGCGACGTAACACACTTCCGTTTCAACGTATAATACAAATTAATATCAATAAAAAACCAGTAAATCCAAGGATTTACTGGTTTTTTTATGCTCCGTAATAGCTTTATTTGTCATCATTACCCAATGCATTTTTAAGGCCACTAATCGCACCTTCTACAGCATCTTTAGCATCATCTGCAGTTTTTTTGATATCTTCAGTTATTGTATTAGCAGCATCTTTTACTTTTGCTACTGTATTTTCAACAATACCTTCTGCTTCCATTTGTTTGTCATCAGTTAATTTGCCAACATTTTCTTTTACTGCACCTTTAACTTGATTTAATTTATCTTCTAATGCCATAATTGTGACTCCTTTCATTTTTAAAATCACATTTAGCTATATTATAGCTACTTTTATAAGTAGATTACTAGCCCCTTTTTCCGAAGAAAAATGAGACTACAGCAACAACAATTACTGCACCTAATACAGATGGAATTAAGGACATCCCTGCTAAGCTAGGACCCCATGTACCAAACAAAGCATGACCTACAGAGGAGCCTACCAACCCAGCAACAACATTGGCAATGATGCCCATTGCACCGCCTTTTTTAGTGATGGCACCTGCTAGAAACCCGATAAAACCACCAACAATAATTGACCATAACATACTATCACTCCTTCCTATTCAACCAAAATATTCATAAATCCTATCAAATACCGCAGTATTTATAAATATTTTAGAATCCTTGTATATTTATAATATACCATTCAGTTTTGAAAGTTTAATGAATTTTTTTTCGATTAAAGTTGCAAAGAGCTATTCAACTACTGTTACAATTTCATCTAAGGTACGACGTGTTTTATTACGATGTGGTTCTTCATCACGGTAGCCAAAAGCAGCCATTACGGAAATACCAAAGTGTTTAGTATCAAAGAGTCCTAATTCATCACCTAAGAGTGCTGTCATGTCATCTTGATTGAAACCTTCTAATGGACAAGAATCTAAGCCTTCATAAGCAGCCATAGTCATCATGTTAGCCATTACAATGTACGCTTGTTTAGATGCCCAGTCAAAGGCAGCACGATCAGATTCAAAAGTTTTATAATCACTTGTAGTAAATTGAGCATATTTTTCGCGATATGCTGCATCTATTTCTGCAGGTAATTGCTTAACTTCTTCTTGAATATAACGTACATAAGAGGAGTCAAACTCCAAGTCCACTTTTTTACGTGATAAGAATACCACAAAATGACTTGCTTCAAGGCCCGCATGAATGCCCCAGCCATGAGCTTTCATTTTTTCCCGAATTTCTGGATTTTGGATAACTAGCAATTCAAAAGGCTCAAAACCAAGGGATGTTGGTGCCAAACGAGCTGCTGTTAAAATAGAATTCCAATCTTCTTCAGAAATCTTTTTAGTGCTATCAAACTTTTTACATGCATAACGATATGTCATAGCATATTCTAAATCTTTACGATCCAATTTAGGAGCTGTTAATTTTACATTTTCTATTTCATACTTGCTCATATATACCTCCATAATGATAAAAAGTATCATATACCTATAGTACCATAGTCAGCCTTTAAATTATATAAGAATCAAAACTTTTATAAAAGGAAATAAGGAAAAACCTAGACGCTGTCTAGGCTTTATAAGGCACTGCTAGCTCACCTTTTTCATACCAAAAGAGGCCAGATGTACTAATCTTATGTTCTTTTAAAATAGTCTGAACCTGCTCTACAATACTTGGATCTATTTGCACAGATAGACCACACATATCGTAAAGCTCTGGAGGTGTAGCCATCAATTGATGAGGCACCTCTAATTCTGTTAATACCTTGTCTGCTTTATCACCAAAATAATAGGACGTAAAGACGACTAGCAATTTTTTATTTTCCAATGCCCTACCTCCTACCATAACATCTGATATGACATCACTGTAACGTTGACGATTCCTTTAAACTAAAACATCTAGTCTAAAACAGTACATCAAAACTAGGTGCTAACAATTATAACTTAACTAAGTTTTCCCCAAGGATAGAATCTGTAATAGCGTACATATTTGTAATACTACCTACGCCAAGTTCTTCTTTTACCCCATAGAAATCAAGACAAATACCACATGCTGCAATTTCAACACCTGCATCAGCTAATTTTTTAATATTTTCTAAATGAACCGAATCATTCGTTACCATCTTCACACTGCTATTGATGAAATAGATCTTAGATGGCTTCACATCTGCTTCAACCATGCACACCCAGAACGTTTTCATTAGGTTACGACCTAACTCTTCACTGCCTTCACCAAGATAGTCCTTCGTCATCAAGATGACACGGTTACCATAGCTCATTGGTTCACAACTACCGTCTACTACTGGATTTGCATTAGGAGTCATAGTAAGGTAGAAATCCTTACCATCTTGTCGGATGTCCACCCCATAACCGCGAGACTTGCCGAATTTTTCTACATTATCGCGACTAACCTCATTATCTACGATTGTAATAATAACCGCACTCGGATTCGCATCACTTACCTTCTTAGTTTCAATAACAGGTTTTGGACACAAACTACCACGTACATCTACAGTTAATTCATTTGTATTGCTCATCATACACCTCTATGTTATATATATTATATGTTTTATGAAAGTATCACTATCAGCTATCAGCTATCAGCTATCAGCTATCAGCTATCAGCTATCAGCTATCAGCTATCAGCTAATGATATTTAATTTAACACCGTAAGCGCCATATTATATTGTTACTAATGTCATTTCGTTACGCCATATTATTCTGTTACGCGTACAGCCAATCCAGAGAAGCTTTCAACAGTACCAATAATAGCCGCACAGTCTATACCAGCCTTATGTAACGCCTCGACGAGTTCTGCACCTTCACTAGCAGGAACAGAGAACAGCAGCCCACCCGAGGTTTGTGGATCAAAGAGAATATCGGTCCATACAGGGTCTAAAGATGCATCTACTTGTACGTCCGTTATAGCTTTGCGATTCCCATAGGATGCGGCTGGTACTAATCCCATTTGAGCCGCTTCGATGACATCATCAAAGAGAGGAATGTCGTAAGCCTTAATATGGATTGTCACATCAGAGGCACTAGCCATTTCTACAGAGTGCCCCATAAGGCTAAAACCAGTCACATCAGTACAAGCATGCACAGTAAAGTTATGAGCTACCTCTGCACCTACTCTATTTAAAGTACTCATGCTAGTGACAGCTTGCCCGGTACCGACAGGGAATAAATCTGCTTTCAGCGCATTATTCATGATGCCTGTTCCAATACGTTTTGTGAGCACCAATACATCCCCTACTTGGGCCCCTTTGTTTTTCCAAATACGATTGGGATTCACTTGCCCGGTCACAGACATACCAAAGATAGGTTCTTTATTTTCTATGCTATGGCCTCCTACGATAGCCGCACCAGATTCGGCTACCATTGAGCCTGCGCCGTTTAACACGTCTGTTAAGATTCCTTGCTCAACAAGAGGTACTGGGAAGCCTACAATGTTCATGGCAGTCAAGGGAGTTCCACCCATAGCATATACATCGCTTAATGCATTGGCCGCTGCAATCTTACCAAACAAAACAGGATCATTAACCATAGGCGTAAAAAAGTCTAATGTTTGAACCAACGCTAATGTATCAGAAATTTTATATACACCTGCATCATCAGAACCAGTCATATCGGCTAAGACTTGGTCATTTGTAACAGGTGTCACTGCTTTCAAAACACGATTTAATATATGAGGACCAATCTTACACGCACAGCCCCCATTTGTCACATAGTCAGTAAGTCGTACCATAGGACCTCCTTACTCATTCTCTGGCAATCGAGAAACAATTTTCTTCACAGCCTTTTCAAATTTAGGGCGCGGCATCAGCAGTTGATGACCACAGCCGTTACATACGATGAGAAAATCCGTGCCAATACGTTTCACTTCCCACTCGTCACTACCGCAAGGATGTGATTTTTTCATCTTCACCACATCGCCTACGTAATATCTAACAAATGCCATAGCGCCTCCTTTTACGTCAGTATGTATATACTTATTATACAAAAAATACAAAATTCTATAAATATATCTTAATTCTATAGTTGAAAGTATGTCATTTTATAGGGAATTATTAGTACATCTAAAGAAAATAATATCAACAACTAATCAATAATGATTTTTCATTTAGTTATCATTCTCAATATCAAAATCACCTTATTTTATAAATCCTGTACTATTCAGTCTTAAAGAAACCGCATTTTTACTACATTGATAATATTTATCATTTAGAAAATTTTCGAAATAAATTTTACAAAAACACTTGCATTTCTCATTTAGTATGTTACAATATAGTCAACAATGATTATTCGTTAAGTATACGGATACACCATTGTATATAAAACTGTTAAGACGGCAAGTGCCGAAAAAACAAAAATCAGTAAGTACTATTTTAAGAGTTAGGCAAGTGTCTATTTAATCTAAGAATAAGTTTTCTTACTAAGGCGAAGTCGCCCACGAAAATTGTAGAATAAGTATTCTATTATTTGAATTCACAACCAAGTGGTTATGAATATATAAGTTAAGTAACAAATTTGAAAATTATCGTAAGTACAAAGGAGTATTAAAATGGCAGAATTAAAAGGTTCTAACACTGAAAAAAATCTTCAAGCAGCATTCGCTGGCGAATCCCAAGCATTCCAAAAATATACTTTCTACGCAGCAGCAGCTCGTAAAGCTGGCATGAACGAAATCGCTGATTATTTCGAAGAAACAGCTCACAACGAATCCGCACATGCTAAATTGTGGTTCAAAGCTCTTCATGGTGGCGACGTATCTTCCGATATCGAAGCTAACCTTCGTGATGCAGCAGCTGGCGAAAACTACGAACACACTACAATGTACAAAGATTTCGCTGACGAAGCTGAAAAAGAAGGCTTTGCAAAAATCGCTTACCAAATGCGCGAAGTTGGTAAAATCGAAGCTCGTCATGAAGCTCGTTACCTTGCATTAGCAGCTCAAGTATCCGGTAACAAAGTATTCCACAACGACGAACCAGTTGCTTGGATCTGTGCTAACTGCGGTTACGTACACGTTGGTGAAGAAGCTCCTAAAGTTTGCCCAGTATGTGCTCACCCACAAGCTTTCTTCCACCGTTTCGTGGAATCCATCTAATCTGTAAGTACGACACTAACTAAACTAACAACCTGTAAGTGCAGATTTAAATTAAACACACCTGTAAGTACAATATGATCTTACAGTAAGTACTAACAACTTCCTTAACAAAAAGACGATGACTTAGGTCATCGTCTTTTTTTGTGTTCTATTTATTATTAAGGTCGTGTTCTATTTAATAAGATTTTGTACGCTCATGGCTAATAGTTAGCCATATATCATAACTCATCACATGGTCATATCGGCTATACAGTTCTATCAACTAATGTCTTAAATTGTTGTGCTGCTTCATAAGGACTCTCTGCATGAGCGATAGCAGAAATTACAGCTACACCACAGGCCCCCGCTTGTAGTATAGGTTTCGCATTATCTAAAGTGATGCCACCAATTCCTACACATGGTAATGTTAAGCCTTCTGCTTGAAGTTCAGTAATTCGATTTGGTCCGCATGGTACTTGGGCGTCAGGCTTACTACTTGTGGCGTACATAGGTCCTACACCTACACAATCAGCGTAGATTACATCAGTGTTATGTAGTTCCTCCACAGAGTGAATAGAGATACCAACCACCTTATGGTCCACAACATTACGCACCTCTTCTAGTCGCATATCCTCTTGTCCTACATGTACACCATCAGCATTAACAGCCATCGCTAAGTCTACATCATCGTTGATAATATAGAGCACATTATACTTGGCACAGATATGTTGTAACTGTTGTGCTAGTTCTAACTTCTGTTGACCGTCTAATGTACCTTCGCCCTTTTCTCTAAATTGGAAACAAGTCACACCGCCTCGACAAGCGTCCTCTACGATAGAGAGTAAACGATTTTCATTCAGCTCTACATCTTGCGTACCACTGATGAAATAAACTTGTAATTGATCTGGCACAACTACAGGGCGTATATGATTTTCAGACATAAGCACCGCATCATCGAGTGTATATAAGCTATCCATAAAGGCTGTACTAAAGCTACCAGGTTTTACGCCACTTACCTGTACGGCACTTTCACCGGCTAAACCATAGTAAGCCAATGCATAAGCGAGAAACTCACCCATAGATAGTCTGTTTTTACATGGATAATACGCACTGAAGAAGGCCGCCAACACAGCCCCTAATAGACAGCCTGTACCCGTTACAGCCGTCATAATAGGGTGCCCGTGTGGCACTGCAAATACCCGAGTTCCATCAGAAACATAATCCTCTTCGCTAGTAGCTACAACAGGGCAGTTAATAAGGCGCGCTAGACGATATGCTATAACAGCACTATCCTCGACCTGTCCTCCGTCTACACCTTTACCGGTAGTGGATATATCTGCCTGATTATTAGGACTCAAAGCATCGTAGATAGCTTTAATTTCACTTTGATTACCTCGCAATAATGAGATGTTACCAGTCTTAATCAAATCTAACACCACAGATAAGCGATAAGCCCCCGCATGACAACCTACCGGATCTAAAACGATAGGAACTTCATGTTTCTTCGCCAGCGCTATGGCATCTTTGTAGTAACTAACCTTGTCTGGCGTAAGAGTGCCAATATTGATGAGTAGCGCCGATGCATGAACGATGAGGTTTTTCAAATCTTCACTACACTCACTCATCACTGGTGATGCGCCAATAGCTAGTAAACCATTTGCCGTAAAGGTCCTCACCACATCATTGGTGATACAAATAACGAGAGGGTTTCTCTGGCGCAAGATTTCTAATATATTTAGGTCTGGCAAAATTTGACCATTCATATATGGGTTTTCATAGGTCATATTACTATCTCCTCTCGTCATTTTTCAAGAGCTCATCCATCGCTTCAGGTCCATTAGATAACAGTCCATAAGCCATATGATTAACGGGGCCACAGCCTTTGCCGAGCGCAGGATTATGTTTGATGGCCAGTGCAATATAGTCCTTGGCAATCCCAATGGCATCCATTACATCACGGCCCTTTGCAAGCTCCGCTGTAATCACTGCGGAGAAGGTACAACCCGTACCATGAGTATGCACCGTGTCATATTTTGGGCTTGTCCAAGTGCGGACGCTACCATCTTTAGTGAAAGCATAATCCGTTGCATCTTCACCGATGTGACCACCTTTAATGATGACCACTTGCGGTCCTAAGTCCTGTAAAATTCGATTAGCCGCCGTTGTTATGTCGCTTTCACATGTAATAGACATGTCCGCTAAAACCTCCGCTTCGCTGCGATTAGGGGTAATCACAGTTGCAGTAGGAATGAGTTTAGATTTTAAGAAGTTTACTGCCTCATCTGATACGAGTCGATCACCGCTAGTGGCAATCATAACAGGATCCATTACATACGGAATTCGTTGACTCACATAAGGATAGATAAGGTCCATCATCTCTGGCAATGCAATCATGCCCGTCTTAACGGCTTGAGGTTCAATGTCAGAATACACATCGTGTAATTGTCGCTCAATACTCTCTAGCGACAGATGTTCTACATGATGTACGCCCGTTGTATTTTGGGCTACCACAGAGGTAACAACAGCCATGCCATATACGTGACGACTTTGGAATGATTTCAAATCGGCCATAATACCAGCACCACCGCTAGGATCAGTACCAGCAATTGTCAATGCAGTATATAGTTTCATTATGCCTCCTTATGTAATAGATGACGACGAGATAAGATTTGTAATACTAGAAAACCAATGCAAGCACCTGCTACAGAGCTCATGGCGAAGGATACAATCAAAGTCAACAATGCCAAAGGTTTACCTAACAAGAAATTGGCTATAGGATAACTCACAAGAGCACCGATAAGGCCGGTACCAATGATTTCGCCTAGAGCCGCCGCCCATAGAGCGTTATATGTCTTATATAAATAAGCCGATAACCAAGCACCAATCATGCTGCCAGGAAAGGCTAAAGGAGAACCTAGTGCCAATACATTGCGTAAACAAGATGTACTAAAGGCAGCACCTATGGAAAATCTTGCCCCCACCACAACGGCTAAGATAACATTAATCATATGTTGAAACGGAAAAATACGAGCTGGCCCAACAGGAATTGATGTAGTAGATAATACTACACCTAAGGCCACACATATGCTGGCAATAATCAGTTTTTTCATAATACCTCCAAACATATAAAAACAAGACCACTCAAAATGGAATGGTCTCGTAATAGTTTAGTATTATGTTGCACTCCACTTCCCTACGCCGGTATTATCTGGATCAGGTCTAGGGTTTTGAATGGTCAATCTCAGCAAAAGCACCCCTAGTGGCAATATATTTTTATACTCTAGTTATAACATCATTATACAATCTATGCAACAAAAAGAATTGACGGTTTCCTATTATCCGCATATAATGAAGCCATAACGGGGTGCTCACAAGAGTGGGCTGAGAGTAAGCTATCGCTTTAACCCATAACCTGATTTGGATAATGCCAACGTAGGGAACATAGAGGATTAATAGCCGAGTTCCTTTTTTGGGACTCGGCTTTTTCTATGACTTCCTGGCAAGGAGGACGTATGAAAGATACATACATTACACAACCACAGTTCGCCATGATATGGTTTGGCGCCGCTCTATCTATAGCGGAAATTATGACAGGAACCTATTTGGCCCCATTAGGGCTCACCCAAGGTCTATATGCCATCATACTAGGGCATATCATTGGCGGTATATTACTCTTTGGAGCTGGCCTCATCGGTGGACGTTTACAACAAGGCAGTATGAATACTACCGCCTTCAGCTTTGGCCCACTAGGGGCTAAAGGCTTTGCCTTTTTAAACATGCTTCAACTCATCGGCTGGACTAGCATCATGATCTACGATGCTATGTTAGCCTTACAAGAACTAGCGCCTCTATCCCCCATATTTTGGACGATAGCTATCGGTGTGCTTGTCATCCTATGGCTTTTTATCGGCCTCCACAATACTGGCTATATTCAAGCCATCGTATCTGTTCTATTGCTCGGTCTCACCCTCTACATGGGGGCTCACATGATATCCCAGTGGCCTAGTGAAGGTACGCTTCTAACTAGTGGAAACATGAGTTTCATCGCTGCCCTTGAATTATCTATTGCCATGCCACTATCTTGGCTACCTCTCATCAGTGATTATACTCGTGAAAGCAAAAATCCTTTCTCCGCATCACTTACAAGTGCTACAGTCTACACTATAACAAGTATCGTTATGTACACCTTAGGTCTTAGTGCCGCTATCTTTGGCGGTGGCGACTCCATCATTACTATCATGATGAATGCAGGACTTGGCCTTGCGGGACTCATCGTTATCATCTTCTCTACCGTTACGACAACCTTTATGGATGCTTACTCTGCAGGCGTATCTAGTACGACTATCTATAACGGTGCATCCAGTAAAGGTATAGCCGTCATCGTTACTATCGTGGGCACTATTGCAGCTATTCTATATCCAATGGATAATATTACAGACTTCCTATACCTCATCGGCTCTGTATTTGCACCGATGATTGCCATCTTATTGGCAGACTACTTTATTAATCGCCAACAAGTACAAGCCTTATCGGCTTATCTCGTACGAGGTCTTATTTGGGCCGTATCTGTTGGTTTATACCACTATATGTTGTATAGTGAAAGCACAATAGGTGCCACATTGCCAGCCTTTACAATGGCATTTGTCGTTACCGCTATCGTTGGATTTGTAAGTAAAACAGCACACACATCTGCAGAAATTAAACAGTAACGACAAGCAAAATGTAATGTACATATACTAAATCAATCATAAAGATTATAGTAATAGAAAATACCTTCATAAAGATTATAGTAATAGAAAAACACCTTCACAAACAGTCATCATAATGAGTCCCTATTCACGTTGAATAGCATAATCATATGATACCGTTTATGAAGGTGTTTTATATTTTTATTAGTCATGCCCTTATTTAGGAATTGTAATGATTCCGTTTTCACAGGTCCAGTGTCTATCTCCGACGCTTTCTGCTTCACTTTCATCATGGGTAACCCATACGCAGGGTACATCCCATTCACGAATGATAGATACAAGGTCCTCACGAACTTGTTTTCTCAAATTCCAGTCTAGTGCAGATAAAGGCTCATCGAGAAGCAAAATAGTCGGTTTAGAGTAGAGAGCACGCCCCAGTGCAACCCGTTGTTGCTCACCACCAGATAGGCTGCCCGCCTTAGTTTTTCTGTATTTCTCTAAGCCTAACCGCTGCAATAGCGTATCGCACATCTCAGGTGTACCACGCTTACTGTAAGTAATATTATTTTCTACGGACAAGTGAGGAAATACAATATTGCCTTGTGGCATATAGCCTACTTGGCGCTCTTGAGCGGGTACCCAAAGCTTTTTATCTCGATCAACCCACGCTGTTTCATCACATTGAATACTGCCAGTTGTGGGTTTTACGAGGCCTGCGATACATTTGATAAACGTACTTTTACCACTGCCGGACTGTCCAGTCAGTACAGTAATGCCAGATGGCAGTGCACCATCGGCTTTCACAGTCACAGAAGGTCTAGCTACAGTAAAGGAAAATGTAATCATAGAACCTCCTAATTATTATCTGTATGGCGGAACAAGGAACCTTTTGTAATAAGGTGAATCCCGCTCAGTAACGCCAATGTAAGAACACAAATATAAATAACTAGCTCAAAGGCATCCATGTACTGCCCGGCCTCTACATAGGAGTAGATAGCTAACGGCATGGTACGGGTTACCTTTGGAATATTACCTGCAATCAAGATGGTAGCGCCGAACTCACCCATAGCACGGCAGAATGCTAAAATACTACCTGTTAAAATACCTTTCCATGCGAGTGGTACAGATATGGTAAAGAAAATGCGTAACTCTGAAGCACCTAATGTTCTTGCCACATCCTCCATATTATGATCTACGGACTGCAATGCGGAACGTACGGTTTGATAAAACAGTGGAAAGGCAATAACAGAAGAGGCTACAACGGCACCGGAAGCGGCAAAGACGACGCTCATACCATGAGCTTCAAGCCAAGCCCCAAAGGCATAGCCCGGCGTAAATACCATAAGCAGCCCGAAACCAACAACTACAGGAGGTAGTACTAGAGGCAATGTAATAAGAGCATCAAGAATAGCAATGCCGCCCCATTTACAGCGATTCATCCAGTAGCAAACGGCTAAGCCACTTAGGATAACAATAACAAGGGCAATGCTCGCCACCCACAGCGATAGCCAGAATGGACTCATGCCACTCCCCCTTTCTATACGATAATTTGATATGATGTTAACTAAATTAAAATATACTGCCGTTGCTACACACTATATATAGGTGTTATCATGTATAATTTGTTCACTCTATTTTCCACAAATATAGACAGTACTATTATATTGTATCATAATAAAACGCTAGCCATGAGAGCTAGCGTTTTATCCTTATTTAGAAGGGGAGAAACCGTATTTCTCTAATACTTTTTGGCCTTCTGGGCTCATTACATATTGGTAGAAATCTTTTGCCAATGCATTGTCATATTTTTTAATGATACCAATTGGGTAGATAACTGGATCATGAGAGTCCGCCGGTGTTACTGCAGAAATTTGAACGGCATCGCCCGCTGCAATAGCGTCAGTTTTATAAATAAAACCAGCGTCGCCAGCACCTTGACTAATAGAAGCTGTTACAGCTTTTACGTCTTTAGCATATACTACGTTTGGCTCTACTTGTTCCCATACGCCTAATTTTGTTAATACTTGTTTACCATAGTTACCAGCTGGCACTGTTTCAGGGTTACCCAATACAATGCGTTTTACCGTAGCAATTTGATTCAACTCAACTTTAGGTTGGCCTTTTGGAACTACGAGAACGAGTTCATTTGTAACGAATGGTTTTACATCGCTTACAAGGTCTTTTTCTTGTAACATTTTCATATTTTTTTCGTCAGCAGAGATGAATAAACTAGCTGGTGCACCTTGTTCAATTTGTTGACGCAATGTGCCAGAGCCAGCAAAGTTAATAGCAATTTGATCATCTGCTAAATGATGGCTTTTTTTGTAAGCATCAGCCAGTTCTGTAAGAGCCCCTTTAAGACTAGCAGCAGCTTGTACAGTAATCTTTTCAGATGTACTTGGTTTACCTGTTTCTGCCGGTTTGCTTGCATCGTTACCACAGCCTACTAGAAAGGCAAGCATGAAAACGCTCATTACTACTAATAGAATTCGTTTCATAATTCCTCCTGTGCATCCCTCTGGACGCCATACTGTGAAAGCTATGATCAAACCTAGAGATACCTCGACTAACAAAAACTAAATATACAATATATTCACATTATACTATAATTCTAATAATTAAATTGTATGTAAAAGCTCACATTTTCATATATATTTCTGATGAATATGATAAGTAATCATAATAGATAAATTTTTAAACCTCAAACAATACATACTATGGTATGATAATACTATAGAGGATAAGAAAGTTCTGAGCAGATTTTGAAACTTATCCACTAATCATTCATATAATACTAACTGTATATTTACTCTATACGGTTATATAATAAGTTAAAACTATGTCCTATTTTAATAAGAAACTCTAGGTGAGATAATGAATTTATTAGTATTAATAGGCCATATCTTTATGAATTCCATGATACCTATTTTAATACTTATAGGGGTTGGATTTATATTAGATAGAAAATTTAAACTTGATCTGTATACGCTGAGTAAGCTGAACTTCTACATATTATTACCTACGTTTATATTTAGAGCTATGTATGAAGCAAAACTTAACTCAGGTACATTAGAAATTGTATTTGTTGCATTCTGTGTACTCATACTAAACTCCATACTATCGGATGTAGTAGGTCGAATGCAGGGTTATGACGTAGCCAAGATTGCGACCTTAAAAAACTGTGTTATGTTTAACAATGTAGGGAATATGGGCGTCGCCCTTGCTATATTTGTATTTACAAACATCCCCTATGTTATTGATGGAACTACCCCCTATGCAAACTTAGGTCTTGTAAGCGTCGTATCCATTATGATTATTCAAACCATCAGCAGTAATACGTATGGGTTCTACCAAGCTGGTGCGGGCAGACTTAGCCCACGAGATGCGCTAAAAGTTGTGTTCCACATGCCAATGGTATATGCTATCCCAATGGCTCTGATCTGCCAGTTTCTCCCTTTTGATTTACATGGGCTCTTCTTCTTTGCTCCACTTAATATCTTTGCTAATGCCTTTGTTGGGGTTGCTATGATTGCTTTAGGAGTACAGATTAATAGAACACCGTTAAACTTCTTTAATCTTGATGTTATGCTTGCTTCAACCTTGCGTCTTGTTGTAAGTCCACTCATAGCCGCTGCTATAACTATATTATTCATCAAGTTCTATGGTCCTATGCACCCAATAGCAGCGCAAACTATTATCATAACCTATAGCGTACCGACAGCTATCAATATGTCTCTCATTGCCATTGAAATGAAGAATAACCCTGAATATGCTACGCAAATTGTTATGGGTACTACAATTCTATCGGCAGTAACTATGCCGCTATTTATTACAATCGCCTATTATCTATTCCCATTATATTGATACTAGTATACCTAAACAAAAAGGAGCCCTTTAAAAAGGCTCCTTTTATTTTGCTTTAAAATGCATAAGTTAATATTCTTATTGATGAGATACGTGTTCCATACCCATTCTTACAAGACCTTCCACATGATCATCATTTAGAGAGTAATATGCGGTTTTCCCCTCTTTGCGATATGTAACAAGGCGTGCTTGACGTAATACACGAAGTTGATGGGAAATAGCAGATTGTCCCATTCCCATTGTTTCTGCGATGTGATTTACACACATTTCATTTTCTAGTAATAGTTCTACTATTTTAAGGCGTGTAGGGTCTCCCAAGATTTTAAACAGCTCTGCTAGCTTTAGCAATGATTCTTGTTTGTCGCTCATATAGTCCCCCTTAGTTCCATTCATGTCCATGCTTATAATCTGTATTTCTTATGTATAACTAATCGATATTGCTCAAATTAGATTGCTCTTATGTAGAGCATATATATAAATATTATATCATTTTTATCATATTAAAAAAGAGACTTTGTTTAAACAAAGTCTCTTTTTATATCATATCTATACAGGATATGAATTATTTAATGATTAATACAGGGCAAGTGGAGTGGCTAGTTACATAGCTACTTACGCTACCCATGAACAAGCCTTTCAATGGACCAAGGCCACGGCTACCCATTACGATAAGATCAGCATTGTATTTTTTAGCTACTGCTAACAATGCAGGACCAGGGGAGCCAACTTCGAATACGCTTTTAACTTTTACACCTGTAGGAATTTCTTTCACTACATCATTAAGAATTTCTTTACCAGTTTCTTCCATATCTTCCGCAATTTGTTCAGATACGTAGCCACCGGAAATTGGTGTTTGATCGAAATTGGAAATAGCAGACACAATATTTGCAACGTGAACAATAATCAATTCAGCATGGTTGCGGTCCGCTACAGCGAGAGCATGTTCCAACGCACGTTTAGCATTTTCAGAACCATCAGTAGGTACAACAATAGTTTTGTAGGTAACCATAATAACCCCTCCTATTTCTAATCCCTCAAAGGGGATATGATCAAAGATCGTTTAGCCTATATTATTATATTCTAGACCATCAAGGAAAACTCCTCTTTTTCTAGAGGATTTCTTTTATTATAGCACAAATTATACAGAATTATACAAATAAAAGAATATTATGTGTATATTATAATACTTGCGAAGATTGGTTCGTATTCAACGTAGTAGTCAACTTGAATCCATCAAGCACATCGATAAGCTCTGGTGTGCTAAGGCTTGTGCCTGCTGGGCCAATCATACGAGACACAGCCACATTGCCTTCATTACCTAAGATAATAGTAGCTGCGAAGGATACTGGTGCCGCTGCGGATGTATCAGCCGTATTAGGGTTCTTCATATGACCTGCCAAGTAGAACATAACATTACCATCGATGATATGCGTTTCGTATCGAGTGATGGTTGCCTTATTCACCTCAACCAATTGTTTAAGATAGTAATCACCTAGCATTTGTTTGCCCATCATCGTAGGCATACCTGTGCTAACTGCTTGTACTGGAATTGTAAAAGATTCAATATCAAGGCGTACATTATGCTTAGTGAAAGCAATTTTCCCCTTTTCATTAAGACGGGTAAATCCTTTTGGATAATTAAATTTGATGCCTTCAGTTACACTAATATCGCTAGTGCCAGAGATAAATTGTTTAACACCTTTAATCGTACTAGAACCACTTTTATTTAATAATTCAAAGGATGGAATCGTATGTTCCATTAAGCCTTGTTCCATAAACTCCCCTTGAATAGGAGCATAAGTACTAGCTAAATTATAGCGATGTGTTGGGTCCTTATCCATGATGAATTCCGCTTCAAATACGGATTGAACAGGCTCTGTAGATGTCATTTCAGCATACGATTTTGGTGTCGTCTTATCCCAACGCGCTGATATAGCCCCTTTCTTGTTAAAGAAGCCACCAACAATATCATTATTTTCAAAGGCATTACTATGTTGACGCCAAATGCTCAAATATTCTTCATCAGACATACCCTTGATTGGTACACCATACCAAGTCGTATTCCATTCCTTTTGGGACACCCCATCTTGCGGTGTATTATTGCGCTTTGTAAAAGACACTGTATAGGAATCATCTTGAGTTGGACCTGCTAAGTTGAAAGAATAGCCTTGAATATGCTCACTTTCACTACGCACATCCATATCAAGCTTAACACCATCAGCTACACGCCATGGAATCGTAAAGGTATAGCCATTTTTATAGTCTTTAACTACCGTATTCATCGTAGTAGCATAGGATTTATACTGTTCTGGCAAAATAGATGCAGAATCTTTTTGGGAATCTACGATAGCTAGCGGAGTTTCAGGTTTACCTTGTAAGCCTTCTGCCATAATAGAGGTCGTGCCCATAGCCATTACAGCTAATGTAGCGGCAATAAAACGTAACTTCATAAGACCTCCTATAACATATTCTCCAAGAACGCTTTCGTTCTATCGTTCTGTGGATTATTGAAAATTTGCTCTGGTGTACCTTCCTCTTGGATGACACCATCGGCCATGAAAATGACACGGTCCGATACTTCACGAGCAAAGTTCATTTCATGAGTAACGATAATCATCGTCATGTGATCATCGGCCAATTGTTTAATAGTCTTTAAAACCTCACCTGTTAACTCTGGGTCAAGAGCGGATGTTGGTTCATCAAAGAGCATAATTTCTGGATTCATCGCCAATGCACGAGCGATGGCCACACGTTGTTGTTGGCCCCCAGATAAACGGGATGGATACATATCGCGCTTTTCCCATAGGCCAACTTTATTAAGTAATCGCTCTGCAATCGGTAAAATCTCATCATCTTTCATGCCTTTTACCATACGCGGTGCGATCATAATATTATCGAGCACTGTCATATGAGGGAATAAATTGAAAGATTGGAACACCATGCCCATGCGTAATAGCAAGTCATGTTGTGTTTCTTGGCTTGCATAGTTTACAGTGCCATTAGCATCAGTACTAGCAAGAACAGTGCCATCTACAGTAATAGAGCCCCCGTCGATAGTCTCCAATTGACCTAAACAGCGCAAGAATGTAGATTTACCAGATCCAGAAGGACCGATAATAGAAACGATTTCCCCTCTATTCATTTTGAGCGATACATCGCGCAATACAGTTTGATTGTTAAAGCGTTTTTCAATACGCTCCATATTTACAAATGTCATAAGTACCTCTTAAATCGTCGCATCCTTTTATCTAAACATACTAATCATTAAGTATCAGTCTGCTATATCAACAATGATTAGATGTAAAATACGACAAGCAACTACAGAATAGATTAATCTTCGTATACAGCAAATCTTCTTTCTAAGTAGTTGAAGATATTTGTCAAAATAAAGGTAAAGATCAAGTAGAACAAAGCTGCCACCAAGAAGGCAGAGATGTCAAAGTCACGTTGTACGATAGATTTTGTAATACGCAAGATATCGTTCATAGCCAATACGTATACGAGAGAAGTATCTTTCAACAAGTTAATTGTCTCATTCGCAAGTGGAGGCAATACGCGTTTAAACATTTGTGGCAAGATGATCTTACGCATCGTTTGGGCATAAGTAAAACCAAGAACCTTTGCCCCTTCGTACTGACCACGAGAGATGGATTGAATACCACCGCGGAAAATTTCACATAAATACGCTGCGTAGTTTAATACGAATGTAAGCACCGCTGCTGTAGCATCATCCATTTGGACAGCACCATCTGTAATGATAGGTAATGCATAATACACGAATAAAATTTGAAGCATTAGTGGTGTGCCGCGCATCAAATATACGAAGGCTTCAACGATTTTGTCGAGCACTGTAAATTTAGATAAACGTACCAAAGCAAGTAGAATACCGCCAGGAATGGATAGGATCCATACAATACAGAATAGCGATACGGTTACCTTCAACCCATCAGCGATAGTTGGGATAATCTGCAATAAATAATCTAACATGGAATACTCCTTCAAAACACGACTAGAGAAGAGGCATCTGGCCTCTTCTCTAGTGTACATTTCGTTCTTTAATTATCTGTTGTACAAACTGACCATAGTACTATTAGTATATCACGAATTGTACTATTTAGCATCGCTCTTATCTAAGTCTGCGCTAGAGCCCAACCATTTTTCAACAATTTTATCAGCAGTACCATCTTTTTTCATTTCAGCTAAGATACCATTGATTTTATCACGTAATGCAGTGTCATCTTTACGGAAGCCAACAGCGAAGTTATCAACACCGTAATCAGTACCTTCTACGATTTTGTATTTACCAGGTTCTTTTGTCATGAGGTAACGAGCGATAACACCATCAGCGATAACTGCATCAACACGACCAATGCCAAGATCCATGAAAGCACTTACGAAATCAGCATAAGATTTAATTTCTTTCACAGTTTTACCGCTTGGATCGTTTTGCAATGCAGATTCACCAGTACTTGCCTGTTGAACACCTACTACTTTGCCTGCAAGATCTGCTTTAGATTTAATGGATTCATCTTCATTACGAACGACGATGTATTGTTTATCCTTCATATATGTGTTGGAGAACAAGATATTTTTCTCACGTTCAGGAGAAACTGTTAAGCCATTCCATAAAGCGTCGATTTTTTTAGATTTCAACTCAGCTTCTTTACTGGACCAGTCGATAGCTTTGAATTCCACATCCATGCCAGCGCGTTTAGCTGCTTCTTTAGCCATATCGATATCAAGACCTACGATTTCGCCTTTATCATCTTTAAATCCCATTGGAGGGAAGCTATCATCTAAGCCGATAACGATTTTTTTAGGTAATTCTTTATTAGCCGTTTTAGTATCACTACCACAACCCGTTACAAATACCATCATAGATACTGCTGCAAGGCCAACGGCCATCATCTTTTTCCAATTCATAACTATCCTCCACGGTGTATTACACCTTTAACTACTTGCTAATATATGCTGTACAGAACTCATGTCTGTACCCGATGATTGTATTATACTTTAGTTTATTAAAGTTGTAAATAGCTAATTTGATGAATTTTAGAATTTTTTAGTTCTCTCATGGTTCATACAGGATTATAGTACTTAATCCTTTGTATATACGCATACATTATGTATCTGAATGCTTATGAATCGCTTCAATCATGGCCATTTTGTCTTTATACCCTACCTGTGCGAGATCTAATGGTATTACATAAATCCCACCATGACCATTCATGGCCTGCAACTCACGCCAACCTTCAGTAAATCCAATGATATGCTCATAATCGACAAAGACAAAATATTCATCGCCATGAAAGAGGCTGTGAAAGTATTCTTTCACAGAAAAAGGCCTTCGCTTTAACACGAGGCCCTTTTCACAGATAAATGCTTGACTTTCACCTAATCTATGAAGGGTCCACAATATTACGAGTAACAACAGGTAATACCATATACGCTCAGCCCAATCGGCGGGCATATATTTTACAATTAAGGCGCAAACCAATAGACCGATGATACGACCGGCCCACTGAATTCCACGATGTATTTCTAAGCTCTGTTGTACGGTACCTGATGAAAAGCGTTCCATCGCCTCTTGTTTCGTCATGGCTTACCTCACAAATTGAAAGTCTACTATATGATTTTATTTACGGCACAAGCCCATAGCTTGCTCTACTTTACGATACATTTGACTTGCTTTAGCATGAGCCTTAGAAGCACCTTCATCGAGAATAACATCGAGTTCAGGGCTTGTAATCAACTCATTGTAACGTTGTTGAATTGGCTCAAGAGTTGCCACCAATAGGTCTGCGATATCGGATTTGAAGACGCCATAACCTTTACCGGCATACATTTCTTCGATAGCTTCATAGCTGTCTTTTGTGATAGCACGGTAAATGCCCATCAAGTTAGAAATGCCAGGTTTGTTTTCTTTATCATAACGCACCGCGTTATCAGAGTCAGTTTGAGCGCGTTTCAATTTTTTCACGATCAAGTCTGGTGCATCCAAAAGACGAATTGTAGCATTTTGGTTATCATCAGATTTACTCATTTTCTTAGTTGGCTCTTGTAAGCTCATAACGCGAGCACCACCTTCGCCTACCTTGATATCAGGTACTACGAAAGTTTCACCAAATCTACGGTTAAAACGCTCTGCCAAATTACGAGTCAACTCAAGATGTTGTTTTTGGTCCTCACCTACTGGAACATAGTTAGTACCATATAACAAAATATCTGCCGCCATCAATGGGGGATACGTAAGCAACGCTGTAGGGATAGAGTCACCTTGCTTTTGAGACTTATCTTTGTACTGTGTCATACGCTCTAATTCGCCAACATAGCTGATAGATTGCATAACCCAACCGAGTTTAACGTGCTCAGGCACTTCGGATTGCACAAATAATGTTACCTTTTTAGGATCGAGGCCAACAGCGAGGTATAACGCAGCCAAATTACGAGTATTTTGGAATAACTCTTTTGGATCTTGCGGTACAGTGATCGCATGTTGGTTAACGATGCAATAATAACATTCATCAGTATCTTGATACTCTAAGAAATTACGTAAAGCCCCCAAATAGTTGCCAAGTGTTAATTCCCCACTTGGTTGGATGCCGGAAAATATAACTGCCATAATAGTCTCCCTATATTGAAATAAACCAACAGTGCCGAGGCACTGTTGGTTATATATATTATTCTACGGTTACAGATTTAGCCAAGTTACGTGGTTTATCTACATCTGCGCCGCGTGTAATCGCTGCGTAGTACGCCAATAATTGCAATGGTACAACCGCAAGGATTGGAGCGATGAATTTATTTGCACGAGGCACATAGATTGTATGGTCTACGTGTTTAGATAATTCTTCGTCACCTTTCATGCCAATACCGATTACAACAGCTTCACGAGCTTTTACTTCACGGATGTTGCTGATCATCTTATCATATACATCTTCTTGTGTAGCCAATGCGATAACAGGTACGCCTTCTTCAATAAGAGCCAATGTACCATGTTTCAACTCGCCACCAGCATATGCTTCAGCATGGATGTAAGAAATTTCTTTCAATTTCAAAGCACCTTCCATCGCTACTGCGTAGTCGATAGCACGGCCCAAGAAGAACGCATCAGATTTGAAGCCATAATGTTTAGCAAAGGCTTTCATATCTTCGTCTACTTCAAAGATTTCATGAATCAATGTAGGCAAGTTTTTAACACCGCTAAGGATTTCTCCACCTAAAGCCGGATCCATTTTACCATTTAATTGGCCAAGGTATACAGCGAACAACAAGCCTGCTACTAATTGAGTAGTATACGCTTTTGTAGACGCTACAGAGATTTCAGGACCTGCCCATGTGTACACAGTATTATCTGCTTCACGGGAAATACTGGAACCTACTACGTTTGTAATTGCCAAGGATTTAGCGCCATGACGTTTAGCCTCTTTCAAAGCAGCCAATGTATCAGATGTTTCACCGGATTGACTGATAACGATACATAATGTTTTATCATCAGTTAACGGATTGCTATAACGGTACTCAGATGCAATTTCCACACTTACAGGAATGCGCGCCAAGTTTTCAATATATTGTTTTGTTACAAGACCTGCATGGTATGCTGTACCACATGCAACGATGAGGATTTTGTTGAAAGCTGCTACATCATCAGCTGTCCAGTTCAATTCCTCAAAGTGTACAGTTTTACCATCTTCGGAGATGTGTGTACCAAATGTATCGCGTACAGCTTTAGGTTGGTCATGAATTTCTTTCAACATGAAGTGTTCATAACCACCTTTTTCAGCAGCCTCTGCATTCCAGCTTACGTGGAATACTTCTTTATCGATAGCATTACCTTCACGGTCAAATACGGATACATTATCACGAGTTACGATAGCTAATTCACCATCGCTCAAGATGTATGTATCACGTGTGTAGTTAATGATTGCTGGAATATCGGATGCTACAAAGTTTTCACCTTTACCAAGACCGATAACCAATGGATTTTCTTTTTTAGTACAAATGATTTTGTCTGGCTCATCAGCACAGATGATTTCAAGAGCATACGCACCGTCAACACGAGCGAGCATGCGGCGTACAGTACTTACGAAATCGCCATCGTACATATCCTCTAATAAATGAGCTACTACTTCTGTATCAGTTTCAGATTTGAAATGGTACCCTTTTTCGATGAGCTCTTCTTTTAAAGGCATGTAGTTTTCGATGATACCGTTGTGAACAACAGCAAATTTACCATCTTCAGATGCATGAGGATGGGCGTTCATATCGGATGGACGACCATGAGTAGCCCAACGTGTATGACCAATACCTACAGTCCCTTCATTAGGATCTGCTTTTACAATCGCCTCAAGATTAGCTAGACGGCCAACCTTTTTTTGAATTTTGATTACATTTTCAGCACCAATAATAGCGATGCCTGCAGAGTCATAACCACGGTATTCTAATTTCGCCATACCGTCCAATAAGAAATCAGATGCTTGATTAAAGCCAATGTATCCTACGATACCGCACATAAGTATATCCTCCTATACTGGGGGCATTCTAGCCCCAGCCAAAAACTAAGGCTAACAAATTACTATTCTAACTTAACAATCTAAGTTAATGTTCAAATTATGTATCAAATAGTATTTGAATACAATTCATTCAGATACACTTTGTCCCCATCGTTACCGATGGGCTTTTTAGTATCTGTTACGACATGAATATGCCGGAAGAGCATCCGCTGATTATTCGATCACTCTTCACCTCGTCTACCCTAACGACTGCCTTCGCGGGTACTTGCGCTATTCGCCTTTACGAATTCGGTCTTCCTTTCTATGATATACGGCAGAATTAGTACAAATATGAATTATGTACTGAGCTATATTATACTAAAAAAATCGATAAAATGTAAACCTCCGAACCTAATTCAAAGGCAAGATAAAAGATTTTTTCTATACTTCACGGTATTTTCATTGTAAGAAATTATACTGCTATCAATCTATATTTTATGCAATTAGATTTTACTATTCAACTACAATCAATTTATACAATTTAGGAGAGAAATAGTATGAATAAAACAATTATAAAAAAGAAAAATAAAATACATAAAAATAACATACAATACAGAAAATTACGCCGTTGGGTGCTCCCTGCAGTATTAGGTGCCGCCTTATCTACATTGGCTTTCATTCCAACCTTTGCAGCAGAAACACAAGCGAATACTAACGTAGCTGTTGTAACCACTACAGAACAAGCTCCAACTGTACCATCTGCTCAAGGTAGCACACCACCAAATGGTGCGCCACATGGTAAACCACCTGCAGGTCAACCGCCAGTAGGTGCTCCTAATGAAGCACCTCCAAGTGGAAGTCAAAACGGGGCACCTCCAACAGATATGCAAAACGGAGCCCCTACTGGCATGGCACCACAAGCCGAAGTAAATCCTAGTACTTTCACAGGTACGTCTGTAGTAACAGAAAACAAATCTATCGCTCATGAATTAATTACTAATACAACATCTGACCAGAATGCTTTCATAGGCAAAAATAAAGCAGTCGTAAATATCGAAAACAGCGTTTTCGATAAAACTGGTAATACTACAAGCGATGACAACAGTAATTTCCGAGGTCAAAATGTGGTAATTCTTGGTATTGATGGCAGCCAAATCAACATTAAGGGTAGCAATATTACATCTAACTCCAATGGTTCCAATGCAGTCTTTGCTACTGGTGAAGGCTCTGTTATCAACGTAGAGAACACTAATATTCACACTAAAAGCGATTCCTCTCGTGGTCTAGATGCTACGTATAAAGGCACAGTAAATGGTAAAAATCTAACGATCACTACTGAAGGTGCTCACTCTGCTACCCTTGCTACTGACCGTGGCGAAGGTACGATTACTGCGGAAGCCGCTAAACTTACAACCTCTGGTACAGGTAGTCCTATTATCTACTCTACTGGCAATATTACAGCTAACAATGTGAACGGCGTAGCTAATAACAGTGAAATTGGCGTTGTAGAAGGCAAAAACTCCATTACCCTTACAAACTCAAATGTAACTGGCTACAAAGACAATGGATTCATGCTCTACCAAAGCTTCTCCGGTGATGCTGAAAGCGGTATTGCACGCCTCAAAGCTGAAAATAATACGCTCACAACCCACTCCACAGGTGCGTTCATCTATGTAAACAACACCACCGCTGAAGCAGACCTTACAGGCAACACAATCTTAATGCCAAACACTACGACACTGGTGAAAGCTGCGGCAGACTCCCGCTGGGGCAAAGACGGTGAAAACGGTGGACACCTCACACTCCGCGCATCTAATCAAGAACTTAGCGGTAACATCGTAGCTGACTCCATCAGCACTGTCGCACTAGATATGACTAATGGATCTAGCCTCGTAGGCGCTGTAAACACAGATAACACCGCTAAAGAAATTACAATAAAACTCAGCAAAGACTCTACCTGGACACTCACTGGTGATAGCTATGTAAAATCTTTAACTAACGAAGACACAACAAATAATAACATTCACTTGAATGGATATAAACTCGTTGTAGCTGATAAATAATGGCAAAAGCACTACTCTGAATTTTGCAATTCAAAGTAGTGCTTTCTTCTTTTTTATTCAAATCTCATAGCAGTTCAAATACAGATATCCTTTTTGATTTATCACACAAAAATAAGAGTATCAAAAGTTATGCTCCATCAATAGAAATCAACGCCGCATTTTTTGCATGTATCAATGTAGTATCAAATAACGGTATATCCGTATCATCCTGTTTAACAAGTAGTCCGATTTCAGTACAGCCTAAAATAACACCTTGTACACCAGATTTTACCAAATCACCAATAATATCTAAGTATTGTTGTTTAGATTCATTAGAAATAACACCTAAACACAATTCATTGTATATAATATCATTTACAAGTTCAACTTGATCTTCGTTAGGGATAACAACATGAATCCCCCGATTTTCCAAGATACATTTATAAAAATCTTGTTGCATCGTGTACTTGGTACCAAGTAGACCTACCTTTGTAATACCTGATTTTTCTAACTCTACTGCAGTCATTTCCGCAATATGAAGGAGAGGGATGTGAATATGTCTTTCTATTTCATCCGCCACTTTATGCATTGTATTCGTGCATATAACAATATAATCAGCACCGGCCTTTTCAAGAGATTGAGCCGCATCGGATAAAATTTCAGCGCTTCTATTCCAATCGCCATTTGCCTGGCACTTTTCTATTTCTTCAAAATCAACGCTATATAAAATACATTTTGCAGAATGTAAGCCGCCCAAAACTTGCTTAATAGTTTCATTCAAAACTTGGTAATACGTAATCGTACTTTCCCAGCTCATTCCCCCAATTAAACCTATTGTTTTCATAATGATACCCTCTAATCTTAAAATAACCCAAAACAAAAAGGTTATTCATTATGATTATTCAATTTAAAATATCACTCATTAAGAGTTAGTCTGCTAACCCTTGTTCTCTACCGATAATATCAGCAATTTCTTGGCATAGTGCTTGTAGTTCTTCTTGGTTAGGACCTTCTGCCATTACGCGAATGAGTGGTTCTGTACCAGATGCACGAACTAGAACGCGGCCTTCATCACCAAGTTCACCTTCTGCTGTTACGATGGCAGCTTTAATAATATCATTGTCTTCCCAACCTGTTTTTGTAGCAACACGAACGTTGATAAGAACTTGAGGATACTTAGTCATAATGCCAGCCAACTCAGAAAGTGGTTGATTTTTTTCTTTCATAAGAGCCGCCACTTGAACAGCTGTTAACATGCCATCACCAGTTGTATTGTGATCTAAGAAGATTACGTGACCAGATTGCTCACCACCAACGGAGAGGTCATGTTCACGCATGTATTCCAAAACATAACGGTCACCAACAGCAGTAGAAACTGTTTTCATTCCTAGTTCTTCTGCCGCTTTGTGGAAACCAATATTACTCATAACAGTACCAACTACAGTATCATCTTTGAGTTTGCCTTCTTCTTTCAATTTAAGAGCACACAATAGCATGATTTGGTCACCATCGAGAACTTGACCTTTTTCGTCTACCAATAAGCAACGGTCCGCATCACCATCGTTAGCGATACCAAGGTCTGCATTGTGTTGTTGTACAGCCACTTGCAAGCCTTCGATATGTGTAGAACCACAGTGATCATTGATATTCAAGCCATCTGGATTTACATTGATGTTGATTACTTTAGCGCCAAGACCAGATAAAATTTCAGGACCTACGCTAGATGCAGCACCGTTCGCACCATCATATACGATAGTCAAACCTTCAAGGGATGTATCAACTGTGTGGCGAACAAAGTGAGCGTAGAAATGAGCTAAATTGCTATTGTACTCAATGGTACCAATGCCATCACCTGTAGGACGTGGTAATTCATTATCTGCACTTTGACGAACATATTGTTCTAATTGATCTTCTACTTCATCTGGCAATTTATAGCCATTGCCATCAAAGAATTTAATACCATTATCTGGATATGGATTGTGAGATGCAGAAATAACAGCACCTGCATCAAAGCCTTGTTGACGTACAAGGTAAGCTACTGCTGGAGTCGGAATAACACCGGCAATTACAACATTGCCGCCAACAGAGCAAATACCGGATGCTAACGCACTTTCAAGCATAGAGCCAGAAATACGCGTATCACGACCAATCAAGAATGTAGGATGGTCTTTTTCTTTACCAAAATATGTAGCCGCTGCACGGCCTAAATGATAGGCTAATTCAGGTGTTAAAAATTCATTAACAACACCACGTACACCATCTGTACCAAATAAACGAGCCATAATTATCCTCCTCTAGGGATTGTGAAAATCACAAGTCCTTATATATTCACTGTTGTGTATTATATCACAATATATACACCACACATATATATACTATACAGATATACTATTTTACAGTACCAAAATGAACCTATACTGTAGTTTACTTCACAATACATTCTACTACTAACTAGTTAGGTTTTGCATATTTTGCCATGCATATAATGGCAGTTTCTGCTCCATCAAGGGCTGCACTCATAATACCGCCAGCATAGCCTGCACCTTCCCCCATAGGATAAAATCCACCTACAGTTGGAGAAATACGTTCTTCATTACGCCCCATGCGAAGCGGTGCAGAGGTGCGTGTTTCAACACCAGTCATGCATACCGCAGGATCATCAAATCCATGAATACGTCGTCCCCAATACGGCAATGCTCGTTCCAACACGGACGTTACGAATGGTGGCAAACAATCATGTAAATCGCAATTTACTACGCCTGGTTCATAGCTATATGTGCTATCTTGTACGCTTGGTGCTTGTGAAAGTCCTAAAAATTGACCTACGGTCTGCGCTGGTGCATGGAAGTTAGCTCCACCTAATTCATATGCCTTGCGTTCCCATTCACGTTGGAATGCTACACCATCGAGTGGATGATTACCAAAGTCATCAGGCCCTACATTAACTACGATAGCACTGTTCGCAACACCGCTATCACGAGCATATAAACTCATGCCATTTACAACAACGCCACCATTTTCGGACGCAGATGCTACAACTTGACCACCTGGGCACATACAGAAGCTATACGCTGTACGGCCTGTTTCTTTATCATGGTACACAAGAGAATATTCCGCTGCACCAAGACCTAAGCTAGATGGTTCTACACCATATTGAGACTCGTCAATGACAGCCTGATCATGTTCAATACGAACACCGATAGCAAATGGTTTTGCCGTCATTTCTACATTACGTTTATGTAACATTTCGTACGTATCGCGTGCACTATGACCTACGCCAGAAAGGACAACCGTCGTATCAATGCGTTCGTTATCGTTAACTTCAACACCTACGATATGGTCATTTTCAATAAATAAATCGGTAATCTTAGCGCCAAAGCGAACTTCACCACCCCATTCGATGATGCGTTCACGCATAGCTTTTACCATGGTACGCAACTTATCTGTACCTACATGAGGTTTATGTTTATACAAGATTTCTTCTGGAGCGCCGAACTCTACAAAATATTTGGAGATTTCATGCAATCTTGGATGTGTAACGCGGGTTGTCAGTTTACCATCAGAGAAGGTACCTGCACCACCCTCGCCAAATTGTACGTTAGATTCAGGCTTGAATACGCCCTCCTTCCAAAACGTTTCTACATCTTGGCTACGAGTATCAACGTCTTGACCTCGTTCAAGAACGATTGGACGGTACCCTTCACGAGCTAAATAAAAGGCAGCTAGCATCCCAGCTGGACCAAAGCCCATCACTACAGGGCGATGTGCTAACGGCACATTACCATAAACAATAGGTTCTGGATCCTCTGGAGTAAATACAGATACATCCTTTTGTTTACCTAGTTTTTTCATGATTTGAGCTTCCTTATGAACCTCAACAAACAAGGTATACACAAATACAATATTCGGTTTTTTACGAGCATCTACAGCGCGTCGTACAACGTGAATCGTTTCAATAGCGCCTCGCAATTGGGGATATTTCTTTTCTACAATATCCTTTATATCCGACTTGACCGTAACAGCCACGCGGAGATTTATTATTCTAATCATATCTTTCCTTATTTAAGCTATCCTTTTAGGTTAGCAAATTTCTTTCTTATTTGACCTAAATCCTTCAAATTTAACCTACTAGAAATTGGTCATACAATACTATTATACAATATTACTGTAAAAGCTAATACATAATAAACAGAGTATCCCCATAAAGCATTAAAATAGACCCTAATAGAGTTTAATCTTATCCTCTATTAGGGTCTTATTTTTAATTTAGGTTTTTAGTAATAACAATTTTAGAAATTACTATTACCTCTTTAACCTCATAAACTACGTAGTTTTCTTTTGTATATCTACCTTAACATGTACTGTAGTAACATTACTATTGACACCACTCGGTAATACCAAGTTGTAATTACCTTGAATGCCCTTCGTTACACCGGTAAGATCAATTGGTTCTGTTTGAATTTCTGAAACAGAATCAATCATTTCTTCTCGACCAGTCACAGTTAATTGAGTCGGCGTAACGGATATAGACTTAACTTCATACCCATCAGCTACCGTTCCCGCCGTTGGTACTGTAATAGGAACCGCTTTATCTTTACGCAATAAGTTTAGTTCATATTGCGCTTGACCTTGGCTCGGATTGATGTGTACATCTAATACATTACCAGATATATCCCAGGCTTCTAACGTACTAACAGCACTAAAGTTCTTGGTTTGACCAGAGATATTAACCTTCATAACAACCTTATTTACAGCGTTAACAAGCTGTTTACGTCCAGACACAGTTACCTCTTTCGGTACAATGGTTACTGACTTGAGAGCAACATCGTCGGAGAACTTACCAATTGGAACAATTTCAACCGGTATTTTCCGCTCTGCATATTCGTCTACATTAATTGTTACAGTATCAGGCTTAACCTCCACAAGGCTCATCCCCGCTGGAGGGGTAAATCCAATGGTTACATTATTTTGACCTGGTTTTACACCAGATGCATCAATATATGCACGAAGATTATCTGCCTTTATAGCCATAATCGTATCGCGAGGGCCCGAAAGGACAATGCGTGCTACATCAGGTGCATCTTCTATAATATAATGGGAATCAAGATTTTGGACTTGAACAGGTACTGTATAGGTTACCTCCATCACAGGGTTCTGATCTCGCATGATAAAGAACCACATGACGATAGCCGCTAGCAATGATAACAACTTAGCTGGCCAATTGCGTTTCAAATGTATCATCATTTTTTTGCCCCCCATTTCCACATACCAGTAATGGTTTGACGAGGGCGTTCCATAAATGTACGCAACGCTTCTTTAATTTGATCTTCCGGTAAATGGCGATAAATATGGCCGCCATAGGTATAGGAAATTGTCCCCGTTTCCTCACTGACCACAACAACGACAGCATCAGTTTGTTCAGACAAACCGATGGCTGCACGGTGACGTGTACCAAGTTCAGTACTCAATGTACGATCCTCAGTTAGTGGCAACAAACACCCCGCTGCACGAATACGTCCATCGCGGATAATCAGCGCCCCATCATGAAGTGGTGTACTAGGAACGAAAATATTTTTAATTAGCTCACGGCTCAACACAGCATCCATTAAAATGCCTGTATCAACGAAGTCATTGAGGCCCACTTCACGTTCAAAAACGATAAGTGCCCCAGTATGCTCACGAGACATAACGCGAGCCGCCGCCATCACTTCATTGATAGCCATATCCATTTCCTCTTCGTTGACATTCTGTGCCTTACTGAAAATTCGACCACGGCCCAATTGTTCTAAAGCACGGCGCAATTCCGGTTGGAATACTACAGGTAATGCGAAGAGAAGAACGGTCATACTTTGTTGCAAAATCCAATTGATAACATATAGATTCAGCAAATGACTCAATAAATTTAGAATCGCTAGCATAACGAGGCCCTTTAAAAGAGAAACGGCCCGTGTATCTTTAAGCAATTTATATAAGTAATAAATACCTACGGCAACGATTAAGATATCAGCAATATCAAGAAGCCTAAAGGTATGTATAAGTGCGTCAATATGCATAAAAATAGCTCCTTATACAAAATAATAAGGTACAACCAACTGCTTGGCTGTACCTTATATTTTAACTCATTTTAGAAACACTGTAAATTTATAAACGAGTATAAGATTTTATTTTTTCTATAGTTATGAACTTAAATGTTTTGTGTTTCAATCCACACATCCATCTGTCCGCCACACACCATACCTTCTTTTACAGCTACATCGTCATCTAAAAGAACTTCGATACGACGATGTGCTTCTTTTTTATTCAAAGAATCAACAGCGCTTAGACGAATCTCATTTTCTGCACGACCACCACCGATAGTACCAAAGATAGATCCATCTGGGAATACTACCATAGATGTACCAGCCTTACGCGGTGTAGAACCACGGGTAAATAAAATAGTAGCTACAGCTAGTGTTTCATTTTTACGAGCACTTAAATATTCAATAAACTCACGATTCATAGCTCACTCTACCTTTCCGCAATGAGCCGCCTTTTTTACCACGCACCACTGCCAAATATTCGCTAACGATAGATAATGCAATCTCCTCAGGGGTTTGTGCACCTAAGTCTAGACCAATTGGTGCATATACCATATCTAATTCTTCTTGTGTCCAACCTTGTTCACGCAATACTTCAAATGCATAATGAATACGCTTTTGACTGCCCATAACACCCATATAGGTTGGCAAATAATCACGCAATTGTTCTAAGCATACATTATCATACTCATGAGCACGAGTAACAATGATAAACCCATTATATTCATCAAGAGGTAGATCATTTTTAAAGTTTTCTAATGGTAAGCATTTACGAGTTACACGTTCATCAAAGAATTCAGGAACTACATATTCTGGGCGGTCATCTACAACGGTTACACGACACCCGATAAATAATAATAAATCGGTAATAGCACGGCTCACATGACCCGCACCCAATACGAGGACAGATGGATCATTTTCTACAGGTTGTACGAAACATTCCGCTTCGCCTACCATGCATAAAGAATTAAGCTTTGCTTTATCTACTATAAATCCTTCGATTGGTGTACCATACAAAATACTACCATCTTCAGCATAAATTGTCTTATCCCCTTGACGAGGGCCAGACAATACAGTAACCATCAGCGTAGTTTCTGTAAGCTGAAGACGGTCTTTCATCACATCATAGATCGTTTCCATCTTGATTCCTTTCATACTCCCATGCAGTAACAGCTTCTAAAACACCGCCACCAACGGCAAGGGATTTATCTGAAATACTATAACAATGAGCTTCTTCACAACGGGCATCTACATCGGCCAATTTAAAATGGTCGGATACGATGAGTCCGCTCTTAAGAATACCTCTAAGAATACCTGTAATTTTTGCCCGCACTGGCTCTTTATCTACATAACCAATGACTTCATTAGCTTGTACAGAATCGCCGATATGGCGCTTAGCTGTAAACAGACCAGCCTTTGATGAGTGAATAACACGTTCATGAGTATAACCACCTACATTACCGGGAATCCCCGTATTAGGCTGCGCTGGACCATCATAGATGCAACGACCTAAGTAATGACCGCGCATGGTTTCAATGACAACATCCACATCATGCCCTGCAGTAAATCCAGGCCCCACACCAATGACGAGATCTGCATCATCACGTTTGGTACCAAGATTCTTTTTACTTAAAATAGCATCTACAACAATAGCTGGCTTCAATGTATCAAGTAGCTCTTCATATGAACTAGTCACAACGGGAATAACACCTTGTGCCAACGTATCTGCTACTTCACTAAGGGCTACATGACGTGCTACAAAGCGTTCCAAAATCATTTCTCCGCGATGTACAGCATTGCCATAACATACTTCACGGCGAATCATGGTAGGAATGGCGATTTCGTTAATCACCACAGGATAGCCTGCACGTTTCAATCTATATACAGCGCCAGAAGCGATGTCTCCGCCTCCGCGCATAAGGACTAATGGTTTCATAATGCCTCACTTTCACGTTGTTTCAAACGCTCAAAATCATCGGGTGTGTCAATATCATATCCAATATCGTCACGAATCCACAATTTGATAACATGGTCTTTACCACTACCGCGAATGATAGTTTTGCCACCTTGATCCCCTTGGATATGTTGCAATGATTCAAACCAATGTGAACCAAATAGAACAGGATTTCCCGACTGATAATTCGCCCCATAATGCGGGACGACGATAGTTTTCGAATGAAAGTTATCACTAAATGCACTAATAACCTGATGTACAACATTCCCAGTCAATAGTGGTTGATCCCCTACAGAACAAAGAATGCCGTCTAGCGGTATCGGTGAGTTTTCTACCAAATGACGTACTCCTATCGCTATGGACAGGCCTTGTCCACGATTAGGATGTTCATTCTGAACCACTTCAAACCCATAGCTCGTAACTATAGGTTCTAATCTTTCATGATCATCACCAGTAACCGCTACAAAAGGTAGTTTACAGGATTCAGTAAGTTCTACCGAATCATTCCATCCACAATGAAGAGCCCCACAGACCGCATCTAAAACAGTTTTACCACGCCAAGGCAAAAGTTGCTTATTACATCCCATGCGCTTGGATTGACCTCCTACGAGGAGGACAATACCAATATACAAAGGACGACGGTCTATGGGGTCTCTCATGGGACTGAAAGCGGTATTAGATTTTGCTTTCACATAAGACATGAGTACCTACCGACATTGAATAATGCGACGGATTTCACAACTTGCTTTGTATCCATCAGCTAAGATGATATCGGAAATGTCGCTATCTACAATATGATCAATAAAATCATCAATGATACGATGTTGCACCGTTTCATAACCAGTACAGAACAGAATTTTTTTACCTTTACTGTATTGGAATAAACCTTGTTTATGGAGCACAAGATCAGCCAACATGCGTGGCGTTACAATGGCGCCCATATCGCGTTTCACAATATCTTGAACGAGCTCGATATTATGTACGTGCTCATCATCAAGCGGCGCTCCTAACATTTGTAAATTCACAAGACCAATCGTAGTCTTTGTGAGAGATGGGATGACTGGCTCAGTCGTCTTAGGCGCCTTAAGCCATTTTTCCTTTGCCCCATCTGCTTCCACTACAATTTGCCAGTTCGGATGCAATTTTGCTAAACCATCGATAAGATCACAATCTAAGGAGTCCACTTTTGTTCCTGTAATGCCAGAGAACCACGCACCACAATATCCACGCAAAATACGATCAGTACAATATTCATCAGCTTCATTAATATTTCGAGTATAAATCGGTTCATAATGAGCCACTTGAGATTCATAGAGTCGAGTCGTAGTCGTAACTACGATGGGCTGACCTTTCAGCCTTCCATATTCTACTAATTTTGAAAGCACAGTCGTTTTACCGCCTGCCCCAACAAGGGCCACGATTCCCGGCTGAATCAATCGATTCCAATAGGATGTTTGTGATGTCATAAAACCAGGCCTCCTTAGAAAGGAAAAGTAAATAGAAATCTCTATACTTTATATTTCTCGTCCATAGCCATAAATACCTTCTCAGGTGTCATAGGTAATGTACGAACGTCCGCACCAACTGCATTTTTAATAGCATGTTGAATAGCTGGACTAGCCGTATTAATAACAACTTCACCAATAGATTTGGCACCAAATCCGCCTGTCGGTTCATAAGACTCTACAAAGTCTACATGTAACTCGCCAATATCTTGACGGGTTGGAATTTTATAAGTCATAAGGTTATTAGTCTCTAAGCGACCATTATTAGAATAGCGTACATCTTCATACAACGCCATGCCGATAGCTTGTACTACGCCGCCTTCAACTTGAACGCGAGCCAATTTAGGATTAATAACAGTACCGCAATCGATGCAGGAATATGTATGAAGCGGAATAACCTTACCAGTTTGTTTGTCTACTTTTACCTCTGCAATAGTTGCCATGAATGGAGGTGGGGATGTATGACTGCCCCAGGTAGCGAAACCAGACAATTGTTCAGCGTTAACGCCTACCAATAATTTTGGAGCTAATTGATGGATATCCATAGTTTGAGAACCATCTTTTGTGGTAGCTACAACGCCATCAAAATCGATGTTTTCTACATCTGTATCGAAGAATTGAGCGAACTTAGCAATAATCTTAGTACGTAATTCTTCAGCAGCCATTTTCGTCGCCGTACCAGTTACGTATGTTGTACTAGATGCATAGGAACCTGGATCAAATGGTACGATGTCTGTATCAGATTCAACAACAGTCATGTATTCCATAGGACAGCCAATGATTTCACAAGCCATTTGAGTCAATACAGTATTAGCACCCATGCCCATATCGGAAGAGCCCGTATACAATGTATAGTTACCATCATCGCCAAGACGAATTTCTACAGATGCTACGTCAATGTTAGCAACACCAGAACCTTGTAATGCTAATGCCATGCCAAGGCCACCGCGATAACGTTCGTCAATATCCCAAGAATGAGGACGCTCATCCCAACGCGCCATTTCTTTTACGCGGTTTACTGTATCTTGGAATAGACCAGAGTCAAGGTATTCATCTGGAGCGTATACCAAGCTTTGTTCACCTTGAGCAATCAAGTTCTTTTGACGCAATTCAGCAGGGTCAACACCCATTTTATCTGCCAAATTATTAACAGCACACTCTAATGGCCATAGCGCTTCTGTAGCACCATAACCACGGAATGCACCGCCTGGTGTATGGTTCATGTATACGCCTTCTGTACCGTAGTGGACAGCTGTCGCTTTATTGTATAAAGGAATGGACTTATGCTCACCAGCTGTAGTAGTAGTGAAACAGTGAGTTGCATGAGCACCTGCATCAGTAATGGAGTCCATATCAATTACTTTGATAATTCCATCTTTTGTAGCACCTACACGGATTTTCCATTCACGAGCATGACGTGTAGTGGAGCAAGTCTGTGCTTCAGTGCGATCGTATAAGAGGTAGCAAGGTTTCTTCAATGTCCACGCCACAAAAGCTGTCATAATTTCTGTGCAAGCCGTTTGTTTAGAACCGAAACCACCGCCGATACGAGGTTTGATTACGCGAACCTTTGTAGCCGGAATTCCTAATGCACGCGCAATATGACGGCGCACATGGAATACGATTTGTGTAGAAGATACGATAACTACGCGGCCCAATGCATCAATGTAACCATAACTTTGGAATGGTTCCATTGCTGTTTGGCGTGTAGCTTGGTCAAAGTAAGTACCATCTACTACATAATCACATTTTGCAAGTTCAGCTTCAATATCACCTACTCGTTTATGATAAGATACGCAAATATTGCGTTTATAATCTTGACCTACAGGAATATTGTTATGAATATCATCTTCAGGGTGGACTACTGTTTCATGGTCGATAGCCGTATGCATATCGAGCACAGGTTTTTGTACTTCGTATTCAACCTTGATAAGAGGCATCGCTTTAAGTGCTGTAGCTTCATCTTTTGCAACAACAAGAGCCACTTCATCGCCTACATAGCGAACTACAGGGTCTAAAATAAGCGCATCATAAGCAGATGGCTCTGGATAGGTTTGACCAGCCAAGGTAAAACGAGTATTAGGCACATCTTCATGTGTAAAGATTGCTTCTACGCCAGGAATCAATTTAGCTTTAGATGTATCGATTGATTTAATGCGCGCCTGTGCATGAGGGCTACGAAGAACCTTAATAACGAGCGCATCTTTTGGAACAAAATCGCCAGTATAAGACGGTTTACCCGTCAAAATACCTTTAGAGTCAACCTTGTCATAAGATTTACCAATGTGCTTATTCATTATTTTAGGCCTCCTTCTAAGAATTTACGAACCCCTCGAAGTTGTGATTCATAGCCAGTACAACGGCACAAGTTACCGATGAGGTATTCACGAATCTCATCATCACTAGCCTTTGGATTTTTACGTTTCAAGTTGATAGCACTCATCATCATGCCAGTTGTACAGAAGCCGCATTGGTCAGCGCCTTCGCTAGCAATACAAGCCGCTAATAATTCAGCCTCTTCTTGCAAGCCTTCTAATGTAGTGATTTTATGACCTGGCGCACGGAATGTAGGATATGCACAAGACAAGATAATTTCGTCATCTACCCATACGGTGCAAAGGCCACAGTTTGTTGTGTCACAGCCACAACGTACGCTATAGTAACCAAGATTACGCAATGTATCCAACAACATTTCATCCGTTGGCACATTAACAGTTACATTTTTATTATTAATATTAAGTACGAGTTCCATTATTGTGCCACCTCCTTAGACAAGCGTTGAACCATAGCTTTTACCATTTCCATGCGATATTCTTTGGAAGCATGAGAGTTAGATTGGTAAACTAACTCTTCAGATGCTAATTGACCTGCTTCTTTTGCTGCACACAATCCTTTTTCTGAAAGCAGAGCACTTGCTTTTTCTGCTAATTGAGGCACGCCAGGTCTTGTACCGATGTACACTTCAACGCCTTTGTCATCACGGCGAAGAGCACCTGTCAACACTGGGAAGTCACCACGAGAGATGCGAAGAGCCTCTACAGCTACAGGCACATCTACTTTAGGGATACGAATTTCCACGAGGATATCACGTTCTCTGTATTTCATATAGTCATGTATGGACATGCGACCGCCTTTAAAAGTAACGATGTCTGCATGTACTGCCATTAATGCAGGAATAATGTCGGAGAAGCCGAAGCGGCTTGCTACAGATCCACCCATAGTAGCAGTGTTGCGGAATTGAATGCCAAGAATTTCTTTAACACCTTTAACAACAGCACCACCACAGAATTGTTGTAATGGCTCAAAACGTTCCACGTCGCCTTGCGTTGCCATAGCACCAATGACAAATTCGTTATCCTCTTCGCGAACATAACGCAAGTCAAGACTAGCCATATCAATCACTGCAGGCCATGTGCGTCGACCTAAACGCAACCAGCAGCCGCCAGCTAGCATTGGGGCAGTTTTGTTTTTTGTGGCTAATTCATAAGCCTCTTCCACCGTCTTCGGTTGTAATACTTTCATAAATGCTAACATAATCTGTCCTCTCAATGGTATACTAATACTAACAGAACTGGATGATAACCACAAAAATACAGATATCACCGAACTACAAACTTAGCAGGAATCTATAGAATTCCTCACGTTTCTTATACTTTTATTTTACCAATTATTCGCCACTAAATCTATGATGAAAGATATAAATTTACAGGAATTTTGCAAAGAATTACATATTTATGAATTTGGGATTGCTCCTTGGCCTCTACCTGAAAATGCAAAAACCATTTTGTACGAAACTAATCCCTGTCCATTTACAGCGGCAGATGTGGAGGAACGACTACTAGGAACAACTGAGTTCACACCTAAAAGTGCTATTGTCTGTCTCTTTCCATACTACGTAGAACATAATGGTCCATCCAATCTATCCCGCTACACATGGGGCACAGATTATCACCTGGTCATTAATGAATATTTAGAAAAACTTATTGAAAAATTACAAAAAATGAATACTTCAGCTCAGTTTTCTATACATTGTGACACCTCTCCCTTGGCAGACCGTTACATGGCATACTTAGCAGGCCTTGGCTTTTATGGCAAAAACAATTGTTTTATCAGTCCTAAATGGGGATCCTACGTAGTAATAGGAACGATATTAACCACCTTAGAATTTGAGCCGAACACACCACTTGAACAATCTTGCATGGGTTGTAATCGTTGTATTACCGCTTGTCTAGGTCAATGCTTAGGGCACGAAGAATTCAAATATGATACTTGTAAAAGCTACTTAACCCAGAAAAAAGGAGAACTCACCGACCAAGAACAACATATTATCGCTAAAACCCCATTAGTATTTGGCTGCGATGTATGCCAAGAGGTGTGCCCTCATAATCAAGGTATTCCCACAACACCAATTCCCGAGTTCCAACAAATCGAACCACACATCGATATTAATGAACTAGAAATGCTTACAAACAAAGAGTTCAAAGCTAAATATGGGCACCGGGCATTCTCATGGCGTGGGAAGAAAATATTAATGAGAAACCAAAATATTATTGAAGAAAAATAGATATTATAATTTGTTATGCTTTATAATATCTTTGTAAGCTTTACAGGCTTTGACATCTGTTTAGCAAAAACTTATAATAATATAACAGAGATAGCTAGATGCCTAGGAACGTCCAGCTCATCTCTAAAACTTTATTTGAGATGTAAAATGGCTGTGACGTCTATTAAGATGTTATGGCTATTTTTCGTTTTTACGGCAAATAAGCACTACGAATGCGCCACAAGTGAATAATAAGCTGATGATGCTTACCACTAGGGACAATATTTCAAAATCACTCATAGTCTCACCTCCTCGAACGAGAGAGATGAGCAGAACAACATCTAACTACCTCCTACACTAAAGTATAAATACAAGAAATTACGAAGTATAATGATTAATTGATATGCCACTAATAGTCACATACGTAGGAGATTTGGTATTTTTGCAGAATAAAAAGAGACGACCATCCGTCGTCTCTTTTTTAATCATTATTTGATTTCGTAATAATTTAGCTCATCTAAGCTTTTACCAAGAGCAGGCATATAAGTCTCAAGGAACATATCTACCTCTGGCATGTTGAGTGCTTTCAGTTTAGCCAAAATAGAGTCATGTGCTTCTTTAAACTCATCGTTCCCTGCCTTGAGTTCGTTTACACATTTCATATAGGCCGAAATTGTATCTGCTGCCTTAACGATAGGCCACTCAGGATTACCCTCTGCATCTACTATGAAAGGCTTATAAACAGCTTGTAATCGTTCTGGCAAGGTAGATAACATTTTCTCTTGTGCTAATGTTTCAACTTCACCGTACAGTTCACGAAGTTTTGGATCAAAATATTTAATCGGTGTTGGCATGTCGCCTGTAAAGATTTCACTCACCTCATGATACATGGCAATGACCGCTACCTTATTAATGTCCACATTACCACCAAAGTATTCATTTTTGAGAGCTGCTAAATTGTGAGCTACCATAGCCACTTCAAGGCTATGTTCTTGAATATTTTCAATTTCTGTATTACGCATGAGGCTCCATCGATTGATAAAGCGCATGCGTTTTAAAAAGGCAAAGAATGAACTCATATATCCCCCATTACACAATAGTTCCCCTAAATAACTCCACGAAGTTTAAAACCGTAATCAAGGAATTGTACTGCTTCATCCCAACGGTTATCATCGTTAAGCATAACTACAATCATAGTATGACCATTACGGGTAGCCGATGCAATCAAGCATTCCCCTGCAGCATTCGTAAAGCCAGTTTTTAAACCATTAGCACCAGGATATTTATTGCGAATGAAATGGTTTGTAGTGCGAATTGTTTCTGGCGTACGGTTTTGATAAGGCACCTTATAATAATCATTGGCTACTTTATCACGGAACATTTGGTATTTCATACCATACGCTGCAATCATCGCCAAGTCACGAGCCGTAGAGTGATGACCCATTTGTGTCAAACCATGAGGATTTAAAAATACACTATTTTTTGCCCCTGCTTTTGCAGCAACGCGATTCATGTCCTTTGCAAAGTTCTCTACAGAGCCACTTACATTTTCTGCTACGACAACGGCCGCATCATTACCGCTAGCAACCATCATGCCTTCAAGAACGCCTTCCAAGGTAATTTGATCGCCAACGCGAACCCCCAGATTGGATTCCTCCATACTAGTGGCATAACTACTAATAGTCGCCAGTTCATCAAGTTGTGTACCTTTGAGTTCTAGAGCTGTTAGCAATGTAACCATTTTCGTAGTGCTCGCAGGATGCATCCACTTATCAGGATTCTTTGCAAATAGGATTTCTTTTGTATCCGCATCGATGAGGACAACGGCTTCACCAACTGTAGATGGCGGTGCAATATATGCCGCATAGGAAATACTAGATCCTAGTAATACTAAACCTATAAAAGCTATCAAGAAAACAATTCGTTTCCACATCATAAACAAATTAGTTGTTAAAGATATCATATATCCCACTTTCTACATTACACTTAACTTTCTGGACTATCATCGATGGCAACATTCGTTCCTGTTGCTTTTTTCTTAGTACCTTTGATTTCACCAGTAGAGTTATCTACATTTTGAATATACACCACACGTTGAGGATATGGAATATCAATACCATACTTATCGAATGCATCCTTTACATCGGACATAATGCTATATTGCACATCTAAGAAGTCCTTCGACTTTACGTGAGCATAAGCAGCAATACGTACAGAGTTATCGCCAAATTCAGCAATACCAATTTCTATATTTTTAGGATTAAGAACCCGTTTATCATTAGCAAAAATCTTCTTTAAGATTTTAATTGCTTCGTGATGATCATTGTTATAACCAATATCAAACATAAACGGAATAACCCGTTCAGTTGCATACGCTATATTAGTTACGGTTTGAGATGTAAGGATCGAATTTGGTATATACACATTTCTTTGATCTTTAGTAGTGATAATAGTATACATAAATTGAATAGACTTAACACTACCTATAGTATCTCCAACTTGAATAACATGACCTGCTCTAAAAGGCTTAAATATAAGAATTAATAAACCAGAAGCCAAGTTAGAAAGGTTGTTTTGTAAAGCCAAACCAATACCTAAACCAAAGGCACCAAAGGCAGCTATAAAGGATGTGGTAGGAACACCAAGTTCATTTAGGCAAATCAATATTAACCCTACAAGTAAGGCATAATTAATAATCTGAGTGATAAAGCTCATGGCTGCTGAGTCGTAAGAGGCCTTAGTCATAATACGTACAGCAAAAGTTTTCGCCCATTTAATAGCATAACGCCCTACCCAAAATGTAATAATAGCTAATAATATATTGCCCGCTTGTGAAAAGAACCAGTCTCGAATATGAATTAATACATTAGCATCTTTAAACAATATTTCTGAAGCAGTATAAAAAATATTGTCCATGTTAGACCTCCAAAAATAAAACTATCTATATGATTAAGCACATCTATAAATATAGTCATCATAAACATATATGCTATAATTTAATAAATATATTTTACAACGATACGGTAAAGCTATTATATCGTTATATTAAATATATAACAATCTAAATCTAGGGAGACTTACATGTTCAACAATCCATACGAAGCACCGCAAGAGCTTACTACAGGCGGTTATATAACAAAGGAGTTACATTCCGTTACAGTGCACTTTGATGATATTCACTATTCCCTGTCTAGCGGACAATTAAACGGTGGCTATCACCACACACTGGCCGTGCGCAACCAACAATTAACATACCAAATCGAAACAGAACGCGATTTACCAGGTGGCTCTGTAGCCAACTATTTAGCCCAAGAGTTCGAACAAATCGATACGCCAGTCCATTTCAGTACTGCACTTCTTACCTCTGCAACAATGACACTCCACGCCTACGCCAAGGTCGAGGAGAAAGATACTATCGTAGAGACTATCGTTACAGCAGGGTACGAAAAAACGGCCCATCGTGCAGGCACAGGCTATTGCTACGAGGAGCGAGATGGTAGTTTCATAGTACCTGGCACCATTAACATTCTTGTCTTTACAAACAAGGCATTAACAGATAGTGCCATGGTGAAAGCCATCATGACTATTACGGAGGCTAAAACTGCAGCCCTCCAAGATTGGGGTGTTGAAAGTGTACGCCTCTATCCATTTAGCAACGAAGATATTCCTGAAGCAATTACAAAAGAACGCAAGACTTCTGCTACAGGGACCTCCACAGATGGCGTTATTCTCACCATCGATACAAATGGTGATGTGTTAACGGACGCCGGCTCCTTCTCCCTATTTGGAGACACATTAGCTAAAGCAGTTTATGTAGGCGTACAAAGAGCTCTATCAAACGCCATTGGCGCTGAGTAAGCAATACTTTTAATAGTTCTAATACCATCATTATGTAATATACAAATAAAACCGCACATCCTAGGCAATCGGGATGTGCGGTTCATTGTATATAAAACTGTTACACATAGTATAATACTTGAAAATGAATATCAAATTAAGATTTGAGAGTTTTTCTCAAATCTTTTTTTATTTTCTAATTAATATTCATAGAAGAACTGTTGTAACTTTTTAAGATTTTTAGTTTTTGTAAGACCAAGCATCAATAGGATGCGAGCTTTTTGTGGACTTAATGTATCACTTACGAGATAGCCTGCTAGTGCATCTTGTGGTACGGCAGACACCATGCCACTCCCTGTACGAGAGGCGCGTACAGTTGGGAATGCTGTATTTTGTGTTATTTGACGTACATTTTGAGGAATTGTACCATGCCCTAACCCCGTCAAGATGAGCCCATCAGGATTAGTGGCAACTACACTCATCGGTACCATGTCATCCATTCCACCATAGCAAGTCAAAATGACTACACGAGGCAATTCTTTTAAATCATGTACATCAAAGATAGATTCTTTCGTATGACGACGAGTAGAGGCTTTATAATAATGAGCCACTCCCTCTTGTACAATGCCAAGATGACCTACTAATGGACTATCGAAGGTTGCTACATTCGTTGTATTCCGCTTAGAAACATCGCGTGCTCCATCAATATAGCCATTTAGAACAACAAGTACACCTTTACCTACAGACTCAGGCGTTCTCGCCACTTGAATCGCTTGTAATAAATTAATAGGACCATCTGCACTGATTGCCCCAGCAGGTCTCATCGAGCCAGTAATAACGATAGGTTTATCTGTATGAACAGTAAGATTAAGAAAATAAGCTGTCTCCTCCATGCTATCTGTTCCATGAGTAATAACAACACCGCCTATATCCTCTTGATTTACTAATTCTTGTACTAACTTAGATAAATCCAACCAATGCCGGACAGTAATATCAGAACTTTCAATATTACTAAACTGAGTATATGTATATGGACCATATGGTTCTGTGCCTGGTACGGAGTCTAAAATTTCATCGAGGCCTAGTACACCTGCAGTATAGCCCGTCAAATCTGTATCGGATGCGCCTTGTCCAGCAATTGTACCACCCGTACCAATCAACGCAATTTTTGTCTCCATATTACCTCCATCATAAAATACATAAGAAATAGTAAATCTTTGGTTAATCAACATTAGCATGAATTAGACTAGCTAAAACAAGTCCTCTCTCAACATTGTGGGTGAAAGGACGGCATCAATTCTAATTTATGCTTATTAATACGATTCAAATAATCAATACGTTCTTTCGTTTCAGGATTTTCTATCTCTCCAGTTCTAATATATCGATCTAATACAGCATAGGTAAATCCTAATTTATCCTCATCAGATAGACCGCTGAGTCCATCACTAGGCGTCTTATCTACAAGATATTTTGGAATATCAAGTAATCGACCTATTTGGCGCACCTCTTCTACGACAAGATTGGCAAGAGGACTAAAATCTCCAGCACTATCGCCATATTTTGTAGAATACCCTACATAATCTTCAGATCCATTACATGTATTAGCTACACGTGCGCCATTTAGCAAATTTTGCCCTACTGCATATAGCGTTGTCATGCGAAGACGCGGTGGTGTATTAATTCCTGCATCCTTGGATATATCAGTTCTACCAGTAACTGCTTTATAACCTTCACCTTGAATGATAGCGTTCGTCAAAGCTTCATAGGCAGTTCCAATATTCACTATGATATGTGGAATCCCCAAATGTGCTACTACAGCCTTGGCATCATCGATATCAGTCTGAATTCCATTCGGCATAAGAACACCTACTACGCGTTCTGCCCCAAGCGCTTCTTTACATAAAGCAGCTACAATTGTGGAATCCTTACCACCTGAAATACCTACTACGGCGCTACAGCTAGGTCCATTTTGACTAAAGTAATCTCGAATCCATTGAACGAGAGCCTCTTTTGTTACTTCTGGATTGTCTAACATAAGCCCTCCTATTTCTTCCGGAAAATACGATTTAATAAATCCATTTTCATTTGATAGTATCCTGGACTCATATCAAGGTAATGACGATGTGGATTTTCAAAGCGCTGTTCTTCTAACCAAATTTCGCGGTCTAGTTGGTCTTTAACGTATTGACGAAGCTCTTCTAGTGTCGGCAATTTTACGATAAGCTTGCCATCTTTAATAATGAGTTGTTTCATCTCTTTAAAGGTGCAATTTTCAAAGTACAATTCACGCCATGGTTGTTCTGGATCGATATAACGATATGGTTCTGTCGTATCTGGTACCTCTTCTAACAATGTTAATAAATCTGCAATGGCACGCCCTTTATCATTGTATACGCGATACACCTTTTTAAAACCTGGGTTCGTAATCTTTTCAACAGATTCAGAAATCTTGATGCGAGGCTCCCACACACCATTCTTTTCAACACCAGCAATCTTGTATACGGCCCCAAATACAGGATCGCTCTTAGAGGTAATCAGTCTTTCACCTACACCAAAGATATCAATAGGACCACCCTGTCCCAATAAAGAGGTTATTGTATATTCATCAAGACTATTGGAAGCCATAATTTTGCAATCTTCTAAGCCTGCCTTGTCAAGCATACGACGAGCTTTTTTAGCTAAGTAAGCAAGGTCACCAGAATCAAGGCGTATACCTTTTAATCGTTTTCCCATAGGTTCCAATACCTCTTTAGCTACTTTAATAGCATTAGGAACCCCAGAGTTTAATACATCATAGGTATCAACAAGGAATACAGCCCCGTCCGGATACACTTCAGCATAAGCTTTGAAAGCTTCGTATTCAGAATCATGATACATAACCCAACTATGAGCCATGGTACCACTCACAGGAATACCAAATTGTTGGCCCGCTAAAACAGTTGCCGTAGACTGTACCCCACCAATGTAGGCTGCTCTCGCACCATATACAGCGGCATCCACATTATGAGCTCGACGAGCTCCAAAGTCGGCTACTACACGCCCATCCGCAGCACGAACGATGCGATTAGCCTTTGTAGCGATAAGGGACTGATGGTTCATCATAGTTAGCACTGCAGTTTCTACGATTTGTGCGTCTATGAGAGGGGCTACGATGGTTATAACTGGTTCATTTGGATAAATAATAGAACCTTCTGGGAACGCATATACATCACCAGTAAAGGAGAAATCTTTAAGATAGTTTAGAAATTCCTCACTAAAGATCCCTTGATTCCGTAAAAAATCGATATCACTTTCATCAAAGTGTAGATTTAAAATGTACTCAACGATTTGTTCAAGACCACCAAAAATGGCAAAGCCACCCTTATCTGGATTGCGTCTAAAGAACACATCAAAAGCGACTCGATCCATATTTTCATGTTGTGTAAAATAGCCGTGTGCCATGGTCATCTCATAAAAATCCATGAGCATACTAATATTGCGACTGTCGTGTTGCATCGGTTCACCAACCTTCTAAAATCTAATGGAGTTAATCAATCGTTAATCGTATATCCTCATTATACATTATTATTCCTATATAGCCAGTACATACATATACTACAGCTTCCATAAACTATCCTAATAATCATTCTTGTGATATAACTATATATATACTAACTATTTATATATTCCATATATGTGTCGGTGAAAGTTATTACTGGAATAAACTCTTTTATTGGTATTACAAATTCAGATACTAATAAAAACACTAAGTATTCCGTATAATCAATCAACATATATATCTATTATTTACATGAGAATGAAAGGAACCATTATGGAATCAATCGTTCAAGCAAAACGCGTATTAGAAATATTTAAAGAAATGAGCCAAATTCCTCGTGAATCAGGAAACGAAAAAGGCATCAGCGATTATATCGTAAACTTTGCTAAAAATTTGGGGCTTGAGGTTCATCAAGACGATCAATTTAATGTAGTCATCAAAAAGCCAGCGTCTCCAGGTTATGAAAACCGACCTTCTATCATCTTACAAGGCCATATTGATATGGTTTGTGTACGAGATCATGACTCCAATCATGACTTCTCCAAGGATCCTATTGCAAACATCATCGAAGGTGAATGGATGCACGCAGACCACACTACACTAGGTGCGGACAACGGTATGGGTGGTGCCATGATGCTTGCCATCCTCGAAGATGATAGTCAACAACATGGACCTATGCAATTATTGTTCACCACAAATGAAGAAACTGGCATGGATGGCGCTTTCGCCATTAAAGAAGGCCAAGTAAGTGGCGATTACTTACTCAACCTCGATACAGAGGTAGAGCACGACTTCACTGTTAGCTGTGCTGGCGGTTGCCATGTTCACGTAAACATTCCATTATTGCGCGAAAACAACCAACCTGGTTATGATGCAGGCTTATCTTTTACCGTAACAGGCCTTAAAGGTGGTCATTCCGGTATTGAGATCTGCGAACAACGTGCTAATGCTAACCAAGTATTAACACGTGTACTCTATGATATTCAACAACAATATCCTGTATGCTTAGCATCCTTTGAAGGTGGCGTAAAACATAATGCCATTCCTTCTAAAGCAGTTGCTGTATTATCCGTACGCGCTGAAGATGTAGCGGCCATTAAAACATTAATTGCCTACCAAGAAAAGCAATATCTCCATGAATATGGTATCCAAGATCCAGGTCTTAAATTTGTTGTAGAAGATGTCGCTACTCCTGATGTAGTATATGCAGATGACACAACAGAAGCTCTTATTACTTACATCTATCTTGCACAAGATGGTGTTCATTCTGTAAGCAAATCTATCCCAAATCTTGTAGAAACTTCTAACAACATCGCTATCGTACGAGAAAACGAACATACTATTGAAATACTCATTTCCATTCGTAGCTCCAATAGCAACAGTCTTGAATTCTTGGCTAAGAAAATGATATTACTTGCGAAAACACTAGGTGTATCTGCAGAGCGTACTGGTGGTTATCCTGCATGGGAATACGATAAAGGCTCCAAACTTGAAGAACAAGCTATTTCCTTACATAACGAAATGTTTGATACACCAGCTAATGTAAACGCTATTCATGCAGGTCTTGAATGCGGCTTGTTGAAAGGCGTATTACCAAACACCCAAATGATTAGCTTTGGCCCTACTATCGTAAGTCCACATACACCAATGGAACGCGTTCATTTACCATCCGTTGAAAACGTGTATGTATACCTCAAAGCATTGTTAGCTAAGTTACAATAAAATTACAATAAACATACAAAATTTTAAATAATAACTACATACTTTATATATAATTTGGTATACTAAAAGTAATCTAATTAGAGATTTATATAACGAATTCTCTTCCCCCCTCCTATGAGGGCTTCAGTCAACTCTTCCCGACTGAACCTTCTATAGGAGGGATTTTTTATGTTTTTCAAAAAAATATAAAATTAATATATATTCAAACAAGAGTATTCATTCATATATGGAGAAATTGATAATTCCTACGTTTTTCACAATTAATTATGAATATTAAATACATCTGTTAATATACTCATATAATGTATATAATCCATATATTTAAAGAGAATTTTAAGAATAATAGAACTCTCATAACTATGCATATACCCTAGGATGTATTTTCTGTGTTATCCTATAGGTGTATACTGTGTTTATCTTACTCAGGAGGCACATATGATTCCTATTATTATCATATCCGGATTTCTAGGTTCGGGAAAAACAACATTTTTACAACATATACTAAAAGAACATAAACCTACAGACAAGGTTTTAATTATAGAAAATGATTTTGGCGAAACTAGTCTTGATGCAGCAAATCTGGCTAAAACAGGTGCTACTATTCGTGAAGTAACGTCTGGTTGTATTTGCTGCAGCTTACAAGGAAATTTCCAACAAGCATTACTCGATATTCTTCAAAATTATGATGTAGATATTATCTATATCGAACCATCTGGGGTCAGCAAATTGAGTGAAATCATCCATACATGTGAAGATGAAGACATTGCGAAATCCGCCTATATTCACGCCTCAGTAACAACGGTGGATGCTATGCAAGCACCTATGTTTATCAAAAACTTTGGTTTATTCTTTAAAGATCAAATCACAAACAGTGACGCTATCTTCTTAAGTCACACCGAAGATGTTCAACAGACAAGTATTACAAAGCGCATGATTCACGACTTAGCTCCCAACACACCTATTCACGAAGAGTCATGGGATACCATTTCCTTACGAGACTATATTAAACGCCTCTATCACTGTCATGATGACAATTCATTACATGATGAGCATCTATTTATGAGTCATACCTTTAAAGACTTGCGTACACTCACTCTATTACAGTGGAAAACGATTTTAGAAGGTATGCCAGACAGTGTGCTTCGTGCTAAAGGTATTGTACCGACCACCGAAGGTCCCCATGAGTTGCAATACGGTACTCATTACTGCTCCCTAGTACCTAGCGAATCCACTGACTACAGCTTAGTCGTTATTGGTACTGATTTTAATGTGCCAATGGTACATAACGAAGTGTGTCAATCATGATACCTGTTTATATCGTTACCGGATTTATCGGTTCTGGTAAAAGTACATTCATAAATGAACAATTACAATACCGTAAAAAGCTGGGCGGCACAGCATGTATCAGTGCCGAACAAGGCTCTGTATCACTTATTAAAGATGCTTTACAACTTAGCCCTGATAAACTCAGTGCAATCACACCTAATCAACCTGACACCTATAGTTCTATAGCAGACGAAATCGCAACCTATATCAATAAGACAAATCCCAAAGAAATATGGATTGAATGGAATGGTATGGTCAGCTTTCACCACCTAGAAACCCTGCTATACAGTGATAAGCTGCGTCACATGTTGCAAATTGAAAAGGTATTATACCTTTGTACGGATCAATTCGTCGCATCGATGTTGCCTGGTTTAGGTAATGATGTAACAAGCCAATTATACAGTGCAGATTGCATCATCACGGAGACCGATACACACCATGCCTTATTACAAACCTATAATAGAGAGGCCAAGATTGTAACGGCTCCAACGCCAGAAAAGATAGAGCAATTATGTCGCAATTCTACGTGGGGCCTCATACCAAATCTATTAGTTATCGGCATTACCGCCTACATACTTTTAGTTACCGCGTTCCGTCATGACATTCCTTACTCTATTCATCAATGCTTTGCCATCATTACGGGGCTGATTATCGAAGCGATTCCATTCCTTTTATTAGGAACTATTGGGTCAACCGTTATACGCTATTTTGTACCACAGAGCGTACTACTAAAACTATTAGGCGATTATTCTTGGAAAAGCTATGGTGCCGCCATGGTTAGTGGACTAGCCTTACCTGTATGTGACTGTGCTATTATTCCATTATTTAAAGCACTCACAGATAGAGGAGTACCATTATCTGTGGCCCTCCTATTTATGCTCGCCAGCCCCATCATCAATCCTATTACCATTCTCTCCACTTGGTATGCCTTTCCAGATGATCCCATGATTTCTGTATGGCGTATCGTCCTCGGTCTTGGCGTGGCTTTATTGGTATCATTATCGTTCCGATTCTATCCACCTTCTAAGGCACTAATAAAAGCTAAAACTACTCAGAACCTCAGCTATGAAGAGATTTTAATAGAGTCATCTAAGAGTAAATACATCAACAAAAAAAGATTGTTAATTCATATGGAAAAAGAGTTTTCCCAACTCTTATTCTATTTCTCCATGGCAGCCTCTGTTTTATCAGTAGTCCAAGTATATGGAAAACCTTGGCTCATCAATGCGGGTATTACATTACCTATCATGTGGGCTATTCCAATCTTGCTAGTATTAGCTTTCTTCTTCTCAATCTGTTCTACATCAGATGCTATTATAGGCAAATCCTTGAGCACCCTATTTCCTATAAGCTCAGTTATGGGCTTCCTCATCTTAGGACCAATGCTCGATATTAAAAATGTATATATTTTAAAACAATATATGCCAACTTCATTTATACTTCGTCTCGGTATAACTATTGCAGTCATGTCTTATATAGCTGCCTTAGGTTTTCAATTCTTTGTAGGCTAATTTTTAATTATTACAATTTCAGTTCTTAATGAATATAAAAGGAGATGATTCTATGAAATTAGGACTTAAAGATCGCTTTTCCATCGTGAAAGGCGCTCTCTATCTAATCTTGGGTATCTGCTGTGTATACCTAATTCTGACGGGCCGTTATTTGAACTATATTGCACCCCGATATGAGCTACTGCTCGGCATCAGTAGCATAGCTCTCATATTAGGTGGATTAGCAACTATCATTTGGGCTCCATCCCGCTATTACAAGCACAATTTACGTTCTATCGTGCCTATTATTATCCCCGTAGTTTTGCTCATTGTTCCGCCTGTCCTAGTTCCTAATACTGGTGTTCACGGCGCGGCACGAGTTAATGATGATACGAACAATTTTGATTTTACAAATGATGCTATAGGTGAGGTAATTACTGTTAACAGTGAAAGCAAAGAGCCTGGCATTTCTAAAGAGAAAAAAGAAATCGTACTAAACTCCGATAACTTCTATCAAACCATTGTAAAGGTCGGCTCTAATGTAGATCAATACAAGGACTACACTGTATATATGACAGGCTATGTAAACCGCGATGATAACACTCTAAAATCTAATGAATTTACTATTTCTCGTATGGCTATGTCTTGTTGTATCGCTGACGTAGCACCCATTGGCATGACCGCCTATAAACCAGATGGTGATAGTTTAGCTAATGAACAATGGGTTTCTATCGAAGGCAAAGTATCTACACGAGACTTCCACGGTCGTGCTCAACCATATGTAGAAGTAACCAAAATAAAAACAGCAGAACCTATTTTAGGTTATGTATATCCTTAAATAAATAATATTAAATCAATAGGCTTAATAAATCTTAAAGAGACATCATTAAACAATCTTAAATAGATATCATTAAACAGTCTTAAATAGATCTGTAAACAAATAAAACCGAGGCATAACGCCTCGGTTTTAATAAATATATAATAGTATTATATAAAGACTATATTATCGATGTAATTCTTTAACAATTCGTTTGCCAAGAGATGCCGCAACGGCACAAAGGAAGATATCTGGACCTACTGGAATCAAAAAGCATGTAATAATAACGGCCTCTACTCCAATTGGTTTACCTAAATACAAGTTCATAATGAAGTATAGATAAATCATACCAAGACCATATACGATAAATAGATTTAATATGGAACCTGCTAATAATTGTTTAAAGGAAAGTTTCTCCATAGATTCTGCAATACGACCTACTGCATAAGCACCTACCATAAATCCGATCAAATAGCCAAAGGTAGGTTGTAAAATGTAACCAGGACCACCACCAGATGTAAAAATCGGTACTCCAATTAAACCTAAGACAATGTATATGCCAACGCTAGCAGCCCCCAATCGACTGCCTAATACAATGCCTGCGAGGGTAGTAAATAAGATTTGTAATGTAAATGGACAATTCGGTAATGGTACCCGTATAAAAGCACCTACGGCAATCAATGCGACAAAGAGTGCTGTCATCGTTAACTGACGGGTAGTGATGCGACCTTGTTTCGACACGGTAGAACTCATGGTATACCTCCATTAATAACACATCAACAAACTACAATCTACTAACTATCTAAATTAAATCACTTGTATTTTTAATTGTCAACTACGTGTGTTGACTTTTAGTTAACTATGTAGTCTAATACTATATATACGGCAATTTCAAATATTTTATATTTTTGACTATACATTATAGTTATTACCAGTCGTTCATAATAACTAAAAGATATACTCATCTTCATACAAAAATCTTTGAATTTCATCTTATATTCATGTAGCAACATTAAATTATACGTAAGTAGATTGAGTAAAATCTACTTTCACAAAACAGTATATAAAAAGTACCTTATATTAGGAGGCATTCATTATGAAAAATGTTAAAAAAGTATCAAAGGTATTATGTGCATTTGGCGTTAGTACAGTATTATTAGCAGGTGTAGTTGGCGCAGCTAGCAACCATGCTTACAACAACAATAGCAACTGGAAAGGCGTTGGTAGCGTAGCTCCATCCGCTCAAGCTAACTATTCTGTTGATTACATGGGCGCTGTTACAGTTTTCCAACAAAACTTCCCTGGCGCTACTGTAAAATCTATTTCTTACGATGCTAAACATAACCCTTACTATGAAGTAGAAGGTTACTACAACAATCGTGCAGTAGAACTTAAAGTAGACGAAGCAACTGGCCAAATCGTTGGTAAAGAAGTTAAAGGCTATGCTAAAGCTAACAAAACTATTAACGTTCAAAACATCATCATCCCTGAAGTAGCTGAAACAAAAGCTCTTGAAAAAGTTGGTTCCGATTTCCAAACTATGGAATGGTCCGTTGAACGCGAAAACGGTAAAGTTGTATACGAATTCGATATGACAACTGGTGGCGACAAAAAAGCAGAAGTAAAAGTTGACGCTACATCCGGTAAAGTATTGAGCTCCAAAGTAAAAACTACAAAATACTAAGAAGCTCTTTTCATCTAGTGAACCCCTATCCTAACCCACTAAGATGACACACTACACATATAACACACATACTATACACACAGTATCCCAATGGATACACTCTCTAACACAAACTAACACACAAACTTAGAGAGCCCTATAACTCATAAAGGGCTCTCCCAAAACCCTATCTCACACAATAGGTAAAGGGTCTGTGCTCACACACCACAGACCAAACGTTACACACACTATACTCCCTTTAAAAGACCTTGGATCGTTGAATCCAAGGTCTTTTTTCTATCCTCCAGATATTACTATATATTTATAGATATCTACCATAACACAACAATCTAATTTACAATTAACTAGAATACATACTTCAACACAAAAAGACCTCCCAAGAAGGGAGGTCTTTTGTATAAGTTTTATAGGTCTGATAGTTTGTGTTCTATTTCTTAAGCGAGGTCAAAGCTCAAGAATGTCATTTGTATGTTCTGAAAGTTTGATCTATAGTATTTCCATAATGGAAGTAAGAAGTTATGCTTTATCCAAAGCTTGAGCCAAGTCTTCGATAATATCGTCGATATTTTCAAGGCCAATGGATACACGGATCATATCTGGTGTTACGCCAGCAGATTTTTGTTGTTCTTCGTTAAGTTGTGCATGTGTTGTAGATGCAGGGTGAATAACAAGAGATTTAGCATCTGCTACGTTAGCCAAGTTGGAGAAGATTTCCAAGGAGTCCACAAGTTTAATACCTGCTTCTTTGCCACCTTTTACGCCGAATGTGAATACAGCACCAACACCTTTAGGGAAGTATTTATCGGCTAAAGCTTTGTATTTGCTGTCTTCTAATTCTGGGTAGCTTACCCATGCTACTTTAGGATGTTTAGTCAAGAAATCTACTACTTTACGAGCATTTTCTACGTGACGTTCTACGCGCAAGGACAATGTTTCAACGCCTTGCAAGATTTGCCAAGATGCAAGTGGAGTAATGCATGCGCCAGTATCACGAAGCAATTGAGCGCGGATTTTTACAGTGAATGGAATTGGCAAATCACCATATACTAAACCATTGTAGTGTTCATCGCCTTCGGAGAAGCCAGGGTATTTACCAGAACCTTTATAATCGAATTTACCAGATTCTACTACTACACCAGCCAATGTTGTACCATGACCACCAAGGTATTTAGTAGCAGAATGTACAACTACGTCAGCACCATGTTCTAATGGACGGAACAAGTATGGAGATGCAAATGTGTTATCTACGATCAAGATGATATTATGTTTATGTGCAATATCAGCTACCGCTTGTACATCAACAAGGTTAATACCAGGGTTACCAATGGACTCGATATAAACAGCTTTAGTGTTTTCATCAATAGCTGCTTCGAATTCTTCCAAATTATCTGGGTTTACGAATTTAGTGTGAATACCCAAACGTGGCAATGTAGCAGTGAACAAGTTATAAGTACCACCGTACAATGTAGATGCAGCAACGATATTATCGCCCGCATTAGCTACGTTCAAGATAGAATATGTAATCGCTGCGGAACCAGATGCTACTGCGATACCACCAGCACCACCTTCAAGTTGTGCCACACGGGCATCTAATACATCTGTAGTAGGATTGCCAAGGCGGGAATAAATGCCACCAGGATTAGTTAAGGCAAAACGACCTGCTGCTTCTTCTGCATCTTTAAATACGAAAGATGTAGTTTGGTAAATAGGCACTGCACGAGAACCTGTTGGATCTACTGTTTGACCGGCATGTAATTGTAATGTTTCAAATCTGTATTGTTTACTCATTATAACAACTCCTTTATATTAACTGTGAATTGAGTTCATTCTTTATACCTAGTATACTACTATGTTTTAAAAATTATGTCTACTATTAATTTACATGGTTATCCATAACTTAAAGCTATATCCAATACATCTATACAAACCAAAGATTGCTATTCTACACAAACCAAAGATCGCTATTCTGCAAAACTGCAAAGCGAGCTCCATTGATAACATATAAAAATCCCCTAATTACTTTCTTTATATTATCTCACACTAGAGATTTCAGCAGTAATTAGGGGATCTTTTACTAATGATACTTTAGATATAGGCACCTAAGTTCTTATCACGTTCAAATTTCATTTTTTGGATTTGTTCAATGATATACGGTGTTTCTTGGTAAACATAATAATTTAACCAATTTGTAAATAACAATGTACTTACAGAACGCCAGCGTACGATAGGACGTTGTTTTGGATCGTCGTTAGGGAAATAATTTTCAGGAACAGCGATATCCATGCCTTTTTTAATATCCCGTACGTATTCACGGTTGAGTGTATCCCAATCGTATTCAGCATGGCCAAATACAAAGATGTGTTTATTATCTAAGCTACGAACGATAGCTGCACCGGTTGGTTCAGACCCTGCTAACAATTCTAGATTACGGTTTTCCTTAATTTGTTCCAAAGAAACTGTCGTATGACGGGAGTGCGGCATCCAGAATTTTTCATCAAAACCACGCAAGAGCACTGGGCGATCGTTGTAAATATCGTGTTCGTATACACCAAATAGCTTTTCATCCATCACGCATTTATTAATGCCAAAATGGTGATATAAACCAGCTTGAGCACCCCAGCAGATATAGAACGTAGAGTATACATGCTCTTCGCCCCAATTCATAATTTCTACTAACTCATCCCAGTAATCGACTTCTTCAAAAGGCATTAGCTCTACAGGAGCGCCTGTAATGATCATTCCATCAAAGAACTCATCTTTCACCTCATCGAAGGTGCGGTAGAAGGTATCTAAATATTGCTCATCCGTATTTTTAGCCTTACGAGATGCAGTATGTAAAAGAGTTAAATTGACTTGTAACGGACTGTTGCTAAGAGCTCGCAAGATTTGAGTTTCTGTAACTTCTTTAGTAGGCATCAAATTGACTAGCAATATTTGCAAAGGTCGGATTTGTTGTGTCTCCGCCCGTTCTGTATCCATAACGAAAATGTTCTCTTGAGCTAATTTCGTAATGGCCGGTAAATTTTTTATTACTTTAATAGGCATACTATCACCTCTACACACTAAACAATTTGATAACCTAATCTAAACATTCTAACCAATATTATTAAAAGCCTCTAGCCTCGTAGGCACGACGCCAAGCTTCAAGACCTTCTTCCAATGTTTTACGAGGGCACGCTACATTGATACGTTCAAAGTCTTCCCCATCAACGCCAAACATAGAACCAGTATCAAGCCACAATTTAGCTTCATTGATAATCCATTCATCACGTTCTTTAGGGCTTAATGGCAACTTGGAGCAATCTAGCCACATGAGATACGTCCCTTCTGGACGATATACGTGGATTTTCGGCATATATTTTGCTACATAATCAATAGTGAACTGAATATTATCTTGAATGTACTCTTTCAACTCATCGAGCCAAGGTGCCCCTACTTTGTAGGCCCCTTCACAACCAACGATGCCCATCGTATTTAGCTGGCTATAGCCAGCACGGTCGATTTCTTTAATAAAACGACGACGTAAAGAATCATTAGGAATGAAAATATTACTTACTTGAAGGCCAGCGATGTTGAAAGTCTTACTAGGCGCTGTACATACGATACAGTGTTCTGCATAGCTTTCACCTAGATCAGCAAAGACCTTATGAGTATGACCTTTCCAAACAAAATCAGCATGAATTTCATCGCTCACGATGAGTACATTATGTTTAATACAAATATCGCCAAGTCGTTTTAACTCATCCTCAGTCCACACGCGGCCTACCGGATTGTGGGGATTACATAAGAGAAATAATGTTACATTTTCCTCAACGATAGCCCGTTCAATGCCCTCAAAATCAATGGTGTACTTCTCTTCCCCTTTGATTAATGGCACATTGATAAGGCGACGGTCATTGTCATCGATAACCATGCTAAATGGATAGTATACCGGTTGATTGATAAGTACGCCTTCCCCTTCATTGGTGAAAGCACGAACCGCCATAGCCAAGGCAAAGACGATACCAGGTGTTTTAACGAGCCATTTTCGTTCTGGCGTCCAGTTAAAGCGCGTAGTGAACCAGTTTTGTAATACTTCAAAGTATTCATCATCGGATTCAGTATAGCCAAATACGCCATGATTAACGCGATCCAATAAGATTTGCTTTAACTCAGGTGGTACCTCAAAGTCCATGTCTGCCACCCAGAATGGCAACACATCCACTGGTTTACCACGCTTCACAGCAAAATCGTATTTCAAAGATTTTGTGTGAGTTCTATCTAAAATTTGATCAAAATTATATTGTCCCATAGGAACTCCTTTATTTATTGAAAGCTTGTTCCAAGTCTGCAATCAAGTCTTCTGTATCTTCAATACCTACAGATAAGCGCAATAAGCGACGTGTAATACCTTTACGCTCTGCATCTTCCGGTTTTAAGTCCGGATGAGTTTGCGTTACAGGGTATGTCAACAAGGACTCAGTACCACCAAGACTTTCAGCAAATTGGATAAGCTTAATACCTTCTAAGATTTGTTTAGCTGTTTCTTCGCTATCTACTTCGAAAGACAACATACCGCCAAAGCCTGTAGTTTGGGCTTTATTGATTTCATAGCCTGGATGTTCAGGAAGGCCTGGGAACAATACTTTTGTAACTTTAGGTTGTTTTTTGAGCCAATCAGCAAGAGCAATGGCATTCTTTTGGTGTTGTTCCATGCGAAGTGCCAATGTTTTTACACCGCGGATAACGAGCCAGCTATCCATAGCAGATAAGCAAGCACCTACCGTTTTATAAGTTAATCGCAACTTCGCAGCCAATTCATCATCATTTACAATGGTGAAACCAGAAATAACGTCATGATGACCACCGATGAATTTAGTACCACTATGAACGACAATATCGGCACCTAAGTTCAATGGTTTTTGGAAATAAGGGCTCAAGAATGTATTGTCGATAATGACTAGTGCATTGCGGTCATGAGCTAAGGCACACAAAGTATGAATATCCGTAATCTCCATCATCGGATTTGTTGGAGTTTCAATATAAACAGCCTTTGTATTTGGTTTGAAAGCTGCTTTCACCGCATCAAGATCAGATGTACCAACATATGTGAACTCAATGCCATTTTGTTCGTAAATATTTGTGAACATGCGGATAGAGCCACCGTACAAATCATCACCTAAAATGATGTGATCTCCAGGGGAGAATAGATGGAATACAGCGTCCACTGCGGCCATACCGGAAGAGAATGCCAATGCATCCTTACCATCTTCAAGACCTGCAATCAATTGTTCCAAACGATCCCGTGTTGGATTAGACTCACGTGTATATTGATATCCTGTTGTATCACCCAACTTTGGATGGGAAAATGTACTAGACATATAAATTGCAGGGGAAATTGCACCAGTGCTATCTGGTCTACCGCTGCCATGAACGCATTTTGTATTAAATTTCATTCCATTCAACTCCTCATATTTGTATACAATATATTAATTATAAAAGTAGACAATGATTAAGGTCAACAAAAATGGGCACTCATACGCCATGAGTGCCCCCAAAAAGTCATATCTATTTTGAATGGCTTGCCATAACTCTAGGTTAAGTTAGCCTAATTTTTTGTACGTTTTGTAATAAGCAATGCCAAGATAATGCCCAAAGAAGACGTCACTAGTTGCGGCCAACTAGACACAAACAACATAGTATTTACAATCTTCGGTGGAAATTGGAATAGAGAGAAGAACAAAGAATATCCACCGAATAGAACACCTGCTTTCACTAAAGCCGCCACAACAATAAGCAATACCTTCGGTTTATGTTGTAACCAATAGGCTACAAATACATAGGCAGTCGTGCCAAGGGCGGTAATCAAAATAAACGGTGGCAACGGCAACATACCTTGTAAATGCGCTACTACAGGCGCAATCCAGGCGATAACGAGACCATTTTTCCAACCATAGCGCCATGTGGCTAGTACAAATGTAGCAGATGTAATAGAACCGATGAGGAACATACTCACCTGATTAGGAATAAATGGGAAAATGAGACGCAAGCTTTGCGCCAATAAGGCTACGGCCAACAATAGACCTGTGCCCGTAATAGACTTTGTAGACATAAGAACCTCCTACTATACGATATAGATTTTACAAGAGGTACCTACCTCATATTTAAATTAAGCCTCTACAAAATATAGACGCGCTCGATCATACACCCAATTATACACATACGTATAACCTAAGATAACCAATGTCATCGTTATATCCGTCATAAAAGCCATCCAAAAGCTCATATGCATCATGTACATAATAATTGGTACAGTAGCAAGCATAAATAGACCTTCAAACAATACGGCATGGATTGTGCGGATAATTGGACCTCGCTCTAATCGATCACCTGGTACTAGTTTATCAAAAATCCAGTTAAACACAAAATTCCAAACCATAGCTAGCAAGGAAAAAATAACCATTAATAAAAAAGGCTGTCCCTCATGCGGAACAAACAACATCACCAAACAACCGATCAAAATACAACCAAGCTCATACAAAATCGACTGTACCACACGCTCAAAAGTAGACATAATAATAAATACCTCCATCATAAAGCCTAGATAAGAAATTTACTATCACATCACTATTATATTTATTTTTTTAGATTTGTCGAGTTTTGTGGAGTATTGCCATTTTAGGATAAAAAAGCCGCATTGTATCTACTAAGCGACTTGCCCTCTTGAAGTGAGCCATGCCATTTTAAGATAGAAAAAGCCGCCATATGTCTATCTAGCGACTTGCCCTTTGAAGCGAGTATTGCCATTTCAGGATAAAAAGAAGCCGCATTGTATCTACTAAGCGACTTGCAGCGAATGGAGCGCAAGGAGATACAATGCGGCGGAGCACTTTATCCTAAAAGTGGCATTACGAACTGAATCCATGGAATCCCCACCACGATAAAGATAGCGAGGTAGATAATCCCAAAGATAGCGCCTAATTTCCAAAATTCAGGACCTTTGTTATAGCCACTAGCAAACCAGATTGGGCTGTGACCTGTACCATATGGTGTAAGGATACCCATAATACCCATTGGTACTAATAGAATCAACATAACTTGAGCTGGATCAACACCAGGAATTTGAAGAATTAAAGTAGCAAACAAACCTACCATAGCTGTTACATAAGCAGTGCCAGAAGCAAAGAAGTAACGAAGTAAGCAGAATGCTAACAATAAACCAAGAACTGCCATTGTAGGATCTAAAGAAACTAAAGAGCCACCAGCAGATTTAGCAAGCCATTCCAAGAAACCTACATTTTTAAGGCCAGAAGCCATAGGTACGAGTGTAGCGAACCAAGTCAAAACATTCCATGCTGGTTTGTTAGCAAGGAAGTCTTGCCAAGTCATAATCTTAGTGAAAATCATCAAGATAATAACAATCAAAGCTGTTGTTGTAGGGTTTACTTTGAATGTAGAAGCACCAATCCACAACACAAGAGCCAATACAGAAATTAAGGCCATGAAGATTTCACTGCGTGTCATAGAACCTAGTTTCTTATACTCATCCTTTGCCCATTCTGCAATTTCAGGGGAACCTTTTACCTCTGGTTTGCAGAATACATATGTCAACAATGGTGTGATGATAAACAAGATAAGACCTACTGGCAAGAATGCGAGGAACCATGTGCCCCAGTTTGCTGCTACGATACCAGCTTTAGCAGACAATTCAAGAGCCAATGGGTTTGGCGCCGCACCAGTCAAGAAGATGGAGCTAGATACACATGTAGTTGCCAATGCTACCCAGTTCAAATAGGAACCAATTTTACGAGGGTTCTTATCTGGATAGGAATCAAACATCGGACAAATACTAGATACGATTGGGTAAATCGTACCACCAGAACGGGCCGCATTACTTGGAATAAATGGAGCCAACACAAGGTCAGTAATAGCAATGGCATAACCAAGACCTAAAGAAGACTTACCAAGCTTTGCTACGAGGAACAAAGCAATACGACGACCAAGGCCAGAGTTTTCATAACCAATACCAATCATGAAAGCGGCAAAGATCAACCATACGATGGCATTAGAGAAACCACTAAGGCCCCAGCTGATAGCTTGCGCATCAGTAATCGCCTTAGCGACACCGGTTGCTTTATCTACCACAGGGGCAGGACCAACCTTAAACAACATAGACACGGTAACAGCAATGATACCGATAAAAGCTGGTGGCATTGGTTCTAAAATCAACCCTACCACGAGGCCAGCGAAAATACTTACATAAATCCAAGAATTTGCGCTAAGGCCTTCAGGAGCACCGATGAGCCATACAAGAATAGCTACTACAAGCGGTGCGAATAATTTCCAATTCAACTTCATTAGAAACTCTCCTTACTACTTCAAAACAAAAATTGCAAAAATTGCCTATTTAGTATATCAAAAATTTTAATAAGATGATATAAACTTAATCATAATACTTATTAATTGATAATAAACTTTTAGTAATAAATTTCATCCTACTAGTAGTAGAAAACGGCACCATTGTGAAACAAGGGACACATCACGAACTGATAGAGCGTGGTGGTCACTATAAAGAACTCTATGAAAACTATGCGGCAGGCATGACAGTATAAGTCAATCTAACAAAAGTTCCACTTTGTATCAGCCAATAATATCCTCATGTTATCTCATATAAATAGAACCCCTAATAAGTAAAAACTTATTAAGGGTTCTTTTATTCATTCCTATATAGCTGTTCGTGCCTATATATTACATTATTATATTCTATTCACCTTTTGGTACGAACCATAGGCCATTGTTATTTTTTTCCATGTAGTCTTTGAATTCTTGAGAGTGGTAAGCTGCTACGATGTCTTTTGCCCATTGTGCATCTTTGTTTTTCTCATTAACTACAAGTTGTAATAACCATTGTGGCAATACGTCTTCATTTGCAAGAGCTGTTTTAGGGTCGATTTTTGCATTATAGATAATCGCACCAGTAATAACAATGTAATCAAAATCAGTACGTACAGAAGGAATTGTAAGAGATTTCATTTCTGTAAATTTAAGATGTTTAGGATTTTCAATAATATCTGCTTGTGTTACTGTCGCTAAATCTTTATTTGGATCAAGTTTAATCCAACCGATTTTTTGCAATAACGCATAAGCACGAGCCATGTTGGACGCATCATTAGGTACTGCAATAGTGTCGCCATCTGCCACTTGATCAAGAGATGTTTTAGAACCACTAAAGATACCTGCTGGTACTGTTGGAATTGGAGTTAAGGCTACAAGATGACCATTTTGTTTTTCGTTGAAGTTTTTCATGTATGCTGTATGTTGTTCAACGTTGAAATCTACTTCGCCATCGCTCAACACTTGGTCTGCTTGTACCAAGTCAGACATATCTACACCTTTGAAGGTATAGCCTTGTTTTTCCAAAATTGGTTTTACACCTTTTTCAAACAATTCAGAGTAAGGGCCTTGAGATTTACTATAGCTTAATTCTTTTTTAGCACCATTATCACTATTGTTTGAGCCGCAACCTGCGATAAAAGCTACGCTAAATACTAATGCCGCACCAAGGGCAAGGAGTTTCTTAAATTTCATGATATATTCTCCTATACTTTCATAATCAAGATAACTAGAATTTATTTCATCAAATTAGGAACGACGCGCACGACGTGCAAAGTAGTTACCTATTGTTTGAATAATTTGAACAAAAATAATTAAAATAACAACCGTAAATAGCATCAATGGGAAGTTCAACCGTTCATAACCATAGGTAAGAGCCAAATCACCTACACCACCTGCACCAATGGCACCAGCCATTGCAGTAGCACCGATAAGACCTATGGTTCCGGTTGTAATAGATAGAATGAGAGAACCCTTTGCCTCCGGTAAAAGGAAATGCCAAATCACCTCGAAATGAGAGGCTCCCATTGATTGTGCAGCCTCGATAATCCCTTTATTGACCTCTAAAATAGAGTTTTCAAAAAGTCTAGCTAGATAAGGGGCAATAAATATAACAAGCGGTACGATAGCTGCCGTTGTTCCCACACGAGTCCCAACAATCATCTTCGTTAATGGTAAGATAAACACCATCAAAATGATAAATGGTACGGAACGCACAATATTAACAATTGTATTTGTAATGGTATAGACAATACTATTTTTAACGATACCATTAGGATTTGTTACCACCAGTGTAACTGCGATAATTAGACCTAATACAGTACCAATGAATAGAGATAGGAACACCATATATAATGTTTGTTCTGCGGCTAGTAATAACTGGGAGCCGGGAACACCAAGTTCTTGCATGAAGAAATCCATTATAGTGTCACCTCCTGCCATTCAATACCTTGTGTCACAAGATATTCTTTTACCTTGCCCACTTCAAAATCATCACCAATAAATTGAACGATAAAAATACCAAGGACTGTATGTTCTAACTCTGTTACCGTAGCAAATAACACGCTCGTTTCTAAATCAAAGGTTTTATTAATATGATATAAAACATTATCAGTCGTATTATTTCCTAAGAAATGCATCTTAAGAATGGTATATGGCCTTTTATCACAGGCCAAGGTATGTTTCACGGTTGATGGAATTTCATCAGGAATAACAGTTCTAACAAATCGTTTCGTTGTTTCATGTTTAGGTTCACTAAACACATCAAGTACAGATCCACTCTCTATGAGTTTTCCATGTTCCATAACCACAACGCGATTACAAATTTTTTGAATTACATCAATCTCATGAGTTACGATAACCACAGTTACCCCTAGTTCACGATTAACGCGCTCTAATAATTGAAGGATAGACTCTGTCGTATCTGGATCAAGAGCACTTGTTGCTTCATCGCAAAGCAGAATTGATGGATCTGTAGCTAGCGCACGAGCAATACCTACACGTTGCTTTTGTCCACCAGATAGTTCACCAGGATATGCATTTGCTTTATCGCCTAAATCAACAAAGTCTAGCAAGGTTTTAACCTTTTTATCAATTTCTGATTTAGGAACCTTATTTAGAATCAATGGAATCGCTACATTATCATACACAGATTTAGCATTCAATAAATTGAACTGTTGAAACACCATACCTATGCGCTTACGAACCTTTTGGAGTTCATTAAAACTTAAGCCATTTATATTCACACCATCTATTTCAACATGACCAGAGGTAGGTACCTCTAAAGCATTAATCATACGAAGCAGTGTAGATTTACCAGCTCCACTAAAGCCAATAATGCCAAATATATCGCCTTTTTCTATGGTAAAGTTTACATCAGATAATGCAGTAACCTTTTGCTTATTAACGTCAAACTCTTTCGTTACATTTCGTATAGCAATCACTGTACCACCTCTTTCCCTACAAATTAGTAGGAATTAATATTATTCTAAAACATATCTTTAAGGTATGTTTTAATCGTATACTTAGATTACTACAATTTATAAGGACTGTCAAACACAAAAAAGAACCTCAACGCTAAAAAGGTTGAGGTTCTTTATTTATCTATATCGATTAAAGAGGTATAGTGATCCTAGTATGATTGGCGCTCCAATATAGAGTCCCATATTAGGATATTCCCCTAATAAAAAGGCTGCTACTATAGCTGCCACAATTGGCGAAATATACATAAAGTTAGTTACATCAGACACCTTTTCAGCATGTTCAAAAGCATAGCTCCAGAATACGAATCCTAATGCACTAGAAAAGAAAGCCAGATACAACATAGCAAGTTGTGCACTAAGAGGTGCCTGTACAATCATTTCAATGGCATGATCTGCAAAAGGCAGCGCCATAATAGCACCTGTAAACATAGACCACATAGCTATAGTAATAGAGTTATAACCTTTCAAACTAAGGCCACGATTAAGGATGTTATACATCGCAAACAATATCATACCTAATAATGTCCACAATGCTCCCAAAGGAATTGTAAGGGTAGAATTCCAAAGAATAATTATGGCTACACCTATAAATGCAGTGATGGTGAATATCCATCCGACGGGACGGATTCTATCTTTATACACTGCTAACGCTAAAAGCGCTGTCGTCATAGGTGTTAACGCCATAATAATACTTGATGTAGCTGCAGGAATCGACCTCAAGCCTTCATTAAAAACGACTTGATAAACAAAGTTCCCTGTAGCACCTAACAAAATATATATGCCCCACTCACGCCAAGATGTAGGAATGTGTAATCCTTTGAATACACCAATAATTAGCATGAGTATAGCACCACCTACAACTCTTGCCACAGAGAGTGTCAATGCATCTACTGACTGTAATGCAAGTTTACCAAAGGGAAATGCTGTAGCCCATACAGCAATCGTGGCAGATGCGCCCAAAATAGCTTTCATTCGATTTGTCATTAGCATCCACCTTTCTACGTAATTTCATAATCAATACTATCTAAATATTATCATAATAAATCCCTACAATTCCAAGAAGATCCATCACAATATATCGAATACTTTCCATTTATTGATATAAATTTTCATTATTTAAAGATAATACAATAATTAGCCCTTCAAAACTCAAATCCTAACAAACCAAGTGAATAAGCGTATTTTTAATGTATCAATATAGTATTTTCAATATTATTAAATTATAAATAACATCCATTCTTACGAAAATCGCATAGTATGTATTGAAAATATATATCATTTAAAATTTGTTAAATTAGGACAAACATTGTACACTATAGGCATAGAAATCTATAGTTATATCCTTTTATGGAGGTGCAAAATGCAACATACTGCATGGAAAGATTTTAACACAGGTGTGTGGGATAAAGCGGTTGACGTACGCGACTTTATTCAAAGAAACTATATCCCCTATGAAGGGGACGATTCCTTCCTTGCTGGTCCTACAGAAAGAACGACAAAATTATGGGACCAAGTAATGAAGCTTTATGAAGAAGAACGTGAAAAAGGCGGCATGCTCGATGCTGATACTTCCGTGGCCACACACATTACTGCTCATGCGCCAGGATATATCGATAAAGACCTTGAAACGATCGTTGGTTTGCAAACTGACAAACCATTAAAACGCGCTATGTTCCCTTATGGTGGCTTGCGTACTGCGAAATCCGCTATTGAAGAATACGGCTTCAAAATGGATCCCCGAACAGAAGACTTCTTCAAAAAACATCGTAAAACTCACAATGATGGCGTATTTGATGTATATACCCCAGAAATGCGTGCCGCTCGTACAGCGCATATCGTAACTGGTTTGCCAGATGCTTATAGCCGTGGCCGTATCATCGGTGACTATCGCCGTATCGCTTTGTATGGTATCGACTACCTTATCGAAGATAAAAAAGAGCAATTCAGCATCACTATGGGCGATATGCTTGAAGACGTAATTCGGGACCGCGAAGAAATCCAAGAGCAAATCCGTTCCTTAAAAGAATTAAAAGAAATGGCTGCGTCTTATGGTTACGACATTTCTGGACCAGCTAAAGACGTTAAAGAAGCTATGCAATGGATTTACTTCGGCTACTTAGGCGCTATTAAAGAGCAAAACGGTGCTGCTATGTCCATCGGTCGTAACTCCACATTCCTAGATATCTACGCAGAACGTGACCTTCGCAATGGTACATATACAGAAGAACAAATTCAAGAATTCGTAGATCACTTCATCATGAAATTGCGCATGGTTCGCTTCGCACGTATCCATGAATACAACAACTTGTTCACAGGCGATCCTGTTTGGACAACTGAATCTATCGGTGGTATGGGTACTGACGGCCGCACATTGGTTTCCAAAATGTCCTTCCGTTACCTACATACATTGACTAACCTTGGTCCTGCTCCAGAACCAAACCTCACTGTATTGTGGTCCCCTCGCATGCCGATTGGCTTCCGCCGCTTCTGCGCAAAACTATCTATTGAAACATCTTCCATCCAATACGAAAACGATGACTTAATGCGTCCTAACTCTGGTGATGACTACGCTATCGCATGCTGCGTATCCCCAATGCGTATTGGTAAAGAAATGCAATTCTTCGGCGCTCGTTCCAACTTGGCAAAATGCTTGCTTTATGCAATCAATGGCGGTGTTGACGAAAAATTGAAGAAACAAATTGGTCCTAAATACCGTCCTATTACTTCTGAATACTTAGAATTCGACGAAGTATGGGAAAAATTCGACGACATGATGGAATGGTTAGCAGGCGTATATGTAAACGCATTGAACATCATTCACTACATGCACGATAAATATGCTTATGAAAAACTAGAAATGGCATTGCATGACCGCAAGGTAACTCGTTGGTTTGCAACTGGCATTGCTGGTTTATCCGTAGTAGCCGACTCCTTGTCCGCTATTAAATACGCTAAAGTAAAACCTATTCGCGACGAAAACGGCATTGCTGTCGATTTCGAAATCGAAGGTGATTTCCCTAAATATGGTAACGATGACGATCGCGTAGATAGCTTGGCAGCAAAAGTTGTTTCCACATTTATGAATAAAATTCGTAAACATCCTACATACCGTCAATCCGTTCCTACTATGAGCTTGTTAACAATTACTTCCAACGTAGTATATGGTACTGCAACAGGTTCCACTCCAGACGGTCGTAAAGCTGGTGAAGCTTTCGCTCCTGGTGCTAACCCAATGCATGGTCGTGATACTCACGGTGCTATCTCTTCGTTGGCATCCGTAGCAAAAATGCCATGGCGTGATAGCTCCGATGGTATTTCCAATACCTTCTCTATCATTCCTGACGCATTAGGTAAATCTGGTGAAACATTTGTGTCCGTCAGCGATTTTGATATCGAGTTAGATCCATCTCAATTGCCTAACTCCAATACAAACTTCGCGTGCAGTGAACCAAATGTTACTATAGAGGAAGATAAATAACATCTTCCATAGTATCGGACTGCTTTCACCGGCACCGATACGAGTGTTAGTCTTGGTTGAAAGGAGGCAATACCCATGAGCAACCAACAACAAGTTGATAACTTGGTAGAGTTATTGGATGGCTACTCCCAAAAAGGCGGTCATCATTTGAACGTTAACGTGTTCACTCGTGAAACATTGTTAGACGCTCAAAAACATCCTGAGTTGTACCCTCAATTGACTGTTCGTGTGTCTGGTTACGCAGTACACTTCAGCAAATTGACTAAACAACAACAGGACGAAGTTATTTCTCGTACATTCCATCAACAAATCTAATCGAGGTTTCCTATGACAGGACGTATTCATTCGGTCGAAACGATGGGTACGGTTGATGGTCCAGGCATGCGCATGGTGGTTTTTCTACAAGGATGCCCCATGCGTTGTGCTTATTGCCACAATCCTGACACATGGAATGAAAGTAGCGATGATGCTAAGTTCATGACTGTTGAAGAATTGTGGGACCAGTACGAACGTAACCGCCAATTTTATACTAATGGTGGTATCACCGTCACAGGTGGGGAAGCTCTGATGCAAATCGACTTTGTTACTGAGCTTTTCACATATTTCCGTGAAAGAAACGTCCATACCTGTTTAGATACAAGTGGAATTTGTTTTGATCCCCACCAAGAGGTGGCCTACCGTAAGCTACTCAGTGTCACTAGTCTCGTCATCCTAGACCTTAAAGAAATTGATCCTGATAAACATCTGTGGTTAACAGGAAAATCGTTAGAGCCTATTCTCGGCTTTGCTCGATTGACAGCAGACGTAGAGGTTCCCATTTGGGTTCGTCACGTTGTAGTTCCTACGATTACAGATAATGCAGATCATCACTATCGTCTAGGCTTTTTCCTAGGATCCCTGAAAAACTTACAAGCCGTTGATTGCTTACCATATCACGTTATGGGTACTGCTAAATATAAGGAGTTAGGTCTCACCTATCGCCTAGAGGGCATACCGGCCGCAACAAAAGATATTGCAGCTAAAGCGACAAGAACCGTGGTGGAAGGCATCAAGGCCTATCGACGCCATTGGTGGAGTCCCATCAAAACACAACATCAATCATAATCAAGTTTGAGGATAACTACCTCCCTTGATATATATACATATATATACCAAGACTTGATCTATGATAGCCCTAAAAACAATAGAGCCGCCCCCACACAACCGGGGACGGCTCTTATTGTATTTATAGGTCGTTTTAATTTCTATTATTTGTACACTGATTTATGTATGTTCAGCGCACATTTTCTTTGATAGCCTATTTATCTAATATCTATTTTATTTAGATACTACATTAATTGGTTCACCTTTGAAGAATGCTTGAACATTATCACGAATGATGCCTACCAAGCGTTGACGTGTTTCAAGGCCTTTCCAGCCCATATGTGGTGTGATAATAACATTATCCAGTGTATATAGAGGGCTATCCTCTGCTGGAGGTTCTACCTCTTGTACATCAAGGCCTGCACCTGCAATGCGTTTAGCCGCTAATGCTTCACAAAGATCTGCTTCATTAATGAGAGGACCACGGCCAGTATTTACAATGACTGCACTAGGTTTCATCTTAGCGATTGTCTCTTTATTGATCATATACTTAGTTTGGTCATTCAATGGGCAATGCAATGTAATATAATCACTATTTTCCAGTAATTCATCAAGACTTACATAACGAATGCCATCTCCATCAGCCTTTGGTGTACGTGTATGAACCAAGATATTCATGCCAAGTGCTTTTGCTACTTTGATCACTTCCATACCGATATGACCAGCACCAACAACGCCTAATGTTTTACCATTTACTTCTGTGTGGCTCACTTGCAAATATTTTGTAAAGTTGCTGCGATCACCTTTAGCAAGCATACCGATTTGTTTTTGCATTGTGGACGCAAAATTGAGGATCATCATGATTACCGTATGTGCCACACGTTCAGTACTGTACGCTGGGATGTTGCACACAGTGATGCCTCTTTCCTTTGCTGCATTAAGGTCGATATTATTATATCCTGTACCCGCTTCTACGATGAGTTTTACAGTATCTGGGAATTGTGAAAGCAAATCAGCTCCTACGGGTAATTCTTTTGTAACTACAACGCGAGCACCTTGGATACGCTCAATAAGCTCTTCATTTGTACTATTATCATAGACCTGTACATCATTAGATAAAATAGAAAAATCTAATGCATGGTCATAATTCATTTTACCTGCGTTTACCACTACCACACGTTCGCTCATGAGAACCTCCTACATAGCTATTAAATTTTATAGAGTATACATAATGCCCAAATCTAGGGGTACATACACCTATTAAGGAAAATACTTCTACATAAATTATACTATTATTTATATGAATTTATACTATTAATATCACAGAGAACTATATTAATTAGTATACTTTCACGTTTATTGTATATAATATATGTATAAAAATCATAAAAATAGAATTTCTGTATAAAACTTTCACAAAAGTATTGTGTAATTCCCTAAAAGTTATACAATTATATTAATGTTATATAGAATTGAGGAATACCATGAGACCTACCTATTTGACCATAAATACAAGTCTCGTTCGCGAGAATTTGCGTAAAATTAAAGATAGTTTACCGGAATGGAGCACATCCACAGCTGTTATCAAGGCCAATGGATATGGTCACGGCAGCGTTATGATGGGCCGTATTGCCGTTGAAGAAGGTTATGAATCCCTAGCCGTTGCCATTCCTGAAGAGTCAGTTCCACTTCGCAACGCAGGGATTATGGTACCAATTTATCTACTTGGCCTCACAAGACCTCAGTCCTTTGAGCTTGTAGCAGACACAAATTCCATTCCAGCTGTATGCGAATCTACCGATTTAGAAGCACTCGACAAGGTAGCAGAAAATCACGATATGATCATTCGCGTTGCTGTCGCCGTTGATACAGGAATGCATCGTATTGGTATCAAGCCTGAAGATGCTGTTGAGTTTATCAAACGCGTTGAGTCCTACGAAAATCTTGAGGTAGACGGTTTCTTCTCTCATATGAGTAATGCCGATGCGGCGGATCAAAGCCACGCTCATGGACAGGCGCAAAAATTCCATAAAATGGTCGATGAAATTCGTGCATTTAGACCTGATGCGGACTATCGCTTCTCCCTTGCCAATAGTGCTGGGTTGTTATCCGTAAAAGATAGCTTGTTCACCGATGCCCGTCCTGGTATTATTCAGTATGGCATTATGCCATCCCTTGATGTACCAAATCGATTAGGATTAAAACCAGTCCTCTCCTTCCATAGCGAAGTAGTTCATGTGCAGCGACTAGAAGCAGGTGAAGGTATCGGTTATGGTTCTACCTATGTAACACCTGAACCAATGACGATTGCTACCATTCCTGTAGGCTATGCAGATGGATATCCTCGTAGCTTATCCAACCGCGGTACAGTCCTCATTCATGGCACACGTTGTCCTGTAGTGGGTCGCATCTGTATGGACCAATTCATGGTGGCCGTTCCAGATACGATTACTGTACAACCAGGTGACAAGGTTGTGCTCCTAGGTTCTCAAGGTCATGAAAGCATCTCTGCACTCGAGATTGCTGCTCTTGCATCTACAATTCCTTATGAAATCTTTTGTGGTTTCTCAGAACGCGTGCCTCGACAATACATATAAAAGGCTAACTATTGTTACTAATAGTAAATACTCCATATACCAAAAGCGCAGATATACATTGTATCTGCGCTTTTCCAATTTCTGCTACGGATTTTTCTTATATGGTACATTTTTATATTGAATGGACATAGAAAAAGCCCGTAATACATGCAGCGGTCTACATGTATTACGGGCTTTCCTGCTCTCCTATACCTAGCGTACTGTAAAGCAGTTACGTTCTTATTGTGAGAGAGAGTATTATATACCAAGTATATAATCTTATGATTGGGAGGGAACCACAATGCATAAGGGGCCCTCTGAACGACAGACGGCATAGGAGAGAGTCAATGTTTGTCTATCCAATCCAGAGGGCTGCGTGTGTGTAATTGTTTATTGTGTGTGTAAGTGTATTGTGTATGTGTGTTGTGTATGTGTGTAAGTGTGTATAGTATTATGTGTTTAGTGTTCGTGTATTAAAGGGGTTTGCTTTACAGTAGGATAGGCTTAGGATTAGCTTATTTTACGGCCATACCTGTTTTAGCATCCAATGCAATGGATACAGGTTTGTTTTGTGCATCATGGAACTCTACAGTATATATAGGTTTACCATTTTGGTTCACTACAGACCAAGAGTTAATACCAGTTGCTACATTGCCAGTTTGTGCGAAGGCTGCATTGATCGCCACATGTGGAGGTAACACAGTACCAGCATCAATAGCACTAGCTTCCATGGATGCATCATATGCTTTAGGAGTACCTTCAGTTACATTACCAGTTGCCAAATCTAGAGTCATGGAATGGGCACCACTAGCATTGAAACCGTCTACTTCATAAATAGCAGTTTTGTCGGCAGCTTTGAAGGATACTTTAGTAATCTTAGAGTCGCCATATTTATTTTCAAATTGATCGATTAAATAATTCGCACCAATTACGAAAATACTATTTTGATCGACTACGCCTGCTTGCTTACTTGTTGTGCTAGGTTGTGATTTTCCACTTTTAGAGTTTTTTTTTCCTCTTTAGTAGTTTCTTTTTTGTCAGCTTTTTTATCTGCTTTTACTTCTTTAGTTTCTTTTACAGCTTTATCAGCTTTAACTGCTTTGTCAGCTTTTACTTTAGGCGCTTTGTGTGCTTGCGCTTTTTTAGTATTTTTTTCGTCTTTATTAGCTTCTACTTTTTTATCTGCTGCACGTACTACTTTAGCTTCGCTAGGAGCTTTTGCTACTGCTGCAGTTTCAATTGTAGGAGTTGCTGCTGCTGGATTAGCTGCTGCTGGAACTACAGTGTCTTGAGCAACTGGAGCTTTTACATCTTGAGTTGCTGTTGGAACTGGTGTAGTATCTTTAGCTGCTGGTGTAACTGGAGTCACTTCTACTTTAGCTACTGTAGGAGCTGCTTCTGTTTTAGCTGCTGGAGTCACTTGAATGGTAGGAACTACTTGATGAGTAGCAGGTTCTGCGACAGGAGCTGTAGTAGCTGCTACCTCTTGAGTTACAGGAACTGGTGTTGCTTGTTCAGCTGCTGTTACTGCTACAGTAGCACCAAATACGCCAGCTACTGCTAAAGCAATACTGCTTTTCAAAATAGATTTTTTCATAATATCCTCCTTGATAATTCATATATATGCAATCTTACGCATATATATTTCAACCAACTCGGTGTCATCGTTATAGTTCCAAAACATATATCTAGCGTGGACTGTAGATATATAGTCTGGAAATTCCCGATATATTTGAGTTCTGTCTTTTGACTGGACACATATTATCCATAATCTATGAAATAAAAATGTAGAACCCATCGGTCCAGCTTATTTTGGCGTGAGTCTAAAATGAATTTATATGTAATTTAAATGAAATTCTATAGTATTCGATTTACAATTAAGTATTATATGAACCAAATCTAAAAAGCTATATATCCCATGTATAAAGGAACCACGGCCTTTCATTGTACTTCTCATAATCTAAACAACCCATTTCATGAGCAAACTTTCACAAAAAAGCTCCTTAAAACTATCATTTACTACAAAAAAGACAGTTTTAAGGAGTTTAATTGTTATATTTAAAATAATAAGCCTTAGACTATTAAGTTGTATTTACTAATCACAATAAGGTTTAATCATCAAATTTAACAGATAATAAAGTACCATTCATAGCATCAATTCGTACATCTACCTCTTTGTTGCCTTCTGTACCGAAGCTAACTTTGTATACTATTTTACCTTTATCATGCTGTACAGACCACCCATTAAGGCTTGTCGCTTTGCCTTGTGTTTGAGCATAGGCAAAATTAACTACTGCTGCTGGCGGTAAGATTTCACGAGGATCAAAGGATTTTTTCTTTAACGATTTATGGAAATCGCCTTCACGTTTTTCAAAGATTTGATTTGTGGCATAAATATAAGTAAGCTCATACTTGCCACTTTCATCAAAACCTTCTACATCATATCTAATTTGACCACCATCTGCATCAAAGGCGATTTCAGTGATAGCTGCATTTGGATGATTCTGAATAAATGCATTTAATAAACCATTGGCACCTACAATCGCTGCATGGTTTCCATCAACAACGGCAACAGTTGGTTCTACCGCTACTAAATGGGCTGCACTTGCATTTGGCATACCAAACACTGCTGCCAAGGCTAATACAAGGCTACCTTTTACAAATAAGGATTTCATAGGCTCCTCCATCTCTCAAACAGGACCATAGTGTGTATATATACAATTATACACTAAATCGATACGATTTATTAATCTTTATTTATAATATTAATGCATAGACAACTCCCCTATGATACAATGCACGTAGAATATTTTTTACTACAAGTGAGACGATTATGATTTCATTATATCCTACCATATATCACACATTTCAATGCAAAGCAGATCGATGTGAAAATACATGTTGTCAACTTTGGACCATCGATATCGACGAGTCCACTGCTGAACGCTATCACACCATGACAGGTCCTCTTGGTGAAAGCTTACGCCAAGCTATCACTGTGGATGATGAGGGCAGCCATTTCGTATTTTCTAAGGCACAACCAATGTGTCCGTTACTCAATGAAAATGGCCTCTGTAAGGTGGTGCTTGAACTAGGCGAAGAAGGCCTATGCGATACATGTCACATGCATCCGCGATTTTATAAATATATTGAGGACCTCGAGCTATGTGGTGTTGGTTTATCCTGTGAAGCATCGGTAGAACTACTGGCAGAGGACATGCAGTCTAATCAAGTAATCTTTACTATTGAAGATGATAACGGCGAATTTAGTCCTGATGAACGTTTAACTATTCAGAATATATTTGAACTATTAGCCTTTGATATAGATTCAGCACTATTTCAATATATTCCATCCCCTGACGCACAGTATTATACAAGACTATTAGATCTATATGGTACAACAGAGCCTATTGATGAAGAATGGACTGCACAAGTCAATACATTATCTAGTGATATGGACAAACTCATTAGCTCTGTACAAACTTATGTATCCACTCACGATATGAGCCTATTCAACAAGGTATTCCAATACATCTTATATCGTCAAATTGATATGCTGTCAGATTATTCTTTAGAAGCCATCCTTTCCTATGCTAAGGATGGCGTGGAATACATACTTATGACAAGTGCCCTCGAAGGCTCTCCACTTAAACAAGTGGCAAGATGGTCCCAACAAATCGAATACGACGAAGACAATGTAGAACTGCTATTACAACATTACGAAGCAACAAAAAACCTCCTAGGATAAACTAGGAGGTTTTTATATAGTTACGCAAATAGTATGCGCATAATCCAGTTATATAAAAGATTTATAATAAATAATACCACATAAACAGCCCCTACTGTAAGAGGCTCTACTTTCATAATACGAGATAAAAGCATAACGGCCACATAGATAACGGCACAAACATAGGCTAGTGCTAAAGGAACTAATAGGATCAGCAAAAATGGCGTAATATAAATGCAAATAATAGATACCAAAATTAATGCTAATCCCAGTGCGCCTGTATAGCCTTCCACATAAGCAGTGCCCATTAATACTTGCTTGAAATCAAACTCACGCTCTAAAAGAACGCTCAGTAATTTCCACAGTATAAAGCTACCAACAAACCAATATATACCAAGGCCTAATATCTCTCTCAATATAGAAAATATGCCATATACAGCAGGAATAAAGCCAAATAAAAAACCACCAAAGGTCATGGCCAAAGGTAACAGGACAATACCTAAAGCAAAGCCTAAAATATGAGTGGCACACCAACCGGCAAGGCCAGCTTTAATCCCCTTTTCTAAGGTACCAAACCAGAAGATTTCATCTATTCCCTTCTTCGGTGAACGCACCAGCAGGGATATTTCTCGTAAAAATGTCGTATCCATAACTAACTCCGCTCTCAACTATACTATAAATTTAATTATATCATAAATCCCCAGATTTAAATTATATATAATTAATTTTAATATAAATTAAACGATAAAAAAACCGCAAGACTTTCATCTTGCGGTTATACTACAGTATGGTCTTAAATTATTTAACTAGCGTATGTACAAAGCGGATCCATTGAGGCAATACCGACACTGATAGCAAAGCCACAACAAACATAACAATATATGTTTTAACGATTCCTAGATTAACATAGCGGAGCATGAGTTGTGCCCCAATAAAAACAGCGTAATACTGACTAAACATGGTAACAAGATAGGCCATATCACCTACATATTTTGTCATAGATAGATAGAATAATATAAGACCCACTATATGAACCAATACCAATACTACGGTACGGAGTGCATTCGTATAGGCTAATCCATAAATATAATTCTGCATTACTCCCTTATAGGTCCCTGTGCCGCCTAACAATATAAGTAATCGCCAGATAACGAAAGCCCCTAGGATAATCTGAAAAATTAAAAACGATGCATTCCCGAAAGCACTCACTATATCAAAATGTGTTAACCCTGTCATCCGTTTTATACCTAATGCGGGAGATACGGCTTTCACTATCAAAGGCAACGCATAGGTCATTACATATAATACAACGGTAGATGTTACGAGATTTAAAATAGCACGACCATAGGATCCATTTCTAATAATATTTTGAAAGGATCGATCACTTAATTTCGTAAATAATTGCAATATATCCTTATACCAAGTCATAATGCTCCTTATCTGTTATCGAGTTAATGTATATAGCACTTCGCACAACAAAGCCACTAGAATGGCAAGCAACATAATGCTTAGACCTTCATAAGCACTACCATCAATACAAGCCCCTGCAATACGTCCCATGGTCTGTAGCAACAATACAGTACTAAGAATGCATAATACAATCATACAAAAACCAATAATGGCTTGTAGCAGAATTGGTATGGTCGTAAGAATCAACATAATACCTGCCGTAAGAGTGATCATAGCTACTACTAATTGAGCAAAAGCCATCATATGTAAAACCCCAGTGACTACGCCGCGGATATAGAACTTACGTTTTTGTATTATCGCATAGCCTATAACAATGCCAGACACGAGGGCCGCTTTTAAAATTACCCACGCAAACCGACCGATATTCCAAAACTCACGCGGTTTACTTAAGTGTTCAAAAAAGACTTGTATCTCATGTTGACCTACGGGAAGCGAAAACATTTGCCACTTCACTAATAGTGATGAATTGCGTATCAAAGCACGTATAGCATCTAAATATACACTTTCACCGACGATGGTAAATTGATAGCATATGAGCGTCAATACGAGCATCCAAGCAAGCTGTCCATAGGTAACATCATAGTGGTACATTCGTGGATTTTTTTCTTCAATGGGGTTTAATAAGCGATAAACGAACTCTACTAAACCTGCCATCATACCTCTCACCACCTTTTACTCAACAAGAATAGCACCATTCCATATAGAATGATGCTGCACACAACACAAGATTACGAATTTCTAACAATAATTTTATTTTTAATTCATACTCTGTTCATTATTATAGCACAAAAGCAAGGTATAATCATACCTTGCTTTCATATTTTTCATGCTATGTAATTATCTAGATGTAGCAAGCATAACCATGCCTACCAATATGCCAATAAGGGCCACAGGAATTAAAGATGCCAAAATTCCAATACCAAAAGTCGCAAGTCGTCCCTTTTCAATTTGACGTCCCATAAGTGATAAGCTGACCCACAAAAACCAAATAAAAGTGCCTAGATTGACGATTTGGAAAAAATAATTAAATATGGTTAATCCAAGCGTTGATGATGCCTCATAAAAGCCTAATCCCTTTGCTACGATAATCAACACAATCTCAAGGAGTCCTATCATTATTGATAGAAACTGAGTATATGCACTTTGATACCAACAGATTTTTAAAACAGATTCGTAATTAGTATGGGCCCCAAACTTATTAGCTACCTGACTAAAAATAACAGAATAAATTGCTAAAACAAAAAACGTACCTATCAAACCAAGCGTTAAGGACATTACACCTTGACCAGCAAATCGGCCTATAACACTACCTAGTTTCACTATATGAGCACCAAACACATAAGCCAATAGCAACTCTGTAATAGCAGAAAATACTAAAGTTATCGCAACCATGGCTACCGTTGCAGCAAAACCGCGTTGAATTGTACCAAATTCAACAATCTCTGGAATGCCACGTTTAAAAGGCTCTCTAATCAAAGCCCAAAAATCTAAATACCATTTTCGTTCCATATGTTCCCCTCCAAAACATCTAAAGCACATATTTTTATCATTGTAGCATAATACACTTTTAAATTAAATATAAATTCATTATAAATTATCCAAATAAATATAGTAATAAAAAAGTTGATAGACACCTATTAGCATCTATCAACATTTCAATTACATATGTATTTAAAGAGACATGGACAATATAATACCGCCAGCACCAAAGATGAAAGATACTATATAAAAGGAAATCCCAGTGATCCAAGGACTTAATCCAAATTGCTTAGACATAAGCTGAGCCATAACAAAGACGTTAAAGAGCTCTATCGTACTTAATCCGCCCGCCCCACCTCGAATTTGTAAGTTTAATAAGAGATAAATAGGTGCAGCAAAAAGCACAAAAATTAAATGAATCCAACCAGCAATACAAGTATTCAAAAGTAAGTCTGCTACTAGTTGCTTATATGTAACCTGCCCCTTAAAGATCTTGAAAATACCATATAAAATACCAGAAGATGCGAGAACAAATGCTACAATTCCAAGTACATATCCAACGATAGGCACTACCTCAATCTCTACGGGGCTTATAATCTCCCAAATAAATGTTTTAAAAAATGGGCTTTTGGAGAAAATTAGCGATAATATATGTAACCCCAAGTCAGTTATGATTGCTGATATAACAGCTAATAATAACATATTCTTAATAGTGATTAAATGCATCCATTTTTCTATATAAGGACCAAACAAACCATTCATAATACTATACCTTATAAATCCTCACTCTTAAATAATTGATAGCCTTCAAAATAATAACTATGGTCAAGGCCTTTCATAAATAATTCTCGATTATTGATATCACTTGTAAGCGCCTTAGCTAGGACAGTTTTAATTTCTAAATCATTTACTGGACTTCGTTCCATAGCAGATAAATATTGCTCTTTATTAACTTGACTCCAGTCTATAGTCTTTAGTAATTCTGTACACAGCATATGATCAAGCCATAATCGCATACTCCGCCCATTACCTTCTCTAAAAGGATGCGCTACATTCATTTCTACATATTTTTCTATAATTTCATCAAAGGTAGATTGCGGCATATCTTCAATAGTTTTAACCGCTTCAGCAAGATACATGACAGGAACAAAGCGGAAATTTCCTTTTGCAATATTCACAGTCCGCAATGTACCAGCAAAATCATATATATCTTGAAATAATATAGTATGTATTTTTTGCAAGGTAGTCCACGTACCACTAGGCATATCATTAAGTAAGTTTTTTTCAAACAATGTTGTTGCCGCTTTTTTACTAATTCGTTCTTCTTCTCTAGCCAAAGTGGGAGAATCAGTAATGCCTAATTTATTAGTACTAACCATATTGGACCTCCTTTTTATTTATCTTTATTATATATTATACTATAGGTACAAAAATTATAGTTATTACAACTTTAAATATTACGAGCAATGAATAGAACTAAAAAAGCAGCCCAACAAGGGCTGCCTTTCATTCATCTTATTTCAAAGATGCTGCAATTTTTGTAAGGTTTTCATCCATACGTTCTAAGTATGTTTTATTATCTTCGTTACTTTCGATTGTATAAATAGTTTCTACCTTAGCACCAACTTCGCTTGCCAAAGTCTTGGATACTTCTGGGCTAGCCATTTCTTCTGCGAAGATAGTAGTGATATTGTTTTCTTTACAATACTTGATGAGTTCTGCCAATTGCGCTGCATTTGGTTCGCCTTCAGCAAATACATCTTCTACACTATTTTGTTCCAAACCAAAGTCACGACATAAGTACGCAAATGCTGCATGACCTGTAACAAAGTTTTTATGAGGCGCTTGTGCAAATTGACCCTCATATTTCTTAATCATTTCATCAAGTTTAGCTACGTAGTCATTGTAATTCTTTTCGTAGTAATCCTTATTAGCTGGGTCAGCTTTTACAAAAGCATCTTTAATATTTTTCACTTCGATTTTTGCATTTTTTAAAGATAACCATGCATGAGGATCTTCCGCACCATGTTCTTTAATTTCTTCAGGATCAGTATTTTTGATAGCTTCTACGCCCTCTGTAGCAACAACAGTGATGAGCTTGCTGTTTTTAGCCGCATCAATCGCTTGTTGTGCCCAAGGTTCCATACCGAAACCGTTGTACACGAATACTTGAGCTGTTGCCAATTGTTTCATATTGTCAGGTTTCAACTCGAAATCATGTGGCTCTACGCCATCTGGAATAATAGTAGATACCTCTACCTTGTCACCGCCAATAGCCTTTGCAAATTCAGCCATTGCATTAAAACTTGTTACCACTTGGATCTTCTTACCTGCTTGTTCCTTCGGTGCATCATTACCACAGCCTGCAAATAAAGCGGCCATCATGATTCCTATCATTAACAAAACCAGTTTCTTGACCATCGTAGTCCTCCTTTGTGTAATCCTGATCGCTATGCATTCATAGAATACTAACCATTCTATAGTTGCAGTTGCGACTCAGTTGCATTTGTAATATAGTTATAGTATAAACTTACTCAAGATTTTGTCAATTAGAAAAGTGGTTTTTATATGTTATCTATTGAACATCTTTATTTTTCCTATCAAGGTCAGCCACCTTATGTGTTGAATGACCTTAACTTACATATTCACAGCGGTGATTATATATCCATCGTTGGGGACAATGGGTCTGGTAAAAGTACCCTTCTACGTCTCATCTTAGGGTTCCTTAAACCTGTAAAAGGCTCTATCAAACGAGATACAAACAACATTCGCTATGTATCTCAAAAGAATGATTTCTCTCATGCAGGCTTCCCTATTACGGTAAAAGAAATACTGGATTCCTACCGTAAGCTATTAAAAATCAAAGATAAACATGAAGTAGATCGTGTCTTAGAACTCACCAATATGACGGAGTTCAAAGACCGTTTAATTAGCAAACTATCTGGTGGTCAAGCACAGCGTGTATCTATCGCTCGTGCCCTCATCGGTAATCCTGACCTCATCATACTTGATGAACCATCTACTGGTGTTGACCGTAAAAGCCAAGAAGGCATTTACTCACTCCTCTGCGAATTAAATCAAGTTCATCACATTACGATTATCTCGGTGGAACATAACCTTGAAATGGCCTTAGCCAATTCAACTAACATTTACCATATTGCAAATGGTCAAGGTCATCTTTGCTCCCCTGAACAATACGCTAGTGAAATTATGCACAGCACAGGACGCAATCCTATGGATCACGAAAACTGCGTTTGCTTCACAGATGTAACAACTCAGGCTCAGGCTCAGGCTCAGGCTCAGGCTCAGGCTCAGGCTCAGGTCGATGATACTACAACTAAGGAGGTGCACCATGTTTAGTTATGATTTCATGCAAAATGCCTTCTTCGTAGCTATCTGCATTTCTCTATTATGTCCATGTATTGGTATTTTCATGGTACTTCGTCGGTCTAGTATGATTGGCGACACCATGAGCCACGCATCGCTAGCAGGTATTACATTAGGCTTATTAACAAATACGAATCCTATCTTAGGAGCATTTATCTTTACTGCTATTTGCGGTGCCCTTATCGAGTTCTTGCGAAAATATTTTTCTCACCATCTCGATCTGATTCTTACTATTATCTTATCTCTTAGCATCGGTACAGCTATTACCCTTATTAGTTCAGGTAAATTAAAAGCTAACGCCAATGTATTCTTCTTTGGCAGTATCTTAACCGTAAACACTACGGATATGATTAGTATTGCAGCCCTAACAATTCTATCTGTTTTAACCTTATATTTCTTATATAACTCACTTCTTTACATCGCTTATGATGAAGAGGCAGCTCGTGTAGCCGGTGTTAAGGTTGATTTTATCAATTACATCTTTGCCATCTTAATGGCTGCTGCCGTATCCATTTCTATTAAAATCGTTGGTGTTCTCGTATTAAGTGCTATGATTGCCTTACCTGTAGCATCGGCATTACAACTAGAAAAAGGATTTAGAACGACATTACTCTGTTCTATTGGATTTAGTTTGCTAGCCATGATTATCGGCCTCTTCGGATCCTACTATCTCAACGTAGCTCCAGGTGGTTTTGTATCGCTAATATCAGTTTCAATTCTACTCGTAGTATTAGTCATTAAAAATATCAGAACCATCCTACGCCGTATGCAATTTAGCAAGTAAACAAAGATAATCATCAATATATAGATAGCTATTCTATTAGCAAAATAAGATGGCTATCCTGTGCAAAATAAATTATCTACTTATACTTGTATAACAAGTTTAGTATTAAAACAGAATCGAAAGAGCGTTATGAATACAACAAGTTGGCCTGAAGGCATAAAAAAAACCAAACAGCGCGAAGCAATTTGGTCCGTATTAACAACTACAGATAAACCTATTACGGCTATGGAAATCGCAGAGCGATTAGGCGATGGCAGCACTACATGGATGTCTACCATTTACCGTACCCTTGAATTATTAGAAACAAAGGAAATTGTTACCCGTACAACACTCATGGGTAGCGATATGGCATATTATGAGATTACCCCTCATACGCACCGTCACTATGCAGTATGTACCAAATGTGGAACCATGATACCGCTCCACACCTGCCCTGTTGTAGAAATGCCACAGGAATTAATTGATGCAGGCTTTACGGTGACGGAGCATCATTTGGAAATTGCAGGAACATGTAAGGATTGTAAGAATAAAGGTTAATAAAAACTCTCTAAATAAATCAAACAAAAAGGACGTAACTTTTAAAAGTTACGTCCTTTTCTTATTTGAATATGTTTGAATTAGCCTTATTTAGCTTTTACCAACTACAGCATCAATGGAGCCACTACAAAGCCGAGTGCTACTGCGATAGCGATAGCAAGTACGCCTGGGATGAAGAACGGATGGTTAAATACGAGCTTACCGATTCGTGTGGAGCCAGTGTCGTCCATTTGTACAGCCCCTAAAAGTGTTGGGTATGTAGGTAATACGAAGAGTGCAGATACAGCTGCGAAGGATGCGATGATAATGTATACGGATCCTGGGTTCTCTGGAGTAATACCGAGAGCCAAGATTACGGCCGGTACCAATGCTTGCGTAGTTGCCGCTTGGCTATACAACAATGTACTAGCAAAGAAGAATGCTACAGCTAACAAGAACGGATATGCAGTTACCATGCTAGAAGCAAGAGCTTTGATTTCAGGAATATGACCTTTTACGAAAGTATCACCCAACCATGCTACACCTAATACGCAGACACATGCGGATAAACCAGATTTAAATGTGCTTGTGTTAACAAGTTGTGCTGTATCAATCTTGCAGAAGAATGTGATAGCTGCTGCAATAATCATCATGAAACCGATGATTGCATCATTTCGACCGAAGATAACCGGTTTAATAAGACCGATGTTTTTAGAGATTGCAGTTGCGTAGAATACGATACAAATAATACCAATCAAGAAAATCAATACAGAAGTTTTCGCACCTGGTTTTAAGTGGAAATCAGCACTTTTCTCACGAGGTGGAGCTACGTGACCTGCTGCTAAACGTTCTTGGTAAACAGGATCAGATGACAAGTCATTGTTAGAGAAATTAGACATAATAAATGCAGTAATCATAACTGCTACAAATGTCGTAGAAATACAAATAGCAAGTAATGTAGGATAGTTTACACCGAATGGTTCAAGGAAACCACTCATAGCAACAACCGCTGCGGATACTGGGCTCGCAGTAATACCGATTTGGCTCGCTACAACAGCGATGGATAATGGTACAGATGGCTTAATGTTTTCACTTTTTGCCACCTCTACGATTACCGGAATCATAGAAAATGCTGTATGACCAGTACCAGCCAACAGAGTTAAGAAATACGTTACTGTTGGTGCTAAATAGTTGATGTGTTTAGGGTTTTTGCGCAAAATATTTTCCGCAATACGCACCAAATAATCAAGACCACCGGCTAACTGTAAGGCACAGATGGCAGCGATAGCAGACATGATGATGAGAATTACATCCCACGGAATCTGTCCAGGGAACATACCCATACCAAGGCTTAACAATACTACCCCAAGGCCGCCAGCGTAACCGATGCCCATACCACCAAGGCGAACACCAAGGAAGATGGCACCAAATAAAATAATAACTTGCATAATTACATAAATGTCCATACGATGACCTCCTTTATACATATATAGTATCATAGATATGCAGAAATATCATCGAATTTTCACAATGTATAGTCTATAGTTTAAAGACATAACTAAAACATCATAATAAATAAATATAAAAAGCTATATATGTCGACAGCCTACATCGTCTGTAGAATCGTGACATATATAGCTTTTATTATTACACCAAACCTTTATAAAATGCTTGATCCTATATTTTTACAAAATAATTGGCCGTAAATCTTCGAGAATCCCTTCTTCTTCGGTAGCTCGTTGGATACTTTCACCAACGATGCGAACCATATCCTCTAATTGTTCCACAGTGGACGCCAATGGAGGCATGAGAATTACTACATCGCCGATAGGACGACAAATAAGGCCTTGTTCACGAGCAAGGATGGCCACCTTAGCCCCTACCGCATCATTTGGACGATATGCTTCATGAGTGGCCACATCTTTTTCAAGTTCAATACCTACGATGAGGCCTCGTTGACGAACCTCTTTCACATGTTTTAATTTTTCAATAGGTTTTAATGCATTGGTAAAAGCCTCGATTTTTTTAGGCAATCCTTCGATGACCTTCTCTTCGCGGAAAACTTTCAACGAAGCCAATGCAACCGCACAAGCCAAGGCATTACCTGTGTAGGAGTGACCATGATAGAATGTTTTCTTTTCTTCAAAGGTGCCAAGGAATGCATCAAATATGCGTTGTGTAGTCAATGTGGCAGCTAGAGGCATATAACCGCCAGTAATCCCTTTAGATAAGGTCATGAAATCTGGTGCTACTCCTTCGTGTTCGCAGGCAAAGAATTTACCAGTACGGCCAAAACCTGTGGCTACTTCATCGACAATGAGGAATACATCATGTTTCGCAGTTAATTCGCGAACTCGTTTCAAATAGCCATGAGGCATGACGAGCATGCCTGCCGCAGCTTGTACTAATGGTTCCATAACGAGAGCTGTAATTTCATCACCCTCTTCATTGAGGATGCGCTCTAATTCAGCCAAAGATTCTTCAAAGGCTTTATTTCGATCTGCTAAGTCGCGATATACGCCAGGGCTTGGCAATGTCAAAGGTTTGAATAATAGATTATGAAATACTTGGTGGAATAATTGAATACCCCCTACAGATACAGTACCTAATGTATCCCCATGATAGCCCGCATTGAGAGCAATGAACTTAGTTTTCTTTGTTTGCCCTACAAGTTGACGATATTGGTACGCCATCTTAATAGCAACTTCAATCGCAGTACTACCATCATCAGACAAAAATACTTTATTTAAACCTTCTGGAGCGAGCTCTACTAATTCTTTACACAATTGTGCAGATGGTGGGCTTACAAGACCGAGCAATGTGCTATGAGCAATTTTATCCACTTGTTCTTTCAATGCCTGATTTAATACAGGATGGTTATGACCATGAATATTAACCCATAAGGAGGACACACCATCGTAATACTTTTTACCATTCTCATCGATGAGGTATACCCCCTCACCACGTTCGATTACTACTGGTTCTTGTGCTAACCAATCTTGCATTTGTGTAAATGGGTGCCATACAAACTCATGGTCCCATTGTGCTGCTTGTGAAAGCTGTTTCTCTGCCATTTTGTTACCTCATACGTACAATTTTACAAACTATAATTCCCTATCCCTATAAAGCTCTACTACTATAACAATCTACTACTATAACAATCTATTAATATAAATGAATAGTCCAGATTAAATTACAATATCTAACTACTATATGCCTAATACTGTATTCCACACCTTCTTAGAGTCCACAAAGGACCGAGCCCAACCTAGCTGAACCTTTTGGATATCCGGACCTTGGTATGGCGGTACTACAGCCACTACAGGAATACCTGTATATCGTTCCATGTCTTCCACATTTGTTTTCAACAAGAACGGATCCACTGCCGTTGTATCATTAACAATGATGGCTTTCACCTCAATACCATGCATCTTCGCGTATTCACAAGTTAAAATAGCGCGATTAATGGAGCCCAACCGTCCATCAGCTACAACGATGGCCGGTAATTTAATATCTTTCATTAAATCCGTGAATGTTTTATCGCCGTAAAGAGGTGTTGTAATACCACCAGCACCTTCTACAAAGGTTAGATCATAGCGATTAACAACATCTAATGTATGAGCTACTACACCATCATAATTGATTTCTATACCAGCCAATTCTGCTGCCAGACGAGGAGAAAAATCTCCAGCAATAGCATATGGATTAACCTCGTGACGGCGCGACTCAGGAATGCCAGCGGAACGCATCAAATATGTAGCATCCTTGCTTTCAAGATCCACATTATAATTATCCTCATCCATCGTTACACATTCAGGAAAAGGTACTGCGCTGGAGGACACCGGTTTAACCATACCAACCGCAAAGCCATCATCAACAGCCATAGCCCCTAACAACCCTGTCACAAACGTCTTGCCTACATCTGTATCGGTTCCAATTATAGAAATACCTAACTGCTTCATACATGTCTCCTCTCAGCGATACTTAACGCCGCATAGGTTAACTAATTTATGTGAGTAAGTTTACAATCTAATTACAATATACAGCCAAACGGAATATATAGTCAACCTATTATTACGCTTAAGGTTTACCGTGATAGGACTATATGGGGCCCCCATACATTAGTGCGAGCCTTGTTAAAAATCACAGAACCTAGCTCATCGCTCCAAAGCGAGCTAAGTCGCTCTTTACTAGGTTCTGTGATTTTTATGGCTGTACTTATGTAACAGTCCCATATAGTCCTATCTACAACCATAAATGCGAGAATAATAGGTTGGCTATATATGGAGAAAAGAGAAAAAGAGTGATGACTAACCGATTAGCGACTTAGTTCGCTTTGGAGCATAGAGGTTAGTCATCACTCTTTTTTACCTAAATGTAGTTATGTAGAGGGGCCCCTTTATTTCTTTTCCCTCTCTTGATACAGCGAAATTACGCTAACTCTTTAATGACATTCAGATTTGATGGGACTAATTCATAGGTACAGTTAGAAAAAGGACGAGAACTAACCGATTAGCGACTTAGCTCGCTTTGGAGCGTAGAGGTTAGTTCTCGTCCTTTTTCACTTAAATGTACAAATCAACTTGGGCCCCATCAAATCAAAGGTTATATTTCGAGGTAGCGGAATTCGCCTGTATCAGGATCCATCATGCCCCCATAGAATCCCATTCCTTTTGGGAATAGTGGGTGGTTACGCAAGAAGTTAACTGTATAGATTACATTGTCTTCGGATATGTGGAAACGATCCATCCAATCAATAAGTCCGGGTTCGATCATGCGAATCGCATCTTCACTGATACCTTTTTCTTTCATGGACTCCATAAAAGTTGTAGCAGAGAAGTCAATCATGCCGCAGTTCTCATGGCCGATGACTAATACGTCTTCAATTTCCATACCATACGTAGCTACTAGCAAGCTTTGTACGATATTATCGATTGGTTGCGTTACACTATTACCGGCTGTTTTTATAACGATGATTTCACCACGGTTAAAACCTAATGCCTCTTCTAGCATGCAGACTAAACGCGTATCCATACATGTGACAATACCTAGTTTTTTTGTAGGATGGCTTGTTAATCCTGCTTTTGGTAATTCTGGATGGTTTTTCACATACTCTTTATTGGTTTCAATTATTTGTTTAATATCAATCATAAGGTACCTCATTTACATTTCTATCTATAAAATAGATTCTATTCATTATATACAATATATTCAATGAAAAACAAGAGATTTTCATCACCTATAAATATTTATTATAACCTACCTTCTTCACAAGAAGGCCATAAAACTCATATTAATTCTATCTTTATAATTAATATTCATTTATTATACCTTTTATTCTTATATATTTATAAAAATGAATATACTGTATATTTCTTACATTACTAGTAGATTATAATTCCCCAATGTGGTACCATTAAAATTATAGAAAAGAAACGCCACATGATACCACATATGGCGTGAACTGTATGTACAGTAAGGAGATTTTTATTATGGGTATCAATCAAAAAACGTTGCCAGGCATTCTGCTCTGTGCAGTCCTCGCTATTCCTTGTTGGCTATTAGGCCTAGAGTTTCATCTAATCGGTAGCCCAATCTTTGCCATTATCTTAGGTATAATTATTGGCTCTATATTCACATCTTGGAAGCGTGAAAAAACTGGTGCCGGCATCGGCTTCACATCTAAAAAGATTTTACAATGGGCTGTTATTTTATTGGGCTTTGGCTTAAATATTACACAGATTTTACATGTAGGTTGGATTTCTTTACCTGTCATTATTTCAACCATCGCTACATCCTTAATCGTGTCCTATGTTATTTATCGCCTTACTCATATCGACTCTAATACAGCTGTACTTATCGGCGTAGGTTCCTCCATTTGTGGTGGTTCTGCTATCGCTGCAGCTGCACCAGTCATCAAGGCAGAGGATCAGGATATTGCCCAAGCAATCTCCGTTGTATTCTTCTTCAATGTAGTAGCAGCTTTTGTATTCCCTCCATTTGGTGATGCTATTGGTCTTTCCAATATGGGCTTTGGTCTATTTGCTGGTACTGCAGTAAACGATACATCCTCGGTAACAGCTACAGCTGCCGTATGGGATAGTATGAAAGGTACTGGTACACAAGTACTAGAATATGCGACAATCGTTAAATTAACACGTACCCTCGCTATTATTCCTATTTGTTTAGGTTTAGCAAGTTACCAAGTATATAAAGCAAAACAAAATGCGGCTCAAACTGATGGTGGTAGTGTTAGCATCGCTAAAATTTTCCCTAGGTTTGTTCTCTACTTTGTAATTTGTTCTTTAATTACTACTGCATTATCTTATGCAAATATAGATATTCAATTCTTGAGCGTATTCAAAACTATTTCCAAATACTTTATTACAATGGCAATGGTTGCTATCGGTCTTAATACTAATATCGTAAAATTGATAAAATCCGGTGGTTCTGCCCTTGCATTGGGTGCTTGTTGCTGGATTACCATCACAGCAGTCAGCCTAGCTGTACAACATATGATTGGTTTATGGTAAGAAATATACATACCTATTTTAATATGATATAATTGTATATAGTTAGAATAGTAATAACCCCTCCAGTAATGGAGGGGTTTCGTGCTACTATTCACCTTATTAGTACTTTATCATACTATAGTTAGGAGGGTTAACATGTACTTCTTACAAGGACTTCTTGTCGGTCTCGCAACATTTGCCCCTGTTGGCATGCAAAACCTCTTCATCATCAACACAGCATTGGTACAACCTATACGTCGTATCATATTGACCCTTATCATATTGGCACTATTTGATATGAGCCTCAGTACGGCAGCCTTCTTTGGTATCGGCGCCATTCTTGAAATGTGGCCGCTTACAAAGCTTATCGTACTCCTTTTTGGGGGCCTACTGATTGTATACATGGGCTTTAATATATTCAGAACTGAACCAGATATACGCAATGTAAATACGAATATTCCAATTCGTAAAATTATCCTATCCGCTATCGCTGTATCCTGGGGGAATCCTCAAGCCGTTCTTGATGCAACTATGATGCTCGGCGCCTTTCAAGCTAATATACCTGAAGAAGGTATTTATTATTTCTTTGGAGGCTTCCTAGCTATGACACCAATGTGGTTTGGAGCCTTAGCTGCCACCATGCATTTATTAGCTAAAAAAATAAAAATTACCCATATGGCTTGGATCAATCGCTTCTGCGGAGCCGTTCTCGTCATTTATGGTATAAAATTATTCATCGATGGAGTCACAATGTTCTTAGAATATTTTAATTAAAATAACTTTAATACCGCAATCTATAGACAGTAAAGCCGTTAGCATATGCTAACGGCTTTTATATTGTAATTGTTTATTTGTTATATTACGATTAAATTTATTTTACATAATCTGTCTTTGATACATTAAAACTCTGACAAAACTTGTCTAAACATATCCCTAAAAGCTTCTACATAGGTGTTATTTTGATTTTGTTGCGATACAAAGTAGTAATTGCGCTCCATCGATTTACCATGGTTAGTCAATACCTTGCGCTCAATACCTGGCATGGAGTCGGTTAAATATTTAAAACGATCAAGCAGCAATAGTCCTTGTTGACCTGCTACTAAATAGCGAGCCTCCTCTAATGTACGAGCATATGCAAAGGCACCAGCATAACCAATGGCCTTACGATAATGTTCTTCCTCAGCTAGCGTATACTTACCGCGACAAACTAAGATAAGTGGTAAGTCATCAATAGTTTTAATTTCAACGCTACCTTCCTTTGTATAGCCTTGTGGCACCTCGATTACTGTGGTCGCCTTATCAATCAAATGACTTTCATAATCATCAGATAAAATCTGCCACTGATCATTAAATATTACATCTACACGACGATCATCTAACATGCCATATAGTTCCTCATGACTGCCACTATACATGCGAATATCTAGGTTTTTATAGCGTTTAGCCATGCGAATGACCGTTTGCTGCATAGCCATCCCACTATAGCGATTTAAATAGCCAATTCGTAAGCTAACACGTGCATCTGTACCAATGCGGGTTGTTTCTACCTTAATATCGTGAAAGCGTTCTAGTAATTTTTTACCAGATCGATATAAATATTGCCCCGCTGGTGTTAGGTAAAAGCTTCGTTTTTCTCGTACCATCAGCTCCACGCCTAAACTCGTTTCAAGGGCTTTAATTTGTTGTGAAATAGCAGATTGAGACACATACTGCTCAGTCGCAGCTTGAGTAAAACTATTATTATCAACTACACACACAAAATACTCTAATTGTTTCAACAACATAACGATACACTCTCATCTCTCTTATAATTAGTAGCCTTACTCTATCTACTAGCCCACTACACAACATACACCAACCCCTCTCATTGGTATTTGCTACTCACATAATATTTTTCTCTACAACTACAACTACAACTACAACTACAACTACAACTACAACTACAACTACAATTATTATATTTCATTGAAAGTAGATTCACTATGATGAACTGCTTTCACGAGACATAACTAAATTACGATATACAAACCAGGACGCCACAAAGAATATTGTCGCCGTAGACCAGAACACAGCACCATATCCAAAGGCACGCGCAATAACACCACTAATAACAGGGCCTAATACATTACCCATCATTGCTACGCTAGATACGGCACCAAAGACAATGCCCCGTCGCTCAATAGGGACGGCCTTGGATATCAGCGTATTTGCAATTGGCGTAATAAAGCCCATAAAGAATCCGGCTATAGCACGGAATACGCCAAGCCCCCATATACTAGGCATTAAGTATTGCAAAATAAATAAAGATCCCACCGCCCATGTAGCAGTAAAGATAATACGAGGCATGGTCAATCGTTGTGTTACCTTACCGATTGAAATGGATGCTAAGGCGCTAAACAAACCAGCCCCAAAGATAATAATTCCTACAATGGTAGCCACAAATTCATCATTCACGGCCATATAGTGTTTGATATAAAGCGGTAAGATGGGACCAATACCAGTAATACCAAAGTTACATAAAAACTGCATCGCCACTAATAGACGAACTCGAGGTATCATGAGAAATGATTTAATCAACGAAACCTGTGATTCTTGAGCGTCTACCTTATGCTTAAACTGTAAATTAGGCATTAAGAAATAAATACCTAATAAGCAAATGCCAGTCAATCCGGAAAATATAAAGAATGGCGCTCTATAACCTAATAAATCGGCCGCTAAGCCGCCCATAAGAGGACCAAAGACGAGGCCCATCACCATAGATGCTTGATACAGCCCCATCGCCCATGGCACCTTTTCCTCAGGTGTTATGAGTACGATAATAGCCAAACCGATTGGTACATAACCGCCTACTACACCTTGCAATAGCCTTAGGACTAATAACTGTGCTGGGGTTTGAGTGAAAGCACAAGCCCCGACTGTAACCATTAAGGTAAATAAGATAAACATCATTACCTTACGAGGTCCCAGTTGATTTGCCTTACGCGACCAATACGGTGCACTAAGCGCTACCATACAAGGCGTTACACCTGATACGATACCGGCCCACATAGCAGCTTCACCTGGATTATGTAGACCTAACTCTATAAGGAATAACGGAAGGAATGATAGCACCCCTATAATTGTTATTCCCCCACCAATCTGTATAATACAGATTAAATAGATAATTCGTTTCCAAGAAGAATCCATAGTGACCTTCTTTCTTATCAGTATATACTTACAAAAAACAATAGAATATACTCATAATATTATTGTATCGTAAACTACAAAAAAAGACCATCTCTTCCACATATAAAGGGTAGAGATGGTCTCTTTTTAGTTTTATGATTATACGACTTTTATAAGAATAAAAGTACGTATACATCATTTATTTTTGTTTGAACATCCAATAGATGTAGTAAATAACAAGTGCATACGTCACTACATCAAATACAGGCAAGAATGGTACCATTTTAGACAAACGTCCAAAACCATGAACATGAATATTTGCTGCAATGATAGCAATAAGGTTCAAACGATGAATCCAGATGGCTTTTTTACAAGATATAGATTCTGCCATATTGCCTACCCAAGGCGTTAAGTACAATACGGCAAAGATAAGAGCAATAAACATGGCTCCAAGGGAGATATAACCGCCCCAGAATCCTAAGAAGGACTTCAATGCTTTCAAGAAGTATACATACCAATGTGCACATACAAGAACAACACTAACGATACCTACGATGCGATGAACTTCAAACATTTCTTTTGGATTATATCGTTTGATAAACCATTTTGGTCTTGTTGCAATATATGTTAATACAAGCCATGCAACATAAGGAATAAGACCTAAGTGAACCTTCCAGTTACCAAATGATCTACCGCTTGTTACATAACCATATTCTACCATTCCCATAAATATTAGGGATAAAACCGCAATCCATATTAAAATATGGTATTTACTCTTAAACTGTTTTTTTACTACTTCTGCCATATAAACCTCACTATTTCTTATACAAACTACCAGTATATATCTAGTTGGCCTAATGTAGCATGCTAACAATTTCAATCCACATAGCATTCTACTTAGAACTTAAAACTAATTAGTTATTAAATCCAGATCCATCCTAAAATTAGAACTAGAATTTGAAGTTGAGGTCTGCACGGTAGAAATCATTTACACGGTTACCATCTTGTGTTTTCGCATGGAAGCCGTAGTATGCATTAATACCAACATTTTTCTCTGGAGCATAAGATGCACCTAATTGCCATGCTTTATAACCTTCATACCGTGTTTTCTTCAATAAATCATTAGATTCATATTTTTGCGTTTTAAATACAGGTGCATTTTTAGCTTGATCAAAGTAATCTAAGCGGATAACCCAAGAGTTTTTCTTGTTAATTTTATAATCGCCCCATTTAACGCCTACGTTCCAAATATCGGAATCACTCAAGCCAGATGCTTTTACCCACTCGCCATCAATACCGAATTTACCAACATTATATTTAGCATTAAAGCCATATACATTATCGAATTCGTTATTTTTCTTGCCATTACCCATACGTACATTTGTTGTACCTACATGAGCAAACATACCGCCAAAGCTAAAGCGATCATTAACAGCTACATGAGCATTAATAAGACCTACATCACCATTATCAGCTTTACTAGTCTTAGCAAAACGGCCTGCTGTCATATAACCATATGCACCATTTAATGTAACTTTATCACCTAGCTTCGCTGTAGCGCCTACACCATCAAAGTTAGAGCTATAAATCAAGCCACCGCCAAATTTTTGGGTATAACGACCAGCATCAACTACAACATTTTTACCGAATTTATGCTCTACATATGCTAAATCCCAATTAGCTTGAGCATCTTTAGAACTATCACCTAGTTCAATAGAACCTGTTGTAATACGAGCTTTTACAGATGTATTTTTATTAACCTTTGCATCTAGACCTAAACGTACACGGGCTGTAACTTTATCTTCGTAATCATAACCATCGATACCCTCTCTACCGATGTAGTTGATACGAGCATCACCAGTAACCTTTACATTGCCTACGCGGTCTTCCAATTTAGCTACACGCACACCAAGTGTATTCAATTCATTGGAAAACTCGTCGGCCAAGCGATTCAACATAGCTTGTTGTTCTGCATTAGCACGATCTTGATTAGCCATGCCTTTCGCAATCATTTGAGCCATTTCGTAACGAGTAATGTTATTTTGACCTTTGAAAGTACCATCAGGGTAACCATTGATAATACCAGCTGTAGCTAATTGATCTACAGCTTGATAAGCCCAGCTATCGGACGGAACATCGGAAAATGGGTTAACAGCAAAGGCTGTAGCCACACCTAACACAGCTGTCACTGCAAAAGCACTAGTCATTTTACGTTTCAACATAATAAACCTCACACACTAAAAATAAGAAAATATAAAATGAGTAGATAATGAATACACGAATATAATTATCATTATCATATGTAACATAAAAATAATAACAACTTTCATTAACCGAGTAAAGAGAAAATGTATATCAATCTCACAATCATTTATGCGTCAAACTGATAATATCCACATTTAATTCACTAGGGATAAACATATAAAACAAAAAAATCCCTTCCGTATAACACAGAAGGGATTTGCATGTATCTTATTATTTCTTTTTAAACATCAAGTAGATGCAGTAGATAACAAGACCATATGTAATGATATCAAAGACTTGAAGGAATGGTACCATTTTGGAAATTCTTGTAAAGCCATGGATATGAATATCTGCAGCAACTAACGCTACAAGATTTAAGCGATGAAGCCAAATACCAGTAGTACGACCAGATGCAGTTACTTTTCTAAGTTTTGGAGTTAAGAATGCAAGGCCAGAGATTGTACCAATACCGAAGGAAGTAAGGGCTACATAGCCACCCCACCAACCGAGAACGGATTTAGCAGCTTTACCGAAATAGAGATACAAATGGAATGCAATAACAGCTACAGATGCAATACCTAATGCACGGTGAACCTTGAACATTTCACATAAATTATAACGACTTGTAAACCATTTAGGACGAGTTGCCAAATAAGTCATCACAATCCACGTACACCAAGGTACAAGACCTGTATAGACTTTATAGTTCCCGAAGGCACGACCACCTACGATATAGCCCCACTCTAGCAAACCGATCATAATTAAGGAGAATACTGCAATCCATATAAAGATATGGTAAATACTCTTATACTGTTTCGTTTCCACTTGATTCATCATAAACCTCTCTAACATAATTCCTGAAATACTAATTTTACTTAACATATTTTATCATTTAAATCGAAATTTGCAGATTACTTATATTAGATAGGTAGCATTCATTATAAGAATAATTCTAATTTAGTCTTTCATTTTAACTATATAAACAACTCAAAAGTGTTTCGGTAAAAGCTAGGTAATTAAATCAGAAATAGTGTTATGTTATGTTATCTAAACTACTCTAACAAAAATTAATAAATAAAAGCCCCTTGTAGTAGTGAGCATCAGCTTTCACTATTACAAGGGGCTAAGATTAATTTGTCATATCATGAAGGGCATACAAATCAATCATCATCCTAATTATTTTTCGTCACGTTTACGATATACAATGAACGGACGTGTTAAGTAGTTGAGTGGAACACTCAAGCAGTGTACCAAACGGCTGAATGGGAAGATAATAGCTACCACCATCCACGCTAACATATGGAATTTAAACATGAATGGTACGCCTTCCATCAAGGATGGATCAGGCATAAAGGATAGTAAGCTACGGAACCAAGGACCGATAGATACGCGGTAATCAAAGAAACCAGATGCATTAAGCAATGTACCAGCCATACCGCTGAAAATGGCTAATGTTAAGAACAAATATAACCATTTATCAAGACCAGATGTATTAACTTTCATAGCAGGCACAGTAAAGCGACGTTTCATCAAAAGCAAGAAGCCTACGATAAAGATAATACCAGCTACAGCACCCATGTATAAAGCACCTTCATGGTACAAATGGTCATTAATACCGATTGCAGCAGTCCAAGTTTTAGGGATTAACACACCTACTACGTGACCACCGATAACGCATAGCAAACCAAAGTGGAACAATGGATTAGCGATGCGCAATTGTTTTTTCTCTAAAAATTGACTCGATTTTGTAGTCCAGTTTCTTTCAAAATAGAAGAAACGAACCAAAGTACCTACGATTAAGAAGGTGAAAGCGATGTAAGGCAAAGCGCCCCAAAGGAATAGATTCATCGTGCACCATCCTCCAATCCATTTGCAACAGACAAGATAATATCAAACAAGAATGCATAAGGCAATTTAGCCTCAATGAAGCGTTCTCTAATGTATTCCAATTTTGGCTTACAATAGTCGTAAATTTCTTTTGCTTTTTCATCATCGATAACGGCACATAATTCAAGAAGTGCTGGAATATAGTCTGGCATTTCTTTTGGCAAATCATAGTCGTTTTCTAGGAAGAAAGCTTTAAATTTAACGAGTTCTTCTGCTTGTTCCCCAGTACCTTGTAATTCATAAGTCGACAAATACATAGTTGTATTTTGACTAAAATCAAAGGTACGAACATATTGGTCTTCAAATTCTTTTTTATTGGATTCCTCTACATAGTCGAAGAATTCTAATAAACCTTGGCGAAGTTGAGGATGCTCAACGGATTGGGCGTCCTCTCTCCATTCAGGTAGTTCGTTATACCATTGTTCATCAGGATAGCGTAGAAGAAATGACGCAATAAGAGCGATTTTCTGAGCATCCTTCATTATTGACATCCCCCTGTAGGGCAAGCAAACCCGCGATTATGTTGCATTTCAAGGCGACCTTCGCGAGATACTTTTACATCAGATGGAATAACAAAGCGATCATTGTATTTGGACAATGCCAACAATTTGTACATACCGTACATTTGATCCTCTGTTAAATCAACTTTATGTTCAATAGGACCGTCACCGGTTTCACGACGGCGCATGTATTCACGCATGTCGAGAACACGTTGCAATGTACGAGCTAAAATTTCTGTATTACCTGCTGTAAACAAGTTAGCAAGGTATTGTACAGGTACGCGCATTTCATGTGCATCTGGCAAGTATACATCAGATGTTACACGTTGCAAGATTGGGCTGAGTGGTGGTACATACCAAACCATTGGCAATGTGCGATACTCAGGATGCAATGGTAATGCCACGCCCCACTCTTTTACAAGTTTGTACACAGGAGATTTTTGAGCTGCTTTAATCCATGCTTCAGAGATGCCTTCTTCGCGAGCAGCTTTAATAACCTCAGGATCATGAGGATCCAAGATTAACTCAACTGTATTTTCGTAAATGTCTTGTTCATTTTTTGTAGCTGCCATTTCTTCAACTTTGTCCATGTCGTAGAATACAACGCCAACATAGCGCATACGACCTACACAAGTTTCAGCACAGATTTGAGGCAAACCATTTTCCAAACGTGGGTAACAGAATACGCATTTTTCAGCTTTATTGGTTTCCCAGTTATAGAAGATTTTTTTGTATGGGCAAGATGGAACACAATGTCTCCAACCGCGGCATACATCTTGAGATACGAGAACTACACCATCTTCATCGCGTTTATAAATCGCGCCGGATGGACATGCAGCTACGCACGCAGGGTTCAAGCAGTGGTTACAAAGACGTGGCAAGTAGCGCATGAATACTTCTTCGTAATCAAATACGATATCTTGACCCATCTTAGTTAAGTTCACATCAGAGCGAGCATGTTGACCACCAGCCAAATCGTCATCCCAGTTAGGGCCCCAAGTAACTTCCATTTTTTGTTTCGTTACAAGAGAGCGAGGACGAGCAACTGGTTGGTTATTTTTACGACCGCCATGAATCAATGTTTCATAGTCGTAAGTCCAAGGTTCGAAATAATCCTTCAACTCTGGTTGTTCAGGATGGAAGAATAATTTCATCAAACGATTTGTTTTAGAACCTGTAGAAAGAGCTAATTTACCGGAGTTATCTAGCGTCCAGCCGCCCTTCCATTTTTCTTGGTCTTCCCAATTACGTGGATAGCCTACACCTGGGCGAGTTTCCACGTTATTAAAGTACATATATTCCGCGCCTTCGCGGTTCGTCCATGTATTTTTACAAGTGATAGAGCATGTATGACAGCCTAAACACTTATCCAAATTTAGGACCATGGATACTTGAGCTTTAATCTTCAAGCCAATCCACCTCCTTCAACTTACGAGCCACAATTGTCATATCACGTTGGTTACCAGTTGGGCCATAGTAGTTAAAGCCATAGCTCAATTGACCATAACCGCCAATCATGTGTGTCGGTTTCATGTGAATATGAGTTGGTGCATTGTGTGTACCACCGCGACGGTCTTTCTTAACTTGCGTACCAGGAACGTTGATGTGACGATCTTGGGAGTGATGCATATAGGAAATGCCACGAGGAATACGTGGAGATACAACTGCACGAGCTGCAACTACACCATTTTTATTGAAAGCTTCTACCCAGTCATTATCTTTAACGCCAATTTCTGCTGCATCATCTTCGTTGAGCCAAATAGTTTGACCACCACGGAACAATGTCAACATTTGTTGGCTATCGAAGTACATACTATGAGTAGACCACTTATTATGTGGTGTTAAGTATTTTAATGTAATTTCTGGAATACCTTCTTGTTTGTAGTCACCTTGTACTGGTTTGTAGGACAATACAGGTTTGTACAACGCCATTGCTTCACCGTAATCGCGCATCATTTCATGATCACAATAGAAGGATTGACGACCTGTTACGGTACGGAATGGTACTTTATCTTCTGTAGATGTTGTGAATGGGGAATAACGACGGTTTTTATCGTTTTTACCAGTACTTGTTACAGAGCTAATGATGAAGCGTGGTTGGCGAACCATGTCATCAAAAGTAATTTTTTCTTGTTCACGACCTTTTGCGTTCTTTTCAAGATCAGAAAGACCAGTTTTTTCTTCCATTGCCTTCCAAGAACGAACAGCCAATTTACCATTTGTACAAGAAGACAATGTCAATACAGCATTACAAGCTTCTTTACATTCGTAAATGCTTGGACGGCCATGAGAAATGAATTCTGGATTATCGATGGTACCATTTTGTGCATACAATGTTTGATATTCATCAGATACATCCCAAGCCAAGCCATGAGCACCCATTTTGTTTTCGATGTTAGGTCCCAAAGCAATGAATTTTTCAAAGATTTGGCTATAGTCGCGTTTTACATGAACGAGGTTAGGCATTGTTTTACCAGGAATTGGTTCACATTCACCTTTGCTCCAGTCGAGGACTTTACCTTCTGGTTGTGCCACTTCACCAGGGCTATCATGACCAAGAGGCAATGCTACGATATCTTCGTATTCTGTGAAGCTAGACTCTTTTGCTACGCGAGATACTGTTTCTGCAAGGGTACGGAATGTATCCCAGTCAGATTTAGTTTCCCATGCGCAATCAACAGCAGCTTGGAATACGTGTACATATGGATGCATATCTGTAGAAGACAAGTCTTCTTTTTCATACCATGTAGCTGCAGGGAATACGATATCAGAGTACAAGCCTGTAGAAGCCATACGGAAGTCTATGTCGATTAAGAGGTCAAGTTTACCTGCCCCATCAGCTTCACGCCATTTGATTTCTTCTGGACGTGTAGGTGCATCGTCATCTTCTAATACCGCATTTTTAGTACCCAATAAATGTTTCAAGAAGTATTCATGGCCTTTAGAAGAGGAACCGATAAGGTTCGCACGCCATACGAATAAGTTGCGTGGATGGTTTTCTTTAGCCGCTGGATCTTCTACGCAGAATTGTAAATCTTTATTTTTCAACGCTTGCGCCACATATTGGTTAATTTCTGCTTCTGTACCAGCACCAGCTGCACGAGCATCATTAATCAATTCTTGGCTGCCTTTATTGAAAGTAGGGTAAGATGGCAACCAACCTAAACGAGCTGCCAATACATTATAGTCACCAGGGTGACGATAACGAGGCTTAGCTAATTTAGATACGCGGTCTGCCAAGTCGATGCAATCAGAACGATATTGTTCTGTAGCAAAGTAGAACCAGGATGTACCATTTTGCAAACGAGGAGCTTTACTCCAGTCGTTAGCTGTCATGATACCGCCCCAGCCTTCAATAGGACGAAGTTTTTCTTGACCTACGTAGTGAGCCCAGCCACCACCATTAACACCTTCTGTACCACAGAACATGATAAGGTTCAAGATTGTACGGTAAATCACGTCAGCATGGTACCAGTGGTTGATACCACCGCCCATGATAATCATGGAACGACCTTTAGTTTTTTCTGCATTATCTGCAAACTCACGAGCTGTGGCAATAGCGATATCTGCTTTTACGCCAGTAATTTTTTCTTGCCATGTAGGTGTGTAAGGAGTGTCATCTGTATAAGATGTTGCCACTTCACCACCGATACCACGATTGATACCATAGTTAGCAAGAATAAGGTCATATACGGTAGTTACTTTTACAGGACCATCTACAGTTTGTACTGTAATAGTTGGAATAGCACGTTCAATTACACCTTCGTGCTCTTCATCGCCAAAGTATGGCAACTTAACAACAGTCACATCTTCACGTTGATCAAACACGGATAAACGAGGGTCGATTTTAGCCCCTGTATCGCGGTTTTCAAGGCGTAAGTTCCATTTTTGTGGATTTGTGTGACGTTCGCCCATTGTACCATTAGGAACAACGATTTCATTAGTTGTATCATCGATTAATACCATTTGGAAATTAGCGCCTTCCTCTTGGCGACCCAAATCCTTAGCATTCAAGAAGCGGCCTGGTTGTACAGTGCCGTTAATTTCTTCAACGCGTACAAGGAATGGCATATCTGTGAACTCTTTAGCATACTCTTTGAAGTATGGAGTTTCTTTATCGATGTAGTATTCTTTTAAGATTACGTGGCCCATTGCCATAGCAAGAGCCGCATCAGTACCGGCTTTTACATTGAGCCAAGCATCGGAAGAAGTTGTAGATTCCGCATAGTCAGGGGATACGGATACTACCTTAGTACCTTTGTAACGAACCTCTGTTAAGAAGTGAGCATCTGGCGTACGAGTCAATGGTACGTTAGAACCCCAAGTCATGATGTAACCAGCATTGTACCAGTCACCAGATTCAGGTGTATCAGTTTGTTCACCCCAAACTTGAGGGCTAGAAGGTGGTAAATCGGCATACCAGTCATAGAAGGACAATGGTGAACCACCCATTAAGTTAAGGAAACGAGCACCTGCTGCATAGGACAACATGGACATCGCTGGAATTACAGAGAAGCCTGCGTTGCGGTCAGGGCCGTATGTTTTTGCAGTATATAATAAGGATGCGGCAGTAATTTCTGTCGCTTCATCCCATGTGGAGCGCACAAAGCCACCCATACCACGGGCAGATTTGTATTTTTTCGCTTTTTCAGGATCTTCTACGATAGATTTCCAAGCTTCGATCGGGTTCTTAGCATGCTTTTTAGCTTCTCTCCAAAGCTCAGCCAATTCGCCGCGCACATATGGATATTTTACGCGCAATGGGCTATAGAGATACCAAGAGAATGTTGCACCACGAGGGCACCCACGTGGTTCGTAATCCGGCATATCATCTGGTGTTTCAGGGTAATCAGTAGCCTGATTTTCCCACGCTACAACACCATTCTTAACGTAGATATTCCAGCTACAAGAACCAGTACAGTTTACGCCATGCGTTGTGCGGACAACTTTATCGTAAGACCAACGGTCACGATAAAAATTTTCCCACTCGCGACCGCCATCTTCAGTTATTTGATGGCCGCTTGGAGATACGTTCTTCTTGCGAAGAAACTTAAACTTTTGAGACAACAAGCTCATCTCGTGTCCTCCTTCAAAACTACAAAAAAATCCTTTGTGCTAGCTGAGCTAACACAAAGGAGAAAATACTGTTATTCGATATTACTAATATTAGGGTCTATATTATCAACCTCTAAATCAAGCAATCCGATTAAAGCATCAAAATCACAGATTACTAGATGGTGTTTGTCATAGGCTACATAGCCCAACTTACGCAACTCACTTAGCATGCGATTTAAACTTTCTCTTGATGTGGCAGCAAATTCAGCCAACTCTTGATTTGTTAGGGCGATATCGATAAAGATACCATCCTCGCGCTCTACACCATAACTATTGGCTAAGCGCAACAAGGTAGAATAAAATGCTCCCTTCTTGCCATATAGTAGCAAGTCTCGGTATTTTGCCTGTTGACGACGCATATGTAATGTGTAGATTTGCATCATCGCAATAGCCAATGAATGATCTTTTGCAATAGCTGGCTCTAACACATCATAGCGAATGGAATAAACAGAGCAATCCTCCCGAGCGATGGCGTTGAACACATAAGTTCTTGTGTTCTCCTCATACAACGGAACCTCACCAATTACATTATTCGGACCTACTAGACGCAATGCAAAAATGTGCCCACTAGCTTCGAATTTCTTAATGCTCATTCTACCTTTTAACACTACGTAAAAGTGTTCTGCCTTGTCCCCCTCGTGGAAGAGAAAATCACCTTTTTTAAGATGGAGTTCCTCGCCCGGCAAAGCAAGTAATTGGTTAATTAAATTTTTATCCATACCTTCACCACTCCATTGTACTTTTAAAATAAAATCCATTAGTTATACTAATCTATTTATAGTAAAAGTACATGTATTATATACTTTTTTGTATATATATGATTATTATAACTTATTAATTTCAGAATATGTGTGTTTTATGTCACATTCACAAAAATTTTTACAATATATAATATATTTGTGATATAAGACATTGCAATTTTAGTTGATACAATAATTATAACTCAGTTCTCTAAGTAATTCGAATACTTTCTATAGAAATTCTATAGATTGCAATATTCATATACATTGACTGATAATTGTATCTTCCATGTCTTCATTGCATGTATAGTTTTTCAGTAAGGAGAAGTTCAAAATGAGCGAACTAAAAATGCCTCAAGTAGGGGCAAGCCGTAGCGAAATTGTGGCTAATTGGCAACCAGAAAATCCAGAATTTTGGGAAAAGTTTGGTAAAAAAATTGCTAAACAAAACTTGGTTATATCCACAATTGCATTAACCCTTTCATTCTGTGTATGGTATTTATGGGCAACCATTGCAGCACAACTAAATGGCGCTGGCTTTAACTTTACAACAGATCAATTATTTACATTAGCCGCATTACCAGGTCTTGTAGGTGCTACATTACGTTTCGTATATACCTACATGCCGGCCTTAATCGGTGGTAAGAACTGGACATTTATTTCCACACTTATCTTATTAGTTCCTGTTGTATGGCTTGGCTTTGCCGTTCAAGATACAACAACTTCTTATATGACATTTATGATTTTAACTGCCCTTATCGGTTTAGCGGGCGCCAACTTCTCGTCCTCCATGGCATACATTGGCAACTTCTTCCCTAAATCTGAAAAAGGTACAGCTCTTGGTATCAACGGCGGCGTTGGTAACCTTGGTATCTCCGTAATCTACTTCTTGGCTCCATTCGCTATGGGTTCCGCTGCATTGGGTAGCGTATTTGGTGTAACACCAGCTATCATCAAAGGTAATGCAGTATACCTTGCCAATGCGGCTTTCATGTGGATTGTACCACTTGTTGTTATCCTTGCACTTATGACACGTTTCATGGATAACTTACCACTAGAAAAACCAAATCCTAAAAATCTTGTACAAATCTTTGGTAACAAACACACTTGGGCACTTACATTGCTATACACTTGTTCCTTCGGTGCTTTCTCTGGTTATGCGGCAGCACTTGGCTTATTAGTAGGTAAAGAATTCCCTGAAGTTCCATTTGCTTCTATCGCATTTGTTGGTCCTCTTGTAGCAGGTGCCCTTCGTCCTGTAGGCGGTTGGTTATCTGATAAAATTAACAGCGGTACAAAAGTTACCTTTGTAAGCCTTCTCGGTCTATGTGCAACAACAGCACTAATTGCAGTTGGCGTAGATATGCACAACTTCCCATTCTTCTTTGCTATGTCCGTGTTGACATTCGTATGCTGTGGCTTCGCAACTGGTGCTACATTCCGTATGATTCCTCACGTATTCGGCAATCCATTGCTTTCCTCTTTAATTACAGGTTTCGTTGCTGCTGTAGCTGCATATGGGGCCTTCATTACACCTAAAATCTTCGGCTTTGTATATTCCACATTTGGCAATATTCACCCAGCCTTTGCTGTATTGTTAGCCTTCAACATCGTAACTGTAGCTGTGTGCTACTGGTTCTATGTGCGTAAAAGCGCAAATATGAACGTATAGGGTGTAACAGAAACTATAATTTACAACCCAATAAGGTAATAAAAGACTCCCTCAACAATCCTCCATGCGAATTAGTTCTGCGGCCATAGGCCTTGAACCCGCAAGTCGGATTTTATGAGGGAGTTCTTTTATTAAAAATTAGATGTGTATTAGCATTTTAGGGAAATGTAAATTATAGTTTCTGTTATCTAAGCACGAAGGGAAGACCTCGTAAGTCGGATCGATGCGGGGTTTTCTTTTATTATCCAAAGATTTCTTCTAGTAGTGCATCGTCAATGATGGTACCAACGTAGAAGTCGCTGAAGATGCCGTATTTTGCACTGGCTACTTCAAAGCGCATATCATATACGATTTTTTTGAATTGGATGTCGTCATTACTGAAAATTGTAATGCCCCATTCCCAGTCGTCTAGGCCACAGCCACCTGTTGTAAATTCGGATAAAACGTCTAAGTATGTTTTACCAAGTTCACCGTGAGATTTCATCAACATGCCTCGTTCTTGTGGTGGTAGCATGAACCAGTTGTCATCACCTTCACGTTTTTTGCTCATGTTATAGAAGCAGATGTATTTGTCACGAGGTACATGAGGGTATAGTTTTTGGTTAACTTCTTCTGTATCAAGTTTAGCTTTAACGTAAGCACTTACTTCTGTTACAGATGTATAAGAATATGTTTGAACTAATACGCTTGCAATCGCAAGGCGACGGAATTTACGTTCTACTTGCGCCAAGTATTCAAGGGATGGACCAAGAATCCATAGGATTAAATCCCCTTTCGCACCATTGCAATCATAGAATGCATAGCTGCCTTCTTTAGCTTGATGTTTAGCTTCAAGATCTGCTAAAAATGCTTTTAATTCGTTGCGCGCTTCTGCTTTTTCTTCAGCTGTAAAGCAGTTCCATGCGCTGAAATCCATGGCAAAGACCATGTGTTGGCTATGCCAACCTTCTACTGTAGGGATTGCTTTTCCCATTGTGATCACTCCTATCTATGGTGATTATATTTAAAGAATATCTTTCTATTACTCTAAGAATCGAAAAGACTCCATATACTATTATAGCATATGGAGTCTTTTCTTATAATTATTTATTAATATTAATTTTCAATTGCTCTCTACAATAGACTCTACGAGTTCTTTTGCTTGTTTTACACCATCAGGAATACCGATGCCATCAAACGGTGTACCAATGAGATGTAAGTTTGGATAGTGTTTAGCTACATGTTCACGTACTGCTGTGATCCCTGCGCGATGGCCCACATTATATTGCGGCATGCAGTGAATGAGACGATTGATACGCACCCATTCCGGTTGCGTGGAAAAACTCATAATGCGTTGAATTTCTTTTACGGCCAATTCTGAAAGGTCCTTATCATCGAGATGTTCTACTACATCATTGCCAGGTTTACCAATAAAGACGCGCAATACGATTTTATCGTCAGGCGTTGTTTGAGGCCATTTTTGATTAAGAATAGTACACGCTGTAAGAGGCGTATCTGTATTGCGTGTAATCAAGAGGCCCGAACCTTTTAAGTCACCATCAAAGGTAGCTTTATCAAAGGCCATAATAGCAATAGCACAGCTAGACTGCTCCATGGAGCGCAAGAAATCAAAACCCGGATCATCCTTAAACCATTGCGTATATGTGGCAGGCGGTGTCGCGATAATCACATGATCCGCCATAGCAGGAGCTTTATCAAGGAGTACCTCTATAGCTGAATCTGTTGTAGAATCACTAGCTTCTACCCTGTTCTCGGCATTAATAGACGCAGTTCTAATAGTTTTAGAATGAGACTGACAGCCACAAGCATCGTTTCCAGAGTTCTCCACATCGATAGCATACATACCTTCAACATATCGAATATTAGAAACTAGCGTACCTGTATACAAGTGCACATTACTAGGCATAGCCTCAATAATAGCGGTAATAACGCTTTCAAGGCCACCTGTCAATTGACGGAACATACCAGATTGAGCCGCTGTACCCTTTCGGCTCGCCATATCGGCCTGTGCTTTAGTAGACTTAGCTTCATGACTTTCAAATTGACGGTCTGTCATAGTCCCTTTGCCAGCACGCGGTACATCCCCTTCAGCAATGGCACCTTTAGCCGCTTTAGTAACCCCCGCTTTAGAGTGGCCCATCTTAGCAGCCATCATGCCTTTTACCATATTCCCATATTTTTGTTCTACTTGAATAAAATGAGGGAATGTAGACAACAAACTGATTTTATAAATATCACCGCCATAGATACCCGCCAATAGAGGCTCGATGAGCTTATCCATCATTTCTTGACCTAAATGGTATTGAAAGAAATGACCAATGGATACATCTCCATTTTTATCTAGTTGGTATGGCTTTTTAAAGTAATCTAAACCAGCTCGCAATTTGCCAGGCCAAGAAATAAGCGTTGCTTTCACAAAAGGCATCATTTCCGTAGGAATGCCCATGATAGAGCCCCCTGGAATAGGATGAATAGAACCTTTGTCATACACAAAGGCTTGCCCTGTTTCATTCGATACAAGGGTGTCCCCTAAGCCGAGATCATAGACGAGATCCGTCATTTCCGTTTTACGGCCTAAGTAAGAATCAGGTCCCAGCTCTACCACGAAGTCATCGACGCGTTGTGTTTGTATTTTCCCACCAAATCGTGGTGCTTGTTCATAAAGAGTAATGGTCCAGTCCGGCTTTGCATGGCCTAAATAATAAGCCGCTGTCAATCCGGTTAAGCCACCGCCCACTATTGTTACATTCACGAATGAATCCTTTCTATTATTGCACTTGCCATCGCTTGCAAGAATGTTTCATCACAATTCGGCATCTGTGCACGCATATATACAGCGCCGCCAGCATCAACGAGTTCTTTACACTCTACATCATTATCGTACAATACCTCTACATGATTGCTTACAAAGCCAAATGGTACAAAGGCTATATGTATCGCACCACTACGCAAAGCTTGATTGATTGCTTCCGCTACGGTTGGCCCTAACCATTGCCCATGAGGGGCTGCGCTCTGCCAAGCTACAGACCACTGTTCTAAATCGCAACGTTGAGCGATTTCTTTTGCACTTTCCTCTAAGGCCAAAGCATAAGAGTCTGCATTATGACTATTAATAAGAGGTATGCTATGAGCACTAAAAATAACAAATACATCTTTAGTGTCATTGATGCAGTCTGAAACTGCTTTTACCCAATACTCGATAAAGGAAGGTTGATCCCACCAAGCACGAATAACATCAAAGGTTACACCTTGAAGGTCACCAATTGCAGCCTGCACTTGTTTCTCATAAGCGCCAGTACCAAGAGACGTAAAGAATGGGGCCGTTACAATAGCGATTATATGCTCTACACCTTGTTTAACTAATGCATCCACCGCATCAGCAATAGACGGCTTCATATGAAGATATCCAATGGCCGATGGTATGGATGGCAACAAGGTGAGCAGTCTATTATATTGACGCTCTGCCATCGTTTGTAATTCTACGTTAGACCATTGGCCAATGACATCATAGCGATGGGTAAGATTATCAACTTCCGCATCGGTCGGCACGCGACCATGACGAATGCTCGTCATGTATGGCACTAAATCATCCTTACTTGAAGGGCTACCATAGGATAAGAATAATAATCCTTTTTTCTCGATGTTCACTAGCTTACCCCTCTTGTGCCCATAATTCACGACTGCGTTCATGTACATAGTCTGTAAGCCAATGAAGCTTCTTAGGATCTGCTTCTGGGAATACGCCATGACCTAAGTTAAAGATATGGCGGCCATAACGAACACCATCAAGTAAGATACGATCCACTTCATGAGCCAATGTTTTTTCATCGGCGAATAGATACGCTGGATCAAGATTACCTTGTACCGTTTGTGTTACGCCTCGTTCATTAGCCATAACGATGGAACTACGCCAATCAAGAGCGATTACATCCAACGGCAAATGAGACCAAATAGATACGAGATGATCGGTACCAACACCATTCATAGCCATAGGCATGTGAGGGTATCGCTCCTTTACAGTCTTAATAATGCGTTCCATATGAGGATAAATACCTTGTTTATATTGGTCCGCATTCACTGCACCAACCCAAGAGTCGAAGATTTGTAATGCATTCGCACCGGCTTCGGCTTGCATAGACAAATATTCAATGGACATATCTGCTAACTTTGTCATCAATGCATTCCATGCATCAGGTGCACCAATGAGCATGCCACGTGTTTTGTTGTAATTCTTTGTAGGACCGCCTTCGATGAGGTAAGACGCAATCGTAAATGGTGCGCCACAGAACCCAATAAGAGGTACATCGAGCATACCAGATGTTAATAGAGTAATCGTTTTTCCAATATAATCTACCTTTGTAGGATCAAAGGTATCTAATGTATCTACATCAGCCATGGAGCGAATTGGTGTATTAAACACAGGGCCTACACCGGCCTTGAGCTCTACCTTTACATTCATCCCCACCATAGGACTCATAATATCCTTGTAAAGGATGGCTGCATCTACACCGTATTCTTTTACAGGTAGCTCTGTAACACGAGCACACAACTCAGGCTCTTTTGTAATTTCAAAGAGCGTATATTTTTCTTTGATTTTGCGGTATTCCGCTTGGCTACGACCAGCTTGGCGCATATACCATACAGGTGTTACACCAGGGTTCTTCCCTTGGATCATATCTAAATATGCTGTATTCAAGTACCCAACCCCTTTCTTTCTAATTTATACTAACACACTATGATAACTAAAACAGTTACTTTAGTTACATCACATATATCATCACTATGAATATTCCCTGTGAAAGCTAAACACCTTCACAGGGGTTCAATTTAGTTATGACTTAATCAGTGGCAATCAATATTTAATTGCGACTCAATCTATGGCAATCAATGCCTGTAATAGATTGAGCCATATCAAATACAGAACGTTGGCACGTGAATAGCCAGATTTGTTGGTTCTTTCCGATTTCAGCTAATAATTCTAACGCGCTACGTTGACGGTTTTCATCAAAGCGCACGAGAATATCATCTAATATGATTGGCAAGGATTCAACTTGGTAAGAAAATACCTTCGCTAGTGCTAATCGCAATGCCAAGTATACTTGGTCAGCCAAGCCGCTAGACCAGTACTTAAGCTCTAATCGCTCTCCATTGCCATTAACCAAGGCTACGCCTTCGTTGATACCAAGAACATCAAAGGTATACATACCACCAGTTAACCGTTCTATATAAGAAGATGCAAGTTCTAGCATATGAGGCTGTTTTTCTTGCTCGTACGATTGTTGAGCCTTATCCATGCAGTGACTCATCAACACTTGTGTAGCCCAATCCTCAAGAGCAGCTTCTAGTTCATTTTGTAATGCTTCACGTTCTTGAAGCATTTGGTGTTGCTCTTGGTCAGAACCTAGGGCACGCATAGACTCCACAATTTGACCACGGCGCTCATATAAGATTGCCAACTTATCTTCAATGGATGCTATTTCTCGTTCAGAATGAGCTAATTCATCAAGCCAATTATCCTTATTGCCTTCACGCAAGCGGCGATAGAATAAATCTTTATTCTCCGCATCAGGAGCTAGTAAATCTAACTGTACCTGACTTTGCTTGTAAATAGTTTGCCATTGTTTGTATTGGTCTTCATCGATAAGATGTTGACGATACTCGTTAGAGCTTTCCATGCCAGCCTTGTGTAATAGCTCTTGTTGACGAAGTAGCAATTCTTTTTCTTTGCGGTGCCAATTATCGTATTCATTGCGGAAGCTTTTACGTTGTGCTTCTTTTTGTTCCCATACAATTTTATTTTGTTGGAAGTTTTTATATTGGTTATAAATACGTTTTAACTCTGTAGGAGATACAGGTGCCTCAACACCAAGGTTATACCACAAGGTCATGGCTTGGTCTTCGATAACACGTAAGCCTTCTTTATGTTCTGCTAAGCGTTTTTCATAACCTTCAATAGTACGTAACTGTTCATGGTACTGATCGTACTCTTGTTTGAGGCCAAAGAAATCATCTTCATTAAGGCTCTTCGCCGCACCTTGAGGCAACCAATTCTGCCAAGCTGCAAGGGCTTCATCATAAATAGCTTGCAACGTATGACCTTCTTGAATCCAACGATCAAGATGCGCTGCACCCTCTATGGATGGAATTGGGCTCACCACAGGTGTTGCAGCTTTCACAAGTGCCTCTAACTGATGTTCTACATCAGATTTACGAGATGACAAGATTTGTAACTCATAATTCAGTTTAGATACATCAGAATTGCCGTTATGACGTCTCCATGTAGCATACCAGAACAACGCCATAGATAGGATTAATAATACAAAGCCGCCAATCGTATAGAGTACAGACTCTAATACTAATAAGCCTGCTAATACGAGTAAAACGCCAATCACTGCAGCTACGCCACTAATGCGTTGTAACCACTTTGGCAAATTGCTCGGTTGTGCATCAGGACCATAGCTATCGCGTTTTTCTGTAACTCGATCAATATCCATCAAGATAAGCTCTAGTTCACGTTCAAGATGCTCTTTTTTCGCCAAATCCTCTTCACTGTAATTTGGTAACGATGCTCCGTCGAGATTGGCTGCTGGCAAATCATCAGAGGCCTCAGCAGGCTTGCGATTTTGCCAATGTAATAATTGATCTTTAGCAGTGCGCAAGCGACTTGCTAAGCGCTCTCCTTCAAACCAATTCACATCGTCAGCCATTGGCTCATCATCACGCCACGCAGAATGCATAGAACGAGAAAACTCTAATTGTTCTCGTACCTTAAAAATGTATGCATCCCCTTCTTCACACTCTCGGCGCAATTGCTCCCACTTGGCACCTTGTTGGATAAGGTCTTCAATATCTTGACCATACGTACCAAATGGACTATCCGGGCTAAAGTTAGCTGGCATCAATGCCGCTTCCTTTTCTTGCCACAACTGCATATTGTCTCGAGCTCGTTTGATGTCCTCATCGATACGAAGAAACTCATCACGACTCAAGGCAAGCTCGCTATTGTACTGTTGCATATGCATACGCGCTTCTTCGCTACGGCGATACGTATCCCATGCGCGCAATACAACGTCTATACCATCACGGTATTCCTTCCACTCTTGCAACTGACCTTGTAATTCTGCCTCAGTCTGTTCTGTACTGTGAAAGGCTTTTTGCAATTCTACATATTGCGTTTCATGCTCGGCTAAATGGCTTAACTTTTGACGATTTTCTTTAAGCTCATCCATCAACATATTGATGCGGCGTTTACCATTGGAGGAAGCTACTAATAGATCCGTAGCGCCTTTTTCAACATCTTTTACGACAGAGCCTAAATGCTCGCCCCCTTCAGCACCAAAGAAACGAGACCGAACCTCTACCTCTTGCAATACATCAAGGCCTTGCAAGTCTTCTAAGGTCAATGCAAAGATGCGATTATATGTCTTTTTATCAATACCATGCCACCAATACTGAGCAGGCTCTTCATGGATAGCAGGATTTCCAGGACTGTAAAAGTCTAACTGTTTGCCTTTGCGGCCAATATAGTAGCTTTCACCATTGCGTTCCACATCGAGAGCGCCAGTCATAGGACCATAAGCCTTATGAGTACCACCAAATAAAAGTGTACGCATCCCTTCAAGCAAAGAAGTTTTGCCACTTTCATTAGGGCCATACATGAGCTGAACACCATGATTCCCCGTAGTGAAAGACCAATCGCGATACGGGCCAAATTCATCAAATCGTATGCGTTTAATGTTCATCGTTAGCCCCCATCAATACAGTAACACCTTCAATTTCACAGCGCTTCAAGGCGCGAAGCAATAATTCATCACTTAACAACTCGGCATATACACCTAAGCGTTTAAACTCAGGTCGTTCTGCCAAAATTTGACGTACCGTCTGTACCGCATTGCCATCAACCATATCATCATAGGCGCGTAAATAATCCCCTACTACATCGGATAATAATCTACGTTCAGCCAAATTAATGCTAGGACGCGTATTACACATCATGCGATAAGGCATAACAAATATAGACTTGCTTTTCTCTTCACTTTGAGACTCTTGCAACCATAGCTTACGCACACCTTCTTGTGTACATAAACGATGCAATGGTCCTGTGCCTACGAGAACAATAGAAAGCAAAATGTTTTTCTTATACTGTTTACGCAAGTTTTCTTTTTTATGGCGTAAAATTTCTAAGAATTCTGCTTCAGTTTTCATGCCTGCAATATCAATTTTGATTTCTTCAAAACGGATTGCACTTGTTTCAATGAAACGAGGTTCACAATGACCATTATGAGATACAGAAACAAGATAGCACCCCTTAGGGCCTATTTCCTTGCGGTGTAAACCTTGAGGATTACCGGAATAGACAACAAGAGGTTCCTCGCTAAGAACTTGAGATTTGTGAATATGTCCTAACGCCCAATAATCCATAGCCGCCTCGGCAAGATCAGTTAAACTGCATGGGCCGGTCACATTATGGTTTTCAGAGCCTGCACTAGAACCTACTGTCCCGTGCATAACAGCCAAAGAAAACTCATCTCGTTCAAAGGCACGGTATTGGCGCGCATAATTGTCGCTTTCATTACCATGGCCACAGCTAATACCGTAAACGCCACCAATTTCTATATTGTTAACAATTAATGGGAAACGTTGTACTTGTTCACTAGAGAATACATGCACATTGTCAGGCATCTGCAATTGAGCCTTCCAGCTTTCAGCAGGGTCATGATTACCTTGCACCATATATACTGCAATGCGATGTTCCGCCAAACGATACATGGCGCGCACAAATCGCACCTGTGCCTCAAGATTATGATCTTCGCTATTATAAATATCACCAGCTATGACAACAGCATGAACATGCTCATCAATAGCAGTGTCAATAATTGTATCAAAGGCTACATAGGTGGCTTCACTCACGGCACGATCAACGGCGCGGCTAATACCTGTAGCATATTGAAAGGGTGCCCCTAAATGCAGGTCACCACAGTGTATAAATCGAAATGGCTGCATCTATATCCACTCCTTGTATTAGTACTTTTATTATAGTTATATATAGTAATTACAATATTTTATTATACTACAAAACCGTAAAGATTACTTAAAAATAACTATCAATCAATCCATCAACATAGATACCCAAATATAGTATCTCCAATTAGATTTAAACTATACGCCTTACCTGTATTTAAAATGGTCTAAAATCTACGGCAATATTTTTGTTAACTTAAAAATACATTAAGTTGACAATTTATACGTGAACGTTTACAATCAAATTGTCAATATATTATATTTTTATTAAGTTAACAATTATTGGAGGCTATTATGGCTTTGCCTACAGATCAACAACCATCCCAGGTGGGAACATACGAAAAAATCCTTACCATAGCAAATCGTATTATGCATGGTGGTGAAATTACAAAAGAAGAAGCAATCGAGTTAATTCATACATCTGATGATGATACGATGATTCTACTCGCTATGGCCGATAAAATTCGTCAGCATTTCAATGACAACTCCGTGGATGTATGCGCCATTGTAAATGCACGTTCTGGCAAATGTCCTGAAAACTGTAAATTCTGTGCCCAATCTGCCCATCACGAAACAGGTGTTCAAGAATATCCGTTCATGGATGATGAAAGCATCCTCGATGCGGCACGCAAAGCTAAAGAAGCAGGCGCTATTCGTTTTTCTATCGTAACGAGTGGTCGTAATACTAATAACCCAAATGAATTTAACCAAATCATTCGCGTATTAGACCGTATTAAAAACGAAGTAGGTCTCGAAATTTGCTGTTCTCTTGGTTTGTTAACTTATGAACAAGCTCTCAAATTAAAAGAAGTGGGTGTAACTCGATACCACTCCAATATCGAAACAGCGCCTAGTCACTTCCCAGATATTTGTACAACCCATTCCTACGAAGATAAAATGTCTACTATCGATAATGCTCAAAAAGCAGGTATTCGAGTTTGCTCTGGCGGCATCTTCGGTCTTAATGAAACATTAGAACAACGCGTAGAGATGGCATTCGAGCTTAAACGTTTGCATATTGACTCTGTACCACTCAATATTTTAAATCCTGTTAAAGGTACACCATTTGAAAATAATAAAGCATTACGTCCTCTAGATATTTTACGTACCTTCGCTGTGTTCCGTTTCATCTTGCCAAACGCATTGATTCGTACAGCTGGCGGGCGTGAAGTAAATCTTCGTGACTTACAAGCTTATGCTTTAAAAGGTGGCCTTAACGGCATCATGGTTGGTGGCTACTTAACAACTGGTGGTCGATCTCCACAAGACGATCTCCAAATGATTCAAGACTTGGAGCTAAGTCGCAATTCTGCCCAAGTTTAAATTTCCGTATATACCATTCTCATTTGAGGATGTTGTATATAAAAAATATTCCTAAGATTTATAAATTTTTTACACATATAAAAAAGAACCATCTAGTTTGCTGTGCTAGATGGTTCTTTTATTGCCATAATAAATTATAAATGGCTTGACCATTTGTATTGCCTTCAATAGGTTCTGGGTTTTCATTATACTCTACATTTTCATAAGGTGTACCGTCCGCCATGTACGCATCGACCTTTAACGTTTCCATGGTGCGATTATATCTACTTATATACACTTTATATCGCAATTCGTCGCCACCCAGTTCATTGACCCGCAGCCACAAAAGCGCATCATAATCACTTTTTTGAACACTGTCATTGTCAATAAATAATTGGTTTCCTGACGCATCTGGTCCAACATAATACCAGTCCGTTGCGTTAGCGGTCCCCCCTATACTGAGTAGCCACAAAAGGGACAATATGGTTAATATTTTCCTCATATGACTGCTCCTCTCATGCCTTAGAGCTGTATACTTTATAAAACTTTAATAGCCATTAAACCTTTATAAAATATACAACTTCTCCTTTATATATAATACCAAAATTGCCCCATATTTATCAACAATAATTAAACTTAATTATTATCTTTTTTAGAATTTCAAGAAATTAAAAGAAATTTCTTAAAAAACTTCATTTTCAACTCATTTATTGTTCTTATAATGACAATGTCAAATGATAAATAGAGGTAACAATTCCCTGGTTACCATACGTGTATTTATCTCCCGACAAGTATTACTAACCCCAAACCTACTACTTGTTTAAATACATGGTTCATTTGATATTAATACTAACACTCCCCTTACATGAAAAAAGGACTCCAGTTGGAGTCCTTTTTTCGTTGTATAAAACTTTAATGAATCTCAAAATATAAGCGTGTATAAATTCTATCTACTTTGTAATCCACGATAAACTAGTTCAAAAATAGTTTTCTGAGCTTCTAACCACTCATCACTCTGAGACCACTTATATTGTTTATTAACAGCATATAGACCGTGTACTAAAAATACAAAAACGGATACCCCCACATCAAACGAAACCCCAAGTGCTTCTGCCATAAGGAGCCCTTGTCGATCTTTTTCACGTCCTATAATACGTTGTAATACATATTCTGAAATTTGTTCATCTAAAAATAAAGGTAAATACTTTTTATGTCGTATAATACGCTGACATAAAGGCAATCTATCAAAAATAGAATCGTATGCTTCTCTCAACGAAACGGAATTAGAAGCAGCTGATAAGGTGTTAGCTATAGTTTGTAAATTGTTGTTATCTACCATTCCTGGCTTTGAATAAGCGATTGCATCATCCACTAAATCATCAACAATTTCCATGATATTACTATAGTGTAAATAAAAAGTAGAACGAGTTATACCCGAAGCTTTACACAACGATGTTACTGTTATAGACTCAAAAGAATTGTTTGCTAAACAACTAAGCAAGCCTTCTTTTAACAACATACGTGTCATTTCTTTTCGAGTTATCATATAACCTCCAATATAGACACTTTTATACAATGTGTCTATTAATAAACATAGTGTTAATTATTGTTGAGACTAGTATAACAAAACAAGGTACACTAGTTCTAGAGATTACAAATAATAATCTATTCAATTAAATCGATAATAATTTAATTAAGGAGATAACTATGACACAATATACTCACATTCGAAATGCTACAGGAAAACTAACAATAAAAAATACAACATTCCTTATTGATCCATTTTTAGCACCAAAGGATACTTATCCTGGCTTTGAAGGAACATTTAACTATCAACAAAGAATGCCTATGGTTGATTTACCTCTATCAATGGACAATCTATTAAGCAATGTAACTGCAGTGGTAGTTACACACACACATCTTGACCATTGGGATGAAACGGCAATTAATGCTATTCCAAAATCACTTCCTATTTTTGTACAAAATACAGCGGACAAAGAACTTATTACTTCACAAGGCTTTAACGATGTACGCATCATTTTTGAAAGTCTGGAGTTTAATGGTATCACATTAAGAAAAACAGGTGGCTCCCACGGCACGGTAGAAATGTATGCAAATCCAGTTCTCGCACCATTAGCAGGCGATGCGATGGGCGTTATTTTTGAAGCAGCAGACGAACCAACTGTGTACCTTGTAGGCGATACAGTTTGGACAAGTGATGTAGAGAAGGCCCTTCTTCGCTTCGACCCTAACGTTATTATTATGAACACTGGATATGCTCAAGTTTTAGGCTTTGAAGATAGTATTATTATGGGTACAAAAGATATTGGCCGCATGGTGGTACGCAAACCAGAGGCTAAAATCATTGCGGTTCACATGGATACAGTTAATCATACTGCAACAAGTCGTAAGGATGTGCGCAAATTTATCAAAGGCAACAACATTGAAAGCCATGTAGCAGTGCCTGAAGATGGTGAAACCATCACACTTTAATAGGTCAAAAACAATTAGTACATTATACTACGGCTAATACAAGACTAGTAAAAAATCTATCCATAAACAATAAAAAACACCCTCTTAATTCTAATAGTCATAATAACTATAAGATCTATAGAGGGTGTTTTTGTACTTAACTACAAATTATAATCTATCAAAAGATAAACTATTTTACTTCAGCCCAACCTAAAGCAGCACGTTTAGCATCAATATCTGCTAAGATTTTTTCAGCTACTTTAGCAGGATCAGTATTTACATACATAACAGAACCTAAGATATCTTTAGTGTCTTCTTTAAGCCATTTTGTAACAGCATCAGAGCCTTGTGTAGGTGGCTCAACGCAGTGGTAAGAGTTGATACCCATCAAGCGGAAGCCAAGGGATGCATCGATACCTTTTTCATTGGACCATTCAGGGCTAGACATTGCAAATGGCATTTGTGGCAAGTTAAGGCCTAATTCACCTGCAATACCAGCGAAAATACCAGAGGAACGTGCATTATCTACACATTCGCCAACATGCCATACTGGTGGTTGATCATCGCCCAAGAACTCTTGCAATGCAGGGCTACATTTCTTAATAGCATCTGTATTACAGTAACCAAGTTTCATCAATGGGAAGGATGCACAACCATTTGTTAAGATGATACAGCCATTTTTAATAAGTGTATCAACGATATCTACTGTTGCTTTTTCGTAGATAACGCGAGGGTTGGAACAACCTACTACGTTAACGATACCACGAACTTTACCAGATTTTAAAGCCTCTGCCAATGGTTTGAAGGAACCATAATGTTTAACAGTGGATTCTGGAGAGAAACCAACTTCAGCAGTGATTTCATATGGCGGAATGAATACAGGCATACCTTTACGCAATTCATGAGCTTCAAGAGCACGATCCAAAATTTTGCGAGCCAATTCTTTTGTTTCAGACAAGTTAGTATGATGGTGATCGTAACCGATATGTTCTGCACCTGGTAAACGAGCTGCATCAGATGTAGTGATAACTTTTGTGTTGAAGCAACGTGCTACGTCCATAATAGCAGGGTAAACGTCTTGAACGTCAGCTACCCAGCAGTCAAGAGCGCCTGTACCAAGTACAAGTTCCGCACCGATAGCATTACACAATGGAATAACATTTTCATAACGATACATGCTGGACAAACCAGAGCAGCAGATACCGTAGAATTGGATACCTTTGGCACCAATAGCTTTCGCTTTTTCTAAGTACTCTTCAGAAGCACCAATTGTACAAATTTGGGATACTAATGTAGGCAAATGACCGTGAACAGCGATGTTAACATAACCTTTTTTCAAAGCACCGATGTTAACTTTGGATGTACGACGACCACCTTGTCCGAACAATGCATCTGTTGCGATATCCGCTGCCACTACGCCAGTGAACGTGAAAGCAAGGCCACAACGCAAGAATTGTTTCATGTTGCTTTCCCAATCGCCATCTGTACCTACGCATGTACGGTGGTATGCATCAAATGCTTCATTATACGCGGAAATAGGCAAGATATCCAAGTTTTTCCAAACTTCACGGCGTTCAGCTGGAGCCAACGCTGTAATTGTTTTATATTCGCCAGGCAATGCACGGCTCAAATCTTCTAATAGAACATCTGCCAAGTCGTTTGCCACTTCTTTTAAGGAACGGCCTTCTTCAGGGATGTTGAAAGCTTTACATACAGTACGGATTTTTTCTTCCCCTAAAATTGGAATATCCAATTGGTCATTAGCAGCAGCTTTCAAAGAAATCAAGATTTCACGAGCATGCGCACCATGTTGTGTTAAACCACCTGCAGCAGCACGTGTCATATTACGAGCTACGATAAGGTCAGCATCGGCACCGCAGACACCACGAGGGCTTTTAGGTGTAATTTTACATGGACCCATGAAGCAAACACGACAACATACGCCAGCAATACCGAAAGTACATTGTGGTTGTTGTTTATCGAAACGGTCAAATACTGTATCGCAACCAATTTGCTCCATGCGAAGGATCATTTCGCGCACAGCTGGATCTGGTGTTTGTTCGATAACATCTTGTTTTGTAGGCCAAGTTTTACGATACTCTGCAACGGCTTTCATGTAGTCATTTACACCATGTTCATGAGGTACCCCTGGTTCATGAGTGTGTGGCACCCATTTATCCGTTGGCAACGCTTTGCCATGACTATGGTCATGGTCATGATGATGATCATGGTCGTGATCGTGATGGTGACCGCCACAGTGGCAGTGGTCATGGTCATGGTGATGATGCTCACCATGGCTGTGGTCATGGGTGTTTTTGTTTTCCACATCTTTATTCATAATAAACCTCCTAGGGGCCTACGTAGGCCAGCTAACAATAACAAGAAAACATATTCTACTTTTATTTTATTTTTTAAATCCACCATACTTGTGGGTTTTAAATCCTATCTCCTAAATATGTTTTAACCTACTTTAAGTATATTTTTTGACAGGACATTTGTCAATTATTTTTTGTGATTTTTTTGACTCATTATAACCTAAAAACATTGTATTTACTACATTTATTAAATTCGATATTTTCAGTTTTCTTTCATAAAACCAAAAGAGGTTAATCCCCATGCTTTACAGGAATTAACCTCTTTTATCTATAGAATACTATATTTAGATATTGTTTTATATGAATTATTATTCGCTAGCAGTACTAAATACTTCAACACGCCATCTGCATAATTTATAAGAATTTTTGCATAACATTTGCTACTTCCGGCAAATGGAAGCGTTTCGCTCTATCCGCTCTCGCCACAAGAACTAATTGACGGAAACAAAGTTTTGACGCAAGGGGATAAAACTTAACCTTATCATCATCGCCCTTACTATTCAGCGTACTTGGCAAGAAGGTAATACCATAGTCATCTTCAACTAAAGAGCGACAAGTATCTAAATTCTCAGAACCGATAACTGCTTTAGGCACAAAGGATTCAGCCTGACACAAACGGTTGACCAAAGTTCGTAACTTTAGGCCCTCTCTTAATAGAATAAATGGAAAGGCACCAAAGGGTGCTATTTCATGAATCCCCTCATCAGTCATAAGAGAGTCCGCAATGGCTAATGCCTTTTCATTTTCTACACTTATAGCCAATAAAATTTGCTCATCTAGTACAGGATAGCTTTCAAGAGCTTGAGAATAAATAGGCGTTGGAAATAGCCCTACATCTACTAAACCATCGCAAATTTGTTGTTCCAAAAAATGAGACTCCCCTTCTACTACATGGAATTCCCAAGATGGTTCAATTTGTTGAAAGCTCTTTAATGTTTTTCCTAGCATATGATGGCCATAGAATTGAGACAACCCAATCCGCACATGGTAAGCCGCATCAGATCCTTGATTAATAATAGACTGCGTTAAAGCCTCTACCTTTCCTACTAAGGGCATCCCCTCTTTAGCAATCTGTAATGCTGCCGCCGTTGGCACAACCTTTGTACGATCTCGTGCGAATAAAGGTACTCCTAATTCAGCTTCAATACGTCGAATACTTTGGCTTAACGCCGGTTGAGAAATATATAACTTTTTAGAAGCCTTTGAAAACGATGCCATCTCAACGATGGTACTAATATATTTTATATCTTTTATATCCATATAACACCTTATAACAAAACATTATTGATTTATCATAAGTATATCTTACCACAAAAGAAAGAGCCCTCCACAAGGAGGGCTCTCAATTTGAAGTTTTAATTAAACTCAAGACAGCATTTCAATTGCCTCAATACATTACATTAATGTTTTAAGTACATCCAATACTTCTTGAGGTAATTCGTTTTTATGACCAATGAGTTTCTCTACATAGTCATAGCGGAACTCGAACGCTTTGTGTAATTGGTGATGGTATTCGCGCACTTGGAATGGTGGTTCGAAACCAGGAACCTCTACGTAGGAAAGATTTTCGTATTTATAGAATGGTTTGAAGTCCAATGTACCTTCTACCAAACGTTCTAACAAATCAAGGGTAACTTCTTTAGGAATTTTCTCTTCCAAGAAGAAGCCTGTGTTCATAATGTAGCAATCTACGCCACATTCAGAGAACAATTTTTTGTAGCTTTCATAATCACGAACTAATGGATATGTACGGAATGGATTTGCATATGGTTCAATAACAAGCGCATTTGGATCCACATGAGCATCAAGTTTTTCTGCTGTAGAACGACGTGTCGCAAGTGTAGCACCCATTGTAGATGCCAATACAGGATCGTTAATTTTGAGGATTGGTGGCAATGTTTTATCTTTCATTAGCCAAACGATAGCATTAACTGGTTGATCTACATAATTTACACGGTTATCTGTCCAGAATTGAGACTTGATAGCACGACCATTATTGTTACGTACATCTTCAGCTAATACAACCTTGCGGCCCTCTTCATCCATTGTTACACCTACGTTTTGTAGTGTTAACAAGAATTCGTTAGCAGGATGTTCTACAGGGTAATCTTGCATTTTATCGAAGTATGTAGGTTCTAGTGCAATAGAGCTCAAGTCGTTTGTATTAATGATATAAGCATCGTCATGCAAGATAGAGATATCATATCGACCATCATGTTTTTCATGAGTCAATGTAGATTTACCGGAGCCGGACAAACCAAATACACCGATTGTGTAGCTTTTACCATTTTCAAGGTTGTAACGTTTCATACCACCGTGGCATGCTACATAGTCGAAGCGGTTTGCTAAGGACCATGCCAATGTAAGAGTGCCTTTTTTATGCTCACCAAAATAGCGCATGCCAAGAATCATAGCACAGTTATGAGCTGGGTCAAAGATAGCAAGACCACCTGGATGACCTGGTACAACATAGTCAGGATCAGAATAAATGTAGATGTCGCCTTCAGGAATCTCTACGCTGTCATTGTAGAATTCTTTTACAGCTGCATCAAAGAATTTGAAGTTCATAATCCAAGAATACAAAATAGATGCGTGGTCTTTTGGAATCATTAAATGCGCACGAGCAGTGAATTTCTTATCAAGACCTACGATAGCTTCAGCAGAAATCCACTCTTTACCACGGCTATCATATACAGCATCACGTGCAATATTAGCGAGTTCTACTTCATCAATGCCTTCATCGCCAATAATACGACGAGCTTTTGCATAACGGCCTGTAGTTTTACCATCGTTTGTAACAAGTACCTTTGCATCTGCAGGCAAACCTTGTTCTAATGGTTTATAGACAGTCATATCGAGGACGATAACACCTGGTTCTTCAGTGGCAAATTGGTACGCTTGAGCCACAGATGTTACAGGAGTTACATTGTTTCCATAAAATGCAGTTTCAATAGTACTGCGCATCTTAGAAAATAATGGGTTTGTTTTAATTTCACTTTGCTTCCAAACGCGTCTTGTCGACATAGTATCCAGATCCTCACCTTTAATATATACGTAATTTCTCTTGTAAAAGTAATTTAAGATAAGAAAATACTGCATCTGCAAATACTTTCATTATTATCTATTTTACCTTTTTAAGATAAATTTGTATACACAAAGTAGATGAAATATAAGAAATTAATGTATGCTTATCATGAATTAGTGCAACACATTATATATAAATAATTTTGATAGTTCTATCTATTTTATTGATTTTATCCTAGTAAAAATCAGTGTAAAAAAGCATACTGAATCTATAACAGCTAATCAAAAAATAAAATGAGGCTAGGTCATAGGACCTAGCCTCTTATTCTGTAAAAGCAAATATTTATTTTCTAAATCTATTTTCTAAATCTATTTTCTTGATAAACCTATTATCTATATTAGCTTACAAGATTTATTTTTTTGCTTTATTAATGAAAGCATCGATTTTACCGACTAGATCATCTACGTTAAAATCACCACGTTCAGCAATCATCTTAATAGTAGCCACCTTAGCCATAACTTTTACCATTGGCGTTTTCAATTTCTCAAATTTAGGATTCAAGGAGATCAAATAATCTACTACCTCTGGACTTTGTTTGATTAAGTTAGATAGCGTTGTCTTTGCATCGATATGGAAACGACCGTCAGCATCGGTAGTGAGTGGCTCTTCGTCTACCTCTTCTGCAGCTTCTTGAGCCAAGGATTTATCATTATTGTTACTCTTACCAGTACTATTTTCAGCATTTCCTACAAAATCGGTCTTATCCCACGTCAATAATGTACGAGACCCTTCAAGCTCACGAATATGAGTGCAATCTTGCATCATTTCTAAGACACCGCGGAATTTACCATGTTCATCGCGTACTGCCGTATAGATTACATAGATAAACAATCCTGGTTTATTGATCCAGAATTCAGCTTGGCTTTGCTCACCAGAACGGAACTTCTCAACGATTTCTTCTACGATGTGAACGGACTTAGCAGGGTGACAATTCTTCACCTCACGGCCGATAACATTGGCACTACGAGGGAATATACGATGTGGCGTGTCACTGTAGAACTTAACAAGTTCGTTTTCATCTACATAAGACAAATCTACAGGAAGATGACGGAACAATAGATTAATTTGTTCTAATGTTAATTTGCCAGTAGCTACATCGAGGACAGCATCCTTACCAACTTGTGCTCCGCCTACAGGACCAACGTATTTGGATAATAACCCTGCTAAATCATTTAGGAACTCATTAGATACTGCACCATTTTGACCAGCAGTATTTCCATTTAATTGAGCTGCAGAATCGTTGATGCCTGGCACGACATACAAACCTGGCTGATTGATGATAGCATAACCAATTTCATGATCGTTTTTGCTCATGCGCACAAACTCTTCATCGCTTAATAATTTAAAAGATGTTGGCAATAAAACCTCTAGCTCTTTAGAATTTAAATCGCGCAATTTTGCCAACGTTTCAGGAACGGACGCTAAAAATTCCTCGTATTTATCTTCACGGAGTAATGCATAAGACGCAGAGATAGCATCACGCACACCATCGTCAAAGGTCCACATGATACGAGTAGGACGATCAAATCCATGATCTTCAAGCATTGGATATAATTGATTTTGCTTACGAGATAGATGAATACGCCATTGTGCTAAGGAGTCGAATACACCAAGCCAAGGATTCTTGATAAATTTCTCCTGTTTCAACAATTCATCAGCTTCAAGTGCCACCTTTTCAACAGCGTTAATCTCTTCCAAATAGGCCCATAATGGATGATTTTCAGGGTACTCATTTTCAGCGCGCACTAATACGCCATCAAATAAGTTCAATAGATCATCCATCTTATCAAGGATCTCTTCGTCCTTATATACACCTTTCAAACTTTGCTCTGCATAGGCAAATTCATCAGGCGTGCAAGTGCCTAATTTTTCTTTCAAAATACGATTGCCCTCTTCCAAGGACAATTTACCATCTAAATAATCCTCTTTAATAGATACAATAATTCTGTACCGTTCGTTATTAATGTCTAGCTTTTGCTTTAATGGATTCATATGCTTATACCTCCAAAGGTCAAAGACTATTAGTATATACAATATATTATTACTATATTAAATATACTTTTATTATATCCATTTTGAAAGTAATTTTCAGTTGCCACAGATACATATTTAGATATATTTGAAAGATTCTTAAAAAAGCGCCCATACTAGGTATGAGCGCCTTTAATTAGTTTCTAAAATCAATATATTCAGTTTTAGAAGATGCCACAGGATTACCATTGGAGTCTGTAGCCGGGTTGAAACGCCATGTGGAGATTTTCTCAACAAGAGCCTCATCAAGAGCGCTAACCCCACTAGATTTTACAACCTCTATGTCCCCTACAGAACCATCTTCATTAATTGTGAAACGCACATCTGCACTATGGATCGAATCGCCATAACCAGCAATATTAATTTGATCTACAGGTGGTGTAGATATTGCTACAGGCAATTGAAATGGCGCCGCCAGCACAGAGGCTACCATACTCGTTGCAAACAGTGCGCTTAATACAGTACAACGCAACACTTTATTCATCACATTCTCCTTATTTAGCTGTTACAGCTTGTTTAGGTAGAGTAATTGTCATCCCAATAATAGATTCATGAGCCTTTTGGTCCATACCAATAGCAGGTGTAAACTTCCATTGTAAAATGGCTTTTTTCACCGCTTCGTCAACTGGAGCATAACCAGAAGAACGTTCCACGAATACATTTTTAACATTCCCTTTTTTATCAATCAAAAAGCGTACGCGCATAGTCGGTGCTACGGTAGCTGTTTGAGGAACCTCAGGTAACTCAGGTTTTACAATTTCCACTTCTCGCGGAGATTCTAAGAACTTAGCTGCATCAGCTGTATAATTACCTAATACGCCAAAAGATGTAACAAGTAAAGCCGCCGCAGTGAATCTGAATAATTTATTCATAATAAGCCTCCTAAAATAATTATTTTGAGTCTATGAATAATATCATACTAAATAAAGATGAATATTTAAAGAACATTTTCTTATTGATAAAATTTCTCATTTATGATATATTAAACACAAGATAACTGTTCGGACTTACATATCAGGTAGATATGACAAAAAACTACACAAAGGAGGTTCATCATGAGACGTAGAAAGCGTATTCAAATGAAGGTCATGATGGTACTTGGTCTCATTGCCCTCGTTGGGCCTAACCATCTACAAGCTCTTATTCACTAAATGATCATGACCCTAGCAGACGAACGTATTACTGCCAATAGCCGCTACGTTAGTAGCGGCTATTTTTCTGTTTAAATTTAGGGAAATATTCTCCACCTTCAAATGATTTCATCATTAAGACAGTACAGTTCCCTCAAACAAGATTATTAAAGTTTTTAAAATTAGTATCTATAAAAAGGAGGTTTATTATGAAGTTCAACCGAGTCGTATTAGTCGTCGTATCATTAGCACTTATGTTATTAGCTCTTGCAGGCTGTGGCAAGGATGCAGCACAAGACAGTCAGAAAAAATTAAATGTTGTAGCTACTACTACAATGTTAACGGATTTAGTAAAAGAAATTGGCGGTGACCATGTGTCTGTACAAGGACTCATGGGTCCAGGCGTAGACCCTCACCTCTACCAAGCGAGTGCCGGCGATGTAACAGCCATGTCTAAAGCAGATGTTGTAGTGTACAACGGCATTCACTTAGAAGGTAAAATGGGTTCCATTTTCGACAATTTAACAAAACAAAATAAAGCTACCATCCGCGTATCTGATGCCATTGACCCAGCTACGCTACTCGACTTTGACGAAGAAGATGGCCTGAAAACAAAAGATCCTCATATTTGGTTCGATGTAGCGAATTGGAAACTTGCCGCCAAAGCTGTATATGAAGGTCTTGCGAAAGCAGATCCAGCTCACAAAGAGGATTTCAAAAAACGCTATGATGCATACCTCACTAAATTAGATGAAACAGATGCATACATCAAAACTCAAGCAGAATCAATTCCTAAAGAATCTCGCGTTCTAGTAACAGCACACGATGCCTTCCAATACTTCGCTCGCGCTTATGGCTTTGAAGTAAAAGGTTTGCAAGGTGTAAGTACTGCTACAGAAGCAGGCACACAAGATGTGAATGAACTTGTTCAATTCATCGTAGATCACAAAATTAAAGCGATCTTCGTAGAATCTTCTGTACCACACAAAACAATTGAAGCCGTTCAAGAAGCAGCTAAGGCTAAAGGCTGGAACGTTGCCATCGGTGGCGAATTATACTCCGACTCCCTCGGTTCTGAAGGCACTGAAGGCGGCACATATATCGGCATGGTAAAAGCCAATATCGATACCATCGCTAAAGCACTTAAATAACAAATAACATTTCAAAACAAGGACGACATACAGTGTACGCCCTATGTAAGTACAAGTACTACTAACAATACAGCGATAGTAGCACTATTGATAAAAGGAGGTCTCTATGGAATGGGCCGTTGAAGTTGAAGATATGACCGTAGCCTATACGACAAAACCCGTATTATGGGACGTAGATATGAAGGTACCCATCGGTTCCTTAGCGGCTATCGTCGGCCCTAATGGAGCCGGTAAATCTACATTATTAAAGGCCATGTTAGGCCTATTAACAGTTATCTCAGGTAGTGTTAAGTTTTATATTGACCACCACCTTGCAATGGATAAAAAGGATTACAAGAAAATCGCCTATGTACCTCAAAGCGGTAGCGTAGACTGGGACTTTCCTACTACCGTATTAGACGTCGTACTTATGGGCCGCTATGGTCATCTAGGTTGGTTCAAACGACCAAGTAAAAAGGATAAGGAGCTGGCCCTCTCCATGATTGAGAAAATGGGCATGAGCGACTATGTGAATAGGCAAATTCGTCAACTTTCAGGGGGACAACAACAGCGTGTATTCCTCGCGAGAGCCCTCGTACAAGAGGCCGACATTTACCTCATGGACGAACCCTTTAAGGGCGTCGATAAAACGACAGAACACGCTATTATCTCCCTGTTACAAGAAATGAAAGCGCGCGGTAAAACGGTTATCGTCGTACACCACGATTTAAATACGGTACCTCAATATTTTGACTGGGTAACGATGGTGAACAAACAGACTGTTGCCTATGGTCCTGTAGCAGATACTTTTACAGAGGAAGCCATCGAGCGCACCTACGGCAAGGGGAGGATTGTATGACCATACTCCAATCCTACACGACGCAGATGGTACTGCTCGGCACGGCACTCTTAGGCCTCGCCAGTGGTATTGCGGGGACCTTCGCAGTACTGCGCAAGGAAAGCCTCATCGGTGACGGTCTCTCCCATGCAGCACTACCAGGTGTAGTTATCGCCTTCTTGCTGACAGGCATTAAGGATATCGAGGTGCTCATCACCGGTGCTGCCCTCTCCTCAATTACCGCAGCTTGGCTCATTACCATCACCGTCGAAAACAGTAAAATTAAATTTGATGGAGCTTTGGCCACTATCTTATCGGCATTCTTTGGTCTTGGTATGGTTCTACTCACCTACCTTCAAAGTCTAAATAACGCAGGTCAAGCGGGGCTTTCAAAATTTATATTTGGACAGGCAGCCACCATATTAGCTCGTGATGTGTACATTACATCGGCGGCAGCACTCATTATCATCGTGTTAACTGCACTATTTTGGAAGGAACTAAAACTCATCTCCTTCGACGTAGAATATGCCAAAACATTACAAATTCCTGTCACCTTTACCCTCATTTTATATCGTTCACTATTGATCATGACCATCATCATCGGCATTCAGTCCGTAGGGGCTATATTGATTAGCTCCCTACTCATTGCACCAGCCGTAGGGGCCCGTCAGTGGACGAACAAGCTAGGAACCATGTGTATACTAGCAGGATTCTTCGGTATGGTATCCGCCATCGGCGGCACTATCTGGAGTACAACCGTACAAAAACTGCCTACAGGACCTGCCATTATCGTCATCCTATCGGCTATCGTTCTATTGAGCCTCATTTTTGCCCCTAATAGAGGCATCTTGTGGCAATATCGTAAAAACAAACAATCAAAACAAGCTTTATTATCTGAAACTGCGAGAATAAGCCCCGCTGATTTACAACAAAAGATATATAGAGCTGAGAGAGGGCAGCCTCGTATAGGAGGTGCCCCATGACAGTACATACAGAAATTTTACTCATTGCCATTACTGTATCTATTGCGTGCGCTATCCCTGGTGTATTCCTCGTGTTGCGCCGCATGTCCATGATGGCCGACGCCATTACGCATACCGTATTCCTCGGCATCGTGCTCGCTTTCTTTGTAACGGAAGACTTAAACTCTCCCTTGCTTTTAGTAGGGGCAACCGTAGTCGGCGTAGGAACGGTGTGGCTTACAGAGATGATTCATAACACGGGCCTCGTCAATGAAGACGCGTCCATTGGTATCATCTTCCCCCTTCTATTCTCCATTGCCATCATCCTCGTCAGTCTCTACAGCGGCAACGCACACCTTGACGTAGATACGGCACTTCTAGGGGAAATCGCGTTCGCCCCGTTCGACAGATGGATTGTAAACTCCACCGACTTAGGTCCTGTATCTCTATGGATTTCCCTGGGGGTAGCGGTCATCAACCTCCTATTAGTTATGCTCTTCTACAAGGAATTGCAGCTATCTACCTTCGATCCACTATTAGCAGGGCTCTTCGGCTTCATGCCTGCCCTCATCCATTACGTGCTGATGACCATGGTGTCCCTTACCGTGGTGGCTTCATTCCAAGCAGTAGGCGCCATCCTCGTTATCGGCCTCATGATCGGACCTGCGGTTATCGCTTATTTATGGACGGACTCGGTGAAAGCCATGCTCACTAGCAGTATCATCATCGGTATTATCTGTGCTGTCATCGGTACAGAAGTCGCTTTCACCCTAGACGTATCCATTGCAGGTGCTATCGCAACAACGATCGGTCTCGCATTATTAATTGCCGTTATTTGCACGCCAAAGACAGGCTATATTGCAACCTATCTTCGCCAACGCCACTTGCGTCGTCACTATCGAGAAACGATGATGCTCTGCCACATCTATACCCATATGAATACACCTGTGGCGGCCATCGAAAACGGTATCGGCACCATTCACGAACACTTGAACTGGAAGCCAGACTATACACACCAAGCCGCATCACACCTTAAGAAACAAGGCTTGTTGTATGTAACAAATGGGTACTATATGCTGACCGATAAAGGCGTGGCGCAAGTTAAAGAAATTATTTAATTAATTTTAATCAGACTCCTTCAAAATACATATCTTCCCAACAAAAAGAAGCTGAAATCAATGCTAGTCTGCAAGATTTCAGCTTCTTCTTTTGTATTTAATTATATGGCTAGAACACAATACGCATCTGATACCACTTAGCGCCGCCGTGATCCGATTCAGACTCACCTTCATTGACAAAGCCAAACTTGGCGTAATAATGAATCTTTTCTTCCTTACAGGTTAGAATAACACCTTTTCGTTTTTCATCTCTCGCAAGATCGATAAAGGCCTCTATCAACTGACCACCTACACCACGATTCCGATACTCAGGCAATGTATTTAGACCAAATATCATCTGCCATGCACCATGGGGATTATGCAGCGAAGCATCGGCGAACATCTCATCCGTTAAAATTTCATCATCCGTTACAAAGCCATCGATAAAACCAATAGGTGCATCGCCGTCAAAGGCAATTAAAAACTGACCTGCATAATGATCTAATCGTTCCTTAAAAGCCTCACGAGGCGCCGCTTCTGCAGGCGGAAAACAAGTTGCTTCTATATGTGTCACCAAATCTAAATCAGAGGTTGTCGCTTTTCGTATTAAAATATCCATATCCTTCTCCATCGTATCTACATATCCGTTTTAGTATATACCGTTTACATAACAAAGGCTACACGTAACGCTATGTACGTGTAGCCTTTTATTAACAATTTGACCACTTACTTGCTATACAGATTATCCCACCAATTATCTTTTTGTATATTTCGGCACATTACGATATTGCATTGGCAAGGAATCTTCTTTTATTTTAAAGCCATGCTTCTCGTAAAATGATGCATTCTTGCTATCACCAATCATAACATTAACGTACAAGTAAGACTTGTACGCCTCTTTCACCATTTCTAGCAAATGACCTGCAATACCTTGTCCATGATAATCAGGATGAACCAGCACATAATTGATGAAGCACACCAGCTCGCTATCATCCATGACACGAATAAGACCAACTAAACTGTCGCCATCCCAAGCAGAAATCACACGAGAGGAATTCATGAGCGCCTTGTGTAGACGGTCAGGATATTTACCTACCACCCAACGTACGGACAAGAATAAATCCGCTACCTGCTGAGGGGTAAAATTCTTTTCTTCAGTATATGTAATCGCCATAAAAGCTCCTCCAATGAATCCCAAGATAGCGCCATCAATCGAGTTCCTTGCTCATATAGATAACATCGTCCATAGGGTTATGATAATACGGCTCGCATTCAACAAAGCCATGCTTCTTATACAAATGGATCGCCGCCTGCAACGGTTCAATTGTATCTAGCACCATTTCTTTATATCCAGAGGCCTTAGCATGGTCCATAATACTTTCAATCAGACGATCACCGAGAGCATGCCCACGACCTTCAGGACGCACATAGAGGCGTTTCATCTCACAACGGGTATCACTATGCTGATAATACGCCACCATGCCGAGCACCACATCATTATCATCGATAGCAACCAATAATTCACCATTTGGCGCCGTATATTTCTCTGCTATATCTGCCAATTCCTTATCTAAATTTTGAAAGGACAAATCGCGACCAAGCCACTGCGTATACTCAGTAATCAACTCTTTTACTTGATCTAAATACGGTTTGCCATCAATAATATGAATCATATAAGCTCCAACGGATATAATACTCTACAATTATTTTTTCCCATACGGTTTATGCTGAAAGATTTCTTTTACAATACCTTCGCCAACAATAGCACTGCCTTCCAGGATAAGAAACTCCATACCGACTTGTAGTGCAGAATAATCTATATCTTCGTTTACTGGCAACGCATTGGCACTTATTGGTTTATCAAAGATGACATCTTCACCATCAATAAAGTTTACACCTAACAGCTGATCAGAGCCCTTTATAACAAGATGAGGACAATACCTTCCATTATTCAAATTTGGTGGAGTTCTCCTCTTCTCGGTGAAAAAAGTAACTATACAGCCAATAGTAAAATCTAAATCGCTCATTTCCGGCCTCATTCAACTACATATACCATATCACCTTTAAAGTATATGTTCATTATACAGTGTACTAAAATCAACTCATGCTACTATTATATATATTAAGTACCTACGATCTTTTTAAATAAACTTTATTAATGGCGGCATCTTTAACCTGATCCGCAAACTGATCCATAAGATTAGTAATAGCATCAAATGTACTATCAAACTCAGGAATACTAATACAGGTTTTTTCACCATGAACAATATCATGACGATTACTTAAAAGGTCAGTATCAATATAATTGATTCTAGTTTCATAAACAGAAAAATCTAGTCCTATAGTACTAAAAATGTTTCTTAAAACTGTAGATGAAGGATTTGACTCAGTCTTAATTATTGGTTCATCTGGAGTATATTTAACCTTAAAAGTGTGCGAATTATATTTTATCAAAAAATCATCCATCGAAGATTTATATACAGAAAGCTTTGTAGAACTCAAACAAGGATTAAAAACTCCCTTCAAATAAATTGCTACAAACCCCGTATCCAAATCAGAAAGTTTAATACGTTGTGAAGAAACATGTACAACATAATAATTAGCAATACATTTAATAAGACCCTCAAAATGTGCCGAAAGCATTGCAATACCAACCCTACATAGAAGAGGATTTTTTGTCGAATGAACCATAGACTTAATATCTATAAGTTCTTTTATTCTCCAAGCCTTATCTTTATCAATTAAATCTATAAGTTTTTCAACCTTCTTAATTTTCATTTTGGAACCAAATTCTACTAAACATAATAAGTTGAGCCATACGATCAACTGGACGTGTTCCCCTAATGACCGCCGTATTAAATGCGTCTTCACTATATAAACCCTTAATTTTATTTATTAATTCCGATTTATGTAATTCCCAATATTCTAGATGCAAAAAAACACCTGGAACAATAGCTTCAAACGCAGCAATTAAAACAGCACCTTTAAATTTATTTTCAGGTTTATAATACTTTTTAAATACATCTTCTCCTAATGTGTCAGACAATAAAGAAAAGATTCTATTAAATTTATCCTTAATATTTTGAATCTCTACACTATCAATACCTATAGCATATTTCTCAAGCTCTTCAGTTAATAATAAATCCATACTTCTAGACTTATCAACATTAGACAAAAAATTATCTTCAAACGAAACATAAAGTAAAAATCTCACTATAAGTTCCAAATCATATTGTTCCTCAAGTTGTTTGTCTGTGATAGGTCTACAAGCCTTAAACGATTCATTATCATGTAACTCATTTATTAATTCATAAACAGTCTTATTTATCATAAGCATCAAACAATTTCTAATTTCTTGAGCAGATAAATGAGTCCCTCCCGTATTAAGGCGTTGAAACATTTCATATTTTGATGTGTCTTGTTCTGATGTTTCCTTTATAATAGTAAAATTTAACTTCTCACGTTTAAAATTAATTTTTTGTTCAGATGAAAATAGATTTTCATCATCCCAAACTACATTTTTTAATGATGGTAAAAATTTAGTTCCCATTAGAACCAATGGGTCCGTTTTAGCCCCTTCATCATCTTTTAAAACATGCATAAACTGTAAAATTGTTGAAAGTCTTTGTTGACCATCAATTACGTCCCAAATGCCATTTAACTTTTGGGACACAAAAATCGGTGGAATAGGAATTCCCAATAAAATAGATTCTATAAGTTTTGTTTTTTGCTCCTCATCCCAACGGAAAAAACGTTGAAACTCAGGGTGTACATTAAGTTCACCATCTCTATATAGATTAACCATTTCTCCAATTGACATTGGATATGAATCAACAACCATTTCACGTCTTTTTTCAATAATTTCATCTTTTAAGCCCATTATTCCCCTCCTATTTAAGTCTCTCTAGGTCCTAAAAATTTATCTCCGTTCAGATGTATCATATGATCTGGCATATCTGCAATCCAAACCTCTGTTTCCCACGCAAGCATTTCAGAAAACTTTTTGAAGGTTTTAAAATCAAGAAATGCAGTAACATAAATTTTTCCTGATGCTACATCTTTTGTCATACTCTTAATTTCTATAATTCTCTTTGAATCTATCGGCCCAACAGATGTAACAGCTTCAATAAAATATAACCAATTTTTTTCTTTAGCATAAAGTATTACATCTGGCATTTTATCATGAAGTGTAATTGAAAAGCCTAACTCTCTTAATCGTTCTACATTTTTGACTAAATCTTTCTTTATTGTATCGCCAACATAAATACACTCTGCATTAGAAGCAAAACGAGGTGCAAATTCTTCTAATATGGCTTTCTGTAATTCATTATGCTTTCCAGGAGAAAAGTTATAAAGCTCTTCATTAATAACAATCGGAATTTTTAACATTGCACGATTAGAAGAATAAAGGTTTATTAAATTATCATGTTCTTCAAGAAAACGTATTTTTTCTAATTCCCATTCACGACTACCATAACACTTAATAAGATTCAACATTTCATCTGTTAATCTATACCGATAATTAGGACTATTAGTTGCCATCCCATTATCCTCAATAAACGCCGCATTTCTAAAATGATGTATTGCTTGCTTACGAAAAGTCTCTCTACTATTTTCTGCATAAGAAATATTATAATGGTCTCTTACATAATTTATTACATCATGAATACGAACCCAATTATTATTCGCATTCTTCCAGTTATCAGAGGGCTTAATATTCGCCATCGATAGAAGAGTCAAACAACATAAATCAGCCTGTTGTTTATCTGGTACCTTAAGTTCACTTAATATTTCTCGTGCCTGTTCAATTTTATCCATATAAAAGCTCCATCAATACATTATCACAACACCGTTCTGACATATCTTGTGACTGTATAATCTTTTCACCTAATTGTTCTATTATATCTTTACTTGGAATTGGTATAGTATTAATCTCTGTTGAATTCACCTGCGTAGATCCATTAAGAATTCTATAATATCTATCATATAATGTAGAATTAAAAATTACGTATAATCCATAAACTAGCTCTTCTGACAAATCAGTATCACCACTGATAAAGTTAATTTTATTTTGGGTACTAATCTTTTCATAACACGGAAATACCTTAGATAGATACACTCCACATTGCAGACGTCTACGTTCTTCTTTTGTAGTAAATCGTTTCACAAATAGGTAATTTGAGTTATTTTGTAGTAAACTTGTTTTATCTGTAACAATATATTCTTTAGCTTTTCCCATCGGAAATAATATTTTTCCAGATTGTATATGCTGAGGATAAAAAAGAGGAACTGCACCATGCTCTTTATTATCACGTAACTCATCTTTATGTCGAAAATCTACAGTTAAACCTGTCCTCATTTTTAGACCTATGCTGGGCAATGTATGACTTAACTTATCAACTTTTTCAAGAATTGTTACATCATCTTCATGTGTCACCAAATATACATATGCTTCTTCTCCTGAAATTACAGTATTATACGGTGCTTTAAATATAGTTCTTTTAGAAAAATCTTTATTATTCTGAGTAGTAGTGATAGTTATATGCTTAGGTCTATCATTTGATTTTTTTAATTTAATTATAATTGTTTCTTGTAATACATTATCTCTATCAAAGACTTTATTACGACTAACAAATAGATGTATATGCTTTAACGCTGATATACTAAGAATTTTCTTTCTAAACCGTTTAAAATATGTACCTGATGTCCACGAGCGAGGTACTATATATACCAATTCACCCTCTTGAAATAAATTAAATACTCCCATCGCCATAAACAAAAAATATAAATTAGGTGCACCATAACAAATATCTGGCATCGCTTTAGCTTCTGGAGCATCTTTACCAATCTTCATATAAGGAGGATTCCCAATAACCATATCATATTTTTTATGGTTTGAATCTGTTTCACTTGTACAATTATATTCTTTTTCCTGTTTTAAAATATAATTATCATTCCTAATTTCATAATCAATTTGAATATTTGAATGTGCCTTGATCCAATCAAGATTCTGCCTCAAGACCTCTAAAACCTGATGGTCATTCTCATAACAAACTAAATAAATTTTTTGTAAAGATGAGATACCTTCTAATCTTTGAATCAAAGCTGCAGATAATATGCCTGTTCCTGCTCCAGTATCAAGAATGCGTAAAGTGGCCTTATTTTCAGGTATATCAAATAAACTAGCCATAAAAACAGCTGTTTCAATACTTGTAAAAAATTGTCCATATTTTTTACGTTCTGCTCTTGGTATCGAATCAATATACTCATCTGTTTGTCTTATTACAAAATCAAGTAACTCCAATGTCAAAATACTCCAATAAATAATATAATAAAATGCTAGTATCCGCTAAACTTATTATTTACTTAATCTTCTTACGTTCATTAAATTAATTGAGAATCCTATATTCTCAGTCTATCATTTTAGATTTTAATCAAAGAGCAGAACTAACCTTATATGCCCCTATCAAGCTAAAATTTGTAGTATCAAATATCAATACATACAGTTATATTTTTATTATATACTACAAATTCTACTCGCCCAATAAGATAATATAATAAAGCTTTAGCACGAGAAGATATCTTAAAACTTACAAAGAAATTAATAGACAATATATTTAGATCTTGATAAAAAAACACTAATTAATTCCAGAGAAACCCTCCTTATTTAATATATCTAAATATCTTAGCTAAAAACCTCTTTATATAATACCATCACTTCTTTTGCATATTGCGCAGACCTAGGAATACGCAAGCTTTTATAATAATCAGCTAATATCTCTTGATGATTCTTCAAAATATCAAATTCAATGATATACATAACAACACTTGTTTTAGAATAGTTTCCTACTTCAATTGTAGCTGATACATCCTCTTCAGAAATTTCCTCTCCTTCTGGGAATTCACCATCGGGATATGCATCAATAGTAGCATCGCTATATTGCCAAAACTTCTTAGTCCAAAGGATAATATCTTTTCGATACTCTTCTATCATCTGCTTGTAAAACTGTACCATCTCTTGGTCTGAAAGGACCTTACATTTAAATCCTTCAAGTAAGAACTGCCTTTGTTTCAATCGTTTTTTTAGCTCTTCTATTTCAACACCTTGTACGTCTTGATTAAAGTTTTCTACACCTAGTTCTTTTATAATACCTAAATATATGTCACTATCTAAAAATTCTTTTATAGTTTCCATAGCCTTATTTCCTAAACAATATTACTATCTTCCATGCTAAGTAACTGTACAGCAAATAGTAAAATTTAAATCACTCATTTCCGGCCTCATTCAACTACATATACCATATCATCTTTAAAGTATATGTTCATTATACAATGTACGGGATTCCCTTCGGTCCATAACCAACCTTGCAGCACAGCTCGGCCCCAGTTATAAGTCTCCGTAATGACCTCGAATTCACTTTCACTATATTCCTGTTGATACTGAGGCAACTCAATTCTTTTACCTGTGAAAGTATCTAATCTTGTACTATTAAAGACGAGAATTTCTAAATCATCTATATCACACGTCTCAAACACAACTTGAGCCTTATGAGTTTGTTCAACACCATTCTCATAAGAGAAAATATACTCAAAAGTAAGGATCAAATTATCATCTTCATGTTCTATTTTCTGTACCCTTGCATCGTGGAGAGAATATTTGGGATACTCACCAAAAGATCTTGTAGTTTTCATAGTTCCTCAGTTTTACAATCTAAAAGCTGAAACATAATATTTATTAACCTAAAATCAGTATACCAATTTTTCAGACTAACACAAAAGCCTCCTATCAAAAGATAGGAGGCTTATTTAGCTTAGTTTAACTAAAGTTATTTGTTATTCTTATTCCCACTCAATTGTAGCAGGTGGTTTAGATGTAATATCATACACGATACGGTTAATGTGTTGTACTTCGTTTACGATACGACGGGAGATTGTGTCCAATACGTCGTAAGGGATGCGCGCCCAGTCAGCAGTCATGAAGTCTGTTGTTGTTACACCACGCAATGCCAATGTGTAATCGTATGTGCGGAAGTCACCCATAACGCCTACAGTACGTGTAGATGTTAATACTGCAAAGTATTGGTTGATGTCGCGATCAAGGCCAGCTTTTGCAATTTCATCACGGAAGATGTAGTCCGCATCACGCAAAATGTCTAGTTTCTCTTTCGTGATTTCGCCCATTACGCGAATAGCAAGACCAGGACCTGGGAATGGTTGACGCCATACGAGGTAGTCAGCCAAACCTAATTCAGAACCAAGCTCACGCACTTCGTCTTTGAAGAGATTACGCAATGGTTCGATAAGGCCTTTGAAGTCTACAACTGCAGGCAAGCCGCCTACGTTGTGGTGAGATTTGATAACTTCTGCTTCACCAGTACCGGACTCAATAACGTCAGGATAGATTGTACCTTGCGCCAAGAAATCAACGGAGCCGATTTTACGACCTTCGTCTTCGAATACGCGGATGAATTCTTCGCCGATAGCTTTACGTTTAGCTTCTGGATCTTCAAGACCAGCCAATTTATCTAAGAAACGTTTTTCTGCATCGACGCGAATGAAATGCATGCCGGAATCTTTGAAAGCTGCTTCAACTTCATCGCCTTCATTTTTACGCATTAAACCATGGTCAACAAAGATACAAGTCAATTGGTCGCCAACAGCTTTAGAAATAAGAGTTGCTGCAACGGAGCTATCTACACCGCCGGACAATGCTAACAATACTTTACCATCGCCTACAGTGTTACGGATTTCATCAATAGCAGTTTTTGCATAGTTTGCCATTGTCCATGTGCCTGTGAAACCACATACTTCATACAAGAAGTTGTGAAGCATTTCTTTACCATGTTCAGTGTGCAATACTTCTGCATGATATTGCATAGCGTATAATTTGCGTTCTTTATTTTGCATAGATGCAACAGGGCAGTCTTTTGTATGCGCAATGATTTCGAACCCTTCAGGGACTTTTGCTACATAGTCAACGTGGGACATCCAAACAACTTGGTCTTCGTCCAAGCCTTTGAACAATGGAGATGTAGTGTCCACTTTAGTAGGTGTTTTACCAAACTCACGATTGTCAGCAGATTTAACTTCGCCACCCAATGTATGCGCCATAAATTGCATACCATAGCACATGCCAAGAACTGGAATACCAAGTTCAAAAATCTCTTTTTCGATTTTTGGAGAGTTTTCTTCATACACGCTGTTAGGGCCACCTGTGAAGATGATACCTTGCGGTTTTAATTCTTTAATTTTGTCCAGCGCTTTGTTGTATGGATATACTTCGCAGTATACGTGATTTTCACGAACACGGCGCGCGATCAATTGATTATATTGACCACCAAAGTCAACAACAATAACAAATTCCTTGTTTTCCATGCCTTCCTCCATATGCATCTATTTGTGAAAGTATATTCACTATTTTTTAATGCCCATACATTTCTGTACTGGGGGTGCGTTTTTTCGAAGCAAACGCTAATTTTCATTACATTTCATTATACCATACGAAGTATATGGACTCCATATATTCCGTATGAAATTTATGATTAATATTCTAATGTTCGGATTTTAGTTTTACTCTATACAAAACTCAATACAATGAGATGACCTATAAGAGGCTCTACCCTTTCAAGAGACTATTCTTTATCAGTCTCACGTTTAGACATCTTTACAGCTCCTACAGGACAGATAGAGTAACAATCTCCACATCCGATACAACCTTTACCTATATTAAACCGAGTCTCTCCTTGGGTGATGCATTGAATAGGACAATCTACGGCACACGCACCACACTTAACACAAGTATCATCTATATTAAACTTTAGATTTCCCATTCTACATCACCTCCTATGGGTTTAATAAAACTAACTTAGCATTCGCTCTAACATCAGCTAAAGCAATGTATTACCTGTAATACACTTTCGAGCAATGCCTCACTATAAAACCGACTGGAATACAAACCGACAAACAAAAATATATAGTTTTTTCAGATACTACCAGTTAAAAGTATTTATTTTTAACTGGTAGTATCTCAGATTTGCACATATCGAACACAATCCAGATTAGAAAGATTTACTTTTAACTGGTAGTATCTCAGATTTACCCATATCTAGCACAATCCAAATTAGAAAGATTTACTTTTAACTGGTAGTATCTCAGATTTACACATATCGAACACAATCCAGATTAGAAAGATTTACTTTTAACTGGTAGTATCTCAGATTTACACATATCGAGCACAATCCAGATTAGAAAGATTTATTTTTAACTGGTAGTATCTCTAATTTGAGATATGATTACTGTTTTTTTAGTAATTCATTGTTATACGCAATGGCGGAATAGATTGCTTTGGCCACGCCATGATGGTTATTATCTGTCGTCACATAACGCGCTGCTTCTTTAATATTTGGCTTCCCATTGCCCATAGCTACGCTAGCACCTGCAAAACGCAGCATGGATAAGTCGTTTTCACTATCCCCTAAGGTCATGACTTCATCGGGACTAAATTTCCAGTGATTTGCCAGTGCTTCTACAGCGGTCCCCTTTGTGGTATGTGGTAGTACGAATTCGAGATTACCTTCACTAGAGAGCAGTACATCATAAAAGCGTTCACGACCTGTACCATCGTGAGACCTCCCTTGGTATTCATCGCGTAAATCCTGCAAGATTTTTTGGCGCATAGGCTCGTCACCGTAAAAGATTTGCATCTTTTCAGGGCCTTCGTCTAAGGCTTCCATATGAGACAGTAAATCAGGAACCATGGTACGAGTTGCCAAGATAAATGGACGGATATTAGGTCTAAAGAAGAAATTAGACTGCTCTACTTCACATTCAGATAAGTTATCATTTGCTGCTTCATCACCTTCAGCTAAGGCATAGTGATCATGGGTTTCACCAGGTAGATGTTCCTCAGGTACACCAAGTTGAGGATGATTCATTAAGCTAGGTAGATGATTATCCATGAGTCCAACCGAACCTTTTGTATCAGTCGATTTACGATCACTAGCACATGCGCTTAATCGTTCAGGCGTAATGCATCTGGACGGTGGATACATACCAAAGATTTTATCTTTCACATAAGCCTCTACATAAACACCATAGGTTAAAAGTTTGCGCAACAAATAGAGTGCTTGTTCTTTATCAAAGGTTACATGGAACAAACTACGGTTTTCTTCCTTGTCCATTACATAGGCCCCATTGGTACACATGAAATAGCGTAAACATGGTAGTTTCTCGATAACATCATTCATCTCATTCCAAGCGCGACCAGAAGCAATGGCTACGCGAATGCCACTTTCACGAGCGGCACGAATAGCCTCAATAGCCTCATCAGGAATTGCTTTTGCATCGTTAACTAATGTGCCATCAACATCAGAGGCTATAAATTTAATAGGCTTATCACCCTTGAGACCTATGTAGTTTTTAATTTGTAATGTTTCAGTTGAGGACATGAAGCCTCCTTTAATACAGTAGTATATATAGATAAAGAATTAAATAGATACATATTTATCTAGATACATAGTTATCTAGATAAATAGTTGTATTTATATATAGTTGTATTTATAAATAATTAAACAGATAGAAATGTATTTCTACTCGGCAAGATATTTCAGTAGGATATTAAAGATTATAAGGTGTAAAATATAAACTAAAAGAAGACCTAAAAAGAAATAAGAGCACCTAAATAGAAATAAGATCACCTAAATAAAGATCAAAATATAGATTGGAAGCGAGATAATATGCGTATAATAATCGATCGAGATGCTGTTTGTGCAGCCGATGATTCTAGTTGGCATCGCGAAGAATTTACCGTACCAGATGATATAACTATAGCCGGTTTATTCGAATTCCTTGAGCTTAAGTACATTCCGGTCATCGCTGGAAACAACGTGGTATGGGCACTCTACCACCACGATATTGAGGTAGGAACCTATTTCACCAAGATTCAAAGTTTTATCAATGGTAACATGTCATTATCATCTATCATCAGTAATTCTGAAAGAGACAATGAATTCTATCTAAGATATTACAGCTCGCCCCATCGATATAGAAAGCACTGTATTAGCATTGCCCCCTTATCTAAATGCTAGTTGGTGAGATTGCATACAAATAAAATTATTTAGATGCATTAAATTCAGCTACAATCTCTTCTAATACCACTGTGTTTTCTACCAAACTTAATAATGTACGACCAATAATATTGGCTCCATCAAGGATTGTTTGTTCAATGGTAGGTTCTAGCATAGCAGCCGCGAATTCTTTAGAGTGGCATACTTTATCGTCCCCAGCAAGTCGTAATTTAGGGTGGAACGCTGCACATTGATAGCTCACATTACCGATATCTGAACTGCCCCCAATATCCGCTGGGCCCGGTTTAAAATCTATGCCCATATCAGTCATTACATCTTCAATCAGTAATGTACCTCTATGGTTTTGGTTCATATCATCATAGGGATTGCCGTAAAATTCTATGTCGACTGTTGTTCCAGTACAAAGGGCTGCCCCTTCAAAAATTTTCTTAATCTGTTCAGATAGACCATTCAAATAGTCCCGTTCAGTATGACGTACGGTTACTTCTAACTCGCCAAACTCAGGGATAACATTAGATGCAGTACCACCGGCAATGATCCATGTGCCGATGCGCGTTTCAGGTCGCACTTGTTGGCGCATCATATCCATGGCGTGAATAGCAAGTTGTACGCCGTTTACCGCATTAATGCCGTTCCAAGGCTCCCCTGCTGCATGGGCTGGTTTACCATGATAGCGTGCACGGAAACAGTCTAGTGCCAAGAATTGTGAATTAGGTCGTGTTTCTTCACCATCGAGGTGAACCATGATAGCTAAATCATAGTCTTTAAACACGCCTGCATTGCACATGTCCACCTTGCAACCTGTAGCTTCTTCATCTGGTGTACCGATAATATCAATGTCCATATTGAAAGCAACGCCTTCTTGTTGCATTTTATGTAGCGTTAATGCGGCAAGCACACTCATGGAGCCGCTCGCACAGTGACCACATGCATGACCTACTTCAGGCAACGCATCATATTCACAGAGGATAGCTAAACGACCTTGAGGGTTATCTACTTTTACAACAGATGCCTTAAAAGCGGTAGGTAAGTTACAGAATTCATAAGTTACATCCATACCATGTTTTTCGAGAACAGCACCAATCGTTTTTACAGTCTCAAATTCATGACTAGAAAGCTCAGGATTCTTAGCTAATGTATAGTTAATTTTGAAAGCATCTGGGGCGAAGCTTTTACAAAGATCAGAAAATATATTTGTAAGGGACATATTGCCTCCATAAATTTACGTTTAAATTGATATAAGAACAGACAAAGCTAGGTTAAATATAAAATCATTTACTCTTAATTATACAATGTTATTGCCTATTATTGTAAAATTCCGTACAATATAAACAGAATTTGATAAACCATGTATATGGATGTTTGAGGAGGTTTCTATGTTTAAGTTCAAAAAGTTGACAGCCATCGCCCTCGTAGCGGTAGCAGCAATGGGTTTATTGGCTGGTTGTGGTAATGACAAACCAAAAATGACACAACAAGAAGGTGTATTGCGTGTAGGTTCTGAAACTACATTCCCACCATTCGAATTTACTGAAGGCAACAAATACGTTGGTTTCGACGTTGATTTGTCCGAAGCAATTGCTAAGAAATTAGGTTTAAAAATGGAATTCAAATCCATGGGCTTCGATGCTTTGATTCCAGCTGTTCAATCTGGTGATATCGACATGATTGCGGCAGGCATCAACGCAACACCAGAACGTGAAAAAGCATTGGACTTCTCCGATGTATACTTCGACCAAGGTGGTTTTATCACAGTTGTTCGTAAAGACAATACTACAATCCACAACATGGATGAATTGGCAGGCAAAACTGTAGGTGCTCAAATCGGTACAATCCCTGTTGAAATGGCTCAAAAAATCCCTAATACAACAGTAAAACAAATTGATTCCAATGCTAATATCTTCATGGAATTGAAAGCTGGTACAATCGACGGTGCTATCATCGATAACGCAGTGGCTATGTACTACCTTAAACAAGGTGCTGACAAAGACCTTAAACTCGTAGGCGAACCTACTAAAGCTGAAGGTACAGTTCTTGGCATGAAAAAAGGCAACAAAGCTTTACAAGAAGCTGTTAATAAAGCTCTTAAAGAACTTAAAGAAGACGGCACTTACCAAAAAATCTACGACAAATGGTTCGGCGATTACAACAAAAAATAATATCTATCTCTATGAACTAGGATAAATATGACCCCTCTGAAAGACTTCAGAGGGGTTTTTTCCTCTTTTGCGGTCTCTTACGTTCGTTATATAATAAATATGTATTCTATAGTAAATGTAATTAATATAAAGGAGGCCTTATGGCACAGTACTTTACGGAACGCCTAGAAAAGGTCTTCCACATGATTTTCACATCATATAATCAAGAGATGGCTCAAGAAGGCTTACGCCAATTAGAACTGATTGTAAATAATCAGCATAGTCCTGAGCAACCGAATCATCGGGCGCTAAGAAACGATATGACTACCTCTTTAGAAAACGAAATCGACACTAAAGAGGACGCACTAAAAATTGCCAATGATCCAGAGGCTCGCGAAATAGCCGATGCGTATGCTTTGTTAGCTCGCATCTACGCAGGGCCACGCTTTACATGGGAAGAATCAAACTTCCCAGAAAATAACATGCGCACTTATCAATGCTTGCATGATAGCATTCGCCGTTGTAGTCCTATTGGTACCTTACAAGCATTGCGTATCAACGGAACGATTACACCTACTGTTGAAAAGGATATGTTAATATCCTTTGACGATGCGTTTCGTATTGTTTACGACTACGCAGAGCAAGGTGATGCTTTCTGCCAATACATTATAGGCAATGTCTTTTTCTGGCGTGATGACGACCGTATTAGCCTTGCAAGGGATATGATTACACCACCTCGCCTCAGTTTGGCAAAACGCATCCAGCAGAGCTTCCAGAAAGGTTCTATGCAGGAACGCCTTATAGCCTTGCAAGGTACGGTTTCAGACGATACATTGCAGGAAAATGCTACTAAACTCGCCAAGGAATGGTTTAACAAAGCACTTGATAACGGGCTTGCTATGTTCCAAGGTAATTTACGTAACATATATATCGACGAAGGCGATTTTAACAATGCGCGCCGTGTAGCGTTAACCGCCTCTGAGCTAGGTAATCCAACCATGATGCTCTACACCGGTCTAGACTGTCATGAGCACGGAAAATTTGAGGACGCATTCACATGGTTTACGAAAGGTGCCGCCTTAGGTCAAGCTGAAAGTACCGCTGAATTAGCGGATTATTACTATCATTTCTATGATGCAAAAGAGCTCCGCAGAGTCATTCCCTATGATCCTGTAAAAGCAATTGGACTATACCGCCGTGCAGCTACTAAATATTTCAGTGATGCCGGCTATGCCGCCTTACAAGCTGCCTTTGGCTATATCTTCCACATTGGTCACCTACCGCTCGACTGGGGCCTCATTGCAGACTTAACCCATATGGCAGCCACAAAAGAGCGCTTTATGTTCTCCTTGCCATATATTGGTTATATGCGCATCCACGGCTTCGGTGTAACGAAAAATATACGCTTTGGTGTACAGTCATTAACACGTGTACTAGATGAAGAAAAGCGCGCATTAGAAGAGGAAGACCGCGTTCTCTTCTACGATATTACACGAGCTTTAACACGCGTTGCCTTAGGCTATGCCTATGAAAAAGGCTATGTTTCAGGCAAACCTGATTTGGATTCTGCAGTAGCTTATTACGAAGAATCCCATCAATACATACTATCTCATAAAGCAAACCTCGATGAAGAGTTAAAAGATATTCCTATCGATGATGAAGCAGAACAACGATTAGCAGCCTTCGAACAAGTCGATGGTCATTGGCACTACAAGAAAGGCATTACAGAGTCTACTACCACAGTACGGCCTGGTCATACGGAATGGCCTCAAAATGCGGCTCGCTTATCTATAAACATGGATGACTTCTTATGGGATACCACCTTATATGATTGGCAAACCATCGAGCACGCCTTAGCATCACAAAACGAAATGAAACTTAGCTTTTACAATCATTTCCTATCCGTTCCAGACAAACTACGCAACATTTTTAAGCTAGATGTAAAGCGTATGCTACGTGATACGTACCAAGTCAGAATACATGGTTATGACCCAGCAGAAGGTCAAGAGACCATTTACCGAGCACTGCTCAAGAAAGAGAATGCCATTCAGCTATTAAAAGACCTCTACGATACGCACCAATTGCCTATAATAGGAGACAACTGGTCCATCGAAACGAACGAGGAAAAACCAACTTGGCATTATGTACTCGATGTAGATCAACAAGCATTTCTACTAGAGGAGTACGATGATGCTAACGCCATGATACAAACTGCACTACAAGGCTTAAAAGATAAAAAGTACGAACAAATTAATGTCCGTACCCATGACTTTATCGGCCCATCCTATTTCATTTTCAGAGGCAATCACGCAAATCCATTTAGAGTTCAACTTTATCTAAAAGAATCCGTGCGCCACTCCATAGACAAGGATGGAAAACCTCTGGATACACCAGGTAATACCTATTTATTTGAACAACATTTAGGTAACGAAGTATCATTAAACTACTGGATTCAAAAAACGATTAATACCTTGGAAATCCCTGAGCTAGACAACTGGAAAAAGCTCAGTGTCCCAAAGGCATTACAATAGAAATAACCGATAACATAAAAAGAGCTAGTACATAATGTACTAGCTCCTTTTTATAACCTATGAACAAGCTAAACTATTATAGATGATCATGAGGGTAATGAACATGGAAGTCCCCATTTAGTTCCATAGCCTGAATATCTTGTCGTTCAATCTTATCGAGCATTTTAGAACGAGCAGTTGTCATGCTATTATCACTATGCTTTCCACCAAAGAGAGCAAACTTAGATTTACCAAGCGTATACAAAGTTTGTACATAAAACTCTCCAGAATGGCCAAACGATTTATCATAACCTAGGCCTACCGAGATATGAGGTGTCACATTTACATTGACCCCTGTCTTAAGACCATTATTAGAGATACCATTTACAGGGAAGGCAATATTATAGTTATAAATATCATCACTAAACCATTCTATGTCTCTAATCTCACCATTCATATGATTCCAGTGATAACGGTCAATGTAGGCTCGAATATAACGGGCATTTTTAAAAGTTCGCGCATATCCGATATCATATCCAGAGGCAACTCGTTTTTCATGACTTTCACCAACATTAACGTCTGTATCTGGCATATTATAAGGTGCCGGAATCATTTCGTCACGTATAGTCAAACTATGAGACGACGTGGTATGTCCTAGTGGTTTATAGAAATTAGCATAAAATTCATTTTCACCAGTTATATATTCTACACCTAAACTGGCACGCTTATAATGTTCTTTGAAAGCATAATCATAGAAGGTATTGATGCCCACGTAGCTATGCTCTCCTTTTCTTAGCCATCTATATCCAATCCCTACGCTACCAGTCGTGCCTATAGATTGTAATGATTGATTAAAGTCATATTCATATACAATTCCACCTGCATTACGAGTAACATGATTCGCATACCCATTGGCAATTTGACTTACACCACCATGAGAACTAACCTTGCCTTGTACAAATACTACGCTTTTAGAGTTATTATCATAATGTCCAATAGGTTGTAATGTCTCTATGCCATATATTGGCTTGTGATTGGTTTGAAACTTAGCTGAAATATCAGTTCTATCAGCCCAATCTTTATAACTGTTAGAATTCACTTTCGCAGCAGTATCTGTATTAGCACTATCTGCTAATGCAATAGACCAACACATCGTACAAGCTGCTACACAAAGCAGCAGTCGTATATTAAACTTTGTTTTACAATACATATAAAAATAATCCTTCACTTACATAATTATTGCTACAACACCAAATTACCATTTTCTAGGTTAATTTAATTGGTTACAAATTATAAACCTACATCGACAACGCCATGATCATAAGTTTCTTCTACAGTTTCTTGTACAACCATATCACTGCGACGTACCTTATCAAGCATCTTAGAGCGAGCTGTTGTAATCGCACTTTCACTATGTTTACCACCACGCCAAGCAAACTTGGATGTACCGATTGTATATTTCAAAGTTGCATAAGGACCACTCAAATGATGAGACGCTGTTTTATAACCCGCATCAAGAGTAAGATGTGGTGTAATATGGAATTCTGCACCTACTTTAAAGCCTTTAATAGCATCGCGTTTAGGTAATTTATAATACCCTACTTTTACAGCCTCTCTACCACGCCAGTTATAATAGTCTGCATAGACACGAGCCCAACGAGTATTTTTGAAGGTCCGTGAGTATCCTACATCAAATCCACTGGCAGCAACCTTTTCTGATAGCATCCAATGATTTTCATAAGAAACCACACCATAGTTATAAAGACTTTGATCAGGATCCATCCCATATGGATACAATCCTGTAGGATCACCCAATACAGTACTACGTCCATGGAGTCCTATATATTTTCTTTCATCAGTCCCCAGATTTCGGTACAGATTAGCATGAAATTCATTAAGGCCTGCCACATATTCTACACCGCCACTAACGCGCTTATAACCACCTTTAAACACATGGTCATAGAACGCATTAACACCAACATAAGCATGTTCACCTTTGCTAAGACGACGATAGCCAATGCCAATATTAGCATTCATTCCTAATGATTCTTTCTTATCTGTTTGCTTATCATGTGTTATAAACGTCCCTGCAGGTCTGGCTGGCTCCCAATAACTACCTAATTTATAAGATGAAATTTTTTCTCCACTGCGCCCAATACGACCTTGTACAAAGACAACGCTTTTAGCATTTTCATCATAATGGGTTATAGGTTGCAAGGTCTCAATATACAATTTATTGATTTCAGTAGATTTTAAACTTTTCGAAGTTACAGTATTTAGATCATCATGTCTCATCGATGATTCACCAACATAATGGTGCTGACTATGCGTCTCTTTCGAATCTTTCATGCCAACACCGACTACGATATCTGTACGATCCATCCAGCTAGAACGAACTGCTTCATGCTTAGCCCCATTCACTTCTGTTGTAGAATCTGCAATACCTTGGCCATGCCCATTTTGTACATCTGCTGCAAAACCTGTAGCACTAAATGCACATGCTACAGCACCTAAAACCATTGCTTTTATCATTAATGTCTTGCTCATATAAATTACTTTCCTATTATTACATGTCTTATTTAATATCTATAATCTAAACTACAGTGGTATTATAGATGATCAATTGGCGCCAAATAATCGTATTCAATGTCATCAAAGGATTCTACAATCATGTCTTGACGACGTACCTTATCTAGCATTTTAGAGCGAGCTGTAGTAATCGTATCATCACTATGCTTGCCACCCCAGAAGGCAAATTTAGATGTACCTAATGTATATTTAAGAGTACCATATATACCTTTCGACATATTATTAGCATTGTTATACCCAATATCTAAAGATATATGTGGTGTCAATTGTAATTCAGCACCGATTTTAATGCCTTTATAATGGTTAGCATTTCGTGCAGTAAACCACGGCACAGACCAATGACCTGGACGCCCCCAATTATATTCTTGTTTATGGCTAAATCCATTGCCGTTCCAACGATACCCATTTACATAGGCACGAGCCCAACGTGCATTTTTAAAGGACCTTACGATCCCTATTTCATAGCCATCTAACACGCCACCACCTACATAGGTATTATAATTTTCACTAGGAATGGTATTGTATGGGAATGTATCTGGATAGCCATTAGGATACAACCGTTTAGGATATGGATTACCGCCACCGCCTTTTACGAGTTCCTTATCACCAAGGCCTCTATACACATTGGCATACACTTCGTTGAGTCCATTCACATACTCTACACCACCGCTGATACGATTGTAATTTCCTGTGAAAGCACGATCTACAAAAGCGTTAACACCTACATAAGCATGTTCATGTTTACTAAGAATACGATAACCAACACCTAAGCTACCAACCGTTCCTAACGACTCAGATGTTTTTTCATCTGTATTGATTTCCGTAAAAACATCAAACCCAAATGGTGACATTACAAGGTCTGGAGTGAAATAACCTCTTACCTCTTTAGAGGAGATTTTCTCACCACCACGGCCAATACGACCTTGTACGAACACAACGCTCTTAGAGTTTTCATCATAATGGGTAATAGGTTGTAATGTTTCTATATAGGCTTTAGTGATATTCCCGTAATCTGATTTTGTATTGTAAAAGTTATTATTATAATCACTAGGGAACATCCCCTTGTGTGAATCAGATGAGCCCCCAGTTTGCACACCTATAGCAATATCAGTTCGATCTAACCAATTGGAACGAACCGCTTCATGCTTAGCCCCATTTACTTCTGTAGTAGAATCTGCAATACCTTGTCCATGTCCATTTTGTACATCTGCTGCAAAACCTGTAGCACTAAATGCACATGCTACAGCACCTAAAACCATGGCTCTAAATACTAACTTGCTTATCATATATTACTGTCTCCCCACTAGCCTTTATAAGTGATCATAAGGTACTACCATCCAGAATTCTTCATAGGTATTACCTACTCGCATCGGGCTGCGATCTACTTTATCTAACATTCTAGCCCGTGCATTGGTAATAGTATCATCACTATGCTTACCACCATGCCAAGCAAACTTGGATGTACCTAATGTATATTTAACAAAGCCATAGGCACCACTAGAATTGTTATTGTCTGATGTATACCCTACATCTAGAGAAACATGTGGTGTAAGTTGTAATGTAGTACCAGCTTGCCAGCCGTGGCTTTTACCAACATTAAGAGTTAAGGCAGGACCTTCACCATGTGTTGTGGCGCCTAAGCCATTCCAATGATAAGCACCTACATAAGCACGTGCCCAGCGAGCATTCTTAAAGGTGCGTGCATAGCTTACATCATATCCGGACAATGCTTTTTGAGACTTGTAAACTGTATAACCTGCAGTGCCACCATCTAACAAGAATTCAAAATAACCTTCATATAAAGGTACATTATAAGGTTCAGATTTTGTACTATTTAATCCCTTATAGATATTAGCGCGAACTTCATTAAAGCCAGATACATATTCCAAGCCACCGCTAATACGGTTATATTTTTTCGAGAAGGAATGATCATAAAACGTATTAACACCTACATAAGCATGTTCATGTTTACTGAGAATCCGATAGCCTAACCCTACATTAGCAACAGTTCCCAATGATTTAGTATTATGATGTTCTTCAGGTCTATACCGTTGTTCGCCTTTTTTAGTAACTGGATTGTATGGATACCAATATCCCCCATTGCCACCAGAGAAATAGCTAGCTTGATCCTCTTGTCCGCCTTTACCGATGCCACCTTGTACGAATAGAACTGATTTAGAGTTTTCATCATAATGGGTTAAGGGTTGTAATGTTTCTACCGAAACTTGAGCCCCTACCTTAGATTGGGTACCGACTATAATATCTGTACGATCCATCCAACTAGAGCGAACCGCTTCATGCTTAGCCCCATTTACTTCTGTAGTAGAATCTGTAATACCTTGGCCATGTCCATTTTGTACATTTGCTGCAAAACCTGTAGCACTAAACGCACATCCTATAGTCCCTAACACCAACGCCTTAATAATTATGTTTCTTCTCATGACTTATACGCTCCCCTCGTTTTGCATAAGAAATAAAACCACACAACACTGCCCGTTCTTCACGTTCATTTCATGGTTAATTCATCTTCATATAGGTATGCTTGTTTCTATAGTCAATATAACTCCTTATAGTTAAACGACACTTAAAGATTCTCTAAATCATTATGTTACAAATTGATTTCTATTTTCAGGCATAAGAAAAAGACCACCCGCAAGCTGGGTGGTCTTTTTTCTGGGGAATGAAATTGTTATTTGAATAAAGGCAAGATTGCGTTTGCTAAACCAGTAAGTGCAGCCAAAATTGCTTTAACGATAGTTGCTACCATTGCTCTTCCTCCTTCTCATATAAGCACAATAACTAAACTAACTATAAACATCTTAAACTAGGATATTAAGTTTAATATGAAATGAGTAAATTTTTACACATTAATTTTTCATGAGGAAAATAATAAAGTACTAATTATGATAGATAGTTTTATGAGAAAGATAGCATACAATGATTTCATAAATTTCTATAAATTTTTAATATTTTCTAAAGAAAAACCCTTCTCTAGTGCACATTAGTTTAAAACAAACTAAGCCTATTAGAGAAGGGTTTTCTATTGTATCTATAATTATAGAGTTTTTACAACGTCTGCGCAGCGATCGCAAAGTGTAGGGTGTTCGCTGTCTTGGCCTACTGTATCGCGGTGGATCCAGCAGCGTTCACATTTTTCACGTTCAGATGCAGCAACTACTGTAGCCACGCCTGTTTCTTCATCTTTAACAGCCTCTGCTGGAGCAGCGCCGTTTACGATATGAGCTTCGGATACGATAACGAGTTTAGCCAAACCTTCTTCACCAAGGGCGTTCAATGCGTCGAATGCAGCACCTTCAGCGTATACTGTAACAGATGCATCTAGAGGGTGACCGATTGTTTTGTCTTGACGAGCAAGTTCCAATGCTTTTTGTACGGATGTACGTAAGTCTAACAATTGGTTCCATTTATCAGCCAATTCTTGGTTGAAGTGTTCAGGATGACCTTGTGGCCAATCTTGAAGCATAACGGATTCAGGCATGCCGTCTTCTTTAGGCATGTATTTCCAAACTTCTTCAGCTGTGAAGGAAAGTACTGGAGATACCATAGCTACCAATGTTTTCAAGATTTCGTACATTGCTGTTTGAGCAGAACGACGAGCTACGTTGTTTTTGCTTTCAGCATACATAGTATCTTTCATTACATCAAGGTAGATGGAACTCAAGTCTACTGTACAGAAGTTATGAATTGCATGGTACAACATGTGGAATTCATAATTTTCGTATGCATCAGTAACCTTTTGGCGTACTTCTTCTAAGCGCAACAATGCCCATTTATCGAATTCGGACATATCTGCGTAAGCCACTTTATCAGTGTTTGGATTGAAGTCATCCAAGTTACCAAGCAAGAAGCGGAATGTATTACGGATCTTACGATATACTTCGGATAATTGTTTTACGATGTCTTTGGACAAACGTACGTCTGCTTGGTAATCCGCGGAGGATACCCACAAACGCATAACGTCAGCGCCATATACGTCGATGATGTCGCTTGGTGCTACTGTATTACCCACAGATTTAGACATTTTGCGACCTTCGCCATCCACAACGAAGCCGTGAGTCAATACAGAGTTGTATGGTGCTTTACCAGTTGTAGCTACTGCAGTCAATAAGGAAGAGTTGAACCAACCACGATGTTGGTCAGAACCTTCAAGGTACATAGCACATGGTACATCTAAGCCGTTAACTTCAAGTACACCAGACCAAGAGGAACCAGAGTCGAACCATACGTCCATGATGTCTGTTTCTTTTTTGAATTCATCATGACCGCAATGAGGACATTTAAAACCTTCAGGTAACAATTCTTTTGCACTGTGAGCCCACCAAGCATCAGAGCCTTCTACGGCTACTTTTTCTTGTAATGCTTTGATCGTATCATCGTTGATGATGTGCTCGCCGCAGCTTTCACAATAGTAAATAGGAATTGGCACACCCCAAATACGTTGACGGGAAATTACCCAGTCACCACGATCGCGAACCATGTTGAAGATACGATCATGGCCCCATTTAGGAATCCATTGTACTTGGTTGTCGATTGCATCAAGCGCTTGTTGACGGTACCCATCTACAGAAGAGAACCATTGTTCTGTAGCACGGTAGATGACAGGATTTTTACAACGCCAGCAGTGAGCGTATTGGTGACGCAAGCTAGATTTATGAAGCAATGCATTGTTGTGCGCCAAGATTTTGATAACAGGCACCTCTGCATCGTGGATTTCTACACCAGCCAATGGGAATTCAGTATCACCATAACGGTTGTCATCCACTTGTTTAGTGTAGTTACCAGTTTCATTAACAAGAGATACGATAGGAAGTTCAGTTTTGCCTTCCTTGTTATAACGCATAACGATGTTAAAGTCATCTTCACCATGTGCAGGAGCTGTATGTACGCAACCAGTACCTGCCTCGAGTGTTACATGGTCACCACACAATACTGTAGCATTACGTTCAACAAATGGATGTTTGAATTCAGCCAATTCTAAATCTGCACCAGAGAAGCGATTTACGATTTCGTAGTCTTCGATACCGATATCTTTCATAGCCGCATCAACGAGTTCAGTAGCCATCAAGTAGTATTCGTCTCCTACTTTTACCCAACCATATTCAAGCTCTGGGTTAACAGAGATTGCTACGTTGGCAGGCATTGTCCAAGGAGTAGTTGTCCAAATAACAGCATATGCTTGTTTTGGATCTACGCCAGCTGGCAATGTTACCTTTTTCTCAGATACGTAAGGGAATTTTACGTAAATAGAGAAGGATTTTTTCTCAGCGTATTCGATTTCTGCTTCTGCCAATGCAGTTTCGCAGTGTGTACACCAGTATACAGTTTTAAGGCCTTTATAGATGTGGCCCCGTTTTGCCATTTCGCCAAAGATACCAAGTTGTTTAACTTCGAACTCAGGGCGCAATGTCAAATAAGGGCGATCAAATTCACCTAATACACCAAAGCGAATAAAGTCTTGTTTTTGGTTTTCTACGCATTCTAATGCATATTCCTTACATTTATTGCGCAAATCTAATGGCGCCATTTCATGACGGTTAAGACCAGTGTTTTTAATAACCGCATGCTCGATTGGCAAACCGTGCGTATCCCAACCAGGGATGTAACGAGTATAATGACCAGTCATTGTTTTGTATTTCATGATGATATCCTTCAACGTTTTGTTGAGGGCATGACCGATGTGCAATTTACCATTTGCGTATGGAGGGCCATCATGCAAGATGAATGGTTTTGCGTCTTTACGCAATTCCAAACGTTTTTGATAAATTTTGTTGTCTTCCCAGAACTTTAAAATTTCTGGTTCGCGCTTAGGCAAATTGCCGCGCATTGGGAATTCTGTTTCAGGCAAATGTAACGTCTTACCGTAATCCATGATGTGCTCCTTTTACATAAAAAAATCGCCCGTCCCCGAAGGGACGGACGTAATATCCGTGGTACCACCCTACTGACCTTCTGTGAAAGCTATAATATTCCGAGCATACGAAATAACTAGGCTTCATTTTGTGAAAGCCACTTAGACATATAACGGTGTTCACCGGCAGGGTTCCTGCTTGCTCCAAAGTGATCCGCAAACCTCTAGATTTCCAAACCTTTCAGCCCATGAGTTTGGTCTCTACTAAATCCGTCTGAGACGTGCCGTCTTTTTCAACGCAATATTCATATAATAGATAATTATAGGGCTCTCGAGGGTAGATTGTCAAATATTTCATTACCTAATTTTACAAAGATTTTAAAGTCCTAATAACTAAAACAGCCTCTTGCACCATGCAAGAGGCTGTTATTGGTATATGTATTTTATTTTTACATCACACTAGTCATAAGCAATCGATCTACCAAGAACCATAGTACAAGGATAGCACATAGTAATCCTGCTGTAAGGCCTGTGGTAGGTGTAGCATCAATCAAACCGATTTCATGGGCCATTTGTTTTGTTAGAATTACGTGTCCTGTAGGCGAACCAAAGCGGTTATCATGGCTTTCACCAGGAAGAGCCATCAATACTAATAATAAAATCGTACCAATCACAGGAATAGCACCAACAAACACAAGCGCACCAGAACGGCCTTGATCGTGTAAGCGACGCACTGCAACGGCCACGCCAGGGATAACCATAACGACTGACATTAACACTAGAATAACTAGCCCGAAGCCTACGCCAACGGCACTTGAAAGTGGACTAATATAGCTAAGGAACGCACAGGTAAATAGAATAGCCACAAATAGCAATTGGTACATCAAGAAGAAGTTCCAATATTCACTCCGGCTGGCACGGCCTTCAAAGTCAGCATATTTATAAACAAAACATTGTTTAAAGTTTTCAATCATGCCTAGACTATATTTATCTAACGAAATCGGTGCTTTACGGATACGGCCACAGTTTGGACAGTACCGTTCATTTTTTAACACCTCGTGTCCACAATATGGACAAGGTCTCATAATAAACTCCTTCCATCCACAGCAGGAAACAGTGAAGCTCATAAAGTCCTGTTGCTCTAAACACATATAGTAACGTAGATATGTTGTAATCACCATATCTATATTTTTGAATTCATCTTGATTTCATTTTACTACAAAGTGTTATATTGTCTATAAAGGAGTTGTTAAACTTTTATAAAATAAAATAATAATTATGCTATTTAGTGTAGGTTAATACTATATGTAGCCATTGGCGTTAATGCCATACCATAATATATCACCGATAGTATCACCAAACACAATGGATTGAAGAATAAATATGGTAATACCCATAATCCAGTCTTGTCTACGAGACGGTGTCTCTTCAAGTCCAGTAGTCAGGCTCATTTCACGGGTAACGAAAACAAATCCGGTTCTTTCACCATAACCATTCTCTCCTTCATCGCCTCGTTTCAATTCATAGTTCAAGAATATAAAGAATCCTATAATAGGAATAAATGAAATTAGTTGAGTCCAGCCGCTGCGGCCAATATCATGCATACGACGCGCGGTAATCGCTAGATTGGGAATCACGAAAAATAGAGCGACCAACATCGTGATAGTATCAATAATTGACTCAAAATTAAAGAGGCCTACACCGTTACAAAGAACAGCTACTACTCCTAACGTTCCTTGAACCATCATCATTCCGGCCATGAATCTCCAATATTCGCAACGACTTGCACGGCCCTTAAAATTGGCGTAGTTTTTGATGCCTAACTTGAAAGCATCGGTATAGTTTAAATTATATACATTTACAGATGCCATACTAGTCCTCCTCAAACTCTTCAAAACCTACGATTTTCCAACCGTTACCCACACTATATAAACGTACTAACATAGATGGTCTTTTATCTACAAAGTCCACTCTATATCCGATATAATCCACAATTACATCATCATCAATATCTTGAGACACATAGTCTAATTGTATAGATTCCACAGCAGAACATTGTTCCTTTGCCTTAGCTTGTTGCCAAAGATCAAAGGTACCATATCGTTCCATTTCACGGCTGCTCAAATCACGATAGGCACTGTGATAATCCCCATTAGCCAACGCTTGGTAGTATTCTTTTACAACTAGATAGCCTTCTGTTGTGGCGGAATCACTACGTAACAATCGATTTGCTTTTTTGGTAAAAGCACCATGCCCTAAATTACCAAAGGCTGTTTCTTCTACCATATAGTTATGACCCATCATAGAGGTCCCTACACTGCTAGCAATCCAGCCCAAAACAAGGATAGCCGTGATAAAAACACCCGAAACAGACCGATTTTTGCTTATGTTAGATTCTACAGATATCTGTTCATTAGTTACGTTTACTTCTTGTGTTGGAGCCGACCGCTTACATAATAGGTAGAGCAAAACCAACCATCCTAAAATAGGAACAAAGACAAGAATCATCAATGTTGGATCATTATTGGAATCACGCAACCGTCTTGCTACTAGCATAATAGTCGGCAATGTTAATAATACCGTCAATGCAGTCAATACGCCGCCCCCTAAGGATATAGCATATAAAAATCCATAAGGAATGAAGGTAGCAAGACCTGCTATGAATATAACTAGACCGTATACAAAGGTCATAGCGCTTATGGTAAGCCAAAAATCGGCTGTCGTTGTTCGTCCTTTACCATTTGCATAGTTTTCTACTAGCTCGCGATAGAGGATTTCATATACTCTCTGTTTCATAAAACTCCTACTATATTTAGATATTATACAAACTTAGATAATCCTATTATACTATGCTTCATCAAGGCTCTCACTTCATTTTTACTTCATTAAATTTATCTATACTAATAATATATTTTTTACAACTAAAATTCGTGCAATTAAGTTTGTATGGGAGATAATAATTATGAACGCTAAATTGACTAAAGTAGTAGCTATGGCCAGCTTGGCAGCATTCTTAACAGTAGGCATTGGTGCTAATGTGGCGCAAGCTAAAGATTACCACTTCAAAATCGGTGAAAACCATCGCATGGAAAAAAACGATGATGGTACAGTAGACAGCAGTGCTCATCCATGGTTCAAAGCAGATCAAAAGAAACATAGAAAACATAGAATTTCTGAACGCGAAAAACATGACAAAAATGCAACTGCAAAACGCAGTGAACAACATCAACGTTCCGAATCTACAAACGGCTAATCATTCCCCTTTCATAACTGGTTATCCAGTCATATAACACATAACTAAACTAACTAACCTAAAAAGGACGTTATACACATGTATAACGTCCTTTTTAGTATGTATTGTATTATCTATTTTATTATGCGGTAGCTGTTATTATGCGTCAGCTTTTAGCACAGCTTGCTTCATAGATTGTACGTAGTCAAATAACGCTTGATCAGCATGTTCACCATGTTCTGCCACGATTTTAACGATAGCAGAGCCTACGATAGCACCGTCAGATACGCGAGCCATTGTTTCCGCTTGTTCTGGTTTGGAAATACCGAAACCTACAGCTACAGGGATATCTGTATATTTGCGAATCGTCTCAACAATGGATTTAATATCTGTCTTGATTTCGCTACGCATGCCTGTAACACCGAGGGAGGATACGCAATACACAAAGCCTTCTGCATCTTTTGCGATCATTTCGATGCGGTTTTCAGATGTTGGAGCAATTAGGGATACCACTTCAACACCGTGTTTATTAGCCACACTAGCAAGTTCCCATTTTTCTTCAAATGGCATATCAGGCACGATAACACCAGAAATGCCAACCTCTTCGCAGAGGGTAAAGAATTTTTCACGACCGAATACATAGATAGGATTCAAGTAGGTCATGAATACGAGTGGTACTGTCACCGCATCATCACCAGTACGCAAACGGCGTACCATGTCGAAGATATCGTGAATTTTTACACCTGTAGAAAGTGCACGTGTACTCGCTTCTTGGATAACTGGACCTTCCGCTGTTGGGTCGGAGAATGGAATACCAATTTCTACCATGTCGGCGCCGGCTTTCACCATGACGCGAATATAACGTTCTGTATTCTCGATGCCATGATCACCAGCGCTGATGAATGGGATGAATGCCTTACCCTTTGTGAAAGCGTCTTTAATTTTACTCATGAAGATCCACCCCTCTATATTTCGCCATAGCCGCTACGTCTTTGTCACCGCGACCAGATAAACAAATAATAATGATATCATCCTTGCTCATGGTTGGAGCAATTTTACGAGCATGTGCCACTGCATGAGCACTTTCAATAGCTGGAATAATACCTTCTAAACGAGATAAGTATTCGAATGCATCCACTGCTTCATCATCCGTTACAGGCACGTATTCAGCACGGCCACTATCGTGCAAGTACGCATGTTCAGGTCCGATGCCAGGGTAATCAAGGCCTGCAGAGATAGAATATACTGGAGCAATTTGACCGTCTTCGTCTTGGCAGAAGTAAGATTTCATGCCATGGAAGATACCAACAGAACCTTTTGCGATTGTTGCTGCATGTTCCTCTGTATCAACACCACGACCAGCGGCTTCACAACCGATGAGGCGAACCCCTTCATCAGGAATGAAGTGATAGAACATACCCATCGCATTGGAGCCACCGCCTACGCAAGCCATAACAGCTGTTGGCAATTTGCCTTCTGCTTCAAGGATTTGCTCACGCGCTTCGCGGCTGATGATAGATTGGAAATCACGAACGATCATCGGGAATGGATGCGCCCCCATAACAGAACCCAATACATAGTGTGTATCAGACATGCGGTTTGTCCATTCGCGCATCGCTTCAGATACAGCATCTTTTAATGTACTTGTACCAGTTGTTACAGGATGTACCTTAGCGCCCAATAATTCCATGCGGTATACGTTAAGTGCTTGACGTTCACAGTCCTCTGCACCCATGTATACTTCACATTCCATACCCATCAACGCAGCGATAGTAGCCGTTGCCACGCCGTGTTGACCAGCACCTGTTTCAGCAATAACGCGAGTTTTACCCATCCGTTTTGCCAATAACATTTGACCGATTACGTTATTCAATTTGTGAGAACCAGTATGGTTCAAATCTTCACGTTTTAAGTAGATTTTAGCGCCCCCAAGATCCTTTGTCATGCGTTCTGCATAATATAAAAGGGATGGACGACCTGTATATTTTTTATGTAAATCCTCAAGTTCGCGCACGAAATCAGGATCATCTTTGTACTTGTTGTATGCCTCTTCCAATTCGATGACTGCATTCATCAATGTTTCTGGCATAAATTGGCCACCGAAGGAGCCAAAATAACCATGTCTTTGTTCACTCATATAACTTACCTTTCCATATACCATTCCTACTAGCACGCCTGTATAGCGTTACTATTGGCATCTATCTCAACAATCGATGAATTCCATCAGATGTGTCTAAAATATTATTATATCTTAGATTTATGTATTTTTTGTGATTTAGTGAGCTATTGTTCTCACAATGTTGGTGAAAGCTTTAATTTTTTCATCGTCCTTCACGCCATCTGTTTCAATACCGCTACTAATATCTATACCGTAAGAGCGAACTGTGCGAATAGCACGCGCCACGTTAGTACTGTCGATACCACCTGCAAGCATAAATGGACGTTCAAACTCATCTAAGCAAGACCAGTCGAACACTTCGCCCGTACCACCTCGTTCATCCTTATGATACGCATCAAATAATAGCATATCCGCACTACTATCGATCCACGCCTCTGCATCTGCAGCGCTGCGGATTTGAACAGCCTTCCAAACCTCTACATCTATTTTCTCTTTGAGAGCTTGGATGAAAGCTTCATCTTCATCACCATGCAATTGCACCGCATCAAGATTGGCTTCTTTAGCAATTGTAACGAGGTTCTCTAATGTTTCATTTACAAAAACGCCTACCGTTTTAATAGCGTCAGAATTAGTATTTTCTTCAAAGATCTGCACGTTTTCTGATGCTTTAATCCCTACTGTTCCAGCTTGTACTGTATCATCATTGCATTGTGTTACATCTGTATCGTATCTATCTGCATATTGCTTATGTAGTTCTTCCACTAATGTTTTAGCTTGGGCTACAGTGACTTGTCGTTTACTTGGTGCAAATACAAGGCCCATGTAGTCTGGCTTTGCGTCTACAACAGCCGGAATTGTTTCTACTTTAGAGATGCCACACATCTTAATCTTAGGCGTATAGTATGTGGGGCCATAGAGATATGCCAACTTTTCAACCTTGTTAGGAGAACGCATAAAGGTTTCCCCCATCAAGGCTACACCGATATTGTTATCCCGCAACACTTGGATATCCTCTGGCGTTTCTAGACCGCTTTCAGATACAAAAATCACATCGTCTTGAACGAGATTGCGCAAGCGCACACTGTTTTGTACGTCTACGGTGAAGTCTTTTAAATTGCGGTTGTTAACGCCAATAATGCGGGCCCCACAATCAATGGCCATTTGTACCTCATGCTCGTCATGAGCCTCTACTAAGGAGGACAAGCCCAAAGAGTCGGCTAACTCACGGAACTTCGTCAATGTAGGCACATCGAGGCACGCACAGATTAATAGGATTGCACTCGCACCCCACACCTTCGCTTGGTAGATTTGGTATTCATCAATGATGAAGTCTTTGCGTAATACAGGGATTTTTACAGTACTAGCGATTTCTTGTAAATATTCTTTGTCCCCTTTAAAGAAGTCTGGCTCAGTCAATACAGAGATGGCTGCTGCCCCAGCTACTTCATATTCTTTGGCGATGTCTAAATACGGGAAATGCTCAGCGATAATCCCCTTTGAAGGGGACGCCTTCTTTACTTCGCAAATGAAGTTAAAGTCTTGCTGGCGAAGGGCTGCTTCAAAAGGAAATCCTGTATCGGATGGTAACGCTAAGGCCGCTGCTTTCACAGCCTCAGGCGTTTCCACCTCTTTTTCTTTGGCTACTCGAACTTTGGTAGCCTCTACAATCTTATCTAAAATCAATGGTTATACCTCTTGGGTTGCTTTCACAAACTGTTCCATTGTAGCAAGAGCCTTGCCAGAGTCGATCATGTTTTTCGCCTCTTCAATGCCCTCCGCCAATGTAAGGCCCTCTTTAGCAAGGTAAATCGCCATGCCTGCGTTAAGTAGAACTGCGGTCCGTTTGCCACCTTGTTCACCACCGAGAACACGGCGAGTAATCTCAGCATTTACCGTAGCGTCGCCACCTTCAAGCTCTGTTTTGTCTGCATAGTCAAACCCGTATTCCTTAGGATCGAATTCATAGCTTGTGAAAGCACCATTATTAATTTCGCACACGTACGTTTTATTGGTAGCCGTAATCTCATCAAGACCGTCGAAACCGTGTACTACAGCACCGCGTTTAACGCCAAGGTTAGCCAATACGCGAGCCAATGGTTCTACCAAAGATTTATCGTACACGCCCATCAACTCTACTGTAGCACCTGCTGGATTTGCCAAAGGACCAAGGATATTAAACACAGTACGAACGCCCAACGCTTTACGTACAGGGCCTGCATATTTCATAGCTTGGTGATATACAGGGGCAAACATAAAGCACATATTAGCTTTATTAAGAACTGCTTCGTTTTGTTCACCATTAAGCTCTAATTTAGCGCCTAATGCTTCGATCAAATCAGCAGCGCCACATTTACTGGATACACTGCGGTTACCATGTTTTGCTACAGGAATACCTGCGGCAGAAATGATAAAACCAGAAGTAGTAGAAATGTTGAACGTATTCGCTTCGTCGCCGCCAGTACCTACGATTTCCACAACAGTACCTTCATGAGGTACAGAACCTGCTTTCTCACGCATAACCTCAGCAAAGGCTGTAACCTCATCTACAGTAGGGCCCTTTGCCGCCAAAGCGCACAAGAAACCAGCCATAGGAACCTCGGCTACCTCGCCGCTCATAATCTTGTTCATTGTATCTTTTGCAAGATCGTAGGATAAATCTTGACCATGCGTTACTGCATATAATGCGTCTTTAATCATTTTATAGCTCCTTACTTGTTGTTCATTTTACTTCGCTTCAACGATAATAGGGCATATACCTGCCTTAATGCTACATGTGATTCACGTGGACCTATGCCCTCCACTGGCCGGGTCTGACTACGGCCTGCGGCCTTCGCAGGGCCAAAGTCGGGCCTAGAACCCCGTGAACTCACATAAACACTAGGACACTTAATCTTTTATATGCCCTACTCACTGTCACACGCACAATAAAATGAACAACAATTCAATATCTCTTAAATGATCCTGCGCATTATATGGAGTAATGCACAGGTCATTTCTTTATAAGAGGTGGGAAAATAGAACGGCGTAGCCGTTCTTTTCCCTTGTGATGATTCTCATATTTCTTTAGAAAATATAGTTATTGTTCTATATATGTATTGTAGAGGGGCTATTATAGGTGCTGCCAAGATTGAGTTGGCAGGAAATAAGGTCTTAAGGAACGACTTGGCGGCCCCACATAGTGGGGTGGTGGCCACTTGGAGTTCCGAGAGACCTTATTTCCGCTCTATCGTTCTAAGGCTTATAAATAGCCCATCGAATACACAACAGTGATTATTTTTCTAAGAAATTGCGAATCATTTGTTCCCCGTTCGGCGTCATGATGGATTCTGGATGGAATTGCACGCCATAGATTGGGTAGTCTTTGTGTTCTACGCTCATTACTTCACCGTCGTCGGTAATGGATGTAATGATGAGTTCGCTTGGCATGGTTTCGTCAATGATCGCCAAGGAGTGGTAGCGTGCTACTTCGAATTGTTCAGGTACGCCTTTTAGGATTTTGGATGGGTGTACTTGTTTGGCTATGCTTTGTTTGCCGTGCATAACTTGTTTAGCATAGGAAACGGTGCCGCCGAATACTTCGCCGATAGCTTGGTGACCGAGGCATACGCCAAGGATTGGGAATTCCCCTTTGCATTCGCGCAATAGGTCTTCATATACACCCGCATCAGCTGGTCTACCAGGTCCTGGTGAAAGTATCACATAGTCTGGTTTCAACGCGCGGATTTCTTCAACTGTTAATTCATCGCTGCGGATGACTTTAATATCTGGATCGATAGAGCCTACTAATTGGTATAAATTGAAGGAGAAGCTATCGTAATTATCTATAAGGAGTACCATTATTCTACCTCCTGTGCATCTGTAATTGCGGAAATCATGGATTGGCCTTTGATCAAGGTTTCGTTATATTCACTAGCAGGAACACTATCACGAACGATACCTGCACCAGCGCGAACATAGACCTTACCGCCTTTATTCATAGCCATACGGATGCCGATACATACGTCCATGTTACCAGAGAAGTCGATGTAACCTACAGCGCCACCGTATACACCGCGTGGGCTTTTTTCTAGTTCGTGTAAGATTTCAATAGCGCGAATTTTAGGAGCCCCGGACAATGTGCCAGCTGGCAATGTAGCACCGATAGCATCGAGGGCATCTTTGCCATCTTGAATGTCGCCGCTTACAGTAGATGTAATATGAATTACGTGAGAGAAACGTTGCAACATATGTAACGCCTCTACTTGTACGGAACCGAATTTAGCAATTTTACCTAAATCGTTACGACCAAGGTCAACGAGCATGTTATGTTCAGCCAACTCTTTCTCATCGTTAATGAGTTTTTCCTCTATGGCAAGGTCCTCTGCTTCCGTTTTGCCGCGGCGCATAGTACCTGCAATTGGGAAGGTGTACATTTTACCATCCGTCAATTTTACCAATGTTTCTGGAGAAGCACCTGTAAGCTCTACATCGCCACCAGATAGGTAGAACATGTATGGAGATGGGTTCAACGTACGCAATACGCGGTATGCATTTAACAAGCTACCATCGAACTCAGCTTCGCGGCGGTTAGATACAACACATTGGAAGATATCCCCTTCCTTGATGTAATGTTGTGTCTTTTTAACAACTGCTTCGAACTCGTCCTTTGTAAACTCAGAGGTAAACTCTGTTTTAAGGATGCCTTTTGGAACATCTGCCTCTTTGCCGTTTACAACGAGATCAGCTAATGCTTTCAACTCAAGCTCAGCCTTGTTGTAGTTGCGTTCCAAATCGTTTGTGCTGATGTTAGCAATCAAGTAGATTTTGTTTTTGTAATGGTCGAATGCGATAACCTTATCGAAGAGCATAAGGTCAACATCGTTGACCATAGCAGAGTCGTCATCTGGTGTTGGGAAGTCCAATGTTGGCTCGATATAGCGAATATATTCGCAAGCAAAGTACCCTACAAAGCCACCTGTGAAGGTTGGCAACTCTTCTAAGCGAGGACTTTTATATTGGCTCAAAATATTGCGAATCTCTGCAGCAGGATCAGAACATTCAAAGGTACGCGTTGTACCGTCTTTGATGGTCATTTGATGGTTTTTGCAGAAGAGCTCAATCTTAGGGTCATAACCCAAGAAGGAGTAACGGCCCCAATGATTACTATTATCCGCACTTTCAAGCAAGTACGTATGACTGCTCACTTGTTTTAATGCTTTCAACACACTAATCGGTGTGCGTACGTCGGATAAAATTTCCATATATACAGGCACGATATCGTAGCCCGGTGCGATAGCTTTCACACGGTCAAGACTAGGAAAAATCATGAGAACCTCCATCTGGCGTTGGCCAATAAAAAAACTCGCCCATGACAATATAACGTCAAGGACGAGTCTATAGTTCTATTTTTACAAGAGTATTAAAAATACTTGTATTATGCTATAAATCGCGGTACCACCTTGTTTGAATGCAACGCATTCCTCTTTCGCAGGATACTAACATATCCCTCACGACTAACGCTCGTGTGACGTCGCACCATACTAGGAATGAAATTCATTCTGTTCCATGCGCCCTCGGTGGTCCATTTAATAAGCTGCGTACTACGGGTTCTCAGCTAATCCCGCTCTCTGTGAGTGCATTTCCTATTTTTATCTCCACCTCATCGGTTTCTTTTAGGCGAGTATAAAATTATAATCTGATTATAATGTTTCTATAGAATGAAAGTCAAGAAAAATCTCAACTTTCACCTTATCCTTACATTCATTCATCATCTGATATCCATATATAATCCAAATACTGATTTCCCTAGTCCCCTCCAAATTCAGAATATTTATATTGTGTTCCTCTAAATACTAATAGTATACTGAAACTACATATGTTATCAGGTTTTACTGATTATTATGCGGAGGAGAGAGCATGAGTTTTTATTTCACTGATCAAATACAGCAGTCTTTCAATAAAATATTCCACCAGTGTAATAAAGATATAGCTTGGGCGGGCAAGGCTGAGCTTGATGCCCTTGTGAAACTTGACGAGGAAGGCCAAAAAATTCCAGGTATTGGCGATGTGTACGCTATTTTAGCGCGCGTCTATTCCGGCCCTCAGTTCACCTGGATTGAAGCAGGCTTTCCTGAGGATGACACAAAGGCATATAGTTATTTACATACGGCTATTCGCAAAGGCAGTGCCATCGCTATTTTACAGGCTATGCGTGCCTCAGGTGCCCTTACACCAACTATTGAAAAAGAGTTGCCTATGACAAAGGACCAAGCATTCCAGCGCGTCTATGAGGGTGCCCAAAAGGGTTGTTCTTACTGCGCCTACGCCATTGCCAATGTATTCCAATGGGGAGATTACCGCCTCTTGCCATCTGCACAAAAGATAGTTAATGAAGGTGAACCATCTGGTGTTGTCCATTTTTTAAAATCTTTATTTGTACAAGTAGATCAACGTAGATTGGACCCGAAAATAACATCTATAGCACAGCAATGGTTGCATAAATCCGCAGCGGCAGGCCTTGTCATTGCGTACCGTAACCTGCGCCTTATCTATGCCGAGCAAAATAATAGGGCAATGGAAGAACAAGTTATTTTTGAAGGGGCTGCAGCAGGTTTACCACTCATGATGTATTTAGCTGGCGATATTTGTAAGTCTCGTGGAGAGCATGAACGAGCACTCGAATATTTTGAGCGTGGCGCAGCCATGAATAATGGCATGTGTTTGCGTGAAGCTGCCGAGTACTATGCAAAACCATGTGAGTCTAACAAAAGAATCTCTCAGGATATTCAAAAGGCCCTCAAATACTACGAGCGTGCTGCTATAAGCCCAGATTATTTAGACTTTAACGACCACGCTTACGTTACAATGCAAGCCATCATTCTTCGCACATTAAATATCGATGGTCAGTCCCAAGACTGGTCTCGCATCGCTCACTTATTACAACAACCAGCGATTTACACGCTCGATGCTATTTGGCCGTATCTCGCTTATGTATTTACTTTCAAAAAAGGTAATACCCCTGCTATAAGAACCGCCATAGAGTGCGTCAATCAGGCTAGCAAATGTTTCGATAGATACGGTAGTTATGACTATGCAGACCATCTATGGCAACTGGCCGCCGGCTATTGCTACGAAATTGGTGCCATTACAAAAGGACCTGATTTAGACCAAGCCGTTACGTTTTACGAGCATGCTCGTGAAAGCATCAGACGTCTCAACACAAGAAACGATAATTGGTTAGGTACTGGTGAGCCGCTAGTAATTCCTGACGAAGCATCTGAGCGATTAGAGGCCTTTGAACTCATTGATGGACATTATCAGTACAAAGAAGGCATACAACAATCTTCTACAACATGTAATCCTATGCCACCTGCATGGCCTCAAAACTCTGTTGATGTATTAGAAATCTTTGAGGACTCTACTACTGGTTGGCGTACCAATAAATACGACTGGGCATTCATCGAGCGCGAATGGGATACACAAAAATATCTCAGCTTTATCATCTATGATAACCGCCAATCTATAGAGAACGTAATTTACGATGTGTACAGCATCGTTATGTTCCACAATGAAGACAAAAACTCTTGTACTATCTATCTATACGGCTACATTGAGGATACTAGCAGACAGGATGAAAACGTGGATCCTAGGGTATATGAAATGAGATACTTTAAAGAAATGTCCATTCCTGAAGGTCTCGCTTTAATTAAAAACTTCTATGATAATGCTACATTGCCTGTTATTGATGAAAGCTGGGAAAGACAGTACAAAAATACTACGCCTCCACGAGAATATGTATTAACTTGTGACAACGATATCTTCTACCTCAATCAATATGAATATCCAAACCAAATGATTAAGGATGCCTTAGAAGGCGTAGCGAATGGCAAGTATAATATTATTGAGGTTCGCCCTTCTAGCCTTGATGAGCAATGTATTAGCTATTACATCGAGCGCGGAAAAGGTAAAAACTTACGTATTCGACTCTATGCCACTGTAGATGAAGGCAACGTATATGGCTTTGAACGAGAGTCTTGCAACTTAACCTCCATCAACTACTGGATTCAGGAATCTATAACTAGCAATAAGCTTCCTGACTTAAGTGATTGGGATGAAATTAAAAAGAAATAAGGATATTATTTTATTAAGAACATACTAAAACTAAGAAAGGCGGGATACTTTGGAAACATGGAAACGAACAGTGTACATCAGTTTAGTCTGTGTATTCTGTACAGCCTTTGGTGTAAGCCAGTTAGCTCCAATTCTGCCTTTATACTTTCATGATTTAGGCGTACAAACTCCAGAAGCTATGTCCTTATGGTCTGGGTTAGCCACTGGCGCAACCTATATAATCGTTTGCTTAGCAGCACCATTTTGGGGGCGTGTTGCGGACAAAAAAGGTCGTAAAATTACATTAATACGATCTAGCTTTGGCATGGCATTATGTAATATATTGATTGCTTTTCAAACTACACCTGAAGGGGTTGTTTTAATCCGGCTCGTCCAAGGTCTAGTAAGTGGCTTTTACTCGGCATCAATTACATTAATAGCTTCAGAATCACCTATTGAGCGGACAGGTTGGGCCTTAGGATTATTAGCATCTGCTAATCTTGCTGGTTCACTAATAGGACCTTTATTGGGTGGATATATTGCTGATACAGTAGGCATTCGCAATGACTTCATCATCGTCGGTGCACTCATGGGTTTAGCTGGTGTACTGGCTACTATATTCATCCATGAGAATTATGTACCACAACCGAATCCTGAAAAACTTTCCATCTGTAAGTTGAAAGAGCAAATACCGGAATTTAATAGTATTGTCGCATTATGTGTAGCGTCCTTTATCTATGCAATATGCATCATGTCCTTACAACCTGTTATCTCTGTATATATTAAGGGAATCGTTCCTAGTGATACGGAAAATCTAGCATTTATTGCAGGCGCTGTATTCTCCGCTATGGGTATTGCTCAACTTATGAGTAGTTCTCCACTAGGTAAATTAGTCGACAAGATTGGGCCACGGAAAGTATTAGTAGTATCTCTTATTTATGTAGGGATTCTAAATATCCCTCAAGCCTATGTTTCTGATGTATATCAACTGGCAATCATCAGGTTCCTACAAGGTTTTGGTTTAGGTGGCATGTTTCCTGCCTTAAACACTTACCTCTCTTCAAAAACGCCTCGTGAATTTACAGGACAAGTATTCTCCTACAATCAATCTTGTCTATTCTTTGGCTACTTCTTAGGATCCGTCGGTGGTGCTAGCCTTATGGCATGGCTAGGCTTTACTGCCCTATTCTGGGTTAGTGGTGGCTTATTTATTATTTCTGCTCTCTGGATTGGTTTCAAACTTAAATAATACAAAGATATATAAAAAGAACCCTATCATGATTGAACTGCACCTCCAAAAATTGGGCACAATTTTTGGAGATGCAGTTTTTTATGTCATAATAGGGTTCTTTTATTATGTATTCTAAAGTTTAACGTCTTTAATATACCTGTGATTTATGAATTTATAGTTTTACAGCTACATTTTAATCTAATCATAGTAACAAAAGCATAATCACTACTGTAGCAACAATACAAGGTACCGCATTCCGCTTTGCCATTTCCATAGGGTTAATACCTGCAAGGCCAGCAATGATGATACCTGCACCTGCTACGGGACTCATACTACGACCGATGCCAGCACCCAATTGGGCCATGGAGCCGAGTTGCATGATGCCATAGCCAAAGTCTGCCGCATGCGGTGTTACAGCTCCGTTAAATGCAAGGGCTGCTGCATTACCAGAACCAGAGATAACAGCTAATAAGAATGGACCAAAGGCTGCACCGATTTGAGCGATTTGTTGAGAGTTCTTCATACCATCAATGAGTGCACTTGTAAGGCCGATATATTGCATACCTGCTGTAAAGGCTGCCGCCGCAGCCATAAGACCCACAACATCACACATGCCATCGCCAGTACCGCGGAAGAATTTCTTAACTGCTTCCGTTACATTAGGACGTACGGCAATAATACCGATAGCTGTACCAATGAGCATAGATACAGGAACAGAAATTTCTGGAATCACTGCTACTTGTTTACTACCGAGTACGAGTAATACAAGCGGAATGATTGGGATGATAGCATATAAATAATTTACTTTAAATTCTTTGCCTTCTTCCGCGTTAGCATCTTTTAATACATATCCTGTATGTTCCTTTTTAACAATAGCTACGATATTGAGCAAGATAGCTGCTACGACAATGCCAATAATGGCTTGCATAGAGAAGCTCGCGATAACGGTCATTACATCTTCACCTGCGAGTTGTGCTACTTGAGGGTTAAACATAAGACCAGGACTCAATGCACTACCCCAAGTCCCTAAGAAAATAGCAGAGCCTGCCATCGCTGGATGTACACCAGAACGAATAAGTGCAGGAATTAATAGAGCACCTACTGCAGCTGCACAGCCTGCCGCTGTAGGCAACGCAATGTTGATCAAGAACGTAATAATAACAGCACCAGGGATGATGATTTTAGTCATCTTTTTAAGGCCTGCAGAGATGAAATATACCATGTGCTCTGTACATTTTGTATATTCCATAACATAACTAAAACCAAGCACTGTACAAATGGTTGGTACAAGACCTGGATTTGTAAGTTCTTTTACAAAGGCTGTCGTACCAGCACCAATCTGTCCACCAATAAAGCACATTAACAAGCCCGATAATAACAACACAAGCCGTGTTTCAAACTGCTTAATAATGGCAATAAACGTCGCCACAACAATAACAATACCAGCAATAACCATAATCTCTCCAATCCATGTATTCCCTACCAATCGCAAGTATCCTCTGCCATTCTATTACGGAATACATCCTTCTAACCACGTAAAATATGATATCTTAGCTAGTTAACACAAATCTAACTAAATTATATCCACCTCAAATATTCCACAATACTCAACCTAGTTAAGTTTAGTACTTTCTAAGCTAAGCTTTCTTAGCACCGTGTCTAATATCTTAGCTCCCGTAACGATGTCATCCATATCTGCAAATTCAGCCGGATTATGGCTAATACCTTCGCGGCATGGGATAAAAATCATTCCTGTAGGAACATCATCAGCCCAATGCATGGCATCATGACCAGCACCGCTTGGCATAGTCATATAGTCTACGCCTACAGACTGAACAGCCTCTTCAATTTCGCGAATCATTGCTGAATGCATCGCCACCGGATAATCTTGTGCAACAGGCTCAATCGTATAGGATAAGCCTCGTTTCTCTGCAATAACATCAATAAATTCCTTAATGAGGGTAACTACAGAATCTCGGGCCACCTTAGAAATACTGCGAATATCTACGCCCAGTTTAACGGCCCCAGGAATAACGTTCATCGCTCCTGGCACAACCTCTACTACACCGACTGTACCCACCACTGGAGGCTCCTCTTGCATAGATGCAATCTCCTCAATACCGAGTATGATTTTAGAAGCCCCACAGAGTGCATCATGACGCAAGTTCATTGGTGTGGCCCCACTATGATCCGCATTACCACGAATGGTTACATAGAACCGTTCTGGTGCAGCAATCCCTGTTACAATGCCGATGGGTTTAGCTTCGTGCTCTAACACCTTACCTTGTTCAATATGAATTTCTGTGAAAGACTTTACAGGTCTCTTATATTCCATATGCTCAATAGCATCTGGATTTAAATTACGCTCTTTTAATGCGTCATACAAGGAAATGCCTTGTTTATCTACTAAGCGATGTAAATCTTGCAATGTCAATTCACCGCGCATAGCTTTACTGCCTAATGTGGCTGCTCCAAAGCGGCTAGACTCTTCACACATAAAGTCTACTACTGCAATGGTATGGTCATGTTCAAAACCATCATCAGTCATACTGCGAACCGCTTCGATAGCAGATAATACACCTACAACACCATCATAATTGCCCCCATTAGGCACGCTGTCCGTATGAGAGCCAACCATGACAATCGGTAAGTCAGGATTCTTACCAACCTTATAGCCTATAACATTCCCGAACTCATCAGTTTCCACTGTGAGTCCCGCATCAGTCATGCGGTCAATAATATATTGGCGCCCCTTCCAATCTGCATCGGTGAAAGCTAGACGATTTATACCTTCACCAGGTGCACTCAACTGTGCCATAGAATCAAAGTCCTTAGCTAAACGCTCTCGTTGGATCATATAACACCTCACAATCTAATCCCCATATTACATCTAACTTATAGCCCACTATACATATTTCTATGCATCTATCTATATAGTTATGCATCTATATAGTTATGCATCTATATAGTTATGCATCTATAGTTTGGATATATAGTTTGGATATATACATCGCAATATCTCAATCAATATAGCCTATTTTAAATAGTGCGTAGCAATTGTACCTAATGCAACAATGCCGTTTAACATATCTTCTTCATCGATATCGAATAATGGATTATGATGAGGTGCTTTAATAGCTGAGCCCAATACCATATAGGTTGCTCGACCACCACGATCAATAACACGGTTTAAGAAATACGCACAGTCTTCACTACCGCCACCGCTATAATCAAATGGTACCTCTTTAAAGATACCTAATGGTTCAATGATAGATTGTACTTCGCGAGCTAAATCATCGCTAATACGACCTGCAGGAGTTTCACCTTGTTTTGTAATTTCAAAGGTACAATCATGCATTTCTGCGGCACCTTTAATAATGGTCTTAGTGCGTTCAATCATATAATCATTGATCTCTGTAGTAGCACCACGAGTTTCTAATTTAAGTGTTGCTACATCAGGAGTAACATTGCGACCTGTACCACTTTCAAAAACACCTACATTGATGCGGGATGCACCCCCACTATGGCGAGCAATGGCTTGTAAGTTAATAACAGCTGTACAGCCTGCAAGCATGGCATTTTGAGCCTTTTCTGGAGAACCACCTGCATGGGAAGAATAGCCATGGAATACAGCATCAAGTTTTGTAGTCGCTAAAAAGCCATGATCACTACAAGCAAAGCAATTAGATAACTGTTCATTAAATCCGATATGCATGCCGAACATCAAGTCTACATCATCTACTACGCCAGCCTTTACCATCGCTTTAGCACCACGTACGCCTTCCTCTGCTGGTTGGAAGATCAGTTTAATAGTACCCTTCAAGCCTTCCTTATGTGTAGCAATATATTCAGCAAGACCAAGGCCCATTGTCATATGTGTATCATGACCACAAGCATGCATAGCCTTCTCATGACGGGAACGGAAACCATTCTTAGCAGGAGTATGGTTAGATGCTTTAGATTCGATTACATCATTGGAATCCATATCTGCACGGAACGCTACTACAGGACCATCATCACTAAACTTCATAGTTGCCACAATAGCTGTTTTACCATAGCCCATCTTCTCTACTAGTTCAGGATCAGCACCTTCATCCATAGCACGAGCCATTGCTGCTTTCATAACATCCTCGCTAGGCAAGCCCATACGAGAATCTAAATCAAGCACTTCTGCACCGAGTGACACATCATAACCCAAAGCAATTAGCTTTTCAGCTACTTTAGCGGCAGAACGATATTCGAGCCAAGCTGGCTCTGGATACATATGAAAATCACGACGTAAAGCAATAAAATCATCGCGGCGTTGTTGTACGAAATCTTTTACAGACATACTTACCTCCTAAAATACAATAGATACCTATACTTCAACTAAATAAAGAGCTACACAAATAGCTAATTAAATAGTCAACCAATAAGATTATGTATACAGAATTATAAATTTCTATATACATCAATAATAATTCTTGTATTTATTATAACTTATATTGATATTTTTAGAAATAAAAAAGCATACATACGCAGATCACACAATTTCCTCTTTATTTAATTTTTTTAGTACTTCTCGTTTAATTTGACGGTGTCGATCCCAGGCGATAATGAATACGGTTGCAATGATGCAAATCATGCCAAAAATACCGACCAGCGTAAAATGATTCCCTAGCAATACCCATCCAAAGATCGCTGCTGAGATTGGTTCTAAGGATGAAAGTATAGAGCCTTGTAAAGCACCAATGAGTGTAACCCCTTCCATATAAGCATTAAAGGATACGACTGTACCAAGTATGATGATGGCGAATAATCCTAACCAGGTCATGCCATCCCAGAGGGCTTCCGATTCTACTTGTTGAAACATAGCTAAGGATAAAATACCACAGATAAACATGGCAAAGCCCACAATGGATGTGGTGCCATATTTCTTTAATAGCTCAATAGGTTGCAATGTATATACACAGATACTAGCTGCCGATACAAGCCCCCAGAATAAAGCAAGCACATTAAAGTTCGAAACATCTAGCCCTTCTTGCATGACGATACAGAGTGTTCCCACCAAGGCTAATACAATACAGAAAAACTCTGGTACAGATGGCTTTTTAAAGTATCTCAAAAACAAATAGATAATGATCAGCGTAGGCGCAACATATTGAAGGACCGTAGCAATACCGACTCCTGAAATGGCAATGGCCTTGAAGTATGAGTACTGAGATAAAGCAATACCTAAAATACCAAATACTAATAATTTCCCTATATCCTTAGGTTCTGTAAAGATAGAGAAAATACGCTTACCATCCCTTATATAAGCAAGTCCTATCGTCAATACACCTGCTATGAGCAAACGCGCTTCTAGTAGCCACTCCACATTGATATGCTTTGCATTTTCAAGGAATTGTACAGATGTGCCTGAAAGCCCCCAAAATAGGGCACCTAAAATGGCAAGGCCCATACCTTTCCATTGTTTTTCCTCCATACAACCTCCTATAACAACTACTTTCACATTATGTACAATCATAACAAAGAGGCCTCTAAACCGCAACATCCAGCAAAGAGACCTCAATTATTAATTACGTTTTTCAAGAGCAATTATAATAACAGTAGCGATGATCATGGCCATGCCAATTAGCCCTAATGCACTAAATTGGTTGCCTAACAAAGCCCATCCAAAGAAAGCTGCCGAAATCGGTTCAATAGATGACAGGATTGATCCTGGCACTGCACCTATTCTCTTAACACCTTCTAAATAAGCATTAAAGGATACAATTGTCCCCAAAAAGACAACATTGAAACAGCCAATAATAGTCCATACATCCCACATAGCATACGAATTGGGCTGATGAAATAAAACAGCAGCAACAATACCACTGAGAAGCATACCAAATCCTACAATCGGCAAGGTTCCATATTTATATAGTAAATCTACAGGAGAAACACTATATACAGCGACCCCTACAGCAGATAGAAGTCCCCATACGAGCACGGCCAGTGGGAATTGCTCCATAGAAAAGCCATCATTCCCCATCAAACAAATCGTACCTACCAAGGCTAGTATAACGGAAATAATTTCCCCTTTAGAGGGCCTTTTACCATAACGGGCAAGCATATAAATAATAATCATTGATGGCGCCAAGTACTGAAGCACCGTCGCAATACCAGCCCCAGCCAAAGCAATGGATTTAAAGTATGTATATTGGCATAAAGCCATGCCAAATACGCCAAAAACGATAAGGCCTACTGTATCTTTTAAACTACGAAAGACATGGAAGATAGAATTACCATATTTAAACCATGCATAGATAACAGTCAATAATCCCGCTGTAATTAATCGCATGGTGACTAGCCATTCCAAGTTCATATCTCTAAAGTTACTTAAGAACTGTACTGAAGCACCTGATACGCCCCATAAAACAGCTCCTAATAGGGTTAGTAAAACACCTATAATTTCATATCGCTTCATAGGATTAGTCGCCTAAGAGATCTACATGTACTTTTACAACAACCTTGCGAATTTTAATAGGCTTATCATTAACAGCTAATAGTGGTCTATGGATATCAGATGGGAAGAATACTGTATAGTACCCTTCTGGACAGTGGATGTGTCCTTCATCAACAGCTTCGTTTGGGTAGAAATAGCAATCACGATCTGGATAAGACTCCACAGGCTTTACGAGGCCTTTATCTACGAAAAAGCCCATATTTTCTTCTCCATCTACCATGAATTGAATATCTACATAGTTGCGATGAGACTCAGGTTTTGTAGTTTCAAACAATTTTGTTTCTACATCGTCTACATTGGCGTACATCATGTCCCCTTCAATGGCATGACGACCGCCTGGCAATGCTTTCAAATCTGTATTTTTTAAGAAATCTAAAGCTCGTACGATGGCTTTAGGATAACCCATTTTTGTATAATCTGCAGTAATGCTAGAGAAAAACATATACGATCCTTTCCCGATATATGGAAATAACACCCGATACATAAGCAATTATATTATCTTAATGTTAGCACATATATACATAAAGAACTAGCAATTCTATGATTTCCAATGCATCTACACATACCCATGATTAGGTCTCAATATGCTCCATTATTGATCAAGCTCTATCCTAATCTATTTCAAATATAGTAAAAGCCCTCCATACGCTACATATATGGAGGGCTCGTGTAAAATACTATTCAAATTTATGACTTACGTCAATTGTTATGCTATTAAGTTGTTACGATATGCAATTATCTATTCAGTTGTAGTGATTCTAACTGTATTTGATACAGTACGTGGACATGGTCTTACTTTATTCTTGAGTCTTACGAGCAGCGATAATTTCTTCCGCTTGCTTATGTGGAACCTCTTCATAAGTATAGAACTGACGGTTAAATACGCCTTGTCCTTGAGTGATAGAGCGCAATGCAGTCACATAATCGGCCATTTCAGCCAATGGTACTTGTGCTTTAACAACAGAAATACCTGTTCTTTCACTTTGTTCCATGCCTAATACACGACCTCGACGGCTATTCAAATCACCCATGATGTCGCCCATGAAAGCATCTGGTGCAAACACGTTAACTTCATAGATTGGTTCTAATAGGACTGGTTTCGCCTTAGGAATTACATCCTTGATAGCTTGTGACGTAGCTACTTTAAATGCTAACTCTGAGGAGTCTACGCTATGGTAAGATCCATCCAAGAGTGTCACTTGCACGCCAATCATAGGATATCCCGCAATTAAGCCTTTATCTAGGGTTTCTTTGGCACCCTTTTCCACTGCTGGTATGTATTGTTTAGGTACAGCACCACCAAAGATTTTGTCTACGAATGCAAATTCGCTTCCATCGTATAATGGGTCCACTTGAATCTTAACGTGACCATATTGACCATGACCGCCACTTTGTTTCTTATATTTAGACTCGGTTTCAGCGGAGCCTTTAATGGTTTCGCGGTATGGAATATATGGAGTCACAAGTTTAGCTTGTACGCCATATTTACGATCCATTTTGTTGAGGATATGCTCGAGATGAACCTCGCCCATACAATCGATTTGTAGTTGACGGGCCTCAGCATTTTTCACTACTACGCAAGTAGGATCTTCTTCTGCTACCTTAAGAACAGCACCAGCTAATTTTTCCTCCTCACCTTTTTTCACAGGTTCTAATGCTACTGTGTATAGAGGTTGAGGGAAACGGATAGCGTCGTATGTCACTTTAAAGTCAGGAGCAGTTAATGTATCTCCAGTCTTAGCATTAGCCAATTTCGGTATCACTACGATATCGCCAGCTTTAGCGATAGATACAGGGATTTGTTGCTTCCCGATAAGGGTAACCATCTTGCCCCATTTTTCTTCTACACCTTGGTTTACATCATAAAGGCGGTCGCCTTCTTTTAGTTCACCAGAGAAGATACGTACAAAGCTTTGTTTGCCTGCGAATGGGTCTAACAATGTTTTAAATACAAATGCAGTTAAAGGTTTATCTACATGTACTACACATTGTTCGCCGGTTTCCGCATCAGTTGCGGTCATCACTTTTTTAGTTGCATCCGGCATGTAACGGATCATACGATCCAATACTTGATCTAGGCCAATACGAGATGTGGCACTGCCACACATGATTGGGCACACACGGCCACTAATCATCCCTTCACGCAAGCCTTGGCGAATTTCCTCTAAGGATAATTCTTCGCCTTCTAAATATTTTTCCAACAATTCATCGCTACCTTCAGCCGCGGCTTCTACGGTCATTTCCCGAATTTCTTGAGCCTTTTCGATAAGGTGAGCTGGTACAGCAATCTCTGTTGGTTGGCCGTCCTTGTAAGTAAACGCAGTCATTTTTGCTACGTCTACGACGCCTTCAAAGTTGGCGCCTTCACCGATAGGAATCTGCAATGGCATAATGCCTTTGCCAAATAATTCCCGCATTCTTTCAATAGTACCGAAGAAATCGGCACCATCCACATCCATTTTATTGATAAATGCCATGCGTGGCATTTGTAATTCAACTGCATAATCCCATGCGCGAACTGTGTCAGTTTCTACACCAGATGTGGCGGATAGTACCATCAACATACCATCGCACGCACGCAAAGCGGCACGAACTTCACCATGGAATTCATTATAGCCTGGAGTATCTACGAAGTTAACCTTGTGGTCATGCCATTCACATGGAGCCATGCCCAATTGGATTGTTACGTTACGTTTAATTTCTTCAGGTTCAAAGTCCATAATATGTTTATTGTCTTGGCCTTTACCTACGAAATCAACCGCACCAGAGGTTAACAACAAAGATTCGACAAGAGCTGTTTTACCCGCACCATCGTGGGAAACAACAGCAACATTTCTAATTTTATCACTACTGTACTCTTTCATCGGAATCGCCTCCTTAATGGCAAATTACGGCTTTTGCTATTACATTTCGACACCCAAATAGAAAAGTCCTCTTTTTCCGAAAAAATTTATCAAAAAAAGAGGACTCTTTATTAATATTAATTTATAAATCAGTATTATCTACCCACTAAAGAGGCACAGCCACTAAGAAGTGCCATGAAAAGTGCCCAAATTATAGCGAAGATTATGGACGTTAAGATACTAGCAATGAATACTTTCATCTTCGTAAGCATTACTTGTGTTGCCATAAGTTCTAAGGATACCCAAATGGATATAACAAGTAAGGCTATTGTTCCTACAAAATAGATAACACCAGCAAAAGCTCTACTATCGGATGCTAGACCTAATATGCCCATTAAAACCAAGATTATCGTATAACCAATACTAAATAATAGTACCCCATACCCTTGTAGATACCAACTAACTTTCATAATCGCCTGTACATTGTCGGTACCACCCATCTTAGTGATAACCCAGTTATATACATAGGAACCGATGGCAACCATCACAAAGGACCAGCCGATACAAATAAGCCATGCAAAGATGAACATAAAGCTGGCACCGATACCGAGTAAATAGGTTAAACCAGTAAATTCATTATGAGGGAGAAATGGAATTAACATAGTCCCAAATAAAGCCAATATAATATATGGAATAGCCCATAAGAATACAGTGCCCCAGAAACCTTTTTTCAATGTACCGGACTGTACAACTTGATCAATACCGCCTTTAAAAGGACTCGCAAATAACCGCCAAAAATCAGAATACCATTTTGTCTCCATAATACACCTCATGTAATGGGGCCCCATCTATATATAGGTAAAACTACCCCAAAACTTATAATAGAATCAATGAATTAGCTACACAGAGAAAGCTAAAACTCTCCCGTCCGTTTACCGTAGTGTTTGGAGTCACCATTTTGCTTCCACCCAACGGTATCACCGATGGACATAACGCGGCGCGTTAAGCAGTCTTTACATTTATCTGCATTATCATCTACACAAGGTTTGTTATCATATAACAAATACTTTGCCCGATGTTCCGGAATGGTAATGATAGGCATCAATATATTGGCACCTGCAGCAAGGCCTTTTTCACGGCCCAGTTTATCCAAAGCTTGTAATGCAGTAGTAGCTGCAATATTGACATCTTTCAAGAATAAGCGGGTTAAAGCAATCATCTTAAGGCCTAATTGAATACGGCGCAATTTACCAGCTTCATCATCGATGCCCATCGCTAATGCTTCTTGGCCTAGGGGCGTATCATGATGTACCACATACGGACCCATGCCGATCATGTCGATATCCATATCACGATAGAATAAGATATCGTTCACTAAATCTTCCTCTGTTTGACCAGGCAAACCAATCATAACGCCTGTACCTACTTGGAAGCCTACGCGACGCAAACGACGTAAGCATTCTACGCGCGTTTCAAAGGAGTGCAATTCATCTTGAGGATGAATTTTATGGTACAGTTCTTTATTTGTTGTTTCAATGCGCAATAAATAACGACTAGCACCGGCTTCACGCATGCGACGGTACGCCTCTTCGCTTTGTTCCCCTACGCACATCGTAATGCCCAGGGAACCATCGCCAATGGCTTTAATCTCGCGAATAAGATCTACCACATAATCAACGAAGGCATCATCACAGCGTTCACCAGATTGGAGCGTAATAGAACCATATTCATGGTCATAGGCCCACTGCGCCATTTTGATGATATCTTCACGGTTCATATCAAAGCGTTCCGTCTTGTCATTTTCACGACGGATACCGCAGTAATTACAGTTTTTGATGCATCGGTTCGAGAACTCGATGAGGCCACGATAATACGCTACAGGCTTTACATATTTCGCCTTCACTTCATAAGCCTTTTTATATATTAACTGCAACTGTTCTTCATCAGTTACAGACATGAGAAATCTTAGCTCATCCTCGGTTAGCCATTCATCGCCAACGAGGTCTTTTGCAAGAATGTCTTGCACTTGCAAACAATCACTTCCTTTCATAACGAACCGTCATCGATTCGCTTGGTATGGTAATGGATTCAATATCTGTAACACAGATAAATCCATTCACTTCACGTGGCAAATCCCGCACATGTTTCACCTGTCGAGTTAAACATTCGTGAGCCATCATACCACGACTCATTTTAGAGGACGTACTCATCTGTTTAAATGTATCGCCTCGTAATTCCCAAAATTCAACGGTCACTACCTTTGGATGGTTTACCATTTTGGCATATTCTTTAGACGCTAGATTGAGAATCCAATCTTCCTTGTGAAAGTAGGCATCTACCGTTTCACGCCACGTGTCATATAAGTTAATGCCTACCTTATCCACCATATCTAGTCGATAATCGCGCACGCCCATCGTAGGCTCTACGACGCCGTACAAGGCAGACATCACAACGAGGTGGCTTTCACCAAAGGCCTTGGCCTCTTCAGACAAGTTCTGCCAGTCTAAATATTTGAAAGCAATACCATCGTAGCTTTCACAAGCAATACCTACTGGCTGGGACTCAAAAGCTTGATAGAAATCAAAGAGCGCCTGCGCCTTATCATCCTTAAGTTTCAAAGCCTTACCAAGGGCCGCCACGTCTAGGGACTGCACATGTTTTACAATGTCTTGCGTAATGTGCGGTTGAAATTGACCGTCCTGAACTGCACTATGTACTGCCCCATCATTGCCAACAGTAGTAATCGTTTTTGTCTTACTAGGAGAGAGGACGATTTTCATGGGATAATTCCGCCTTGATAGTTTCCTCTGTCAAGTTGTCGATCAACTCAGGATTCCACAACATGAGAGGCACTGCCACAACGTGGCTCGCTTTCAATTCTTTACATAGTTTAATGCATTCTTTAAGGTAATCAGAATCTTCGTCCACAAGGTCACATACGATAACTACGTGACGACCTTTAAGATTGACACCTTCGTAATCGATGCTTTCAGCAGATACAGTAAGCATACCTGTTTCCAAGCGACCTTCGCTCATGTCGTTCAAGCGAGACATTAGAACGTGTTCGAGCATAGTAGATACAGGTGTTACCACGCGACCAATGCCAATAAGCGCCTCAGGTTGGGCGTGAACAATAACTGTTTTCTTGCGTTTATCAGTTCTAAAATCAACGAGAGCTTTTTCTAAAGCGCCAAAGAACACGAATAATTGCCAAGGATCAAAAGAACCTGTTTGGAACATGTCGATAACAGAGCCATCCTCATCCATATTTAGGCGCGTTAATAATTCCTCTGCAATGTCGTCTACTACAACACTAAAATCAGATTGCATTGCATCTTGTACTTTTACTTCCTCTGCCATTAGGTCCTCCTAATTTCTATCTATTACACTGGTGAGGGAATGTTCCCTACAGGATTTATACTATCTTTAATTGTAACATATTTTATAGCCCACATGGTTATTCATGGATACACTTTTTACATAACAACTATACCAGTTATATGACAAAGTAATTCTAATAAAACAATGTTACATGATTAATGTAACTTTATGATTAATGTAACTTTATAAATTTGAACATCTATTATACAAAAAAGACCGCTAACGCGGTCTTTTCCTATTACCCTACAATGAGTAGGTAAATATTCATAACGGTAACAACAATACCAATGCCCCATAATAGTACATTCGTATATGTATGGTTCGCATATTGCCCCATCACCTTGCGGCTACTAGTCATATAGAGCTGCAAGAAAATAGTAATAGGCAATTGCAAGCTCAAGAACATTTGAGAGATCAACAAAGCTTGGAATGAATCAGTAACGAATACAATCAAAAGCAATGCGGGAATATAGGTTAATGCCAAGCCTAATCGCGTATGGAAGTCTTTCATATCGTAAGACTCACCAAACATGCCGGCAAAGATACTAGCCCCTGCCATGCCTGCCGTAGCAGATGATGCAAAGCCCGCAAAGAGCAATGCGATAGCAAAGATAGTGCCCGCTGCAGGTCCAATGAGAGGTCGCAACAGCTCCTCGGCCTGTTCAAGTTCTGTTACTTCAATGCCATGAGCAAAGAACACTGCCGCCGCCAATAAGATCATGGCAGAGTTAATCATCCAGCCAATACCCATAGATAATAGGGTATCTAGAAATTCATAACGCAATTGGCGCTTCATTACAGAAGGATCTTGTGTGTTGAACTGGCGACTTTGAATGATTTCTGAGTGCAAGAACAAATTGTGAGGCATAATAACAGCCCCTAAGATACTCAAAATAACGAGCATCGATTCATTAGGAACCTTAGGATCTACCCAACCTATACCAGCTGCCGCCCAATCTACATTGACCATATTGACCTCTACGAGGTACGCCAAGGCAATGAGGGATACGAATCCTGCAATGATACGCTCTAGCTTCCGATAAGAGTTTGTTATGAGCATAATGGTACAGATAACTGCCGTCAAAACACTGCCTATCAAAAGAGGAATGCCAAATAGCATTTTCAATGCGATGGCTGCGCCGATAAACTCGGCCAGTGCCGTTGCTGCCGCTGCAATGCCCGCCGTACTCAATACGAACCTGGACACGTAACGCGGCAAGAATTCATAAGCACATTCGGATAAACATTGTCCTCGTACAATGCCTAAGTGGGCCACGTTATGTTGCAATAAAATAAGCATAATCGTAGATAGCGTAACTACCCACAACAGTTCATAACCATAACTAGCACCAGCAGCTAGATTGGCCGCCCAGTTGCCAGGGTCGATGAACCCAACTGTGACGATGATGCCAGGCCCTATATATTTAAAGACCTCGCTCACCTGTTGCTTACCGTTTTGATGGACGGTAAACAGCTGTTTCTTTAAAAAATCAATCATTATAACTCCTTATTAAGGGTTATAGAGTAAAGGTCATCTCCGTTTGCATGCGAGCATCGGTTTTAGATTTTGTATCCTTGCCACCGGTATAACGGATGCGCACATTATTATTTACTTTAACACGAGAATCATCAATTTTAAATTTCTTCATTTTTTCTTTGATTTGTTCATCTGTTAAAGCGCGCTCTTCTGGTTTTGCCACTTCATCATTAGCTGTATCTAAAGCCTCTTGTTGAGATTTAGATACTTGGTATGTCTTACCAGACTTCTTAGCTTTTTCAGCACGTTTTTCGTCTAATTTTTGACGGCGCTCTCGGGTAACTTTCTTGTCGCGACCGATACGATAGTCCATTACATCACGCATATTTTCTTGATAAATGCGCAATGCATATTGACGATCGTTTTCGTTCATTTGCTCTCGTTTCGTTACTACCTCATCGATAAGAGGCATAAGCTCATCCTTTGTATAGCTTGTATTACCATCAAAAACAAAACCATGTGTATCTGTAATAGCACCGTGTTTAATTAGCGTTTGTAATGCCGTATATGTCCAATCATTTGGCGTAATTACACCAGCACTCACATGATGTTCTGCGTTACTAGAACTTCTTACAGTTTCTACATCAGCACTAACACCATCCACCATAGGACGTGCACTTGGAATAGCAATGCTTTCAGCATGAACAAAGCTAACAGAAGCAACAAGACATAATGTGCCGATACCGATAGCGCGACGAAGTAAATTCATGTGACGTGTATATTTTATATTCATAAAAGTCTCCTTAAAATTACATTTTATACAATCTATTATATGAAACCCCTTGTCATACGTCAACTCTATAACCTTACACGCCTGTATACATCAATATTTACAAGACCTTAAACTCATTTGAGTTCTTACACATTAAGGTCCATACCTAGTAAATATTACAATAAACAAAAAGACCTCACATCGCGTGATGTGAGGTCTCAGCATGGCGGAGGATTAGGGATTCGAACCCTAGCGACGGTAACCCGCCCTAACGATTTAGCAAACCGTCCTCTTCAGCCTCTTGAGTAATCCTCCATGCTTTACTGGGTAATCATATCATACCCAATAAGGCATTGTCAATTGTATTATTTCAACATAGATTCGATGAATCAGATTTGTTTTACTACTATATTAAATATAGTATTCTATGTAGCCATCAGGGATTTTCTTTTCCTCAGCCTTACCGTTATTAGTACGACGAGGTTTACGGACATACATATTTTCTGGATCTGTTTCAAAGATAACCATGTCTTTAGGGATATCATGTTTAATAACAAGATTACAACCGATTTTTGTGCGCGCACCAATGGTAATATCCCCTAAGATTTTTGTGCCTGTACCGATGAGCACTTCGTCTTCGATGGTTGGATGGCGTTTTACCTGTTTAGAGGACATCCCCCCTAGTGTAACTTGGTGGAATAGTGTTACATTATCCCCTACGATGGCGGTTTCACCGATTACAACGCCCATACCATGGTCAATAAATAAACCGCGGCCAATCGTTGCCCCTGGGTGAATTTCAATGCCCGTTACGTGACGAGAATGTAATGCCACACGACGCGCCAAGGTTGGCCACCCCGCCTTATAGAGGCGGTGCGCAAAGAAATGCCAGAATAAGGCCGTAATATGTGGATACGTCCAAATAACCATCCACACACTTGTTGCGGCTGGGTCAGAATCCATTACGCGCTTAATATTATATTGAATTTTGCCCCATAATTCACGCAAACCTTGCATCATAGTGACTCCATCTCAAATAACTCTACTCATATAACATATAGTATACAACATATGTGGTCTGTATTCCTATACATATGATGTTTTATCTATGCGAAATCCGTTATTTTACATATTCGTTATTAGCAAAATCCAAGAGGGATAAATATTTTTCTACCCCATCTGGTGCAATAACCACTATATTCGCCTTTGGTTCTTCTCGTGCAATGCGCTTAGCTGCTACGATAGCGGCCCCCGCTGAAAGTCCAATAGAAACACCGCTTTCACGCATAAAGGTTTGTACTTCGCCAAAAGCTTCTTCATCACTTACAGTTTGTACGCCGTCCATCAAGCTTTGGTCGAAGTTCTCTGGAATGAAGCCCGCACCAATACCTTGAATTTTGTGAGGACCACCCTTGCCTTCTGTAATAGCCGGAGATCCTGTTGGTTCCACTGCGATAGATTTTAGATTCGGATTATGCTCTTTCAATCGTCTAGTAACACCTGTGAAAGTACCACCTGTACCGATACCTGCCACAAATACGTCTACATTTGGCACTTGTTCTACGATTTCAGCGCCCGTAGTACGGTAATGTATATCTGGATTCGCAGGATTTACAAATTGGCCTAAAGTAAACGCATTAGGATATTTTTCTAAGATTTCATTTGCTCGTTCAAGAGCACCCTTCATGCCTGTTTCTTTCGGTGTTAAGATGAGCTGTGCACCGTACGCCTTAATAAGTTCACGACGTTCTTTACTCATGCTTTCAGGCATAATAATTACAGTTTTAATATGTAAGATAGCGCCCACCATGGCAAGAGCAATACCTGTATTGCCACTTGTAGCCTCTACGATGATGCTATCCTCGTGAAGGCGTCCTTTTTCCTTAGCATCTTGCAACATACCAAGTACTGCGCGATCTTTCACAGAACCGCCTACATTATATTTTTCAAGTTTTACATAAATATTGGTATTTGGTAATTGATATACCGGAGTTTTACCAATCAGTTCAGTTGTTTGATTTGTGACTATACTCATCTGATTCTCCTTTTGGTGATAGATGATAAAAATCGTCCTCAGGAACATCCCAAGGACGATATGAATTTCACCTTGTTACTCACTATACACTGGGTATAAACGTTTATGCATTCTGATTAATACAACCATACTCTAACACCTGAATCAATCCATTGTCAAGAGAATGAGAACCGCTTTTAAAACCCAAAAAATACAGGATATAAATAGGTTCATCTATTTACTTGTGAGCACGTCCACCACCACATCCCAAGTGATAGGCATGAATATGATGGCTAAAGATAATCCAATAAAGAGAACGGCCCCCATCAATACACTTAGACGAGGAACTAAGGATATGACAACGCTCTTGGCCAATCTATATGCTTTACTTAAGTCATGATGTAGCGCCACATGGCCCCATAAGAAGCCCGCCAGTACATAGGAAATAATATAAGGATCAAGGATCACATGTGTGGCTAGTTCATTATTAGTGTGCATAATGCGGTTGATAACGGGTGAAACCAGTACATTGACTAGCATAGCTAACACCTTGAACCACACAACGCAGACAATATATGTCCACATACTCCTCTTGTTCATCCACAGCATGTATAGGAGTCCTATTATACTTGCCCCCAGCGACCCCTTCTCGCTTTCCATGTATCGCTCCATCCAAGATGGCTGCTCCTTGCCCTCCTCTACTTGGCTATAGTAAAAGGCTAGATTTCTTTCACCATGGGCTACATCGACGAGCCCCAAAACTTGGAATAACACGAGCAAAAACAAGACAGCTACAACGATTTGGAAACTTTCACTAAAGAAAATATCCATAAAATCAACACCGAGATGGCCTATGTTCATAAGGTTGCCGTATATATCATAAAAGGCTAGATATACAGCGTTTGTTAGGAACATATCCATAACAAATAGGAGCAACACAAAGATAATATAGCCGTTCCATCGAGTCCATTTTCTTTGTGATTCTATATAGGTATTCGTCCCTACCATAATCGACGCAGGGTGTATAGACAAGGTCACACCAATCATAAAAAACATTATGAACGATGTGACCATTGTTAAATATTCGTATGCCATATTAACGGTATGCTACGCGCTCAGGCTGCATGTCGTGGAAATGAAGACGCTCTTTTGCAGTCTTTTCCCACTCTGTACCAGGCTTGCCATAGTTTGCGTATGGGTCGATGGACAAACCACCGCGCGGCGTAAACTTGCCCCATACCTCGATGTACTTAGGATCCATCAACTTGATAAGGTCTTTCATGATGATGTTGATGCAATCTTCATGGAAGTCCCCATGGTTACGGAAACTAAATAAGTATAATTTCAAAGACTTGGACTCAACCATTTTCTTATCCGGTACATAAGAGATATAGATTGTGGCAAAGTCAGGTTGACCTGTCATAGGACATAAGCTAGTGAACTCAGGACAATTAAACTTAACGAAGTAATCATTATCAGGGTGCTTGTTATCAAACGCCTCTAACACCTGTGGTGCATAATCAGTTGGGTAATCGGTCTTGTGACCTAACATCGTTACCCCTTGTAACTCTTTTTCAGATCTGCCGGATGCCATAAGGAACCTCTTTCTATACATTCTAGAACTCTATAATTAGATATATTGAATAATTCATGTAACACTTAATTATAGCATATAAAAGAATACACCAGTTATAGAGATAAACGATTTCAGACTATAGTTAAATGACCGTTTCATCCTATGTCTCTAAATAAACTATCCTATCCCCATAATCTAGTTCAATTATATTGCGCTCACATATAGATTGTATAAAATTAAAATTTATAATAAAATATTCATATACATTTGGTAATGTTAATACATTCAGAGAAATATAACACCTTATGGAGGTCCCTTATGAAATTAAAACAGCTTATTTTATCTAGCATCGCTGTAGGTGCATTAGCTTTCACATTTGGCGCAGTACAACCTGCACAGGCGGCTATTGGCATGGAGAATCCAGGTCCAGCTATGAATCTTGAAAAGCCTGTATCTGTTACGACTGCCCATCATATCAATGTAGATGGCAAGGTTGTTGAGCCTATTAACGGTCAACAAAATGTAATCTATGTAGATGGTCAACCACTCGTAGCATTGCGCCAAGTATCTGAAGCATTGGGCTATAAGGTAGCATGGGATGAGCCTACTAAAACAGCATTAGTAGACATGAATATCGCTACATTAGCTATCCAACCTGATTCTGCAGAGGTAGTGCGCCATGGCAAATTGAAGATTATCAACCTTGATACTTCTGAATCCTTCTTGCCTGCAGCTCGCAAGGTAGATGGTACTATCTTTGTAAAACCTCAAGTATTCAAATTATTATTGAACGATGTAAAAATTACAAAGGACGAAATCTTCATCGCCCCTCAACGCGCACAATTAGCATCTACTACAAATACAGAGGTAACTCACAAGAATGAACTCAACACATTCTTGCCACCATCTCAAAATGATGTAAAGAAAAAAGAAGATCCAAAGGCTACAGAAAAACCTCTTATTAAAATTAAGAAATCCTTAGCTAAAGATACTGTAACTACAGACGATCAAGCTCAATCTACAGACAAATCTGAATACCAACGTGCTAACGGATTAGATCGATAACCGAAATTAAGAGATTGTTGAGCAAGCTCTCAACGCATTAAAAAATTTATGCAAATAAAAAGGTCCCATACGGGACCTTTTTATTATATAGCATATATAGTTATCCGAAATTAGTTTTACTAAATTTGATGGCTATATTATCTGCCAAAACCATAACGGTTAAGAGCTGTATTACCATTACCATATATAGCCATAATCTTCGCCATGAAATAGTCAGCTACTGCTAGAGAGTATGCTGCAATATCATTGTAATCAGAGTATTTTGGTGCAACATTAGTCACAGTAATGTTTTCAATAGTAGTACTAGCTTTAGGAGTAGTCAATTTATTTGTAGTAGGTGCAGGATCTGTAACAGTTACTGTAGAACCCATGGCTGGATTAACATAACCTGTTGGAGTAGATACTGGTGGACGTTGGGAATCAGTATATTTGTAGCCATAAGAAGCGTCTGCTTGTTGTGGTGCTACTGTAACAGCGCCAAAAGCAAGTACAGCTGCGGCCAAAACAATAGAGAATTGTTTTGATGCTTTCATAAAAAACCTCCAAATAACACAAAAGTATTATATCAAAAATTATGATAACGGAGATTTATTATAAACCATCTACATAAACGCACAATGAAAGAGAGTTAATATCATTTATATTTCATTTATCACTTTATTTTGATACCTTTAAAAGCATCTTTCACCTCATCCATTTGGCGTTTTACATCACCAACAGATTCTTTTACATCATCGGGAACCTTGATGCTATCTATACCTTTAGCTGACTCAGAGGCACGCTTACTATTTTCACCAGCTTGCTTCATCCCCTCTTTAATCCGATCCATATTCTCATCGATCTCATCGAAGGATTCGTCGTAGAGGATAAAATTACTGCCCCCATGGGATGTAATGTTGAGAGGCCCCATGGTGAGCTGCCCATTATCGATACGCAATGCATTTGTAGAAATCGTAGTGACCTTTGTATTTACCTTTACATCACTAAAGGACAAATGCCGCCCTTTATTGTGAAAGTTCCCAGTAATATTTTTAATAGGAATGAGCATATAGTGGCCTTCTCCAGACCAGAAATTTCCCCACACCTCCATGTCGCGAGGCTGGCCCTCGCTTTTAAAGTTCAAATTAGCCGACACAGGTACAACAAATTCAGGTGTTTTAAGAGCCTCACTACTATCAAGATCCTTTGCTATCCCTGTAATCGTATAAGCCCGAGTATCTAAGTTATATATGCCCTTTGCCTCTAGCTTTCCACCGTATACATTGGCATTTACATTTTCAAAGTTCAAAATGCCGTCTTGGTACGTTACATCGCCTACTACATTTTCAAAGGTAAGCGCAGGAATTCGTAAAATAGGCATCGTTACACGACCTTTAGCCAATGGACGATTAAAATCACCTGTTACCTTTGTGAGCAAGGTCATGGCATCGTGGATATTATCGCCAAAACCGAGTGATGATGGGTCCACACCCTTTACATCAAACTGCAAGTCTAACTGAGGCATGCGATGCTTTAATACATCCTTTAGATCAATACGACCTTTTAGTGTAAGACCATCACCGATGGCTGTGCCACCGAACTTACCCGTTTCCATATCAATACGAATAGCACGGCTACTATCAAGATGTATCTTAGAATTCACGTTTTTCATTACATAGTGACGATTTTTCTGAAAGATTTCCAGCTGATTATTTCTCAATGTAATCGTAAGATTTAAATGTTGACCGTCCCAATTAAAGTTACGAACCTTCTTGCCCAGTTCCTCCTGTCGCTCTTGAGTCGTCTTTTTCGGAGGTTTAGGTCGCGGCTCTACCTCATTGAGTGGCTTGTTTACATCAGGTGAAGCAGGCACAAAGTCAAGACGGTTGTTATCGTCTAAATCGACTACAATGGTCGCATCATTTAGCTCGATTCCGTTTATAGCAGAGGCCTTGAAGTTCCGTGTTATTATGTCCCACATATTAACGCGAATCTTTCCATCTGGAACTGTGAGCAACTCTCGGCCTTCTGGATCCTTCCATACCAAGTCAGTAAAGGATAATGTCCCCCACGGTGTTGCAGTTAAACTCTCTACCGTTACAGTCCCTCTCATCATCGTTTGATGCGCCATTACCTCGTTAAAAATAACGCCCATCCCACGGCTTGCTATCGTAGCGAGCACAAAGACTATAATCGCTCCAATGGCAAGAAAAGCAGCAAGGCCTTTTAAGCCTTTCTTATACAATTGTTTATATTTTGTCCAATAGGAACGCACGTAATGTTTCATAGCCTTATTATATCATGTTGAGGATGTGAGTTTTATTTTGATTGGTCTTGTAATATTACTACATTTAGATTGAAAAGGAAAGCCTATACCTTCTTCGCTTCAAAGCGAGCTAAGTCGCTTATCCGGTATAGGCTCTCCTTTTCATAACATTAGTTATAAAGATGTCCAATCAAAATAAAACTATTCTCTAAATGCTAATAATAAGGCTATGAAGCATTATCTAGAAAAGGGAAATAGAAAGGAGACGAGATTAAATCTCGTCTCCTTTCTATTTAAGTATTTACTTGTTATGCTTCATCGTCGGTTACAGCTTTGGTGCCTCTTGTACCTGTACGTATACGCATAGCGTCTTCTACATCGTATACAAAAATTTTACCATCCCCTACTTCACCTGTTTGCAATATGTTTCGCGCTGTGTCCATTACAAGATCCACAGGCACATCACACACAACGGTTTCTACTTTTACCATAGGTATGAGGTTCACATCATATTGTTGACCCCGATATACTTCAGTATGCCCCTTTTGTAAACCACAACCAAAGACTTGTGAAACCGTCATGCCTTGAACGCCAATCCTATTTAAAGCCTCTTTTAAATCCTCTAGTTGCTCAGCACGAGCGATTATATCAACCTTTTTCATTCGTTTCATATATTTATCTCCTAGGCAGTACCAAATACAAGTACTCATTATACAACTTAACTTTCAGTTATATGTACTATTTATCAGTCACAACTCATAACAAGGATGTTTGATTGGACGAAATAAACCGACCTGAGCTTTTAAATTCAGATTGATTATAAGCACCTTCACCATGTTCACTAATATCGATACCCAAAGACTCAGAGCCAATGCTAACGCGCATATCCATAAAGGCGCTGACGATTTTAAACAGTATAAACGTACCTACAACGGCAAATACATAGGCAATTACTAGTGAAAGCAGTTGAGGCCATAATAGAGAACCACCATAGAACAACCCATTTGCCCCATCAGGATTAATTGTGGTTGTAGCCCATAAACCGGTGGCAATAGCACCCCATGTACCGCCTACACCATGAATACCAAAGGCATCAAGAGAATCATCGTAACCAATACGGTTTTTAATAATGGCTACCGCTAGATAACATACAACGGCACCTACAAAACCAATTATAATGGCCGCCATAGGCGTTACAAAGCCTGCCGCTGGTGTAATGGCTACTAGCCCAGATACACCACCAGAGGCAGCCCCTAACACAGTAGGTTTACCGCGATGCAGCATTTCTACTAACACCCATCCTACAATACCAACAGCTGCAGAGATTTGTGTAGTTAACACTGCATTAGCTGCAAGGAAGCCTACGCCAAGGGCAGATCCTGCATTAAAGCCAAACCATCCAAACCATAGAATAGCAGCTCCAAGAATTGTCATCGGCAAATGGTGCGGCAGCATAGGCATGCGTCCATAGCCTCGGCGACGGCCTAACAGCATACATAATGTCAATCCAGATACGCCAGACAAAACGTGTATCGCAAGTCCACCGGCGAAGTCTAATGCACCTAAATCACTAAGGAATCCACCGCCCCAAATCCAATGGGCCATCGGATTATATATAAAGATAGACCATAGCAAAGCAAATACTACAAAGGGTGCAAAGCGCATCCGTCCTGTAATAGAGCCACTCATGATGGCTGGTGCAATAACAGCAAACATGCATTGGAACGCTACAAAAGCAAGCTCAGGAATATGGGTATCACTTAAGATGGTTGTTTCCGCACCACCAAGACCAAATTTACTAAAATCGCCGATGATACCATGTATATCATCACCAAAAATCAAAGTATACCCTAACAAAATAAACTCAACAGAAATAACTCCAATTAAAAAGAAGCTCTGCATGATCGTACCTAGCACATTTTTACTACGCGCCATTCCACCATAAAATAGCGCTAACCCAGGTGTCATAAAGAATACTAATGCAGTACACAACAATACCCATGCTGTGTTACCCGTATCAATCATATTGACCATAAGAAACTCCTTTCCATGCAAAAAACGCCTTGCTTACAGAAAGTCTGCATGCAAGGCGCCGTTACCTAACTATTTTATTGTAGTAATATACATCACTACATACATCGTATATTAGATTATGATGTATGTCAACAAATTCTATAGAATTTTATTTTCAATCCCATAAATTTCTATGAAACATACTAATTATCTAAAAAAAAGAGCACTCATAACGAGTGCTCTTTTAAATATTTAATAAAACAAGCTATTATGCTTTTGCTTCTTTACCGTATTTTACAAGGCTTTCAGCTTCGATTTCAGCTTGTGTACGATAATCTTGAGGAATATTGGACAAGCGAATCCAGCTGCGTACAGCTTCTACCAATACGATAAGGATCATGAGGAACATAGCAGCACTGAATGCTACTAGGATCCATTTACCAGCTGGGATATAGCTGTTAAATACGTTTTCAAAGTCCGCAGCGATAGCAACGATAGCCATAAGGATACAAGGAATACCTGTTACCCATGCATAACGTTTGCGGCCAAGTCGCATGATAACTGTAGTACCTACAGCCAATGTCATAGTACCTAATAATTGGTTAGATACACCGAATAGAGGCCAAATAATACCGATGTTACCTTGTAGAACTAGGTAGCCCCACAATACACAAATTAAAGCTGCACAACCATAAACGCCAGGAGCCCAATGTTGGTCGTTGAATTTAGGATGGAAATGACCTAATAATTCTTGAAGTAAGTAACGACCTACACGAGTACCAGCATCGATCAAAGTCATGATGAACAATGCTTCGAACATGATACAGAAGTGATACCAGTAACCTAGCAAGTGATCCATGTTAGGCAATCTGGAGAAGATATGAGCCATACCTACTGCAAGGGATACGGCGCCACCAGGACGGTGCATCAAGTCTTCACCAACCATTGCGGACAAAGCTGGCAATTCATGAACTTGAAGGCCTAATGCTTTGAAGGATTCAACAGTGGAGTTGATTGCAAAGTAATCATCTGGATGCAATGCAGTTGCGGCAATCAACGCCATCATAGCGATGAAGCCTTCTGTTAACATTGCACCATAACCGATAGGCAAGATTTCTTTTTCATTAGTAAGCATTTTAGGTGTTGTACCTGTTGCGATAACAGTATGGAAACCAGATAACGCACCACATGCGATAGTAATGAAGATATAAGGGAATACAGAACCTTTCAATACAGGACCGCCACCCCAGATGTAAGGAGTTACAGCCGGCATTTGAATTTCAGGCATTACGATGATAATACCAAGAGCCAATGCGCCAATTGTACCGATTTTAAGGTATGTGGACAAGTAGTCACGAGGAGCAAGCAATAACCAAACTGGCAATGCTGCTGCAAAGAAACCATAGACTGCAAGCATGATTTCGATGGTTTGCAAGTCATATGTAAACCAAGAAGCATATTCGCTAGCTGCTACGTTTGGACCGTAGATAATAGCTGCGAAAATCAACGCTACACCGATAATAGTTGCTTCTTGAATTTTACCAGGACGCAACCATTTCAAATAAATACCAATGAAAATAGCGATTGGAATCGTAGCAAATACGGAGAAGAAACCCCATGGGGAGTTATGCAATGCGTTAGCTACTACTACGGCCATACCAGCAAGGGTGATGATCAATAGGAACAATGTAGCAAGCATAGCACCGAAACCAGCAAATTTACTGATTTCTTCCCGTGCAATATCCGCAATAGATTTACCATCATAGCGAACGGATGCGAACAAGATAACCATGTCATGTACAGCGCCGGCTAATACAGAACCGATAAGGATCCATAATGCACCAGGTAAATACCCGAACTGGGCTGCGATAACAGGACCTACAAGAGGGCCTGCACCAGCAATCGCTGCAAAGTGATGACCAAATGTTACCCATTTGTTAGTTGGCACGTAATCGTGACCGTCGTTGTGAACCATAGCTGGCGTTGGACGATATTCATCCAATGTTAATACTTTCGCCGCTATGAAAGCCCCATAAAAGCGGTACGCTAAAATTAGAATACACGCGGAGGCTATAACTAAGTAAATACCATTCATAACCATATAAACACCTCCAATTGTCTTGTGTGACATGGTGTTATATAAAAATATCTGATAAATCTTTTGCACATCCATGCCACATTGGCTCTCAAAACTTTTAGTACTTACAATAATATTGTATATCTAAACATAGAAGTGTCAATTATCAATTTCTCATTTTGGATGTACATTATGAGTTAAAGACATAACCAAAAAGCATTCTCCGTTACTTAGAGAATGCTTTTATTGTTTTATTTTGATAGTAATTATCTATTGTCTTACTACGACTCCTGATTTATGAAGGGCCTTTTTAATATCTTTTATAGTTAAAACTTTGTTATGTAACAACGCCCCTACAAGAGCTCTAGTTACATTTGTCTTTGTAAATAAATCCACAAAATACTGTATATTTCCAGCACTACCAAAGGCTGTTACAGGTACATCTACAACCTCTGCTAAAGCTCGATATAATTCAATATCAAATCCAAGCCCCGTGCCATATCTATCGATACTCGTTACCAATAACTCACCTGCACCATGGCCTACCGCTTCTTCTGCACATTTTACAGGATCGCCGGCATCTACCATATCACGGAATTCAACGCCATTCTGAACACGACCATTTGCCACACTGAGGCAAGGGATAATACGTTTCGCTAACATAGAGTGACCCTCTTATTTTTTCGCCGCTGCATAGGCTTCCGTAATATTACCAAATGCACGCAATAGATTTAGACCTACCACACCACTTTTTTCAGGATGGAATTGCATTCCATATACTCTACCACGCTCTACAACACCTGGTACATCGATACCATAGTTGGCAGTAGATGTAATAAACTCAGGGTCAGTATCTACATAATAGGAATGAACGAAATAGGTATATTGATCGTCTACATTGCTGAAAGCACTATCTGGCTGGTGTACTGTATTTTTGTTCCACCCCATGTGAGGCACGCTAAGACCAAGGTCGCGAGGAATTTCTTTTACCGTTCCCGGAATGAGACCTAAACCTGGAGTGGGTCCATATTCTTCAGACTCTTCAAATAGTAGTTGCATACCCAAGCAAATACCTAATAGCGGTATTTCTCGTTTTACCACTTCCTGAATGACATCGACGAGGCCTCGTTCCTTTAGAACGGCTACGGCCGATGCATAGGCACCTACACCTGGTAAGAGAACACCATCAGCATTTAATATGACATTCGGATCTGCTGTTAGCACTGCATCTAGTCCGATATGGGCCAACGCTTTCTGGACATTAAAGGTATTGCCCGCATCATAATCTATAATGGCAATCATAATATGCTCCTTTCAACAGCCTTAATTAGTATATCTGATGTATCCTATACAGATTAATTCATGAATTCTTTTAATATACCGCGCATAACAGCTCCATCCTGAGCCATAGGAATGGTAAGTCTCAACCAACCATCCCGTTGTCCCCGGCGCACTTGATATCCTTCTTTTAGCCAAGCATCAGCTAAGCCTTCCGCATCAGGTACAGTAAAGAAAATAAAGTTCGCTTCACTCTTATAGTAGTGAATGTTTAATTCATCAAATAGGCTATCCCATTTTGCCCGTTCCTCTGCATTTTGAGAAACTGTTCTTCTTAAGAATGCTTGATCCTCAAAAGCAGCTTCTGCAGCCACTTGGGACAAGGTATTAAGATTATAAGGCAAGCGGATAGTTTGCATGTAATTAGCCAACTCTACAGGTGTCATCATATAGCCTACGCGATAATTAGCAAGGCCATATGCCTTGGAGAAGGTACGCATGATAGCTACATTAGGGAACTCATCTAAAAGTGCTCGTGCTGTAGGAACTGCTACAGTGGTAACAAAATCGATATATGCCTCATCGATGATGACCAATGTTTCCTTAGGTACAGCAGCTATGAATTTACGAATATCTTCAACAGACTCATAGGTTCCTGTTGGATTGTTAGGATTACAAATCCATACGAGGCGCGTTGTTTCATCCACTGCTTTCACAAGGGCAGAGAAATCATAATGACCTGTTTCAAAATCGGCCTCAACCTCGCGAATTTCAGCACCTTCCACAAGGCCATTTAATGCATACTCGGAGAAAGCAGGTACACTAACCACGATGGAGTCGCCGGCGCTTATCAATGTTTTATTGACCATAGCGATGACCTCATCGAGACCTACACCAATAACGAGCTGTTCTGGTTGTACCTTCCAATACTCTGCTAATTTTAGGCGCAAATCAGTGGCATTCCCATCAGGATAATAGTTAGCATCATTATATGTTACATAGCTAAGGATAGCTTCACGCACCAATGGAGAGGTCCCATATGGGTTTTCGTTGGCAGACAAACGCACCAAGCGCTCCACACCGAGGCGTTCCTTCACCGCTGCAGCCGGTTCCTCAGGTATATAAGGTTTCAATGTGCGAATTATCTCTTTCATAAGCTATCCTTTCTAACTATTTTCTTAACGTATATATTCATTATAAATTTGTAATTTCTGGGCGATCTGTAGTCTTACTTACTACGCCTTCACGGCTCGCAAGTTCTGCCTCAATGGCTTCGTAAGGAATATTTTTCTCTGCTAGTAATACTAGCAAGTGATACAATACATCAGCCGTTTCGTATATCAATTCTTGAGGGTCCTCGTTCTTTGCAGCGATAACAACTTCAGTAGCCTCTTCGCCTACCTTTTTCAAGATTTTATCGAGCCCTTTATCAAATAAATAATTCGTATAAGAACCTTCCTTTGGCTGTGCCTTGCGGTTCTTGATAATTTCGTATAATTCGTTCAATGTTTGCTGTACCATATATAACTCCGTTACATCTCTTATATTTATATTCTCTTTTGTCTATCCTATTGTGCCAATTCCATTGACTGCCATTATTGTTCTCTTATGGGCCGCTATGCTTCTACATCATTAAAGAAACAGCTTGTACGCCCCGTGTGACATGCAGGGCCTTCCGGTTTCACTTGAATGAGCAAGGTATCGCCATCGCAATCGAGGGCCATACTCACCACATGTTGCACATTACCGCTCGTACCGCCCTTGTGCCATAGCTCCTGACGAGAACGAGACCAAAACCACGTTTCCTTTGTCTCTAATGTTTTGTGAAAGCTTTCTTCGTTCATCCACGCCACCATGAGCACATCTTTTGTATCTGCATCTTGTACAACGGTTGGCAATAAGCCATTTCCCTTTTCAAAATCAGGTTTCATATTGTAATCCTTTATGAAAATAATCGTTTTAAAACTCAGTGTTTTATTAGTATCGTTACCATAGCCTATTATGTACTGTCTTCAATTACCTTTAAATACTGTAATTATTTAAATACTGTAATTATTTAAAAACGTATGTATGAAAGCTACTTTCTATCGTACAGTAATGCCGTGAGCTCGTAATTCATCTTTGAGTTCTGGAATTTTAATCTCCCCAAAGTGGAAGATCGATGCCGCTAAGGCACCTGTCACGCCTGTTTCTGCAAAGAGGTCTATAAAATCTTGTACAGTACCTGCACCTCCAGATGCGATAATAGGCACATCTACAACGGCTTCAATGGCCTTATATAGTTCAATATCAAAACCAGATTTTGTGCCGTCCTTGTCCATGCTCGTTACGAGCAATTCCCCGGCCCCACGAGATACAACCTCCTTAGCCCAATCAAGAGCCTTCCATTCGGTACGGTTACGACCGCCGTGAGTATAGGCATACCATTCGCCCGTTTCTTCATCAGTTTTCACATCGATAGCTACTACCATGCATTGATTGCCAAACTTTTGAGCCCCTTCTGTGATGAGTTCAGGTTTAGCAAGGGCTGCAGAGTTCAAGGACACCTTGTCAGCACCAGCTTTCAATAAAGCCGTCATATCATCGATACTCTTAATACCGCCACCAACGGTGAGAGGCATAAATACTTGGGATGAAATCTCTTGCACCACATCGCGCATGGTAGTCCGTGCATCAACAGTGGCCGTAATATCTAGAAAGACAAGCTCGTCCGCTTGTTGTTGCTCATAGGATGCTGCAATATCTACGGGACTGCCAACATCTACGAGATTAACAAAATTAACCCCTTTTTTTACGCGCCCATCATCCACATCTAGGCACGGAATGATCCGTTTCGCTAACATAAATCTCCTCTCCATTGAGTACTACCCAATATATTATCTGTTATGCCCCTACATAAGTTATAAGCTAAAAAATATTAGATATTAGATATACCTTATAACTCATTAAACTAAGAGCGTATACTACATGGTCAATTCTATTAGTTTTGCTGGTTATACTCAGCGATTTCTTCTAATGTAATCGTTCCTTCATATAGCGCTTTACCGACGATACTATCCATGACGCCTTTTGCTTCAAGTGATTTAATATCTTCTAAATTACGAACACCACCAGAGGCAACGATACGAGCTGTAGGGAATGTTTTTTGCAAATTGCCGAGCAAGTCTTCGTTAGCCCCCTGCATGGTACCGTCCCGGTCCACATCAGTAACGATAAAGTACTTTGCTCCGCCTTCAATCATAGCGCCGATTAAATCGGTCATAGGCACATCGGATTGATCGAGCCAACCTTCAGCAGCGACCTTTCCATTTTTACCGTCTACACCGATAACGATACGCTCTGCACCATATTCAGCGATAACCTGTTTCGTAAGCTCAGGATTTTTAAGGGCTACAGAACCTAAGATAACTCTGTCTACGCCTAAACCTAAATAGAGGTCAACAGCCGCTTTATCTCGGATGCCACCGCCGATTTCAAGGATGCCTGTGAAAGCCTGACGCACTGCTTTTACAATGTCCACGTTAACAGGCTTCCCCGCCTTAGCACCATCTAAATCGACGAGGTGGAGTGCGCCTACCTTGGCATCTTCATATTGTTTTGCTTGGTCCACTGGATCAGGATTGATAACCGTTTCCTGCGCGAAGTCACCTTTATAGAGGCGAACGCTGCGACCATCTTGTAAATCTATAGCTGGAAAAATCATAGGTTCTCCTTTATTAAATAACGCCCTTTGTAGAGTTTACCCCTTGAATATCTGGGTTAATCGTAACGGACTTGCGCAATGCGCGGCCTGTAGCCTTAAACATGCTTTCAATGATGTGGTGCGTGTTGCGACCATATATATTGCGAACGTGTAAGTTCATAGCGCCGCTCATAGCAAGTGCTTGGAAGAAATCCTCCACTAACTCTGTTTCAAAGTTGCCACCTAGAACAGGAGTGCTCCATTCGCCTTGGAATACAAGGTACGGACGGCCGCTTAAATCGATTACAACTTGTGTCAATGCTTCGTCCATAGGAACCCACGCATCGCCGTAACGCTCGATACCTGCCTTATCGCCAAGGGCTTTCACCAAAGCTTGACCTAACGCAAGGCCAATGTCCTCAACGGTGTGGTGAGCATCTACGTATGTATCGCCCTTTGCCTCTACTACAAGGCCAAAGCGGCCATGTTTTCCCAGTAGCGTCAACATGTGGTCAAAAAATCCAATCCCTGTGGAGATGGAGCTCGTTTGCGCCCCATCAAGGGTAAGTTCTACTGTAATATCTGTTTCTTGCGTGGTGCGTTGCACCGTACCTGTGCGTATCATAACGGCCTCTGTACTCCAAATCTATTGTTACAATCTATATTTCTAATTACTATTTCAATCTATGTTTAAATCAGTATTTAAATATCGATTCCAAATATATAATCAATCTATTTATATACACTATTTTTCAAAGCGTACTTCGATGGCGCGAGCATGGGCTTCAAGGCCTTCTGTACGAGCTAATGTAGTAATGTGTGTTGCTACTTCTTCTAACCGTTCTTTTGTAAATTGTGTAAAGGATGTACGTTTTACAAAGTCATATACACCAAGTGGAGATGAGAAGCGTGCTGTACCACTTGTAGGCAATACGTGATTTGTGCCCCCTACGTAATCACCCAATGGCTCGGATGCATATGCACCGAGGAATACAGAGCCTGCATTTTGAACAAGGCTCATGTAACCCATTGGATCTGGCAATTGGATTTCCAAATGCTCAGGTGCTACTTCGTTCATTACGGTGAACATATCTTCAACACTGTCCATAACGGCAATATAACTGTTATTTTCAATAGCAGGACGAGCGATGCTTTCACGAGGCAACAATTTTAGTTGGCGTTCTACCTCATCAGATACGGCATTTGCCAATTTTTCGCTAGTCGTAACCATAATAGCGCGCGCCCGAGGATCATGTTCCGCTTGGGACAAAAGATCTGCGGCGAGGTGAACTGGATTAGCACTGTCATCGGCGATAACGCCGATTTCACTAGGGCCTGCAATCATGTCGATATCGACTTGACCGAACACTTGGCGTTTTGCAGTGGCTACGTAAATATTGCCAGGGCCTACGATTTTATCAACCTTTGGAATGCTTTCAGTACCATATGCAAGGGCCGCCACACCTTGAGCGCCACCAACTTGGTAAACCGCATCAACGCCAGCAAGCTTGGCAGCACCTAATACAGCAGGATTGATCCCATCCTTTTGAGGCGGTGTAACCATAACGATTTCTTTTACACCTGCAATCTTAGCTGGCAACGCAGTCATAATAATAGTAGAAGGATATGCTGCTGTGCCACCAGGAACGTAAAGGCCAACGCGAGCCAAAGGAATGACCTTTTGACCGCGGATGATGCCCGGTGTATCCATGTCTACAAAGCCTTGCTCAATTTCACGGCTGTGGAACTCTGTAATATTAGCCTTTGCCTTTAATAAGGCTGCTTTCAACTCATCGGATAAGGACTCATAAGCAGCATCGATTTCCTCTTGAGGCACCTTGAAGTCTTCGATAGACACGCCATCGAATTTTTCAGAATAGGCCTTTAAGGCCACATCACCATTAGTACGAACGTCGGCGATGATATCGTACACGCGGCGTTCAATTTCCATATCTGTAGTTTGTTGTGTATAATCTCGTACGATACTGAGCATCGTATCTAGTGATTCCTTATAAATTTTCATCAAATGTCCTTCTTCCTATATGCTATTCGCACTATTAGTTCTATCTCTTATTTATTAATGGCTTCTGAAAGCTGATCTATAAGTTTAAAAATGGTATTTCTCTTTTGTTTTAACGCTAATGGATTAGCTACTAAGCGCGTAGAAATCTTTTGTAACCAGTCAAAGATTTCTAAGTTGTTTTCCCGCAATGTTGTGCCCGTTTCTGTAATATCTACGATGGCATCAGCGAGACCTACGAGAGGTGCTAACTCAACGGAACCTTCAATTTTGATAATTTCCACATCTTGCGCCCCAAAGTACTGTTTCGTAATGGTTGGGTACTTTGTACCAATGCGTTGACGGCGACCTTCTTTAGGGTCATAGCCTGCAAGAGAGGCCAAGATAAATTGGCATTTGCCCGTTTGTAAATCAAGCATTTCATAGCTTGTATCATCTTGTTCATCTAGTACATCACTACCAACGATGCCAAGGTCTACAACGCCATTCTTCAAATATGTTGTTACATCTGGTCCTTTAGCGAGGATTACCTCAATGGCATCATCCAATGGAATGATGAGCTTACGTGCCTTGTTGCGTAATGGCTCACAGTCTACACCACAGGACTCCAAGAGAGGAATGAAATCCTTCTCTACGCGGCCCTTTGTCAAAGCGATACGCAATTTACCATTATCTTGATTGTTGCTTTCACCATTCAAAGTCACATCGGTCAACACATCGATGTTAAAGGCCATCCCAACGGCAGGCATCGGCGTACCATCAAAGCTAGATAGCAATCCATCATAACGACCGCCGCTAACGATGTATTGGGACACGCCGTCTACATAACCTCTAAAGGTGAGGCCTGTATAGTAGGATTGAAGCGGCTCTGTAGACACGTCAATGCGAACCTGTTGGCCTGTTTGAGCCACTTGATCGGCCATATCGACGAGATTATCTAGAATGCGTTGCGCCGCTGCTGGCAAGATGATTTGATTAAGCTCATCCTTAATATCTTGCACTGTGCCGAACAAGCGAGGCCATACAGTCAAGAATGGATATAACGCACTATTTTTAAAATCGGAAATCAACTCGTTATAGCGTGGTAAATATTTAGTAAACAAAGCATCTAATAGAGCTGTTCTTTCTTCATCACTAAGGCCTAGCGCATCGGTGATAGCACGAGAGAAACGAGCATCCCCAATCTCAAGCAATAAGTTATTACCAAGCTGCGTTTCGTTTACCTCTTTAATGATGGCGAAGCATTCTTGCTCGGCTTCAATACCTTCATAGCCAACCATCTCGATGCCGCCTTGCGTTACTTGGTTCACATCGCCGCGGTGCTTTTTATTTTTCATAAACACATCGCCCAAGTAATAGAACGTGCGAGGTAATTCAATATTAGTGGTAGCCAAGAAACGACCGATTGGCATCGTCAAATCAGGACGAATTACGACAGACTCATCAGAGCTATCCATGAACTCGTACATATGCTGTCCGCGCCCCATTGCATAGCCATTAAATACATCCTTGTACTCTACAAGAGGTGTAGAGATCTTTGTGTACTGGCGGCTGCGACATAGACCGAGCACATATTGGCTCACATCATCCTTGCGCTCCGCTACGGCCCCTATATCATCGCGGAACCCCGTAGGTAATTGCTGCTGTACCATCGTAAACATCCTTTCTATCATTTCATTTCTCATACCTGTGAAAGCATCATATAATCAGTTTCAAACGAGTTAAATAGCTTTCATTTATCTATGAGAAAAAATTTACCTATATCGATACTTTTCTATTTTATCGCTTTATCTAACTAAAGTATGAAATTATAATATAACGGTTCTATAGAATTGTCAATAGAACCGTTAGTATTACTCAAATTTAATTATGGGTCATTATAGGTAATAAACCTAGTTGTTGAAGTATTTATACCGTTTATTTTATCATATTAACACAGTTTAAAGTATAGCATAAAGAATTTCCCTGTTAATAAAGTGTAGTTTTCCTTATTAATAACTAATAGGGGCACCTCCTTCGAGGTGCCCCTTTGCTATGGTTTCTTAAAGAATTCCATATCATTAGTCTAATATAGTAAAACAATATATATTTTCTATTTAAAAAAGGACTTTTCTAAACGCATAAGCAAACACGATAATCCCCCATAATGCAGAAAACGCTGCAATAAGGCCCTCTTTAAAATATATACTATCTCTTTTTTGACAAAACCCCGTGAGTATTGTAAAAAAGAAGAAAATCAACCAAATACTGCCATAATCTACTATAAATTTATAATCTTTATCCATTAAAAATTTAAGATTTAATACCACTAAACTTATAATAGAGATTATAGATAAATACTTTGTTAGGCTACCAAAAATTCTATGTTTTTTCATATATTCATATTTTTCATCAAATGAACATTTACGGATCTCAATTTTATATAACCCTATAGATAATGATATAGATATAAAAACAAAAAAATATCCTAATATTCCAAGTTTACTCATTGTCTCCCCGTTTTCCAGAGTTTATACGCTTCTCTTAACTTATCTTTCTCAAGCTCTGCATTAAAGCTATATATATAATTGAGGATTAATTTTGACTTTGTAACGATAGATATATAGACCTATCAACTTCATCTAAGTCTTCAATCTTATACTTCGTTTTACTTGCATCAAAATGATAATATTTCTTTACATGATTTAATAAAGCTTTGGACTCTTGGTTTTGTTTGGAGAAGAATAGAATACAATTCATATTATTATCAAAGACAATCATATTATCCTTACATAATAAGTATAGATACGAGCTGCCAGCCTTATCTTTCTCTACAAAGGCATCAAAGAAATAAGGAAATTTAGAGTTAGAGAAACTAGTATCAGATACAATAAATTGGCTACCCAATTTGCTAATATGAATTTCATTCTTAGGCCCAAACTCTAAAACTACACTACGGCCAACTAGCTCATCTGATGATGGTTCATGATAAAACATATAAGCTACAAAAGCTGTTATCAGGGTAATCAAAATGAGCAGATAAAATAACAATTTTCTCATCAATCTAGCCCCAAATTTTTTCTATATCTGCTATGCTATGTGCATCAGATCCAAGTACAAATGGTACTCCAATAACAGCTGCCATGCCTTGGATAAAGCGGCTTGGGTACATTTCACGGCAGTCTGGTTTGAAGAAGCCGCTCATATTGTAATCTAGTTCACGCCCTTGTACGCGCATGATATGCAAAATATCGCTTACTACCTGCGCATTGCGGCGATCTAAATGGCGTTCAAAGCCAAAGTGATGTTGATATTTCTTAATCAAATCAAAGTGACCAATTCGTTTTGGCGTATATTCACCAAGGTCTGCACGCACGGCTTGGCGCACGGTGGAGTAATATTTGTAATATAACTCATATTGCTTTTGAATCCACGGACCAAAGCCCTTTTCAAATTCCTTAGGGCTATAGTCTAAGCAGTAATAGGCATTATTAACACCTTCCATAAAGTGAACGGACAAGATATTATCATCCGTCAACGGACCGTAGCGATCCAGGAACTCTTGAATATCTGCCTCAAAACCTGGAATATAATCCACCTCAAAACCGAGGGAGATATCGATATGTGTGCCATAAGCACGTTGTAGTTGACGACCTAATTCTAAGTAGGTATCTACTTGGTTCAATTTCAAAGACGCTGTGTCATAAGCCTTTTGGTCACCACCGTATTCAACGGCAAAAGCCTTTGGCAATGGCGCATGTTCTGTAAGACATACCTTTTCAATGCGCAACTCGATGGCCTTTTCAATCATCATTGCAGTCCGGTCCCCACTACCATGTGGACACAACTCTGTATGTACATGACCATCTACGAGGCGGCTACGATACTTACTGTACCCAACGAACTGTCGTTCATCTTTCATGTTCATTCAATCACCCTATTCACCCTAACCCACGGCGAACCCTTATCTATCATCTGTACTTTATTAATATTTCCAATTTATATATGTATTATTATCTACGTTTTATTATACCAATAATGCGTATGTTTCGGTATCCTGATATTTACCATGTTTGAAACCAACTTGAGGTGTTAGTCCACAATAGGTAAATCCAAACCGTTCATGCAATGCTGTACTTGCCGCATTTCCTGCCGTAATGACAGACACCACCGTATGTAATGTGTCCGTTTCTTTAGCATGTTCTAATATATGGGCCATCAATTTAGATGCCACACCTTTGCCGCGATACTCTTGATGGATGTAGATAGATAATTCGACGGTGCTTTTGAAAGCATCCTTCGTTCTATATGGTGAAAGCGATGCATAGCCTACCACAACATCGTCCATAAGCCCTATAAAAATACAGTGCTCAGAAGTTTGATGAGCCTCATACCACTCCTGCCATTCTGGCAATGTACGCGGCTCAAGATCAAGGGTTGCTACTCCGTTCATAACCTCGTAATTATAAATATCTAAACAAGGCGGTACATCATTAACTCTAGCACGACGAATATTTAAATTATTCATAGTAACTCTTCTTTCATAGATTACTGAATAGAACTCAATATAGATTTCTTTAACTTAAAATGCTCTGTTTTACCCACTTTTTGAACTTTAAGATGTTCACGTGGTATATGTTTAATACGTTCATACACGGTCTTTTTACTCTTACCTAAATTTTTCCATAATTCTTCTCTAGTAACTCCTGGTCCAATCGCAAATAAAGATGTCTGTAACAAGATATAATATATATCTTGAACCAGTTCATCTGTAATTCCTTGGTTGATAAAAAACTGATCTAATTGATCACAGGCGTTACGTAATCGTTCTAACCGTGTATTAAGCAATTCACTTAAATTATCAACTGTATCAACTAAAAAGGTTAGAAACTGAATAATAAAAGGAGTCAAATCCCCTCCGTTGCGTTCTGACGTAGTATTAACAAAGCTTTTATAATATTTAGAACGATTAGCCTTTATTAAAGCGGATAAACGCAAGGCTACCAATGGATGAAACACCTTTGATAAATACGAAGAAGAAATATACCTATTCACACGACCATTACCATCATAAAAAGGATGAATGTAACCAAACATATAATGAAATACCGCTACACGAATTGGTAATTGTATCTCATCATTATTCAAAAATTCTAGCGCTACGGTCATAAGTTTGATGATTTGTGATTCCGGCGTAGTTCCTATATGAATCTCTCTATCATAACCATCATAAACTGAAACAGGGTCGCGTCTAAAAATCGCTCCATCTAGTTTATTTTTCTCTTCAATTTCATTTGATACTAACTCATCATATAGAGCCCTAATATCTTCATTTATATAGAATTCTTTCTTCCCTGATGCATTTAATATATCTCTATATTTTGAAACAATACTACTAAACCTTTTTACCTCAGTAATATTTGTATCAATAGCCTCTTGAATCTCTCTTCTACTACTATGAACACCTTCAATATCATTACTAGCCTTGATTTCTTCTACCAAGAATGTGTTTAGTAAGTGAGGGTGCATAATTAACGGAACTTGCTTTAATAAATCTAAAAAAGCTGAATGTTTCCGCTCCAATTGGATCATTACATCAAGAATATCCTTATGATACATAAAAAAAGCAGGAAAACTCTTTTTTCTATTGATTTGTGCTATTGATATATTTAAATGTTGCGTATTTTCAGATGTATATCGTGCATCAAGAAGCTCTTGCCACTTCTCTTCGCATTTATAAAACACTTTATATAAAGGTTCATATGACATAGCTTTTCACCTTTCACAATCCATTAAAATGTAAAAATTGTAAATTTTACCTTTATACACCCAATATAACAAAACTGAGTGGTAAAAACAACGTTTTTTACCACTCAGTTTATGCATTTTGAAGTATATATAAGTAAAAAGCTCTTATTTTACTTATATACTCAAAAAGGCATAAAATCCTCCTAACAAACTAGCCCAAATATAACTTATCGCTGTATCAATACATAAAGAAAATACGCAACAAAAAGGACGAGCTGCAACTCGTCCTTTTTGTTATATTGTAGATAATATTTTGTACGCTTTACTACCTATCAGTAGTATACCATAAATAAATTTCCAAAAGATAATCAAAAGACACCTAGAAATTTCGCCCTTTCTAGGTGTCTTTTCAGGTGTACCAATTAAGATACCTCATACTCTTTAAGCTAATTATAGTATACCTTATTCTATGAATTTGTCTAGTTCTATCTATTACACAATTACGAATAGTAGTACTGTAATAGCAATCAATGCACCAATTACAGCGTAGTCCATAGTTTTCAATCCTACGGATGCTGCAAAGCTATGTGTAGGTCCACCGAAGCCGCGTAGTTCTAGGGATAGCGCCATTGTTTCGGAGCGGCCCAAGGATTTTAAAAGCAATGGTTGGATCACGGATGCGTAAGATTTCATGCGCTTCAAGAAGTTGCCTTCTAAGGATAAACCACGGCACGCTTGCGCCTCTTGTACAGCATGGCTTTCAGCAATGAAATCAGGCACAAATCGTAGTGCTGCCGTGAACATAAATGCATATTCATAAGGAATTTTGCATTGTGTTACGAGCGCTGCTGTAAGGTCTTGCAATTTTGTAGTTGCCAATAGACAGATAAACACAAGTGTCATCGCAAGCATACGCAAGCCGGATACGATAGCAGATGTTATATCGCCACTGCCGAGGAATTGAATGATGCCAAGGAATACGGCAAAACTAGTCAATGCCATTACGGCCTTACGTTGTTTGATCAATAAACCTGCAACAAATAACACGACAAGTTCTACAATGACTAAAGCCAATAGAGATGCCCAGTCGCGTAATAGAATGGCCCACACGGATACAGCGAGGGTCATCAAGATTTTTGTTAACGGTACTAAACGTTCCATATGTCCCTCCTATTTTCTGCCCAACTGAGCCACTAACTTAGATTTCAATTCATCCATGGATTTGCAATAGCCTAGAGATGGTACCGCTAGTGAAAGTTCCACACTTGGCGGTTTTGTAAGGCCTAGGTCTTGCAATTCGTCCGTAGATTTCTTGAACAATTCTTCTGGATTGCCATCAAAGGCAACCGTTTGGTTACCCATGATGAGGGCACGGCTACATTCGCTAGCCATGATTTCCATATCATGTGTAATGAGAAGGATCGTAATACCTTCTTGATTGAGTTGACGCAACAACGCTAACAACTCTTTAGTTTCCTTACCATCTTGACCACTTGTTGGTTCGTCGAGAATGAGGATTTTAGATTGCATTGCTAGTGCAGATGCAATCGCAACGCGTTGCTTTTCGCCGCGGCGCAATGTTGGTGGATAGGCTTCACGTAAGTGAGCGATACCGGTACGCTCCAACACTTCATCAACGATTTCTTTCACTTCGGATTTACTGCGACCTAGTGATTCAGGACCGAAAGCAACCTCTGTGGCTACTGTTGGTCTGAACATTTGGCGATCTGGTTGTTGGAATACATAACCAATAAATTGACCCCGTTTAGATGGTGGCATAGCCGTAATATCCGTGCCGTTATAGTACATGCGGCCTTCGCTCGCCTTTTCAAGACCAACGAGCAAACGAGTGATAGTCGTTTTACCACAACCATTGCGACCACCAATGGCAATATATTCGCCCCCTTCGATGGTGAAAGTTACATCACGGAAGATGTCTACAGATGGCACATAGCCAAAGCGGATATTTTCAACCTTAAGCATGAGCGCCACCGTCCTTTCCTTGTACATCATCAACGCGTTGAATTGGTTGTTTATTAACTACTGTATTAGATTGATTAGTAGAATTTTCTACTGTTTTAGATTGATTCACTCTAGAGTTGCTTTCACCATGCACCTCAGTTTGGATGGCGTGAGCCATTTCAATTTGGTGCAAGCCCTTGATAGCAGACTCGATGCTAAGCCAAGGCTCATCGCTGTGGAACCCCGCTTGTTCAAGTTCCATATACGTGGTGAACACGGATGGCAACGCATCTACGTGAATATTGTGTTCGTACATGTAACGAAGCGTAGTTGGTACATCGTCATCACATGCAATAGAGCCATCCACCATGAGAGCCATGCGGTTTGCATACGGCAATACAGCGTGTAAGTCATGGTCGATAACGACAACGGTAATACCGTGTTTCTTATTCAAATCACCTACGAGGCGATATAATTCGGCAGTCCCATCTGGGTCGAGGGAGCTCGTTGGTTCATCAAGAACAAGAACAGTTGGGTTCGTAGCCAATACGGAAGCAATCGCCAAACGTTGGCGTTGACCACCGGATAGACTAGTAATTTTGCGATCTTCTAAGCCGATAAGACCAACTTGTGCAAACACCTCTTCAGAACGAGCTTTAATAGTTTCACGGTCATAACCGCGATTTTCCATGGCAAAGGCCACTTCTTCACGAACAGTCATCGTTACGAGTTGTGTATCGTAATCGGCAAGAACTACACCGATGTGATTAGCCAATTCAGGAATTTCCATTTGCGTAGTCGCTTTGCCATCTACAAAGACCATGCCTTCAAGACGGCCGCCATAGAATTTAGGCACAGCCCCTACCATGGCCATGCAAAGGGTACTTTTACCACAACCGGCAGGACCAGTCACAACGAGGAAGTCCCCATCATGTACGTCGAGATTGATGTTTTCAAGAGATGGTGTAGTCGCCTTTGGATGGTAATAATTTACGTGTTCAATGGAAATCTTAGCTTGGCGCTCAGGCAAGATTGTCATATGACTATGATCAGACGTCAATTGATCTGCACTTGGCAACATGCCCCGTTTAGAGAATAGACGTTGCGCTGGAATATATAGGATTGGCGTAATAGCACCGTTCAAAGCACCTACGATAAGTACCAATGGCCACATACCATACATATATACATTATTTGGCAATCCAAGTACTTGCCATAAGAGAGTAACGAAGATGCCACCAGATACAACCGTTGCTAAGAAACCAGATACGATTGGCGTTAAATCAAAACCACCAATTTTCTGGAACTTCATGGACAACATAGCACGTGTTACGAGAGCCGCTGTCAACGCACCGCCTGGTTCGGACAACAAGTTGCCGTAAGGGAATGCTGACTTAGACGTCAAAACATTGATGAGGGCTGCCACAAGGCCAATCCCTAATGTTTGACTCAAACTAGGGCGAGTCAATAAAATAGCTACGCAGTACGTAGCAATCGTCCAGTTTGGCGTTACCCCAGCCACACTAGGGCTCACCAAATGCAATATCGTGCCCAATGCGAGCATCAATGTGCTGACAGTGACCCATCTAAACTGGCCACCCTGCACATGCGTGTACACAAGATCTTGAATCCGTTCCATAATAGCCTCTTTTCTAAAAATGAATATATAATCTATATTTTATCACTCTTCAAGAATTTGTGAAAGATGGGACTTTATCAAAGGACTTTAAGTAAAGCCCATAAAAAAGCACCATCGATTAACGATAGTGCTTTTGCGCATAGCTAATTTGATTATTCATAATTAAATCCCCAACTCACTCTTTAGTTGCTCTGATGAAATCCATCCTTGTTCTTCACCAGACTTACGACCGCTCTCTAAAGCGCCCATAAGTTTTATTGTAGCCATTACACGTTCATAATCTTGGATATCCATAATGGCATATCGGCCTCTACCATTTTTAGTTAAGAATACTGGACTATCTATAGTAACATCACGTAAAACTTCAGAATAATTACGTAAATCTGAAATAGGTTTTATATTCGGCATACTATCACCTCCAAAATACTTTAGTGATATACTACTCATTTTTCTAATATCTTATCACTATTGTAGTTAAATTATCGCGTAAATTCAACATTAAATTTTACAGCATCCTTTAAAATTACTATCAACATCTATGATACTTCTTTCTTCCTTTTCTTGTTATATACTTATGATATAATGCGCATAGATACTTATTTATGAATAGAAAAGGAAATATATCATGGCACAAGCATTAATCGTAATCGATATACAAGAAGGCTTAGTTAACGAAAACCCTTACGATGCGAAAAATCTTATCGCTAATACAAAAGCCTTAATTAAAAATTTCAGAGATCAAAATATAGAAGTCATTTTTATCAGACACTCTGAAGATGAAGGTTTATTAGCAACGGGCAGTGATAATTGGCAAGTTTATCACGAATTAAAGCCTCAAGAAAACGAAAAGATTTTCAATAAATATTACAATAGCATCTTCAAAAATAGTGGGTTAAAGGAATATTTAGATAGTAAAAGTATTACCAATTTAACATTCGTAGGAATGCAGGTGGAATTTTGCATTGATACATCTGTGAAAGTAGGCTTTGAATATGGTTATAAAATTACCATCGTCGAAGATGCTATCTCAACCTTTGACAACATCCATCTATCTGCCAATCAAATCTTATCCTTTTACAAAGAAAAAATTTGGAGAAATCGATTTGCGCAACTAAGAACAACAAAAGAAATCCTGGCAATTAATTAAATTTCTATTCTCACTTTCTCGTCATATAGTTGTGATATAATGCATATAAATACTTATGCCTAGGACATAGGAGGTCTATATGTACAAATATATTACTATTTTAGGGGCCGCTGGCCAGATTGCACAGAAGTTAACTGCTACATTATTAACATATACAGATATGCACCTTACATTATATGGTCGCCAATTATCCACCCGTTTACATCCAGAAATCCTCGAACATGAACGCGTTACTGTCATCGAGGGTTCTTTCCAAAACCCTGCAAAATTAGAACAAGCTGTAACAAACGCAGAAATCGTTTTCGTAGGTGCTATGGAGTCTGGCAGTGATATGGCATCCATTGTGAAAGCATTGAGCCGTAAAAATGTGCGTCGCGTTATAGGCCTTTCCATGGCTGGTCTTTCTGGCGAGTTCCCTGCAGCCCTTGAAAAATGGACCTTCGACAACTTACCGATTAGCTATGTACAAGGCGAACGTCAAGCACGCAATGTATTGCGCGAATCCAACTTAAACTACACCATCTTGCGCCTCACATGGCTCTACAATGATCCAGAAAATACAAATTACGAGCTCATTCCTGAAGGCGTTCAATTTAACGATGCCCAAGTTACACGCGAGGCTGTAGTAAAAGCCATCTTCGACATCTTGCATGTAGATGATGAAACTCCATTCCATCGTGCAAGCATCGGCGTAGGCGAGCCAGGGACACACTACGACAAGCCAAGCTTTCACTAATATATAACTATATTAATTCTTACAATAATAAGGTATATCCAAAATCCGGAGAGTACATTTTTACTCATATAACACAGATTTTGGATATACCTTTTCTTATACCCATATTTTATAGTTATTTATATAGATAAAGTTCTGTATTTACGCTATACTAATAAATGATTAAGTTATACTAATAGATATGTGAAAGTAAACGCCTATGCGGTTATCGATTACATTTATATACAATTTGCTGTATAAACCACCGCGATTTTTATGTATAAAAATTAACGATATCCATTTTTAGTCCCACTTAGGGCTGAGGCTGATTAAGGAGTTATTATGAATCGCATTGTTGTTATTGGTAGTTGCAACATGGATATTGTAGTCCTCGCGGACAAACGCCCTACGGCAGGCGAAACAATTATGGGCAACGAATTGCACATCGCTCACGGCGGCAAAGGTGCCAACCAAGCGGTAGCTGCTGCTCGTCTAGGTGCAGAGGTTACTATGGTGGGTTGCATCGGTGCAGATGCATACGGCCAAATGATTTTAGATAATCTAAAAGAAAATCATATCAACACAGACTACATCGTTACGGTTCCAGATACTACAACAGGTACAGCACACATTACATTAGCGGAAGGTGACAATAGTATTATCGTTATTGCAGGTGCTAATGCAAAGGTAGATCAATCTGTAGTAGATAATGCTTGGCCTGCTATTGAACAAGCAGATCTCGTAATGGTGCAAAACGAAATTCCTATTCCCACCATCGAATACATCGTTCGTCGTTGCCACGAGGCTAATGTAAAAGTCCTCTTAAATCCTGCTCCAGCAGCTGACCTCAATCCTGAATGGTTAGAATTGGCAACCTATATTACGCCAAACGAGCATGAATTATCTGCTCTCTACCCTAATCAATCTACAGAGCAAACATTGTTGGCGAATGAAAATAAAATCATCGTTACCCTTGGTAGCAAGGGCGTAGGTTATGCAGATAATGGCGAAATCCACACCGTATCCGGCTTCAAGGTTGATCCAGTAGATACAACAGGTGCAGGCGATACCTTTAATGGTGCCTTTGCAACGGCTATCGTCAATGGTAAAAGCTTAGCCGACGCATTGCACTACGGCAATGCAGCTGCGGCCCTCTCTATCCAACGATTAGGCGCCCAAGGCGGCATGCCTACGAAGGACGAGGTTGCAGCATTCTTGGCAGAGAATTAACATATTGAATAAAGGCATTAAAGCCTCAGTCATCGGAATAGATAAGGAGTTTACCATGCAACGACACGGCATTTTAAATAGTCATATAGCTAAGGTTCTTGCTGATTTAGGTCATACAGATACGATTTGTATTGCTGACTGCGGTTTGCCAGTACCTGAAGGGGTTCAAAAGATTGACTTAGCCTTAGATTTTGGTGTACCAAGCTTTGAACAAGTGGTATCCATCATCGCTAAGCATATGAAATCCGAAGCAGTTCATGTGGCAAAGGAAATTAAGGAAAATAATCCTAAAGCTTATGACTTCTTGGAGGCTACCTTCCCGTCTGATCAATACGAATGGATTGAAACGAGCCACGAAGCTTTCAAAGAAGCAACAAAACAATGCAAATGCATTATTAGAACTGGTGAAGCATCTCCGTATGCGAACATTATCTTGCGCGCCGATTGTATTTTCAGCGATCGTCCCTAGAGCAATAGATTAACTGACCCTCAAATCTATTACATACATTAGAGATACTTTCACAAGTCATATAGGAGTAGTTATGGAAATTGTTATGTCAGGCATTGCAAAGGCATTTGGTACGAACCAAGTACTACGCGATGTAAGTATTACCCTCAAGGAGGGCGAGGTTCACGCCTTGATGGGCGAAAACGGCGCCGGCAAGTCTACTCTCATGAATATCCTTACGGGCATTCACAAGGCAGACGCTGGTACAATCACCATCGATGGCGTAGAGCGCACCTTCCCGAACCCGAGAGAGGCCGAACTAAACGGTGTGGCTTTCATCCACCAAGAGCTCAACATTTGGCCAAATCTAACATTGTTAGAAAATCTATATTTAATGAGACCAAAGCGCAATAAATTCGGTATGCTCGATAAAAAGGCGATGCTGGCTGAGGCAAAAAATACATGCCGCGAACTAGGCATCGAATTGCCACTCACAACTGAGGCAGGCCTTTGCTCCGTTGGTCACCAACAAATGACGGAAATCCTTCGCATCTTGATGTTAGATGCAAAGGTTGTCATCATGGACGAACCAACCGCAGCCCTCACAGAGCGTGAAACGGCGACATTGTTTAAGATGATGCGCAAAATGAAAGCCCGTGGCGTTGCTATCGTATATATCTCTCACCGTATGGAAGAGGTATTTAGCGAATGCGATACGATAACGGTTATGCGTGATGGTCACACCATCATTACAAAACCAACTGCTGAGATTTCTGTAGACGAAGTAGTACGCCACATGGTAGGCCGTTCTATTGACGAGTTCTACCCAGCTCGCACCACAACACCAGGCGAAGTGGTCATGAGCGTAGATAACCTCAAGCCAGAAGGGTTCGACAACGACATTTCCTTCTCCTTGCGCAAAGGCGAAATCCTCGGCGTAGCAGGTCTTATGGGTGCTGGCCGTACAGAAATCATGCGCGCTATCTTTGGTGTAGATAAGCACAACGGCGGTACCGTAACAGTTAATGGCTCCGTTCTGAACTGTAAAAAACCTGAAGATGCCATCAAAGCTGGCATTGCTTTCATCACAGAAAATAGAAAGAGCGAAGGCTTGATCCTCGATTTCTCCATCGGTTCCAATATTACATTGCCGAACCTTGACGAAGTTTGTCCATCTCATATACTGGATAAGGGCAAGCTCAACTCCTTTGCTGACGAATTGTCTAAAAAACTAGGCGTTAAAACACAATCTATTCACGAACCAGCATCGTCCCTATCCGGTGGTAACCAACAAAAGGTAGTTATCACAAAATGGGTTGGTAAAAAGCCATCCATTATCATCATGGACGAACCAACACGGGGTATCGATATTGGTGCGAAACGTGATATTTATGATTTAATGAACGAATTAACGAACGATGGTGTGTCCATTATCATGGTGTCCTCTGAGTTACCTGAAGTGCTAGGCATGAGCGACCGCGTTATGGTCATTCATGAAGGTCGCGTAGCAGGTATCTTGGACCGCGGCGATGCAACACCAGAATCGATTATGACATTAGCCACAGGAGGACAATAATGGACAGCAAAGCTCTACAATATGTAAAAAAATTAGGCCCCCTCATCGGCCTTATCCTTTTATTTGTAATTATCTCTGTCATGAACGACAGTTTTCTTGAATTCTCTAACTTGCGTAACTTGTTGCGCCAAGTATCCATCAATGCAATCATCGCCTTTGGTATGACTTTTGTCATCTTAACGGGCGGTATCGACTTATCCGTTGGTTCCATCCTTGCCCTTTCTAGTGCAGTGATGGCCAACCTCATCGTAACTGGTACTGACCCTGTATTAGCTATCGTTTTAGCCGCAGGTGCAGGCCTTGTATTGGGCGGTATTAACGGTCTTGTTATCACTTATGGCCGCGTAGCTCCATTTATCGCTACCTTGGCGACCATGACAATCTACCGTGGTGCGACCCTAGTATTCACAGACGGTAACCCAATCTCTGGCCTTACACAAGATCCTCTATTCCACGGCTTTGGCCAAGGGGATATTGCAGGCCTTCCAGTACCAGCCATCACAATGTTCCTTGCTTTCATCATCCTCTGGTTCGTATTGAGCCGCACATCCTTAGGCCGTAAAACATACGCCGTAGGTGGTAGCGAAAAGGTAAGTTACATTGCTGGTATTAAGATTGACCGCGTTAAAATCTTCGTGTATGCCTTGACTGGTATGCTCTGTGGTATCGCTGGTGCAATCATCACATCTCGTCTTAACTCTGCACAACCTACAGCAGGTGCAGGCTACGAACTTGACGCTATCGCAGCCGTAGTTCTTGGCGGTACAAGCCTTGCTGGTGGTCGTGGTCATATCGTTGGCACATTAATTGGTGCCCTAATTATCGGTACCCTCAACAATGGGTTAAATATTCTCGACGTTTCCAGTTTCTATCAACAAGTTGTAAAAGGTATTGTTATTTTACTGGCTGTTCTTGCAGACCGCAAGAAAGCCTAGGAGGTTCCTATGAAAAAACTATTGTTACTGTTGGCGATGGCTATCATGGTTATCGGTCTTGTAGCAGGCTGTGATAAAAGCGCTGATAACGGCGGCGACAAAAAATCCGGCACAATCGGCTTCTCTGTTTCCACATTGAACAACCCATTCTTCGTATCTATGAAAGAAGGCGTTGAGGCTCAAGCTAAAGCGCTTGGCCTTAAAGTTAAAATCGTTGATGCTCAAAATGACCCTGCAAAACAAGCAAATGATATTTCCGACTTGATTGCAAGCGGCGTATCCGTATTGATCATCAACCCTGTAGACTCTGCAGCTATCTCTACTTCCGTAGAAGCAGCAAATGCTAAAAACATTCCTGTCATCACTGTTGACCGCTCTGCTGACAAAGGCAAAGTAGTATCTCACATCGCTTCCGATAACGTAAAAGGCGGCGAAATGGCAGCTGAACTTATTGAAGATAAAGTTGGCAAAAAAGCAAAAGTAGCTGAAATCGAAGGTATCCCTGGTGCTTCCGCAACTCGTGAACGGGGCAAAGGTTTCCATGACGAAGCTGACAAAGACTTAACAGTAGTAGCAAAACAAAGCGCTGACTTCGACCGTACAAAAGGTTTGAACGTAGCAACTAACATCTTGCAAGCTAACCCAGACGTACAAGCTATCTTCGCTCATAACGACGAAATGGCATTGGGCGCTATCCAAGCAGCTAAATCCGCAGGCAAACCAATCTTCATCGTAGGCTTCGACGGCACTGCTGACGCAGTAAAAGCTGTTCAAGACGGCACATTGGCTGCAACAATTGCTCAACAACCAGATAAAATGGGTAAAATCGCTATCGATGTAGCTCAAAAGGTTCTCAAAGGCGAAGCTGTAGAAGCTAAAATCCCTGTAGATCTTAAAGTTGTTACAAAATAATTGTATATAGAAACTGGGTACAGAAAAAGAGGCTGTAACAGAATGCGGTTTTACCGCATTCTAGTTGCAGCCCCTTTTTATTTTGGCTCTCGTTCTAAAAATTCTTTAAAGAACTCAATAAACCTAGGCAAGTAGGTTTGATCTAAACTTTCAATAGTCATATTACATTTGTAATTACAAGTGGTACAGATAGTAACGTCCATTGTCAAAGCACCCTTTTGGTCTAAAGAGAATGTTAGCGTATCCCCTTCTCCCGTCAGAATATTTGTAAAAGTTGCTTCCCCTTTGCAATTTTCATACAAGTTAACTAATGCTTTGTAACCAGTATGAATCCCTGACCAATCACTAGGGTCAATATATCCAGCACAGATATTATAGCCCTGTTTAATATATATGCCAAACACACCAAATGGAGATAACTCTGTATTCATATCAAAGGCAATAGTTAAATTTGGTTCATTTACGATTTCATACATCCTATTCACACTCCACCAATAGTAATATTTTCATTTATTATAACATTACATGTATTAACAAAATAGTAACTAGAGGTAAAAATAAAATAGCGACTAGTTGATTATCTTAACTAGTCGCTATTTGTATTGTACATCCCTAAAAATATTTCTGATTTAGAAAATAAGTTAAGTTATCTAAATGTGTAATCCAAACAATTCGGGGATTTTATTACAATGTTTTCTTAAAGAATATAGTAGTATGTACCTTCCCAGGTAGTTGTACTCGTTTGTATTCTTTAAACCCAAAGCCTTCATACATTTTAGCAAGCCACGGATGTTCTGCTGCGGTACCTAGGGTTACGGCTGGTGTTTTGTATACGTTGCGCAATAGGTCTTCTGCTTCGGCGAGGACTTCTCGAGCATAACCCTTTCCCTTATGTTCAGGAGCCGTCACAAAGTGTGCAATGTGCGGGTATACATCTGGTGTAGCCTTTGGAATCCAAGGCATGCGGAACGAAATAGAACATACCAAAGAGCCATCTACGTAGAGGCCATACACAGGATATTTTAAGATCCATGCACGAGACTCTTCTTGACTAAAGTTAATAGCATCAAAGGATATAGGGTAATTCTTATTCTCTGCATATCCCGCAATCAACACCTCGTGATACTCAGCCGCATCATCTACGGTTAATTGTCTAAATTCTTTCATTATGCACCTCGTTTATAAAGCTGCGCTATCTAGAGGCAGCTCACTATCGAGTGTAAGGTAACGGTTCAAGAATTTACGTGTTCGTTCTTCTTTAGGATGTTCAAGGACCTCTTTAGGGTCACCTTGTTCTACGATGACGCCGCCTTCCATGAATACCACTTGGTCTGCTACTTCTTTCGCAAAGCCAATTTCGTGAGTAACGATGATCATCGTAACCTCTAACTCTTTTGCAATCTTGCGAATAACGGCCAATACTTCCCCTACTAGCTCTGGGTCAAGGGCTGACGTTGGTTCATCAAAGAGGATAACCTCTGGGTCCATCGCAAGGGCACGAGCGATGCCGATACGTTGTTGTTGACCACCGGAAAGTTGTACAGGATAGTAATCATCATAGCCTTCCATACCTACTTCCTTGAGGAAACGTTTCGCAATTTCACGGGCTTCGGATTTTTTCATTTTCTTAACCGTTACAAGGCCTTCCATGATGTTTTCAATAACAGTCTTGTTAGAGAATAAGTTATAAGACTGGAACACCATGGATGTA